>DATJIW010000075.1:0-136653 GCA_035492775.1 Vicinamibacterales bacterium
TCGAGGGGCTGAACCGTGGAGACAAGGCGCAGGTGCTCCTGGGCGTCACCGGGTCCGGCAAGACGTTCACGATGGCGCAGTGCATCGCGCGGGTGAACCGTCCGACGCTGGTGATGGCGCACAACAAGACGCTGGCGGCGCAGCTGTACCAGGAGTTCCGCCGCTTCTTTCCCGAGAATGCGGTCGAATATTTCGTCAGCTACTACGACTACTACCAGCCCGAAGCGTACGTGCCGACCACCGACTCGTACATCGAGAAGGAAGCGACGATCAACGACGAGATCGACCGCATGCGCCTGTCGGCCACGCGCTCGCTCTTCGAACGCCGCGACGTCATCATCGTCGCGAGCGTGTCCTGCATCTACGGCCTTGGTTCGCCCGAAGCGTACTACGGCATGATGCTGCCGCTCGAGCGCGGCCAGCGAATCGACCGCGAACAAATCCTGCGCAAGCTGGTCGAGATTCAGTACGAGCGGAACGATCACGAGTTCGCGCGCGGCGCGTTCCGCGTTCGAGGCGACATCGTCGAAGTGCACCCGTCGTACGAGGACAACGCGCTCCGCATCGAGCTGTTCGGCGACGAAGTCGACGAGCTCGTCACGTTCGATCCGCTCACGGGCAAGACGATCCGCCGCCACGACAAGGTCGCCATCTATCCGAAGACGCATTTCGTGACGTCACGGCAGCGCACGAAGCAGGCGGTCGAGAGCATCAAGGCGGAACTGGAGTGGTACCGCGGCCAGCTGGAATCGGAGGGCAAGGTCCTCGAGGCCCATCGGCTGCACCAGCGGACAATGTTCGATCTCGAGATGATCCGGGAGATCGGCTACTGCCACGGCATCGAGAACTACGCGCGGCACCTGACCGGGCGCCAGCCAGGTGAGCCGCCGCCCACGCTGCTCGACTATCTCCCCGCCGATGCGCTGACGATCGTCGACGAGAGCCACCAGACCGTTCCGCAGATCCGCGGGATGTATCACGGCGATCGCTCGCGCAAGGAAGTGCTGGTGGCCTACGGTTTCCGGCTGCCGTCGGCGCTCGACAACCGGCCCCTCAATTTCGAGGAATGGGAAAAGCGGGTCACCCAGCTGCTGTTCGTCTCCGCGACGCCTGGACCGTACGAGTTGAACCGCGCGGGCGGCGTCGTCGTGGAACAGATCATCCGGCCGACGGGACTGCTGGATCCGGTCATCGACGTACGGCCCGTCCGGGGGCAGGTCGACGATCTGCTCGGCGAGATACGGGAGCGGGCGTCCCGCAACGAACGGGTGCTCGTCACGACGCTGACCAAGCGGATGGCCGAAGACCTGACCCAGTACTACCAGGAGCTGGGTGTCAAAGTCCGGTATCTGCACTCGGACATCGACACGCTCGAGCGCATCGAGATCCTGCGCGACCTGCGCCGCGGGTCATTCGACGTCCTCGTCGGGATCAACCTGCTTCGCGAGGGCCTCGACCTTCCGGAGGTGTCGCTGGTGGCCATCCTGGACGCCGATAAAGAAGGCTTCCTTCGTTCGGGCGGGTCGCTCATCCAGACGGTGGGCCGGGCGGCTCGAAACGTGAACGGCACGGCCATCATGTACGCTGACAGGGTGACGGATTCGATGCGGCATGCCATCAGCGAGACCGAGCGTCGCCGGCTGATCCAGGAGGCGTACAACCAGGAGCACGGGATCACACCGCAATCCATCGTCAAGAGTATCGACGAGGTGATGACGAGCATCTACGAGCGCGACTACGTGACCGTCGGGACGTCGGCCGACGGCGAGGGGCGGTTCCGCACCCATGCGGAACTCGAGGCCCACGTCGCGGAGCTCCGCACGCAGATGAAGGCCGCCGCCGCGAATCTCGAGTTCGAGAAGGCCGCGGCGCTGCGCGACCGGATCAAGGAGCTGAAGGACCAGGAGCTTGGGTTGGCCAGGAGCCGTCGCTAGTGGCAGGTCGGCTCCAGGCCTGGTTCAAGAGCGCCGTGCTCGAGGTCCAGGAGTACGTGCGAATGGTCGGCCGGGTGGCGTCGGCCACCTTCACGCCTCCGATTTATTATCGCGACATCATCGGGCAGTTTGATTCGATCGGCGTCGGCTCGCTGACCGTCGTGCTGCTGGCCGGCCTGTTCACCGGGATGGTGCTCGCGCTGAACTCCGGATACACGCTCGATCAGTTCGGCGCGCGGTCGATGGTAGGACGGCTGATCAGCGCCTCGATGGTCAAGGAGCTCGGACCCGTGTTGACGGGCCTCATGGTTTCAGGGCGCGTGGGCTCGGGGATCGCGGCGGAACTCGGATCGATGCTGGTCACGGATCAGATCGCCGCGCTTCGCGCGCTCGGCACCGATCCGATCCGCAAGCTGATCGTCCCGCGGGTGCTGGCCGGATTGATCATGGTCCCGATTCTCACCGTGCTGGCGAGCGGCATCGGGATGGTGGGCGGCTGGATCGTCACGGTGCTGCAGTTCCACGTGGCGAGCACGATTTACTGGTCGAGCGTCACGCAGGGCCTCTACGTGCAGGACGTCTGGATGGGCCTCATCAAACCGTTCTTCCTCGGCTTCACGATCGTCACGATCGGCTGTCACGTCGGGATGCGGACGACGGGCGGCACGCAGGGTGTCGGCAACGCCACGAAGCTCGCTGTCGTCGCCAGTTCCGTCGCGGTGATCGCCGTCGACTTCATGGTGACGAAGGTCCTCATCGTCCTGATGTACTGAGCATGGCGAGATCGCACGACTCCACGCGTTCGGCGCTGCTCGAGGAAGCGCTCGGCCCCGGCGGCCCGATCGTGGTCTTCGACAAGGTGAACCTCGCGTTCGACGAGAAAGTGATCCTGCGTGAGGTCAGCTTCACGCTGCTGACGGGCCACACGAAGATCATCCTGGGGGCCAGCGGCGCCGGGAAGTCGACGATTCTTCGGCTCATGCTGGGGCTGCTGAAGCCCGATAGCGGCCGCATTTTCGTCAATGGTGAAGAGATCGAGCACCTGTCGGAGTCGGAGCTGATGCGCGTCCGCGCCGATCTCGGGATGGTGTTCCAGGAAGGCGCGCTGTTCGATTCGCTCACCGTCCGCGAGAACGTGGGATACAAGCTGTTCGAGGAGCTGAACTGGCCGCCGGACCGCGCGAACGCGCGCGTCGCCGAGGTCCTGGGCTTCATCGGACTCGGTGATTACATCCACCGGATGCCGTCGGAACTTTCGGGCGGCCAGCGCCGACGCGTCGCCATAGCCCGGGCGATGGCGGCGAAACCAAGGATTCTGCTGTACGACGAAGCGACGACGGGCCTCGATCCCATCACGGCGCTGACGGTGGACGAGGAAGTCATCAAGCTGCGCGACCTCGAGGGCGTCAGTTCCGTCGTCGTGACGCACCAGCTGCGCGATGCCTTCTTCGTCGCGGAGAATACCGCCGTGCGCGAAGACGGGCGGCTCGTCTTCCACAAGGCCGACGCACGCAAGACCGCGGAGGCCGAATTCATCATGTTGAGAGAGGGCCGCATCGCGTTCGAGGGAACGGCGCCGGAACTCCGGGCCATCGCCCGCCGCGACCCTTACATTCAGTCGTTCCTGTCCTGAGCAGAGGGAGTTATGCCGCGCACACGTTCACTGGCCTGGTCGGAGCTGAAAATCGGACTCCTCGCCGTCATGGCGCTTGCGCTCGCCGCCATTCTGATCGTCGCCGTTGGCGGCGAGACCGGATTCTCATGGCAGCGCTACGGCCTGAAGACGAAATTCGACAACGTGCAGGGGCTGAAGAGCGGTGCGATCGTGCGCGTCGCCGGCGTCGAAGTCGGCAAGGTCACCGATGTCGAGTTCGCGGGCGCCGCCGTGGAAGTCAAGTTGTCGCTCCGCAAGGAAATGCAGCCGCGCGTCACCACCGACTCGCGTGCGTCAATCGGATCGCTGAGCCTGCTCGGCGAGCCGATCATCGACATCACGCCCGCGTCCACCGGACGGCCGCTGCAGGAGGGGGACTACGTGCAGGCGGGGAAGAACCCCGGCCAGATCTCCGATGTCGCGACGAGCGCGACGCAGACGCTCGATCAGGTCAACGCGCTGCTGACGGATATCCGCGGCGGGAAGGGCACCATGGGCAAGCTGTTCACCGACGAGCAGGTCTACAAGGAGTTTGCCGATCTGCTGAATTCCGCCAATGCCGTTGCGAGCACGATCGCGCATGGCAATGGGACGCTCGGCCTGCTCTCGCGCGATCCCAAGGCGTACAACCAGCTGACGGCGGCGCTCGACAACCTCCAGCAGATCACCGGCCGAATCAATGCCGGCCAGGGGAGCCTCGGGCAGCTGCTGCAGGACGACCGGATGGCGAAATCGCTGTCCGCGACGTCTGGCAACTTCGAGCAGATCTCGGATCGCCTGAACAAGGGCGAAGGCACGGCTGGCAAGCTCCTGACCGACAAAGAGCTGTATGACCGGTTGAACAGCGTCTCGAACCGTCTCGACGAACTGACCGCGAACCTCAATCACGGGCAGGGCACTGCCGGCCAGCTCCTGCACGACAAGCAGTTGTATGACAATATGAACGGGGCCGCGAACGAGCTCAAGAGCCTGATCGCGGACATCCGCAAGGATCCGAAAAAGTACCTGAACGTCAAAGTCAGCATCTTCTGATTAGCGTTGGGAGTGTAAGCGTATGGCTCGCGACGATAGCGGCGCAGGAACGATCATTCTCGCATTCGTGCTTGGCGCGGTGGCAGGCGCGGCCGTGGCGCTGCTGACCGCTCCGGCCTCGGGCGAGGAAACGCGGCGAATCCTTGGCGAGAAAGCGCGCGACGGCGCCGGCCGGGCCCGCGAGATGGCCGATCAGGGACGGGACCTCTGGAACCGCCAACGGGACACGTTTGCGAGCGCGATGGAGCGCGGCCGCGAGGCGTACCAGCAGGCGCGGGGCGCGCAGCCGTCCGGAGGACCGGGCGCGGAGGGTGTGTGACGCCACAAAGTGACCTCTTTCTGGGTGTCATTGCCGCGGCGACGTTCGTCATGGCAGTGATCCAGGTGGGGGCGGTCATCTTCGCTGCGCGGCTCTCGCGCCGCATGCAGCAGATGCTGACGACCCTGCAGGACGACGTTCGGCCGCTGCTCGCGCGCGCCAGCAGCGTCGCCGAGGAAGCCTCGAAGACGGCGGCCCTCGCCACGGTACAGGCGCAGAAGATCGATAACCTCGTCACCGACCTCGCGCGCCGTGTCGAGGAAACCTCTGCAGTCGTGCAGGAGGCTGTCGTGACGCCTGCCCGCGAAACGCTGGCGGTGTTTGCGGGGCTGAAGGCGGGAATGGCGGCGCTTCGGGGGCTGCGCGATCTTCGCCGACCAGCCGGCCGTGTGGAGGAAGAGGACCCCCTGTTCATCGGATAGCACCGCATGAAGTAAACTCCGCGCGTACAGGAGGGGACTATGTTCCGCCGTTGTGTCCTGGCTCTCGCCGCCACACTGACCTGCAGTCCGGGCATCGCCGGCGCGCAGGAGAGCAGCAAATCAGGCGATCTCGCCAGGCAGCTGGCGCAGTTGATGGATGCGAAAAAGCTCGACAGCATTGCTGGCGGCGATTCGCAGAACCTCGGAACCTATGTCGCGGCCCTTTATTTCCCCGGCAGCGAACTGCTTGTCGTCTCGGCCAAGTACGCGGCGCCTCCGCTGTTGAACGAAAAAATCGGCAACAAGGAGTATCGCGAGGTCTACATCGATCTCAATTCGGCGTCGGTGCCCGGATCCAAGATGCTGGTCATGGATCTGAACGCCGATGGTCTGGTCGCCCGTCCGGCCGGCAGTCAGGGCGCCGACAATTGTGAGATGGGCGGTAAGGCCTTTAGCTTCGACGGCGAGTGGAAAAAGGCCAAGATGAGCGAGGCCGATTACGACAAGGCCTTCGCCGCCGCAGACGCGGCCTACTCCCACGCGCTGGAAGTCCTCATCAATCAACTGAAGTCATCCACCTGATTCAAGCTGAGCGGCGGCAACAGCCCGGTCCGTCCAGCGTGCCGAATTTGCCATTGCGCCCCCGGTAGCCCGGACGTAGATTCGCCCTTACGGCCCTCGTTCGGCGAGGAGGCGATCATGCGAGTACGGTTTCCCTGGACGCTCCTCCTTCCACTCTGTCTCGTTGCCGGGTGCGACGGAACGGTTGTCTTCATCTCGACCGGACCCAGTCCGTTCAATGGCGCCCAGGGCGTGAATGGCTGGAACGTGATCATCCACTTGACGGGAGGCACCGCGCTGGCGCAGTGCGCCGCCGTGCATGTGGGTCAGACCACGCAGTACCAACTGGGCGTCGACCGCTCCGCAGACTCGGTGATGCTCGTGCTGGATCCGCACAACTCGCCGACCGATCACTCGGCTGACTACAAGGGCACGTTGAGCGCGAGCGCCGTCTCCGCAACGGGCCACTATTACGGCCGGGATCTCTGTACCGGAACGCCGCCTGCGGGCTCCGGGGCGACCGATGGCATCCCCGCCTCGTTTCACGGGTTGTTCTCTCCGGATGGCAGGACGCTTACGGGAACAGAAACACGAACGACGACGATCGGCGGCAGGACGTACACGTACGAGTACGATTGGCGCGCTGAACTCAAACAACCCTGATACTCCCGGTTGCCGCGTTCGCTTTCGGTCTCCGGCTCGTTTATACCGAAGACGAGTCGGACTATGATCGCGATCTCTCGTCCATGCGGCAGCCCCCCGACCATCCGGAGGACGGCCCGGCAGGCGGCGGTGTCGCCACGACGGCCCACCTGCTGGAGCGCTCGCGCCTTGGCGACGCCGAGGCGCTCAACGAACTCTTCGGTCGCTATCTCCCGTCCCTCCGCCGCTGGGCACGCGGTCGCCTGCCACTGTGGACGCGCGATCTTCGCGACACCGACGATCTGGTCCAGGAAACCCTCGTGCAGAGCCTGAAGCACATCGGCGAATTCCAGCCGCGGCACGACGGCGCACTGCAGGCGTACCTGCGTCAGGCGATCGTCAACCGCATCCGCGACGAAGTCCGCCGAACGAATCGCCGCGGGGTCGCTTCGGAAATCGACAGCCGCCATCCGGATAGCGCCGCGTCACCGCTGGAAGAAGCGGTCGGCAGCGAGGCGCTCGCCCGGTACGAAGCGGCGCTGCAGCGACTGCGTGCCGAGGACCGTGAGGCGATCATCGCCCGCGTGGAATTCGGCATGACGTACCAGCAGATCGCGGCCAGCCAGCACAAACCCAGCGCCGACGCCGCGCGCATGGCCGTTTCCCGCGCGCTCGTCCGCCTGGCCGAGGAAATGGACCGTGGCGTCTGACCCGGCACGCGCGATCGACAGCGTTGCGTCGTCGGTCGCCGACGGCGGCGACGTCGATTGGGAGCGGAGCAGTGCCGGCTTGCCCGATCGGGAGCGCCGCCTGATTTCGCACCTCCGGATCGTCGACGCCGTCTCGCAGGTGTACCGTTCGCTGCCGGGCAGCGATCCTTACAGCGACAATGAACAGCCGGCGGCGCCGGATCCGGCGGGGCCGCGCTGGGGCCGGCTGGTACTGCTCGATCGCATCGGCCGCGGTGCTTCGTCCGACGTGTTCCGTGCGTGGGACGCCGATCTGCAGCGCGAAGTCGCGCTGAAGCTGCTCGTGGACGATGGGATCGCCGCGGACGAGGCGGCGAACGCCCGCATGTTGCGCGAGGCGCGGCGGATCGCGCGAGTGCGGCATCCGCACATCGTGCACGTCTACGGCGTGGAGCGTCACGAAGGGCGGGTGGGCCTGTGGATGGAACTGATCCGCGGCCGCACGCTGGCGGACATCGTTCAGGCGGATGGCCCCTGGCCGGCATTGGCCGCCGGATCGGCTGGTGTGGACATCTGTGCGGCGGTCGCGGCGGTGCACGCGGCGGGCTTTCTGCACCGCGACGTCAAGGCGCAGAACGTCGTGCGGGACGACAGCGGCCGGATCGTGCTGATGGATTTTGGCGCGGGCACCGAAATCGGCTCACTCCCGGCTGTCGCAGGGACGCCGATTTACCTCGCGCCTGAAATCCTCTCGGGAGGGCCCGCGAGCGTAGCGAGCGACATTTACAGCATCGGCGTGCTCCTGTTCTTTCTCGTCACCCGCCGATATCCCGTCGAGGGCGGTTCGATCGAGTCACTCGTCGCCGCGCACCGGGCGCATGCGCGTGCCGTCCTGACGGACCTTGCTCCTTCCATTCCCGCCCGGTTCGCCCGCATCGTCGAGCGGGCGCTCGATCCGAATCCTGCGAAGCGCTTCGCGACTGCCGGCGAAATGCAGGAGGCGCTTCGGGGGTTCGTCGATCGATCGGCGGCCGCCAGGATCACGTGGCGGGCGTGGAGCCTCGTCCTGCTGACCGCGGCATCGGTCGGGGGCCTCGTGAGTACCGTGATCAACAAGGGATCGGCCGCGCAGGCTGGCGTCGCGCCTGCCACCGCCATTGCGGTCCTGCCGCTCGCGTACGAATCAGGCGCCGCTCAGGCGCCCCTCGTCGCCGAGGGGCTCACCGACGAACTCATCACGAAACTCGGGCAGGTGAAGTCGCTGCGGGTGACGGCGCACACGTCGGTCCGCCAGTTTGCGTCCACCTCACGACCGGTGTCCGAGATTGCCTCGCTGCTCCACGTGGGCTCGGTGCTCGAAGGGTCCGTCGGCGTGGATCGGTCCACGCCGGATCCGCGCGTCCACGTCAATTTGCGCCTCATCCGCGCCGGCAGCGACGTTCAGCTCTGGTCGAACAGTTTCGATCGGCCCCTCGGGAATCTCGTCGCCATCGAGGCTGAAATCGCACGGGCGGTCACGAGCAGCGTGCATGCGGCGTTGACGCGGGAGGAGGCGGGCCGGCTGCAGACGCCTCGCGCAACGAACGCCGTGGCGGAGCAGGCGTATCTGGATGGGCGCGCGCACCTCGCGCAGTTCGCCGCGCGTGCCTCGGAGGCGCTCGAGGCGTTTCAGCGCGCGATCGCCACGGACCCCGAGTTTGCTCCTGCGCGCGCAGGCGCGGCGCGCGCCTACGTCGCGCTCGGGTTCGACCGGCGAATTCCACAGCCGGATGCCCGTGCATCCGCGCTCGCGGAGGTCACCAAGGCGATCGAACTCCAGCCGGACCTCGCGGAGGCGCATGCGACGCTGGCCGACCTGAAATTCCAGTACGATTGGGACTTCGATGGCGCCGAGCGCGAATATAAAGCCGCGCTCGATCTCGATCCCAGCGCGTCGCTCGCCGCGTCGCAGTATGCGCAGTTCCTGGCCGCGATGAAGCGTCTTCCGGAGGCGCAGGCGCTGGCGGACGAGAGCGTCGCGCGCGACCCGCTGTCTGCGCCCGCGGAATTGACACGCGCGCTGGTCCTGTACTACTCGCGCAATTTTTCCGCCGCCCTGGCCTCGGCGAAGCATGCGGAAACACTCGACAGGGGACTGTCGACGACGCATTTTCTCGAGGGAAGAATTCTGGAAGCTGCCGGCGACCTGACAGGGGCGCTGCGCGAGACACGACTGGCGACAGCCGGCAGCAGTGCGGCGGTCGGGTGGCAGGTGCAGGCCCTGAGCCTTCAGGCGCTGTCAGGCGATGTTGCGGGCGCGCGCCTGGGTTTCGCGGCGCTCGCGAACAGTCCCGCTGCCGAGTACCTGGCGGCGAGTCCGCACGAAGCGTATTTCAGGCTCGCGGTCGGCGAACGCGAGGCTGCCTTGCGCATCCTTGACCGCGCTGCGTCGGAACGCGATCCATCGCTGTTGTGGATCGACGTCGATCCCCGGCTCGATCCGATTCGGCGGGAGCCGGCCTTCACTCAACTGCGTTCGCGCATCGGTTTACGCTGAGATAGACTCACCTCAACAGGAGCACTACGTGTCAAAGACGAAAAGCCCCGCCAGGGCGCGGAAGTCTGCCCGCCTGTCATCGAGACCTGCGAAGCGCAAACGCGCGTCCTCCACGCGCGGCAAACGCGTCCAGTTGAAGCCGCTCTACCTGCAGCTCGGACGAACGATCGATCAACTCATGAAGCTGCCGCAGTCCGATCGCGTGAGGTTCGCCATCGAGCGGCTCCAGCAGCATCGCTCCGAGTTCGAGCGCATCTGCGGGCCGACGATGGACATTCCCGCCGAGCCGAATCCGCCGTCCGTTTGAGCCGCGTGCCGCGCGCGCCGGTCGTTCGACCAGGTTCGTCCAGGCGTCTCCCAGGAAGCGCAGCGCCGCAGGTCGCGGTGCGGCGTGCGGAGCATCTGGTGCTGTACTGGAATCGCGGCGGCCTCGTCGTCCACGACTACGCAGCCGGTACGCTGACGCCTGCAACGCCTGAGATCTGCACGGCGCTGGATTTCTGCGGCGAGTGGCGCACCGTTGATGACGTCGGCGCGTGCCTCGGCGTGCATCGGACGATCGCCAGCCGGTTGATCCGCGCCCTGACCGCGCGGGGCCTGCTCGAGCGATCGGATCGTCCGGAGAACGCCGCGCACGCGCGAATGCGCGCGCTGGATCCGTGGAATCCCGCCGCCGGGCTGTTTCACGACGTCTCGAGGCGTGTGGAGTTCCTGTCCCCGGCCGCGGCAGCGCGGTTCATGCATCGGCGTGCCCGTGAGGCGCCGATGCCGCCGCCGGCCAAACGGATCCGCGGTGCGCCACGAATCGGACTGCCCGATCCCGAAACGGCAGGGGAGTTCCCGCAGGTGCTGCTCGCGCGGCGGACGTGGCGCCGGTTCGGACCCGGTCCCGTTTCGATCGAGCATCTCGCGACGATCCTCGGCCTTGCGCTCGGCGTGCAGCGCTGGGTGCCAGCCGCTGCGGGCCGGCTGCCGCTGAAAACGTCGCCGTCGGGCGGCGCACGGCATCCCATCGAGGGCTACGTTTACGTGCGGCGCGTGTCTGATCTTGCCCCGGGTCTCTATCACTACGCGTCGGACCTGCACGTGCTCGAAAGGCTGCGGCGCGGCGACTTCACGAAACGCGTGCGTGTGTGGATGCCGCACAGCACGTCTTTTTCCCGCGCGGCCTTCATCGTTTTCCTGACGGCCGTCCTCCATCGTGAACTCTGGCGTTACCCTTATGCGCGCGCGTATCGCGCCGTGATGGCGGAAGCAGGGCACGTCTGCCAGACGTTCTGCCTGTCGGCGACCTGGCTCGGCCTGGCGCCGTTCTGCCTCATGGGGCTCTCGGACCAGGCGATCGAGCGGGACCTCGGCCTTGACGGCGTCGGGGAGACGGTTTTGTACGCGGCGGGCGCCGGGCCGCGGCCGAGAGGCGCACATTGGGCTCCGCGGCGGCGGGGGAAAATCGAATCCGTGATCAACCCGGCGTTCGACTGAGGCCCGTGTTCGCCCGGACCGGTGCGGGCGTTATACAGGGCATGGACGTCAGCCAATTACGCCGAGTCGCCGCTCCTCTTGAAAGACCCGGGTCACGTCAGGTCTCGAGTCTCCACGCATCCGACGAGCACGCCGCCTGCCGGCGCGAAATCCAGCGACTGCGGATCGAGAACGCGAAGCTCGCGGCCGACCTGTCCGACGTGCGCGGGCGCTGCGACGATCTGAAACGATCCGCCGAGATGTGGGTTCACTTGTACGAGCGCCAGCTCGACAAGAGGTCACGACCGTGAACGCGAATCGTCCGGTCCGTCTGCGGCGGATCCGAACGGTCCATGTCGCCGAGGCCTCGGGCCGCGTCTCTGTATATCCGGAACCATACCTGCTGCCGGTGCTTCCGAAAGGATGGGCACCGCTCGGCCCGATCGAACAATCCGCGCTGCTCGAGGCTTGCGACGCGCGGCCCGGATCATGCCGGCTGCGGCTCGGATCGCTTTGGAACCCGAGGTCCGAGTACCGCGTGTACTGCCTTGACGATCAATGGGCCGGCGCCTGCGCGGCAACGATGTTCGATGCGGAGGTCGCAGGCGGCGACGGCCGTAACACCCGGCTCCTCGGTGTCGGCATCAGTCTGGATCGCGTTCTCCGGCTGGCGCTCGATTTCGTCAACTGGGACCTGGAAGCCGACGGCGCCGCGTGGCGGCTGTCGCTCGTGCCGGCCACACAAGTCGCCGGCGTTTGATCGCATCAGCGCTGCTGTCCGGAACGTTCGATCACCATGAGGCTGAACGTACCCGGCAGAATGGGACGCCGCACCCGGCCGCCGGGAGTCGTCGGCGCCGCCGCTCCGAACTTTGCCGAGACCACGAATATGCGATGCGTCGTGGAATCGAGCCCCATGTTCCGCGAGCCGTCTGCGGTTTGCAGCGTCTGCACGACTTCGT
The DNA here is from genome assembly GCA_035492775.1 of Vicinamibacterales bacterium. Lineage (GTDB taxonomy): Bacteria > Acidobacteriota > Vicinamibacteria > Vicinamibacterales > 2-12-FULL-66-21 > DATJFQ01. Next base: position 12,213 of record DATJIW010000075.1, read on the forward strand.
AGGAATCCGGAGAATCCTGGTGGATGACGGTCAGCGTACCGTCCGCCGCCGAAGCGAACGCGTCGCCGGTCGAGGGATCGAACCCGGCACCGTCGACGCCTTGCCCGATCGGCACGGTCGTCACAATCTTTCGGGCTGAATAATCCGAAACGGCCATGACGCCGCTGCGGCACCCGCTGAACAGACGGTGGTGCGAGGTATCGATGGCCATCGCCACGGGCTGTCTGCAGGGCGCCGTCGACCAGTGTCGCGTCACCGCGAGGTTTTTCGAATCGATTTCGGCGACCTCGCTGATGTCGGTGAGGTTCACGTATGCGTGCCCCTCACCGTCTGAGGCGCCGTACTCGGGTTTTCCCGGCAGCGGCACGTCCTTCACGCGCGTCCCCGCCGCGGGATCGATGACGGTGGAGGAGTGCGCATCGCCATTGAACGTGAACACCCGGTGCGACGCCGGGTCGAAGATCACGGCGTCTGCGTCTTCTGCGGCCGGAATGCGGCCGAGGACCTTGAACGTGTTCAGATCGAACATCACGACGGACCCGTCGTTGCCGGAAGTGGCAAAGCCGCGGCCCGCGTCAGCGACGATTGCCGTGCCGTGCGCGCCATCGATGCCCGTGACCTCGCCGAGCAATTTGCCGTCGTTTTCGTCGACGACCATGACGCGGTTCTGCCGGCCGATGAACAACCGATGGTGCGGCGGATCCGGGACGATGTAGTCCCAGCCGCCTTCGCCGCCGACGGTGTACGTGTGAGTGATGCGGTAGGTGCTGGACTGCGAGGTGACGGCCGCCGCAGCCAGCGCGAGGACGATCATCGCGTGTCTCATGGATCGCATCTTCCCGCGACGAAGATGAACGGACGATGACGGGCGCCGAATGCAGCTGACCGTGTCAACGGCGGGCTTCCTCCGGCCCGCTCTCGACTTCGAGGCCCACCGCGCGCATCAGTGCGAGGGCATTGCTCCGAGTCACGGGTCCCGGCCGCATCCGATAGTCGAACTTCATCGCCCCGTCGTCGAACCAGTCCTCGAAGTGGACGTTCACGGCGTGAGGAGCCAGCTCCGCCGCTATGGCAGTCAGGGCCAGGTCATGCGTGGTGATCAAGCCAACGGCGCGCCTGGCCAGCAGGCTGCGCAGCACACCCTGCGCGCCTGACAAACGGTCGTGCGAATTGGTTCCGTGGAACAACTCGTCCAGCAGGAACAGGAGCGGCAGCGGACCGTCGGCAATGCGCACCAGCGTTCGAATCCTGGTGATCTCGGCGTAAAACCGCGAGCGCCCTTCCAGCAATGAATCCTGAATGCGCAGCGTCGCTCCCAGCGCCAGCGGCGAGAGACGCAGAGAGGCGGCGCGCACCGGCCCGCCCGCCAGCGCCAGGACCACGTTGGTCCCGACCGTCCGCAGCAGCGTGCTCTTTCCCGACATGTTCGAGCCGCTGACGACGATCAGCCTGACTCGATCATCCAGCCGCACGTCGTTCCGAACGGCCGTCGCACGCGGCATCAGTGGATGCACGAGCTGCACCGCATCGAACAGCGCAGTGCCATCGGGTCCCGGCGTGATCTCGGGGAATGGATCGAGAGCGCGTTCATATCGATAACAGGCAAGCGAATTGAGCGCCTCGAACTGCGCGACGGCATCGATCCAGAGGCGAACGCGCGGGCCGTGCTGCCTTCGCCACCGTTCGACGGCAAGCGCGAGGTGCGGGCGCACGAGGAGCAGCAGCCCGGTCACGATTCCGCCGAGCGCGAGCAGCCAATCCTGTCCGGAGTACAACCCGGCCAGAAACAGTCCGGCCGGAAACACTGCAGCATTCTTCTGTGACTCGTGCACGTCCGCCAGGCGGCACAGCCGCCTGATGATGTGCGACGCGGCGCCCCCGTCGTTCAAGCGGCTTCGAAGCAGGACCAGCCGGCTGGATTGAAACCGGGCTCTCTCGATATGTGTCAGGAGTTGCGCGACCGCTTCGAGGTCGCGCGATCGGTGCGACAGAACGTCCGCGACGAACCCCGCCGCGGCGCCCGGCTCGCGGGCCGAGAGCATGGCATCGATGTCATCACGGAAGATGCGGAGCGCCAGGGTCTGACACAGAATCACCAGAGAGAGTGGCCGCCAGGCGCCCGTGAAGACGAGATACGCCGACGAGAAAACCATGAAAGCCGTCGCCACTCGCGTCACGAGGCGCAGGGTGCGCCCCGAAGGCACCGCTGATCCGGCCCAATCGATCAGCCGATCCGTCTGCACCGTGCGGTCGACGTCGGCGCCGATGAGCGCAAGCTGCTCCCGAAGATCCAGCTCCGGGGCGAGCTCCTCGACCGCGTGCTGCCGTTCCTGGATCTCCGGCGCGTCTGCCGGAGCGAGGAGCCATTCCGCCAGATGCGCCTCGCCTGTGCGAGTCCGCGCGATCGACAGCAGCTCGAACAGCGAGCCATGTCCGAAAAGATCCAGATCGTTCGCGTAGACGTGGTCGTCGTTGCGGAAACGCTCTCCGGTTTCACCGGTGCCGACCCAGCGATCGTCCAGCCTCGCGAGGCCGTGCTCGTAGAACCGGATCGCTCGAGTGGCCAGTTCGCGGGACCGGAGTACGCGCGCGTGATACCACACCAGCCACGCGAAGACGACAACCGGGAAGATGAGCAGCCAGGGGCTGAAACCTGAGCGCCACGCCAGCAGCGCGAGCAACACCGCTGAAAAGAACGTGGCCACGCGCGCGTGGGCACATCGAGCGTCGACCCTCGTCAACCGATCATGGGCTGTGCGCCGGGCGGTCAATCGCGCGTGGTATTCCTCCTGCGGATTCCAGGGCACGGCGCATTGTGACTCACTTCGGGCGGGAGAGCGCGCGCTCCTCGTGATCGTCCAGCATCGCCTTCACGTCGGGTGGAAGCTGACCGGACAGCTCCCAGCGAATCAGCGACGTCGGGATGAGGCCCGCGGCGTGAAATCGGTCCATCACCTCCCGCATGTTGAACCGGTCCCCGAGCTGACGCTTCTGCTCCGACAGCAGCGCCTCGAATTGAATCTTGCCGGAGATGTAGCTGGTCCCGTACGCGGGCTGCTCGAGATACAGCTCCTGCTCTTCGCGAACGGTCCGGGCGTCGAGCCGCAGCCAGTTGCGCGGCGTGGCCGCGGCGGCGGCCTGCGCCGACTGCTCGAGCGTGATCTGATTCGCGTGCATCCGCAGATCACCCAGCGCGCGCGCGGCGCGTTCGGCGACGAGAATGTAGACCATCTCCTGCGATCGCGGCCGGTCGTCCAGCATGCCCGCGTTCATCATCAGCTCTTCCCAGCCGGTCGCGTGGCCTTCCGTCCGCGTATTGAAGATGTTGTAGAGCAGCGGCCCCTGACGAATGGGATTCGGATTCGGCTCGCGGTCGAGACGCGCCAGATCGAGCCAGTGATAGTCGTGCGTCAGCATGATCTCCGGATCGCGATAATTGACCTCGTTGAAGAACTCGCGCGGGCCCGGATCGAGACGCCCCATGCGAGCCATGAGCGCAGGCTTGAAGTACGGCCGCATCGGAAGCAGGCCGTGGGTGTCGAGGAACGTCAGATAGCCGTCGACCGCTGCGGTGAAACGCCGTTCGTACTCGGCACCATCGGTGATCGGCTGCAGGACCGGCAGTCTGGCGTCGCGCTCCTCCAGCATCGCGAGCATCGCGTTCGCTCGATCGAGTTCCCGTTGCATCAGAACGACTTCGTCGCGCCACGTGTAGGGCACGAGCTGGACGTGTTTCAGATACCAGTCATAGTTGTCGATTCCGACGCCCGAGGTTCCGGTTTTCGACGCCGCCTGCGCTTCGACCCATCGGGCGAAGTCGTCAGTCGCGGCCCTGGCTCGCTCCACATCCTGTTTCAGCGGACCAGGCGTATCAGCTACTCGAGTGGCGAGGGCCGCCAAATCGGCGCTTTGCTCCCGGAGGCGTCGAGCGCCATATGTCCAGAGGTCCTTACCGCTGCCGGTGAGGTTCGTCCGAGCCTGTTCGAGCAACGGCGGAATGATTCGGATCGCGCCGTCCAATGCGTTCGCCCTCTCGGCCGAGAGCGGGAACGTGTAGGTCCACAGCTCGATCGCGCCTTCCGGCACCGGACCTTCGCGCAGCGGCTGGTCGGATCGAGACGGATAGAACGTGACGTAGAATGCCGGGTCATTGGCCCACGGCTTCCGGACGCGCTGATCGAAATCGAGCCCGTTCATTTCGGCGCGCAGCAGATGCCAATCGATCTGCTCCGGCACGATCCAGCCGTGCGGGTCGAGCGCCGCCAGGCGGCGCTGGAACTCCGGCAGTTTCGTGTATTGGTCGTTCATCGCCGCGAGCGTGTATTGCGGCACCCCGTTCACGAGCGGCGGCTTCTGAAACGTCCTCCACTCCGAGAACAAGGCCAGCAGCTGACCGTGCTCGTCAGCTCGGGCGGCCGCCGCTCGCATCTGTGTGCCAAACCTGCCAGCGACGCCGGCGCTGAGGACGATGCCGGCGGTGATGACGATGCGGGCCATGACGGCGAACCCGCGCGAAGCGTTCATGCGTCCCTCATGCGCTGGACATTCTAGCCGCGGATCCTCGCGACTGCTACCGCGTCCGTGTTATGCGTGATCCACCAAAGGCTGTAGACTTCCGCCGATGCCACCATCCGCCGGAGCGCGAGTTGGTCACTATGAGGTTACCGGCGTCCGGCGGAATGGGTGAGGTCTATCGCGCCGCGCTCGTCACCGCCATCGTCGCGGTGTCGGCATCGCTGGCTGCCCTCCCTGGCCCGACGCGTCAGCCGGTGCTCGGTCAGATCGCCCTCCCGCACAGCTACTACTACCGCGAGCTGTACCTGCCACAGCTCACGAGCGGGCCGTCCGGCGTCTCGTGGACTCCCGACGGCAAGGACCTCGTATATGCGATGGCGGGCAGCTTGTGGCGCCAGAAACTCGAGAGCGGCATTGCCCAGCAGCTGACCGATGATCCTGGAGCCGATTACCAGCCCGACTGCTCTCCAGATGGCAAGTCCGTGGTGTTCGTGCGCTACGACGGCCGTTCGATGGAGCTGATGCTGCTCGATCTGCCGTCCGGGAAGGTGTCCGCGCTCACATCGAATGGCGCGGTGAACGTCGAGCCGCGATGGTCACCCGACGGTCGACAACTCGCGTATGTCTCCACGGAGGGTACGGGCCACTTTCTCCTTCATGTCGCCGACGTGCGCGACGCCCGCATCGTCTCGGCGCGGGCGCTCACACCCGACCGCCGCAGCGCCGTTGGTCGTTACTACTACAGCGCGTTCGATCACTCGATCAACCCGGCGTGGACGAAAGACGGGAAGGAATTGATCTTCCTGTCGAACCGCGAGATCGCGCACGGAACGGGCGACATCGTCCGCATGGCGATCGACGGGTCGGGCGGGCCTCGTCTCGTCCAGCACGAGGAAACGTCATGGCATGCGCGGCCTGATGCCTCGCCCGACGGCAGCCGGATTGTCTACAGCAGCTATCTTGGCCGGCAGTGGCAGCAGCTCTGGCTGCTTCCGGTGTCCGGCGGATATCCGTTCCCGCTGACGTACGGCGATTACGACAATACCAGTCCACGCTGGTCGCCGGATGGACGGACCATTGCGTTCATTTCCAATCGATCCGGCAACACCGCGCTCTGGCTGGTGAACGCATTTTCAGGCGAGCAGCGGCCAGTGCAGGTGCGGGAGCGCCGCTACCGTCGGCCGCATCGCGACTTCACGCTCCGAGTGATCGACGATGCCGGGCATCGCCTCGCGGCGCGCGTGTCGATCACGGACGCCCAGTCCCGGTTCTATGCGCCGGAAGACGCGTGGATCCATGCCGACGATTTGATCGTGCCGGAGCGCCAGGCCGTCGAGACGCGGTACTTCCACATGACCGGCGAGAGCCGGATCGCGCTGCCTCTCGATGACTTCGCAATTACGGTCAGCCACGGTCCCGCGTACGAAGTGGCGCACGTGGAGGAGCACGCCGGCGCGAGCGATTGGTCCGGCACGAGGACCGTGACCTTGAAGCGGTTGCCGATGCCGCCCGGCGCGGGGACGTGGTGGAGCGGCGACCTGCACGTCCACATGAACTACGGCGGTCTCTACCGCAACACTTCGGCGCATCTGGCGGAGCAGGCGCGAGCCGAGGACCTGAATCTCGTCTACAACCTCATCGTCAATAAGGAGCAGCGGTTTCCGGATATCGCGAGTTTCCGGACGGACCGTGATCCATCGTCCACCGACACCCTTCTCATCCTGCACGGCCAGGAATTTCACACCAGCTATTGGGGGCATCTTGCGCTGTTGAACCTGACCGGGCATCTGCTTCTGCCGGGCTACGCGGGCTACCCGCTGACCGCGGCGGCCAGTCCGTACCCGCACAATGCGGCGGTCGCAGAGATGGCTCATGAGCAGCATGGCCTCGTCGGCTACGCACACCCGTTCGACGAGGATATCGATCCGGCGAAGGACGCGCCGCTCACCAACGAACTGCCGGTCGATGCCGCGCTGGGGAAGATCGACTACTACGAGGCGGTCGGGTTCTCCGATCACAAGGCGACCAACGCCGTTTGGTACCGGCTGCTCGAGTGCGGGCTGCGGCTTCCTGCCGGCGCAGGGACCGATGCCATGGCGAATTACGCGAGCCTGCGCGGTCCGGTCGGATTGAATCGCGTCTACGTGCCCGCCGCTGGCCCTCTCACGCGTGAAGCGTTCCTGGCCGCAACCAAGAATGGCCGCGGCACCGCGACCAACGGCGCGTGGCTGGCCTTGAAAGTGGGAGATTCAGGTCCGGGAGATACCGTTCGCCTCGCGCGGGGCGCGCACGCGCTCGCCTACCGCGCGATGCTCAGCGCGAACTTTCCCGTCGATCATCTGGAGATCGTCTGGAACGGCAAAGTGGCCGCGACGCTCGAACCGGACAAAGAGCGGCGCTCCGCGGACGCCCGCGGCACGCTGCACGTCGATCGCAGCGGCTGGCTGCTGTTGCGCGCGTGGAACGAGGGGCCGCAAGCGGAAGTGCTCGACATCTACCCGTGGGCGACGACCAGTCCGATCTACGTGGACGTCGGCAACGAGCCCCGGCGCTCGCGCGAAAGCGCCGCGTACTTCCTGCAGTGGCTCGACCGCATCCAGTCCGCGACGGAACAGAGCGCCGATTACCGGACACCGGCCGAGCGTGAGGCTGTTCTGCAGGACGTCAGGCGAGCGCGCGCGTTCTACGAACAGGTCCTGTCCTCGGCGTCCGCCGGACACGAGTAGCGGGGCGCGCTGCCGCGGCCGTGGGCCGCCCGCTTGACGCAAGCATATCTGCCTGCATAATATCTGCTCATGACAGCCATCAACAGCCGAGCGCTCGACCGCGAGCTGAAACGCGGATCGGCCGAACTGCTGATCCTCTCGCTGCTCGACGCGCGCCCGAGGCATGGCTACGACCTGTGCAAGCTGATCGAGACGCGCTCCGGCGGGCAGCTCAAATTCCATATCGATTCGCTCTATCCGCTGTTGTACCGGCTGGAGGAACGCGGCTGGATCAAGGGTGCCTGGGTGGAGAAGCCTGACGAACGCCGTCGCCGCGTCTACAGACTCACGCCTGAAGGGCGCCGCGTGCTGGCCGATCAGCGCCGGACGTGGGAAGCGTTCGTCGAGGCCGTCAGGCGTGTGACCGGAGGCGAACATGCCTGAGTGGACCGAGCACGTCCGCTCGCGCCTGTCGACGCTTCGGCTGTCGCCGACGCGCGAGCGCGAGATTGTCGAGGAGCTGTCACAGCATCTCGAGGACCGCTGGCGGGAGCTGCGCGCGGGCGGCGCGTGCGAGGAGGAGGCGACGCGACTGGCGCTGGCCGCATTTCGGGACGACAGCACGCTGGCGCGGTACCTGGCACCGTTGAAGCAGGCGAACGAAGCCGCGCCGATCACGGCGGGCGCGTCCAGCGGCTGGAGGCTCGCCGACGTCTGGCAGGACCTGCGGTATGCGGTGCGTGTATTCAGGAAGCAGCGCGCGTTCACCGCCGCGTGCGCCATGACGCTGGCACTCGGCATCGGTGCGACGTCGGCGCTGTTCAGCATCGTCGATGCGGTGCTCCTTCGGCCGCTGCCGTTCCGCGAGCCGGATCGACTCGTACGCCTCGTCTCGGTGCTCCACGACGGGAGGGCGGGTGGCATCTCCTATCCGGACTTTCTCGACTGGCGCTCGCGCAGCCGCGCGGTCGAGAGCATGGCTGTCTATACGCCGCAGAGCTTCGCCCTGCGCGGTCCCGAGGCGATGAGCCAGGTACGCGGTGCGGTCGTGAGCACGGACGTCTTTACCGTCCTGGGCGCGAGAGCGAGCGTCGGCCGTACGTTCCTGGCGGCGGATGGCGCGGACGGGGCGGCGATGACCGTCGTCCTGAGCGATTCGCTGTGGCGCGATCGCTTCGGCGCGGATCCGAGCCTCGTCGGACGCACGATTGAACTCGATCACCGCGCGGCGCTCGTCATTGGCGTCATGCCGGCGGGCTTCGAATTCCCGATCGCGCCCGAGCGTTCTGAGTTCTGGACGCCGGTGGCGGTGGCTGATGCGTCGATGGCGTCCCAGCGCGGCGTGCACTTCCTGGAAGGGATCGCGCGGCTCGCGCCCGGGACTTCAATCGAGCAGTCCCAGGCGGAGCTCGGAACGATCGTCGACTCGCTCAATCGGCGGGATCCATCGAGCGAGCCGCGCAGCATTCGGGTGCGACCGGAACTGGCGGAGCTCGTCGCGGACGTCCGATCCGAGTGGCTCCTGCTGTTCGCAGCGGCCGGGTGCCTGCTCCTGCTCGCCTGCGCGAACGTTGTCAACATGCTGCTCGCCCGTGCGGCATCGCGCCGGAAAGAGCTGGCGGTCCGATTCGCGCTCGGCGCCAGGCGCGGACGGATCGTCGGTCAGCTCCTGACCGAGCATGCCGTGCTGGGCGCGATCGGCGCGCTGCTCGGTCTCGTGTTCGCTTACTGGTGCATCGTGCTCCTGAAGGAGCTCGCACCACCCGATGTCCCGCGGCTCGCACAGGCAGGCCTGCAGCCCGGCGTCGTGGTATTCGCCATAGCCCTGTCGGTCGCAGCGGTCTTGATGTTCGGCCTTCTGCCGGCACTGCACGCTTCCGGGGAGGACCCATCGCGCATCTGGAACCTCGCGAGCCGCGGGCGTGACGATGAGGCCGGGGGGCGGATCCGGCGGGTGCTCGCGGTCGCGCAGATCGCGATTGCCACGGTACTGCTCACCGGCGGGGCGTTGCTCGCTCGTACGGTCGTCGGCCTCCAGCGGGTCGACCCCGGTTTTTCCACAACGCATCTGATCACATTTCGCGTCGATCTGCCCGACGCGTATTCGCCTGCCCGCGAGCGGGCGTTCTACGACCAGGTGTTGAACCGCCTTCGCGCGATGCCCGGTGTGCGTGCCGCGAGCGCGGGCTACTCGGTTCCGCTCGGCGGCACCGGTTTCGAGACAGGGACTGAAGTCGAGGGCCGAACCGCGCCCGGGACCCACGACCGCGCCAGGTTCAACAGCGTCCAGCCGGGTTTTTTCCAGTCACTTGGTATCCGGCTCGTTGCCGGCCGCGACTTCACGGCGCACGACGACCTCGACTCGAACGCCGTGGCGATCGTGAACGAGGCATTCGCGCACCGCTATTTTCCTGACGGGCTCGTCCTCGGCCGCCACGTTCGACCCGGCATTGGGAACGGTTATCCGTCAGAGCCGCTCCGGGAAATCGTGGGCGTCGTGCAGGACGTGCGATCGAGCGACTTACGAAGTCCGGCAACCGCGGAGGTCTCGGTACCGGCCGCGCAGTGTCCGTCGATTGGCAACAGCACCATCGTCGTCCAGTCCGCGTTCGATGTTCAGGGTTTTGCCCGGGAGGCCCGGCGCGTCGTGGCGGGCGTGGACCCGGCAGTTCCCGTGTCGCGCGTAAAGACGATTGAGCAGTACCTCTCGTCCCGGATGGTCGAGCCCAGGTTCAGCTCGTTCCTTTTGGGACTCTTCGCGGTGCTCTCGAGCGTGCTGGCCGCCGTTGGACTCTACGGATTGATCTCTTATGCGGTCGCGGAGCGGACCCGGGAGATCGGGATCCGCCTCGCACTGGGCTCGGGGCGGCGGGGGGTGCTCAGCCTCGTGCTGCGCCAGGGTGCCGGCATTGCGGTCGCGGGAATCTCGCTCGGAGTGATTGCGGCGCTGGGGCTCACGTCGTGGATGGCGTCGCTGCTTTACGGTGTGGGGCCTCGCGACCCGATCACGCTGGCCGGCGTTGCCGGTCTGCTGTTCGCCGTCGCCGTCGCGGCGTGCGCGATTCCCGGCATCCGGGCGATGCGCGTCGACCCGATCACGGCGATTCGATACGAGTGATTTGTAACCAGAGCTGCCTCACGCCGCAAGGGACGTAAGGCGCGGAGTGTCGGGACACCGCCCCGACAAGTCTCATTCGCCTTCGTCGGTGGAGGACTCGGCCGCGATCGCTATCCAGATGTCTCCGGCATCGTCGGTCCGGACGACGAACGTCTTGCCCTTCAGCGCGCCGCTAAGGTGCATTATGAACGTCAGCCCGTCCACGTCCTCCCTGATTTCTGGTACCGAACCCGGCTGCGTATCCAATACATCACGGTGTCGAGACACGGTTTTTCCCTCTCAGAAACCTGCGTGCGGAAATTCCGGGCGCTGCCGGACGAGCGTCCATCCATCGTCCTGAAAGCGCCGCGCGATTTCGGCATGGCGCCACACCGCGTGCGCCGCCCGATCGAATCGCTGCACGACCCCGGACGACACGTCCCAGTGTGGCACGACGCAGACATCGTGTGAGCTGATTGCGTTCACGCGGATCTCGCAGGTCAATGCCCTGGTCCCTTTGATGAACAGCCACGGAAGCACGCGCGTGGGTTCGAGCGAATCCGTCAGGGCGTCGGTCCCTGGTCTTGTCGTTGAGGCCATGCCGGACGTGGAGGCAATCGCGGTGCCAGGACTCACGGACGAACGGGTTCAATTTCTTAGCGTTTTGCGCCCCTTCGATGCGACGATTCCGTTGGCAGCTGGCTGGAGCCCGACAAATAGTCCGGTGCGGGTGGAGCATGTCGCGATATTTCTCAAGACACGAGAGGTCCAATGCTGACCCACTTTCCACAAGCCGTTCCCGAGATTCCGGTGAGCAACGTCGACAAAGCCGCGGAGTATTACGTGAACGTGCTCGGATTCAGTTTTGACTGGGGAAATGATGACGGCGGGATTGGGGGCATCTCCCAGGGGCATTGCCGAATGTTCCTGACGAACGCGCCGTTCCGCGCCGTCCACGGGTCGAAAGCGCCGGTGATCGTCTGGCTGAATCTCAACAGCAAAGAGGAAGTGAATGAACTGTTCGAGCGCTGGAAAGATACCGGGGCGACGATTGTGGAGGGAGTGGAAGACAAACCGTGGAACCTGCGTGAGTTCAGGGTCGCGGACCCGGACGGCAATCAGCTGCGTGTGTTTTACGACTTCAACCGGGAATGAGCAAGCTCATTGGCGGGCGAAGCGAAACAGTGCCCAGCCCACACCCCCGGACACGATGAGAAGCGCCCACCCGATGGCGAGGAAGGAGAAGAATGCGACCAGGGGTACGAGCGCGAGGTACGAAAACCAATCGAATCGAGCATTCGTCGAGGCGATCCACATTCCGAACCCGGGCGATAACAGCGCCAATGCCATCAATGAAGTCCACGCGCTACTCCCACGCGTTCGACACTTCAGCCGTCAAGTGCTGTCGCAAGAATCGTAATGTCTGACGCACAATGTCGCGAGACGTTCGGCTGTCGTCAAAGAGATCAAAGGCGTGGGGGCCTTCGGCATGGTTCACAAGGGTAATCGGGAGATTCGCGGTCAGTCCCTGACGGATGAACCCGTCGATGGAGGCATTCATCGCCGGAAACTGATCGCGTCCAGCCCTCGTGATAAGCAACGGGACGTTCCGCCGAAGGTCCGACACGGTGCGTCCGGCGCCTGGGTTTGCGAAGCCAAACTGCCGCGCCGCCTCAGCCACGTCCGTCGCGCCATCGACATCGAGTAAGCATCCGTAGCCCAGCGCCGCGCACGCAGCAGCTCGCCTGGCGTCGTGCATGATGGTCGTGAGGGCCGTCGGGACGTTCCCGGACACTGCAATGACCCCCACTCGTGACGGATCGATCCGCAACGACCCAGCGCAATCGTAAATATGCTCGAAGAGGGTCTGAAGGTCCTCGACGGGTTCACTGTTCGTGTACGCGATTGCCACCATGCCCGACACGGCGATCAACTGGCACATCGAGACCGTCCACCCGGTTTCCTTAAAGGTCATGGTGGTCGGACTCGGTTGCGTCGTTCCCGGGTAGCCTGCGACCACGATCACCGCGGGCCAGTGACGATCGGGCATTTCGATGGGCGGGTAGTAGACGTCCATCCAAAGGCCACCGTCCGGCGGGCCATACGCGACGTCACGTCGTACGGTCACGGCGTCCATTCCGTCCAACTGCAGACACACGCGACGCGTGAAGATGTCACTCGGCGGCACGTGAGGCATCGATCCTCCCAACAGTCTGGCGGCGGTTTTACGGGCCGTTACGCTCGCAAGTGTGATTCCTCTGGTGGGCCTTGCGTCCAGTGGGGATAATTGAGATCTCCTTGCCGGGCAAGCGGCGCGACACTGACATTGCACTTCTAATGCACGCCTGGCGTTGGTGGGCGCTGAGGCGGACAGCGCCCTTCAACGATACAAGTGATTTGGATTGAAGCTGTTAGTTGGTGGGCGCTAGTGGATTCGAACCACTGACCCCCGCCGTGTGAAGGCGATGCTCTACCGCTGAGCCAAGCGCCCAACTGTCAGCTGTGAGTTGGCTCGCCACGCGACGATTCGCGGAGCGGAATCTCGATGGTACCCCAACTTCCGACTGACGTGCAACGCGGTGCGTCCGCGCATAATGCGGGCGCACGATGTTACCTCCCGCCGGTGCAGGCCGCATCGACGTGAGCGCTCCTACTTGTCTGCCTTGACGTTCGTCAGACGCACTGGTTCGCTCGAGTAGTTCTCCAGTTCCAGCACGCGTTCCTTCTGGTTCAACGAGATCTTCGTTGCGAGGGACATCTTTCCCTCCCCCGTGCCGTCGCGTTTGAGGCGGATTTCGACGAGCGTGAACGGGTAATCGATCGTCCGCGGCCGGCTGCGCGCTTCTTCGAACCCGATCGGTCGATCCGTCGCGACGAGGATCCGCCGGCCGCCCTCGTCCAGGGATGTTTCGCGCGCGAAATGCAGATCGTACCCGAGCCGGTTGGGAAGCCGCATGAACCCGATGCGCGGAAGTTTCTGCAGCGTCGTGAGCAGTTTTTCCGGTCCTTTTTCGACGAACACCGTGCGCAGCGAATCGCGCTCGGCGTCGGTCGACCACCGATCGATCGTGATGTAGACGGTCGAACTGCCGCCGCCCCCGATGTTGCTCATGTTGATGGCATATGCCGTCAACTTCGCCACAGGATCGGCAGCGGCCAGCGGGGATCCGGCGAACGCTCCCATAACCGCCATTGCGGCCACACACAACACAGCGCTCCTCATGACACTCCTCCAGCGGCGCTCATCTGCAACGCATCTGCCGGGCCGAAGTGTCGGCTCGACGCATTCGTGTCGATGGCGCCTGGGTTTCCTGCCCACGAACCACCGTGGAATCCACGGGATATCGAGCGAAGGCGCGGCCTGAGGACACCGCTGGCGCACGATCGCGCGGAGCCATGCGGCCGTGCGACCCGGCATGGATTCTGCGCATGGCGTCCGCGGCGGCGCCAGCGCGGCCGATTCTCCCAACGGCTCGCCGTTGTCTTCCTGCCAGCGACGGCGCACCAAAGCACGCTGGCGTCGCTGTTCCGATCGTGTTCGCTGCCTATTTTGCCGGCTCGAACGACACGATCACCGCCTGCGTATAGGTGATGTCGATCTGGTCGCCGGGGTTGACGCCCTCGAGGCGGCTCTTATCCTCGATCTTGCGGACGACCGTGCGGCCATCCGGCGTCTTCACCGTTATGGACGGAACGGCCGGATCGACGGAGACGACTTGCACGGTCGCCGTCATCTGGCGGGCCATCGTCCCGCCGGGCTTCGCTCCGGGCGTCTTGGTCATTTCCGGCATCGCAGAGCCTGGGGACGGCGCGGCCTGGCCAGGTTTACGAACCTTGACCACGTACGACTCGTGGTAGCGCGCGTTCAGCTTGTCGCCGACTTTTATCGCATCGAATCGGGCAACATCGCGCGGGACGTAATAGCGGTCCTCGTTTCCCGACTCGTCGCGCAGCGTGATGATCCGGTTCGCGGTGTCGATCGCCTGCACGGTGTCGACCGACGTCACGACTTCCGTTCGGGTGATCGGTGTCTGCGCCGGCGCCGCGATGGAAAGCATCACGCCGATCGCGCTTGTCCACATCAGATGCATAGAGCCTCCGGCGGCGGACTGCAAGCAGCAGGCCGGTCGCGCGCGCGTACCGGAACGTCACCCCGGCGCGAGGCCAGCCTCCGCCGCGACACGTCGTGAGCGCGGCGATCTGGTGCCGTTTCCGCATAGCCGGCCGACGCGACACGTCCGGATACTGGGCTCGCTCTCGCGGACGCGGCCACGCCGGAGAGCGGGCAGAACATGCAGCACTCTCTGAGCTACCGGTTCGACGATCGCCGCGCAATGGCGTCCACCATTCCGTCATTTACATGCAGCGGACCGACTCGCGCGAATGCCGCGGCCGGCGGAGCGTCTCGCATGAGGCTCACACGCCTGCCACTGCACTCGGGTTTGCTCCTGATTTTCATCCTCTGTGCCGGCCTCGCCGCCGCACAAACTCCGGCGCCAGGGCCCGCGCCGGCGACACCGCCGCCACCTCCGAGACTCGATGTCTCCGGGCAGTTCTCGTTTCTCGACACGCAAGGCAACGCTTCGTCTCAATCGCTTGGCGCCGGTGGGGAAGTCAACTGGCGCCCCGACCCGTGGATCTACTCGGCCAAAGCGGCCTTTGCGCAGACCAAGTCCGACGATGAGCTGTCGGCGCGTTCACTGACGACGCTGTTCCGCGCAACCCGCTTGCTGACGCCGCGGCTGGCGCTGTTCGGCCAGTATGATTTTCTGCGCGATCTGTTTGCCGGCGTCGAGCAGCGCCATATCATCCAGGGAGGCGTGTCGTACCTGGCCTACGACGCGCACCGTCAGCGGCTGCGCCTCGATGCGGGCCTGGGCTACCTGCACGAGCGCGACGTGAACGATTCGCGTGACACCGCGACGATTCCGCTCGGCGCCGCCTACCACATCGATATTTCGAAGACGAGCGAGTTCAACTACGAGCCGCGGTTCCTGCTCACCCTGGCTGACGCCGGCGCCTGGAAGTTCGATCAGCAGGTGTCATTGACGGCAGCGCTCAATTCCATTCTGTCGGTGAAGCTGTCCCATACTCTGCGCTACTCGGCCAGGCCGCCCGTCGGCTTCAAATCGACCGACACCATCAGCGCCGTGTCCCTCGTCGCCAAGTTCAGTCGCGCCCAGTAACAGCCGTTCCGGGCGAATCGTGCGTCGGCACGACGTGTGCGATGGCACGCCCGGCTATCACAAAGGAGACATGATGCAGTTTCACGATTTCAGAACCTGGACGATCGGCATCCTGACACTGCTGTGCGTCACGACGGCGGCCGGCGCGCAAACGACAGGCGATTCCCCTTGGGTGTTCGACGTCGGCCTGGGTATCGACCCGAGCATCAATGGCAACATCAACTCGGGAGCGATCGGGACACTGCAGGGGCAGGCGACCGCGATCCTGCCGAATTCATACTCCGATGTATACGGCACGGGCATCCAGTTCCGGTTCGGCGGCGGCTACGCACTCAACGAAAATACCGAACTTCGCGGCATCTTCACGTATCAATCCGCCGACGCGGACCTCGTGCGGCTCGGCGACATCGGCACGTCGCCCCTGTATGCGCAATACTCCGACTACAAAGTCTTCGGCCTGGATTTCGGGTACCGCCGCTACATGCCGCTATCGGTGAAGGACATGCGGTTCTACGGTGAAGGAGCGCTCGGCATCGCATTCATCAGCCGGATCAATGCGTTGCTCGCGGCCCCGGCCGGCAATGTCGTTTTCAACTCGACCGATTTCTACGACAGGACGGCGGCGTTTACGTGGGAGGCAAACGCCGGCGTACTCTTTCGTATCGCCGACCAGGTGGACCTGAACGCGCAAGTCGGCATCCGGCACGTCAGCGGGTTGGCGCAAGTGGATCAGTTCGTCGGCACTGGTCTGGACGATATCAACAACGACACGAGTCGCCTGACGTTCCCGCTGGTCGTCGGCCTCCGTTTCCGATTCAAGTGAGCTGCGACCCGTTTCCGGTTTTGGGGCATAATGCGCGACGCATAGCTGAGTTTTCAGCGAAGGAGTCTCAATGAAGGCAGGCCTGACCGTCCTCGTCGCCGTCGCCATGGTTGCAGCCGTCGCAGGTACGTCGCGCGCCCAAGATCCCGTCAAAGTCGATCCCGGCCACTATAAGGTGATCGTCGACAACCCGTCTGTCCGCGTTCTGCGGATCACCTACGCCGCCGGCGCGAAGAGCAAGATGCACGAGCACCCCGACGCCATCGTGGTCGTCCTCTCGTCCGGCAAGATGCAGTTCGCCACTCCGGACGGAAAGACCGAAGATCGCGATCTCCCGGCCGACACCGCGATGTTCACGCCTGCGGTCACACACAATCCGTCGAACATCGGCAAAACGGCGATGGACGCGATTCTGGTGGAGTTCAAGTCGAAGGCTGGCACGGCGACGATCCCGACGGACCGGCCGAACATGAAGATCAAGTCGCTCGCCGAAGCACCTCAAGGGTCGGCCTCGCTCGTGAGCCTCGAACCCGGGTTTCATGAGCCCGCGGGCACCAAACACGATTACGACCAGGTCGTGATCGCGCTCGGCCCGACGCCGACCTCGTTGGCGATCGACGGCAAGCCCGCAAAGACGACGTGGAAGCGTGGCGACGTCTCGTTCATCGGCCGCGGCGTGGCACACGAGTCGAAGTTCTCGGGGGACAAGCCGGCCGACGTGGTCATCGTCGCGATCAAGTAAACAGCTATCGCCCCAAAATCGGTAACGCAGTGAACTGCTGAAGGGTGAGCTGGCGCGACCGCGCCAGCTCGTCTTTCGTACGATCCATCCGCCGGGAACATCCGTTGCTCTCCGACGATTCGCGGTTTTGCCGAGGAGGCGAGGCTCATGCGGATCGATCGAATCAGTCGCACGGCGTTCGCAATCGCACTGGCGTTCGGGATGCTCGAATGGCCGCACCACGACACGCGGCTCAGTGCACAGACAAGTGCAAGTTCGATAACGAGTTCCTCCGGACCTGTCGAGTGGGATCACGGGCCTGTTGTGGCAGGGCAGGTCACCAACCTCGGCGTTCAGGACGTGTGTCCGCCGCTCCTCTGCGACAACCACGATCTCACTGTCGTCCTTCCGACACCGGCAGCGACTTTTTACACGACCAACACCGCCACGCTCACGATCAAGTTCACGTGGACCAGTGCCGCCCCGACCGATATCGACCTGTTCGCGATCAGTCCGGCAGCGGCCGATCACGGCCCGGGCGCGCCGGACGGCACGTTCACGGGGCCGGGTTACGAGACGCTGACGATCACCGATCCACTCGACGGCTTGTGGCACATTCGATCGACGGCCGCGCTCTCGCCGATTCCGACCGCGGTGCACGCAGTCGCGACGTTGACGACGGCGCCGAAGCCGACGTCGCCGATGCCTCCACCATCGCCGCACGGTGCGCCGACGTTCGTGAACTACGCGGCTTCCGAAGACTGTCCTGCAGGCGCGCTGCCCGGCACCTGGCAGTCGTCGCCCACGTGCATCACGCCTTCGATCGGCTCGACGAGCTCAGGTCAGCACGACGCCGGCGAACCGTCGATTGGCGTCGACTGGAAGACCGGCGAAGTGTTCATCGAAGCCGGGAACCACACGCTTCGTGTGACGTTCGCGGATGCGCAGACGCCCGCGACTGCCGTCTGGGACGATCGGCGTTCGCCATTCGCGCGCGTGAGCCTCGATCCGATCCTGTTCACGGATGACGGACGTCTCGGCGGACCCAATCGGACGTTCTCCTCGCAGTTGAACGGCGTCACGAGCGAGTTGTCGTTCACCGACGACGACGGCGCCAACTGGGTCCCGACGCAGGGTTCCGGCCAGCCCGCCGGTGTCGATCATCAGACGGTCGGTGGCGGGCCGTACGCGTCTCCCGCGCCTTCGACGAAGACGTCGTACCCGCACGCGATCTACTACTGCTCGCAGGACATCGTCACCGCCTTCTGCTCGCGCAGCGACGACGGCGGCCTGACATTCGGTCCCGGCGTGCCGATCTACACGTTCACGAGCGTCAACGGCGTCGACAAGCCGATCGCGCCGGGAACGTGTGGGGGCCTGCATGGGCACGTGCGCGTCGCGCCCGATGGAACGGTGTACGTGCCGAACGGCGACTGCTTCGACGACGCGGGTGTGGAGCGGCCTGGCGTAGCGGTCTCGACGGACAACGGCCTGACGTGGATCGTGCGCACCGTCCCCGACGGAACCCTCCTGGCCAACGGCGGCAGCGATCCGTCAGTCGCCGCCGGCGCGAACAACACGATCTACTTCGGCTACGCGAATGGCGACGGCCACGCGAAGATCGCCATGTCGCGCGATCGCGGGCAACACTGGACGAAGTCGGCCGATGCGGGGACGCCGTTCGGCGTTCAGAACACGGAATTCGCCGAAGTCATCGCGGGCGACGACGATCGTTCGGCATTCGCCTTCCTCGGCACGACGACGAAAGGGGACACACAGTCGGGAGATTTTCTCGGTGTGTGGCACCTATACGTGGCCATGACCTACGACGGCGGCAAGAGCTGGACGACGGCCGACGCGACGCCGGCCGATCCCGTGCAGCGCGGCTGCATCTGGAATGGCGGCGGCGACAATCCATGCCGCAACTTGCTCGACTTCAACGACATCACCGTGGACCACACCGGGCGGGTGCTGGTCGGATTTGCCGACGGGTGCACCGGCCCGTGCGTCACCGATCCGGCGCAGAACGCCACCACGGGGCCGGCGAGCGCCCAGGACGCCCTGGCGACGATCTCGCGACAGGTTGGCGGCCGCGGACTGTTTGCCGCGTTCGATGGAACGCAGTTCGGCACGAAGAGCGGCAATGACAAGGGCGGAGGCCAGCTGTGCTATGGCGATCCCGCCACCGGGAAGCACGGCGATCCGGTCTGCTACAAGAAGTAGCGAGCGACATCGTGGGGACGACAGTCGTCGTGGGCGTTTGGTTGATGTTCGCGCAGGCGGCGGCGGGCGCACGCACGTCGAACGCGTGCGCCCTGCTGTCTGCAGGCGACGTCCAGAAAATCGTCGGAGCCGCCATCGTGGAATCCCGTCCGTCCGCCGCGGAATCGCGTGGGCTCCTGCTGGATCAGTGCTACCTATCGACCGGCAGTCCTCGATCGATCAGCATTGCGGTCGCGGCGCCTGTCGCGAAACGGGGCGGCAGCATCAGCCCGAGGCAGTTCTGGCGCGATCGGTTCCACGCGCGATCCGCCGGAGAGGGTGAGACTGCCGAAAGCGGGGAGACCGGCGCGCGCCCCGTCCGCGGCGTCGGCGACGAAGCGTTCTGGTCGGGCACTCCCGTCGCCGGCGCGCTGTATGTGCTGAGAGGCGACACGTTCGTCCGTGTCAGCGTCGGCGGCATCGCGGACGAGCGTCAGCGGATCGAGCGCTCGCGCGAGGTCGCCGCTGCCATCCTGCCCAGGCTCCCGAAACGCTGATCGCGCACACCGTCGCCCTTCAGAGCGTCGGGTCGATCAGCGCCAGTCCCGAATCGCGGTCGTAGCGCCGCCGCAGATGCCGCGGAGACTCCGTCACGACCACCTCCAGCGTCGGCCGCACATGGCCGCTGAGCAGATGGCCGCCCCGCGCGGCCGCGTCCCGGGTGCCGAGGACGACGTGCGCATGCACCTTCGGGTGGTGGGAAGGAGTGTCGTCCGCGAGACTGATGTCGCCGATGAGCGAGAGCACCTCCACCTGTTCGGATATCGGGATTTCCCGATAGACCTTTGTCTCCCAGTCGAAGTACCCGACCACGGCGTTCGAAAAGGCGCCGATGGCCGTGAAGTGGCCGGCACTCACGTCGTGCTCCCGCGCGAACGACATCAGGGATGTCATGGCTTCATCGCCCGTGGCGAGCACGACCATGAAGGTCCGCCCGCCGGCCGACTCGTCAAGAAGCGAAGCTTTCATGGATCGATTCTCGCGCATCGGAGGCCCCGCCGACGAGACGCATCGTCTCCGTCACGTCCGACACGCGTCGTATCACGGCGAATCGAGCGGCTTTTCGAAGACGTGCTGCGTCTTGACCCTGACGTAACCTTCGCGCTCGTAAAACGTGTGGGCGCGTTCGCGCGCGATGCGGGAACGCACACGGATCGCATCGCAGCCTGCGGCAGCCGCCCAGCGCTCGGCGGCAGTCAACAGCGCCAGTCCCACACCCGCGCCACGCACGTTCGCATCCACGATCAGTCCGCAAATCTCCGCGGTGCGATCTGATTCGAGCACCGGGCGGACGCTGACGTGGAGCCATCCGACGACGCGTCCGGCGTCGACGGCGACGAGCACTTCGTGGCCCCGATCGCCGGCGATGACCGTCCATCGCTCTTCCAGGTGCTCCGGAGTGGCGGGATATCCCAGCTGACCGCAGAGTTCTGCCACCGCCTCGACGTCGGCTCGCTGCATCGGACGGATATCGAGAGCTCCGCTCATGGACGTCACACGGTATCAGATTGGCGTATGCGACAGTCCGAACCACCAGCGCTGATCGAACGCCGCTACGTCGAGGTGCCTTGTGATGCGGCAGCCCGCCGCGGATTCGTTAGAGCGGCGCTCCGAGCACGCACCCTTTCAGGGCAATCTCAGCCTCCAGCCAGTCGACGAGCCTCACGAATGGGTCGTACCCCAGCACTCGGCGCGCATCGGCAACGAAATTCGAGAGCGCGTTGATGTCATAGAAGTACGGCCGGCCGTCGCGCGGATCCACGAGATACTCCACGCCCCCAATCTCGATTCCCGCCGCTGCGAGGAGGCGTTCGACCGCCGACACGATGAGCGGCGGAGGCGTATACGCCTCGACGCGCAGGCCGTTTTTCGGAGCGTTCGCAGCGCACGCGCCGCGAACCAGCTCACCGCCGTCGATGTCCTGGCAGACGTCGGCCGGACAGAGATTGAACGTGTCGCCGGTCGTGTACACGCGAATCGCATAGAGGTAGCGTCCATTCAGGACCTCCACGCGAATGATCCGGCCATCGGCGGGCTCGATGTACTCCTGGACGAGCGCCGTCGAATCGACACCAAGCTCGATGTCGCCGTGTCGCGCGGCCGACTCCAGCGCGGCAGGCCGATCGAACCGCCGGATGCCGGCACCGCTTCCTCCGACGTTCGGTTTCACGACAACGGGGAAACGAAGACCCTCGGCCGCATCACGCGCCTGCGCGGAACGATGGATGACACGCGCGCGCGGGTATGCCAGACCGAGTCGCTCGAGGAGCGTGAGCTGCTGGGCCTTCGATACCTCAGTCGCCCAGGCGGCACGTCCGTTGATGACGCGGACGCCGAGCCGCTCGAGATGCGCGAGGTACTGCGTCGTGTAGGAGAGCAGGTGGGCGCCGCCGCGCGTGTGCGCGGATGGACTCATACGGTTGAACACAACCCCGTAGCGCGACGATGTCTCTGACGGATCGAAGACGTGGCTGTCGGCCGGAACGGCTTCGTAGTCGATTCCGCGTCGATCCAGCTCCTGGAAGAGCGGCCGGTACCAGTCGGGGTGCTCGTAGAAAATTCCGAGTGAACGCGTTTCGTCGAACACGGCGCCTCCTTCGGGCGTACAAAAGAAAAGGCCCCGCTCGCTGGAGAGGGGCCTCGGAATCGTGCGTTTCGAGTGCTTCTGTTTTCGGCGCTTCAGTCCGGCAGGCGGATCGCCGTCCCCCTCTCCCTCGCGGGAGTGCGACAGATGCAGGGACAACAGCAGAAACGCATGCCGACTCCTTCGAATATACGAGGCGATCCGATGTCTGTCAACGGCCGCGCGCGGCGCCGGTCAGGCGTCGGCCCGAAGCGCCTCGACCGGATTCACGCGAGCCGCCCTGTGCGCCGGAAGATATGTGGCGAGAAGCGCCGCGGCCGCAAGCGCGCCCATGACGACCGCGACGCTTGCGGGATCGTGTGCGCTGATGCCAAACAGCAGACCCGACATGGCTCGCCCTGCGGCCGCGGCGCCGGCGGCGCCGGCCACGAGGCCTGAGACAACGGGTACCATCGCATCCCGCAGCATGACCGCGATCACCTGGCCGCGCGTCCCGCCGAGTGCGCCTCGAATACCGATCTCGCGCGTTCGCGACGCGGCCGAGAACGCGGCAACGGCGTAGACCCCGACGAACGCGAGCAGCAGCGCCAGCAACGCGAACGCTTCGACGAGCTGCAGATTGAAGCGCCTTTGCGCGAGCGACCGCCCGACCCACTGATCCATGCTTCGCACGAAGCTCGCCGGAACATCCGGATCGACGGTGGCGATTTCCTTGCGGGCGGAGTTGGCAAGCGCCAGCGGATCGCCGTCGGTCCGCATCACCCAGTACATGTTGTTCGCGAGCCAGATCGTGGTCGGGTTCGGGACCTGTGTCATCGGTACGTAAATCTCGATGGTCGTCTCGCGGTCGAGGCCGAAGTGCTTCACGTCGCCGACCACGCCGACGATGTCCATCGTCCGCGGCTGCGGATCCCCGTCGTCCAGGCGGAGGCGCACACCCACCGGATCGCGTCCGTGGAGGTAGGTCCGAGCGAACGTCTCGTTGACGATTGCCACGGGCGCCGTTGTCGAACGGTCGGTGCTCGCGAACGCGCGTCCTCTGCGCAGTTGGATGCCCATCGTGTCGAAGTAGTCCGGACTGATCATGCGGTAGTGCGCTTCGGGGGCATCCTTCGTGAGAACGCCATCGACATAGAACGCGGCCGTCGCCAGGTAGCCGTTGAGGGGGACGACGTTGGACGCGGCTACGCTCGTGACGCCGGGGAGTGCGGCAAGCCGCGGCTGCACGGCTTCGTAGAAGCGCTCGATCGCGTCGCGCCCCTTGTATTTGCTGCGCGGGAGCGCCAGGCGGATGCTCAGCACGTGCGCGGGGCGGAACCCGGGGTCGACGGCTTGCACCCGCTCGAAGCTGCGCGCCAGCAGGGCCGCCGTTGTCAGCAGAATCGCCGAGAGCGCGACCTCGGCGAAAACGAGACAGGCGCGCGCGCGGCCGCCTCCGGCCGTGGCGGAGCGATCGCCGATCTTCAACGAATCACGCAGGTCGGTTCGTGAGGTTTGCAGCGCCGGACCAAGTCCGAACAGGACAGCCGAGAGCAGCGATGTGCCGATAGTGAAGAGCCCGACGTTCAGGTCCAGCGTCACCTCGGCGGCGCGAGGCAGGTCGACGGCCGTGTTGGCGAGCAGGAGCGCCACGACAATCCTGGCGATCAACAGACCCGAGATGCCGGCAGCGATTGCGAGCAGCATCGCTTCGGTCATCAGCTGCGCGGTCACCGCGGTTCGCGATGCGCCGAGTGCGATTCGCACGGCGATTTCCCGCCGGCGTGTCGCGCCGCGGAGCATGAACAGGTTCGCAAGGTTGGCTGATGCCACGAGCAGCACGAGCACGACCGCGGCCATCAGCATGCGAAGCATCGGCGCCGCGCGCCCGCTGATCTCTTCTGCGAGCGGGAGCACGTGGATGCCCGTATCGGACCCGTGCGCGTCGGGGTACTCGGCCCGCAGCCGCCGCCTGACGGCGTCGACATCATCGATGGCCTGCGTCATGGAGACGCCCGTCTTCAGGCGCGCGATGCCCCATAAGAAGCCCTGGCTGCGATTCGCACGGCGCGGGTCGGCGGCCGGTGAATAAGGCGCCACGACGTCCGGATCGCGAACCAGCGAAACGAAATCCGGGCGGAGCACGCCGACGATCGTGAATGGCTCGCCGTTCAGCGTGAGTGTGGTGCCGAGCGCGTTGGCGGCGCCTCCAAAACGCCGCTGTGACAGTCCGTGGCTGATGAGCGCGACGGACCGCTGCTCGTCGCTCTCCAGGAGCGCCCGGCCCGCCTCCACGTTCGTCCCGGTCAGCTCGAAGTATCCCGGAGAGACCCGCACCCCCTGTAGACGCTCCGCATCGCCGCGCCCGGTGAGATTGACGTTCCAGCCGAACATCGACGCGAATCCATCGATCGTGTGAAGCGACGCCGCGAGGTCTGCGGCGTCTGGTAAGGAGAGGGGCTGCCGGTCCGACCCTGGTCTCACCAGCGCAATGCTCACCAGACGGGAAGGCTCCCGCATCGGCAGTGATCTCAGCACTACTTGGTAGAGCAGGGTGAACATCGCCGTATTCGCGCCAATCGCGAGCGCCAGTACCGATACGACGCCGACGCTGAATGAAAGATCGTGGCGGAGCCGCCGCGCAGCCTGGCGAACGATGGAGAGCAGCATGAAGGCGAGCGTAGCGGTACCGTTTCAATATATGAAGCTCATTATTTTCAATGAATACATGAACGGTGTGCATTCATGCGCGCAGCTGTCGTGAAGCGGTGACGAGGGAGCAGACGACGGACAGTTGCGAGATCGTTCAGGAACGCTCGCCGGGCCGGCGACGCTCGCGCCGGCGGTCCGCGATCACCCAGACCTGGCGGCACTGGGGACAGCCCATGCGAATTTCGCCGTGCCCTTCGCTGAGAGGCAGCGCACGTACGCCGGTGCTGCCGCAGGCGGGGCAATCGCCTTGCGACGAGCCTGGCGAGACGCGACGATCCCGAGGAGACTCGGTCCGAACCATCCGCATGCAGCGCACCTCCGCAGGGATCGCGGAGTGTGCCAGACGCGAAGCGCCAATTCAAGCGCCACGTAACAGGCTGTCAACGCTCGTTAGAAATGTCCCCTGGGTTGTGTGACAGCGGCCACCTGACAGGCCCGCCGGATATCCTCCGTTATCCAGCGGGCCTGGCGTGTCGGCGTCCCGTGGCCTGCGGAGGTCGTGTCTGCGATTCGGAACGCCAGCCCACGGGATCCTTGACGTTGCGAGTGCGATGCCACGCGCGCTTTCATCCGTGCACAAGCCTGAATCCGCGTGCTCCCGCGATGAGGCTGTTTTTGGCTCAGTTCACTCGCAATGCAGACTGGCCGGCATCTTCGCCTTGGAATCCGACAGAATCAGGCATCGGCCGCGGCGAGAATCTCGATCTCTGCGACGAGCGTGGCGTGCGGCTCGATGGTGCCCGGCACGCCGCGCGCGCCGTACGCCATGTGCGGCGCGATCTCGAGCCGGCGCAATCCGCCCACGCGCATGCCTTCGATCCCGTAGAACAGACCGTTCGTCAGGCTCCGCCGGTCGATCCGCACTTCCGTGAGAAGTGTCGTGCCGTCGTCTTCCAGCGTGGCCACGCCGACGGGCCCCCACGCCAGCTTCCACCGAACAGGTCCGCCGGGCTCGGCCAGCATTCGCAGTCGGATGCGGTACCGGTGCTGCCGACGCACCGGTTCTCCGTTTCCCGGCACGTCGACGAGCAGCACGATACCCGGCCGCAGCCGCCGCCGAAGCGGCTGACCGCGCATCTCGACGATGGCAGCGATGTCTGTCAGTCCGGCGTGCTGTGCCATCTGGGCCGGGGTTTCGCAGTCGTCGATGCGCGTCCGAAGATCCGCATCGGCGCCGGCATCGAGCAGCCGTTGTACCGCTTTGGCGTTCCGTTCTGCGACGGCCATGTGGAGCGCCGTCCAGTCGTTGATGCCGCGCTGATTCGGATCCGCGCCGAATGCGAGCAGCAGCCGGATGATGTCGTCGACGTCGGATCGGTGATTCGCCCCGGCTGCCGACCGGGTGCAGCTCAGAGCGGCAATGAGCGGCGGGAAGCCATCGTCGGCCGGGCCGGAGGGATTCGCGCCGAGTTCGAGCAGCTGACGGATGAACGCCAGCGGGCTCCAGTAAATCGCGTACGTCAGACAGTTGCCGATCCCGAGGGGCATCGGACCGTTCGGGATTGCGGAGGGGTCCTCGACGGCCGCACGCAACGCGGCGAGGTCGCCATCGCGGAACGCGCGGTCGATCGCCCGCCATCGCTCGACGTCCTGCATGTGCGTCAAGTGTAGCCATCTTACGAGGGGATGACGGCGAGTTGATGACGGAGACGTTCCATCCCTTTCGCCTTGACCCGATACCTGCGATGTCCTAGATTCGCCCGATGGCGCGTACGGCCATACGGCACTGGCTGGTCGATGCCGCTCAGGACTTCCGGTTTGCCTGGCGCACGCTGCGCAAGCATCCGGGCTTCTCACTGACCGCCATTGCGACCCTCGCGCTCGGAATCGGCGCGAACACTGCCATCTTCACGCTCTTCGACGCGATCCTCCTGCGCTCGCTCCCCGTGCGGGATCCCGCGCGGCTCGTTCTGTTTGACGACGGAGTCGGCGAGGGCACTTCGACCGGGGATCCGCCGACCGGCCGCTGGACGCTGTTCTCGTTCGAGGTGTATCGCGATCTGCGCGACGCGCCTCTTGGATTCACCTCGCTCGCCGCTGTGCGCAGCGGTGAGGCCGGCGTGCTGATTCGGCCGTCGGGCAGCGGCGGTGCCGTCCACGCGGAGCGGGCCCAGGCGCACCTGGTCTCCGGCAACTACTTCTCGACGATGGGTGTGCCGGCGGGGCTCGGCCGGATGTTGACGCCGGACGACGATCGGCCCGGCGCGCCACCGGCTGTCGTGCTCAGCGAGGGTTTCTGGCGTGTGAAGCTGGATGCGGATCCGACCATCGTCGGCCGTGCCGTTGTCGTCAATACGACTTCGTTCACGGTGGTGGGAGTAGCGCCCGCGGAGTTTTTTGGCGAGCGCGTGCGTCGGTCGCCGGACGTATGGGTGCCGCTGGTGTTTCAGCCGGCGATCGAGTTGAGGCCGTCGGTGCTCGACCAGTCCGATACGTACTGGCTGACGCTGATTGGCCGTCTCGCTCCAGGCGTGACCGCGCCACGGGCGCAGGCAGCTTCGACCGCGGCGCTGCAACAGTTCCTGACTCACTCGGCGGGCGCGAAGGTGACGCCGGAACGACAGCGCCAGATTCAGGAGTCGCATATCGAACTCACATCCGGGACCGCTGGCATTTCCAACCTCCGGGCCCTGTATTCGCAGCCGCTGCACGTCCTGCTGGCTGTGGTCGGGCTCGTGCTGCTCATTGCGTGCGCCAACGTCGCGAATCTCCTGCTGACGCGCGCGTCCGGACGGCGCAGCGAGATCTCGATGCGCATCGCGCTCGGTGCCGGACGGTCCCGTCTGGTCCGGCAGCTTCTCACGGAGAGCCTGCTGCTGGCCGCGCTCGGCGCCGGCTGCGCGGTGATCCTCGCCGCCTGGATTGCGCGCGCGCTCCTGGCGCTGGTGGCGTCGCCGACGACGCCCGTGAGTGCCAGCATGAACTGGGTGGTCCTCGCGTTCACCGTTGTCGTGGCGCTCTGCGCGGGACTGCTGTTCGGTATCGCGCCGGCGCTGCAGGCATCGAGGACGGATCTGGTCGCCGCGATGAAGACGCGGCAGGGCAGCGGCGCGGCAGGCGCCGGGCGCTCGCGCGGCACCGGCGCACTGGTCGTACTGCAGATCGCCGTCTCGCTCGTGCTCCTTGTCGGTGCGAGCCTGTTTGCGAGCACTCTCGGCAACGTGCAACAGGAACCGCTTGGCTTCGACTCCGAACACGTGCTGCTTGCCCGCGTGAACCCGCGCCTCGCAAGCTACAGCCCCGCTGCGGCGGCGCCCCTGTATCGTCGGTTGTACGATCGGCTTGGCGCGCTGCCCGGTGTTCGCAGCGTCACGATGGCGCGCTACAGCCCGCTCGGCGGCAGCCGGAGCGTGGAGAGCACGAAAATCGAGAGCTATACGCCGCGCCAGGGTGAGAACGTCAACGTCGAGATGCTCCAGGTCGGACCGTCGTACGCGCAGACCATGGGCATCAGGATGGTGCAGGGACGGGCGATCGACATCCGCGACGTCGCCGGCGGGCCGCCGGTCGCGATGGTGAACGAGGCGTTCGTCCGCCGGTATCTGCCGTCGGTGAGCCCGCTCGGCCGCCACGTCGGGTTCGACGATTCGAAACCGCCCGACGTCGAGATCGTCGGTGTGCTCGCGGATACGCAGTTTCACGACGCCCGCGACCCGGTCGCGCCGATGGCGTTCACCGCGATGCTGCAGGACACCTCGCAGTTCGTGCTGGACTGCGAGTTTGCGCTGCGCACGACCGGCGATCCGTCCGGCGCTGCCGCGGAGGTCCGCAACGCCATCGCCGAGGTCGATCCGAATCTGCCGGTGAACGACCCCCGGACGCTCGCAAGTCAGGTGTCGCGGACGTTCGACACCGAACGGCTTGCGGCCCGCCTCGTCGCGTTCTTCGGGCTGCTGGCCCTGGCGCTTGCGGCGATCGGACTCTATGGGGCGATCGCGCAGAACGTGGCGCAGCGGACGAACGAGATCGGCGTGCGGATGGCGCTCGGTGCCGAACGGTCCCAGGTGATGAGGATGATTCTCCGCCAGACCGGCGTGGTGCTCGCGATTGGTCTGGCTATCGGATTACCAGCCGCTGGCCTCGCGGCGCGTCTCGTGTCGAATCAGCTCTTTGGCGTCGGCCCCCTGGATCCGCAGTCCTTCGCGGCCGCCGTTGCTCTGCTGGCAATCGTCGGCCTCGCCGCAGGCTTCATCCCCGCCCGCCGCGCCACACGCGTCGACCCGGTGTTCGCGCTTCGCGCGGAATGATCTACGAACCGTTCGGCCGGGCGAGCAGCGCCTCGACGGCGCGTTTGAGCTGCACGTCGTCGGGACCGTACGACTCGCCGAGTGGGCGCTCGACGGGGATATCCACCGGACGCGGGTGCAGCTCCATCGGCGCGCCGGAGCGGTCCGTAATCTTCACGCGCGGCAGCCGCAGGACCGTGCCGTCCAGCAGTTGTGTGTTCCACGTATAGATGATCCAGCCGGCGGTCGGTTCACCAACGACCGGCCCGAGTTTCATCGCCCGGTAGCCCTCGGTGAAATCCTCGGCATCCGAAAGGGAGTGCTGATTGGTGACGAGCGCCGTCGGTTTTTCGAGAGAGCGCTGCCCGAGTACGGAACGTGCGGGCGCCGTTTCCTGACCGCGCTGAGTCATGTTGAGGTAGTGCTGCCGGGAGAAGATGTCGAGCGCGTATGCGTTCACAAACCCGCCGTTGTTGTTGCGAATGTCGATGACGACGCCGTCCCGCGCGATGTTCTCGGCATCGAGGTCGACATAGAGCTGAGCCAGTGAGGCGCCCGACATGTCCGGCATGTGGACGTATCCGAGCTTGCCGCCGCTCACCTTCAGCACGTATGCGCGGCGCTCGTTCACCCATTCGCGATAACGGAGGCCCCGCTCCGCGGCCGCGGTGATTGGCCGGACCGGCACGCTTTCCGGTGACCCCCCCGAGCGCTCGACCGTCAACACGACGCGCCGTCCGACGGTGTTCTCCAGCAGCGCATCGATGTTCGTGTGCGCATCGATGGGATGGCCGTCGACCGCTTTCACACGATCCCCGCGCTGGATGGCACCGGTCAATGCCGCCGGTCCGAGCGTGACCACGCGCGCAATGGTGAGACGCCCCGACTTCTCGTAATCCTCACGATCGAAGTCGAGACCGATGTGCCCGACGCCGGTCGCCCCCGCTTGCCCCGGCGGGGCGCCGATTCCCATGTGCGAAGCGTTCAATTCCCCGATCATCAGGCTCGCGATGCGACGCCACTCGTCCGGTGTGCGCGCCCCCGCAATATAAGGTTCGATGCGTGAGCGCTCGGCGCTCCAGTCCACGCCATGGAACTGCGGATCGAAGAAGTTGTCGCGCAGCAGCCGGTACGCCTCGTCGAAGGCCGCGGCTTTCTCCGCGGCGAAGTCGACATCGAGGGTGGCCGTGACCGACAGCGGCTTCGCCTCACGTTTGTCGAGTGCCATCGACTGGATGCGCCCGGCGTCCAGATAGAAAATCTCCTTGCTGTCGGGCGTGAAGCAGACGGCGGCTTTCGGCCCGGCCGTCGAGGTCAGCTGGCGAGCCACCGGCCGCTCGCGAGACGTTTCGTCGAGCGACCATGAGTACAGATTCTGCTGGTCTGCGGCCTCGGCGATGAAGACGAGCGTCTTGCCGTCAGGGCTGATGAACGCACGTCCGACGTCGAGGCCCGTCGGGAGCAACGAGAGCCGCTGCCGGATCCCGTCGAAGACGATCTTCACCGGCTGAACGGGTTTCGGCTTCGACGCTCCGCCTTCGGACGCGGCCGGCGATTCCGTTTTGACGTCGGGCGGAGCTGGTGGGGCCGTCTTTGCCGGCGAGGCCGGGCGACCAGGCTGCCCGGGCGCGTTTTCTTCATTGAAGAGATCGCGAAACTGATCCTCGCGAAACTTCGGGGCGCGCAGAATCAGCTCGACGCGCGCGAGCTGTCCCGGCTCCGTCCGCTGCGAGGTATCGAACACCAGGAACGTTCCGTCAGGGCTCCACGTGATGGCTGTCGCGTTCCCGTTGGCGAGAAAGCTGATCGGCTTGCCGTCACCGCCGTCGGCGGCGATCACGGCAACGTTGGTGAACTCACGGCTCCCTGTGGTGAAGTACGCGAGCCACTTGCCGTCCGGCGACCACGCGATGGGCTGTCCGTTCTCAATGGGATCGGAAATGACGCCATGCACCAGAATGCGATCCTTGCTGCCGTCGACGTCGATGACGTGCAGCTCCGTGCCGCCGCGCACATATGCGACGCTTTTGCCATCGGGCGAAACGGTCGCCGACCGGTCTCCCTCGGAAGAAGCACCCTTTGCGCCCACCGCGGGCGACACCGTGAGCGGCCGCTCCTTGCCGGCCGTGAAGTCGTAGACGAACAGCCGCGCGTCGCCGTCGCGTTCCGAGGAATATACGATTCGGCGGCTGTCCGGGGTCCAGGCGATCCCGCTCTCAGCGGCCGCAGTGGTCGTCACGCGGGCGGCGTCGCCGTCGTCCCTGGCCGAAGCGGCGAAGACCTCGCCGCGCGACGTGAACGCGACCTTCTTGCCGTCCGGAGAAAGCGCAAAGTCGTGGAATTCGCTGGTGAGCGCCATGTGATCGACGGCGGGTCCGGCCGGGGCGCCGAGCCGCGTAATGGGCACTTCGACGGCAGTGCCGGATGCCACGTCGAGCGTCCAGATCGCGAAATTGCGCTCGAACGCGATCGTGCCGCCATGGGCCGCGACGGTCGGCCACAGGACTCGTCCGTCCTTGAATTCGGTGACTTGCGACGGCGTCGAGCCTGCCTCAGGCGAGACGCGCCAGATGTTCTCAGCGCCGCCGCGATCGGAGACGAAGTAGATCTCCTTGCCGGACGAGTCCCAGATCGGCCACAAGTCTTTCGCGCCTGGGTTCGTGAGTTCGTGCCACGACGCCGGGACGTCGGGCGCGTGGAGATCGCGGAGCCAGATCTGGGCTTCGTCGATGTGACTTCGTCCGTGCCGCCACCATTGACCGGACGCGATTCCGTGCGCGTCGAGCGCGAGCCATCGGCCGTCCGGTGATTCGTCGGCGAAGAACTCGTTCGTATATCGGTCCGCACTGATCGGCATGGGAGTGCCGCCCTCGGCCGAGACACGGTAGACGTCATTCATCCCGCCGGAGAGTTCGTGTGCGCTCGAGTAGAAATACAGAGCCTTGCCGTCGCGCGACCAGGCGGCGAGTTGATCCGGACCGTCGTCGTACGTGATGCGGGTCACGTCGCCGGTCGAGAAGGTCAGCACGTGGATGTCGCCGCCGCCGGTGCGCGTCGAGACGAATGCGAGCCGGCTCCCGTCGGGCGAGTAGAGGGGACGGTCGTCGTTGGCGGCGTTCGAGATGAGGAGCCGCGCTTCGCCGCCTTTCGACGGCACGGTCCAGATATCCCCGCCCGAGACGAACGCGATTTGGCTGCCGTCAGGCGAGACGGCGGGCTGCGCGTAAGCCGCTCGCGGCGTGACTGCATTGCCCGCGGAAGCGGCGCTCAGCGCGGCGGCGGCGCCGACCGCGAGCAGGAGAGCGGGAAGTCGATTCATGCGCGGCAGTATAGCCGCGTTGCACCCTCAGTGATTGCGATTGAACGTGACGAGTTTCAACTCCGTCATCTCTTCGATCGCGTACCGGAGCCCTTCGCGACCAAATCCCGACAGCTTCACGCCGCCATACGGCATGTGATCGACACGGAACGTCGAGACGTCGTTCACCATGATGCCTCCGGCCTCGATTTCGTCCACGGCCCGGGCGACGATGCGATCGTCGTGCGTGAAGAGGCCTGCCTGCAGACCGAAGTCGCTCGCTCCGGCTGCGTGGATGGCGTCGTCCACGTCCGAATAGCGCTGCAGAGTGACGACTGGCGCGAAGACCTCCTGACAATTCAACCGGACGCTCGCGGGCGTATCTTCGACGACGGTGGGCCGCCAGACGTTGTGTTCACGCACGCCGCCCGTCAGGATTTTCGCGCCGGCCCGCACTGCCTCCTGCAGCCACTCGCCGATGCGGTCAGCGGCAACGCCGTCGATGACGGGACCGACGTCGGTCGTGTCATCGAGCGGATGGCCCGTCTTCAGGGCGTTGAGCCGGGACATGAGGTCGGTGCGGAAGGCTTCATAGATCGCGTCGTGCACGTAGATCCGCTGCGCGGAAATGCACGACTGACCGGCGTAGGAAAAACCGCCCCAGGCGACGCGTTCGGCGGCATACGCAACGTCCGCGTCCGCGTGCACGATGACAGCGGCGTTGCCGCCGAGTTCGAGCGTCACGCGTTTGTGCCCCGCCCTGGCCTTCAGCGCCCAGCCCACGGCGGGGCTGCCCGTGAAGGACAGCAGCTTGATGCGCTCGTCCTCGACGAGCGGCGCGGCATCGGCGGTCGTGCTGGGAATCACGGCGATCCCGTCCTCGGGCCAGCCGGCCTCAACGACGAGCCGGCCGAGGAGCAGCGCGGAAACCGGCGTCTGCGTGGCCGGACGAATGATGACGGGGTCGCCCGACGCGAGCGCCGGAGCGACCTTGTGTGCCACGAGGTTGATCGGGAAATTGAACGGCGTGATCCCCGCCACCGGCCCCAGGGGCACGCGGCGGACGTGTGCCTCGCGGCCTTCGAGGCCGGGAAGCCAGTCGAGCTCGACGATCTCTCCGTAAATCCGTTTCGTTTCTTCCGCGGCGATTTTGAACGTGAAGACCGCGCGGTCGACTTCGGCGCGGGCCGTGCGGATCGGCTTGCCGGCTTCGAGCGCAATCGCCGTGGCCAGTTCGTCGCGGCGGGCAGCGATCGCGGCGCTCACGCCCTCGAGGACTTGAGCGCGCTTCCACGTCGGCAGCCGACGCGTCACCGCAAAAGCGGCAGTCGTGCGGGCGATCGCCTGCTCGACCTCGGACGGACCCGCACGGTGCACCGTGGCGACGAGTTCGCCGTCGTACGGGCTCCGCACGTCGAACGTTGTGCCCGTAGCCGTCGATCGACCGCCGAGGAGAACCCCGAATTCGCCCAGCCTCGCGCGGGCGGTGGTCGAGCGCGGCGCGGCGGTTGTGTCCGCCCCACGAAGCCGCTCAGGAGCAGTGGCGTCTGGCATGACCACGAGCCTATCAATGCCGCCGAAACCGGCGCAAGCGCGAGCGTCCGCGAGCGGCCAGCAGGCGTCCGCAGCCGGACAGTCTTGTCGACGGTCGACAGGGGATGCCTCAGAACATGGCCGGATTCCGGCCGCGAGCCTCAGGCACGACCGTTGCTCTTGTCGACATCCGACAGGACAACTGCATGGATCATTTCATTCAGAACGTTCGCTTCGCCGTCCGCACGCTTGGCGCCAACCAGACCTTTGCCTGGTTCGCCATCCTCACGCTGGGTCTCGGCATCGGCGCCAACACCGCCATCTTCAGTGTCATCGACGGCGTACTGCTCAAACCGCTGCCGTACGCCGACGGCGAACGGCTCGTCGTGCTGCAGCAGTCGTCGCTCGCTGCAGGCCGGCAGAACCCCGGCGTCGCCATCAGGGAACTCTACGACTATCGCGAGCAGACACGGTCGTTCGACGCGCTGGTCGAATACCACCAGATGAACTTCGATCTGCTTCGCAAGGGCAACCCGGACCGCGTCAACACGGGGGTCGTGTCACACGACTTCTTCACCGTTCTGGGCATCCGGCCGATGCTGGGTCGCGCGTTCATCGCCGACGACGACCGACCGGGAGCGGACGCCGTTCTCGTCTTGAGCCACTCGTACTGGCAGAAGGCGTTCGGGGCCGACCCGTCGGTGGTCGGACGCGTGGTCCAGATGAACGATCGCCCGCACACGATCGTCGGCGTGCTGCCCGAAGTGCCGCTGTACCCGCAGGAGAACGACGTATACATGCCGGTCTCGGCATGCCCGTTCCGCGCTGCCGCCGAAAAACGGCTCGCGGCAAATCGCCGCGTGTTCTCCGCCTTGACGGTATTCGGAAAACTTCGATCCGGCGTGTCGAGCGTTCAGGCCGCGGGCGACGTTGCGCGCGCCGCCGCGCGGTTCGTTTCAGGCGACCCGCACGCGTATCTGGCCTTGTCCGGCTTTGCCGCCAATGCGACACCGCTCCGCACGGAACTCACGCGGGACGCGCGGCCGCTGCTGCTGATCCTGCTCGGCACAACCGGCATCGTGCTGCTCATCGCCTGCTCGAACGTTGCCAACCTCTCGCTCGCGCGTCTGCTGCGCCGCGAACGCGAACTGGCGGTTCGCGCCGCGCTCGGCGCCGGGCGCCGGCAGCTCATCGCGCAGCTGCTGACCGAGAGCACGCTGCTGGCGCTCGCGGGTGGCGTTGTCGGCCTGCTCTTCGCCGGCTCCACGCTCTCGATGTTGACGACGTTCGTCGGCCGCTTCACCGCGCGTACGCAGGAGATTGCAATCGATCCGCGCGTCCTTCTGTTCACGATCGCGCTGTCGGTGGCGACCGGCGTGCTCTTCGGCATCCTGCCTGCGCTCAGCTCGCGCGCGGATCTCGTATCGTCGATGAAGCAGGGAAGCAAAGGCGCGGGGGAGTCGCCGGCGCGGCGCCGCATCCAGCAGGCGCTCATCATCGGTCAGGTGGCTGTCGCCGTCGTGCTGCTCGTGGGTGCCGGCCTGCTTCTCACCAGCTTCTATCGGCTGCAGCAGGTCGACGGCGGATACGAAGGGGATCACGTCGTCAGCGCGGAGGCGTTCCCGAATTTCACGAAGTATGCCTCGCAGGCATCGCAGGTTCAGTTCTACGACGCTGCCGTTCAGCGCATGTCATCGCTCCCGGGCGTCGTGGCCGTTGCCGTCACCAATGCGGTTCCCCTCAGCGCGATCACGCCTGGAGCGAATCCGATTCTGATCAAAGGTGCGACCGACGCGGCATCGGAGCGCCGCCCCACCGCGGACCTCAATGTCAGCTCACCACTGTATTTCGCCGCGCTGGGCATTCCGATGGCCGAAGGCCGCGACTTCACGGTCGCCGACAAAGCGGGTTCGCCACCGGTTGCCGTCATCAACCAGACCATGGCGAAGTACTGGGGCGGGCGCAGTCCGCTCGGTGCCCAGGTCTCACCCGACAACGGGCAGACGTGGCTGACGATTGTCGGCGTCGCGGGAGACACTCATCAGTACGGGGTCGGGCACGACGTCGTCCCGGAGCTGTTCACGCCTCTCGCGCAGACGGGCATCGGCGGCGGCCGCTTCCTCGTCCGCACGCACGGCGACCCGGCGGCGTTCGCGTCGACCCTTGTCGAAAACGTCCGCGCTGTCGATCCGGACATGCCCGTGAAAAACGTGCTGACGATGTCGGAGCTGCGCGACCGCGCGCTCGAGACGCCGCGCCTCACCGCGGCACTCCTCTCGGTGTTCGCCGCGCTGGCGCTGGCTGTGACCTTGGCGGGGATCGGCGGGGTGATCGCGATGTCCGTGTCTCACCGCCTGCGGGAATTTGGAGTCCGCATGGCGCTCGGCGCCACCACGTCGCAGATCCTTCGTGCCGTGCTCGGGCAGGGTTTGTCCCTGATAGCCGGCGGTCTCCTGGCCGGCGTCCTCCTCTCCGTCGCGACCACGAGAGTTCTGGCGTCCTATCTGTACAACACGCAGCCCTGGGATCCCACGACGCTCGTGCTGGTCGTCACGGTATTCGTCGTCACCGGTCTTGCCTCGTGCCTCGGGCCCGCGTGGCGCGCGACGAATGCGGATCCGCTCGAGACGTTGAAGGCGGAGTGAAACGTCCGCGCCCCGCGAAGGGACGCCTCCACGAGGCGCTGCGTCCGGTGGTGGCCCTTCGGCGCGGCGGTTTCGGTGGCGGCGTCCCTTTGCGGCGCGCAGACCGGCCGCCGCCTGCGACCGAACGCGCGATGCTACGCGCGCGTTCGAGACCGGCGCGTTCCCTGCGATCGCGGCCTCCGTTGAGACGTTGTCCGCTGAGTGCCCTTGGCGGACAGGTGCGGTCTCAGCACGGCTTCGAGATCCCCGCGAATCCATTCCGCAGCTGACCCTTCGCGATAGCAGGCCCAGGTCATCAGCGAACCGCTGATGACAGTCTCCACCGTCCTCGCCAGCGAGACGCAATCAACGTCCCTGTGCAGCTCGCCGCACGCGACAGCAGCACGAACGAGCATCTCGATTTCCCGCCGAGTCGTACGCGCGTTTTCGAGAAGATGACGGCGAAAGCGGGGATCGGTCAAATCGATTTGCAGGTAGGCCAGGTTGCGCAGCAGCGCCTCCGCTGTGGGCGCCAGGCCCGCCATACACGCCGCGTACGCCCGGAGCACCGCGAGCGGGCTCTGGTGCGCCAATCGGAGCGCCGCAAAGACCGACCCCGCACTTCCCGCAAAGCGGGCGGACAAGGCCAGAAGCAGGTCCCGTTTGCCGCCGAACCGCTGCACCAGACGACCGGCGGTGATCCCCGCTTCAGCGGCGATGTCGGCGAGGGTCAGCTCGTGCGGGCCGCGCCGGGCCATGGCGCGCCTGGCTGCTGCGAAGATGTCGTCGTCCGTGACCCGGTAACGTCGTCCAGGCATCCGTTGACAAATCCTAAACAGAGATTTAGTTTACGCTAAACAGGAATTTAGCAAAGGAGGCGTCATGCGGAAAGTGGTGTACGGCGGCGCCATGAGCCTCGACGGCTTCATCGCGGGTCCCAAGGGCGAACACGACTGGATTGTCATGGACCCCGACATGGACTTTGCGGAGATGACGGCGCGGTTCGATACGTTTCTCATCGGGCGCAAGACCTTCGAGGCGATGCGCCGGATGCGAAACGACGTGAACTCCACACCGGGCATTCAGACCATCGTCTTCTCGCGCACGATGCACCCGAGCCGGTATCCAGGTGTCGTGATCGAGGCTGACGCAGAGCGGGTCGTCGCGGAGCTCCGGGCGCGGCGGGGCAAGGACATCGCGCTTTTCGGAGGCGGAGAGCTGTTCCGGAGTCTCCTGACAGCCGGGCTGGTCGATCAGATTGGCGTGTCGCTCATTCCCGTCCTGCTTGGAGGTGGCATTCCGTTTCTTCCATCTCCGGCCGGGCGTGCAGTGCTGAAGCTGCGGCAGCACCGGATCTTCGAGAAGACCGGGACCGTCGGCCTCGAGTACGACATCGCGCAGTCGTGACGGCCGACGCTCCGCCGACAACTAGCGCCGCTTTTCCGGCACGCGCCGCTGCGCCGGACCGTCGTAGAGGTAGTCCTTCGGATCGATCTGGCGCATGGGCGTTTCCCGCTTGTGCTCCTCCTGCGCCTGGGCGGTGATGCCGGGCACACGCGAGATGATGAACAGCGCGTCGGCTGCCTCCGGCGGAAGCCCGATGTCGCCGCAGACGGCGGCGATCGCTCCGTCGATGTTGACCGGCGGATGCGCCGCCAGCTGCGCGACGACGAATTCCACGGCACGGATCATCTGGATGTGCGGCCCTTCCATCTCGAGCTCGAGCGCCATCTGAAACAGCCGCGCCGCCCGCGGGTCGCGCGTGTGAAACCGGTGGCCGAATCC
The DNA here is from genome assembly GCA_035492775.1 of Vicinamibacterales bacterium. Lineage (GTDB taxonomy): Bacteria > Acidobacteriota > Vicinamibacteria > Vicinamibacterales > 2-12-FULL-66-21 > DATJFQ01. The sequence continues at coordinate 50,263 of DATJIW010000075.1, forward strand.
CGGCAGCGGCTCCTTCGCGTCCGTGTATTTCTGCACGAGCGCCGTTGCCGCCTCGTGATAGGTCTCGCCACGGTGGACGCGTTCGAGCCCTTCGTCCAGGAAGTGCATGCAGCTCTCGATGTCGCCCCCGTGGTAGCGGCCGAACCCCAGGACGCCGGCAGCGACGCACGCACGCAGGGGCGCACCCGTCGTTGCCGTGTTGCGCGCGGCCAGAGTGGAGGGTGGCGTGGCCCCATGGTCGATGAACGAGATCAGCATCGCCTCCATCAGGCTGCTGATCCCAGGCGACGGCACCTCTCCCATGAGCAGCAGATAAATCGTTTCCCCGAACGTCAGCCGGCCCATGATCTCGTCGAGCGGGTATCCGCGGACGAGAATCTTGTTCGGTTCGATGCACGTCAACGCCGTCCGCCATTTGCCGTCGTCGCCGCGTGGCGACTGCCGCCGCTCGATCCTGGTCGTCATGGTCAGAACGTCCCGTAAAGCCGGTCGCCGAAGTCGCCGAGGCCCGGCACGATGAACTTGTGCTCGTTCAGCGCCCGGTCTACCACCGGCGTGTAAATGCGGACGTCGGGGTGCGTCCGTTCGACCGTCGCCACGCCTTCGGGCGCGGCGACAATGCAGATCATGCGGACATCGCGCGCGCCCGCTGTCTTGAGCAGATCGAGCGCGGCGACCGCGCTTCCACCCGTGGCCAGCATCGGATCGATCATTACGACGACGCTGTCGTGAATGCCTGTCGGCAGCTTGGCATAGTACTGGGACGCGATCGCCGTCATTTCGTCGCGCTGCAGGCCTATGTGGCCGACGCGTGCGGCCGGCATCAGCTCGAGTACGGCATCGAGCATCCCGAGGCCCGCGCGAAGCACCGGGACCACGACGACGTCGGCCCCGATGCGGCGCCCCTCGGCGGCGGCGAGCGGCGTATTCACGGTCACACGTCTGACCGGGAGATCGCGCGTGGCTTCCGCCGCGAGCAGCAGACTGATCCGGACTGCCATCCGGCGGAACAGCTCTGGCGGCGTCGACGCGTCGCGCAGCGTCACCAGGGCATCGTGGACGAGCGGGTGGTCGATGAGGTGCAGCGACAACGACAAATGCTATTGGCAAACGGCCCAAATGCCAAATCGGTCCGGTATAAGATTTCGGGGTCGATGAGACGCCTTTCAGTCCGGCTCCTGCCGGTTCTCCTTGCAGCCGCGCTGCTCGAAGGTCAGAGCCTACGCCAGGTCTCGCTCCTCATCACTCACGGCATCATCGTGACGGTCAATCCCGAGCGGCGCGTTATCACCGACGGAGCCATCGCAATTGACGGCCCGCGGATCGTTGACGTCGGCGCGGCGGCCGATATCGCGGCCAGGTATCGCGGGGCCGAAACGATCGATGCGGCGGGCAGCGTGGTCATGCCCGGGCTGATCAACACGCACACGCACGCGCCCATGGTGCTGTTCCGCGGCCTGGCCGACGATCTTGCGCTCATGGACTGGCTGCAGAAGTACATCTTCCCCGCGGAAGCGAAGACCGTGTCGCCCGACTTCGTGCGCGTCGGTACGCAGCTCGCGGCGCTGGAGATGATCGAATCGGGAACGACGACGTTCACCGACATGTACTACTTCGAGGACGACATCGCGCGCGCCGCGAAGTCGGCCGGCCTGCGTGGCGTGCTCGGAGAAACCATCATCCAGTTCCCTGTCGCGGATGCCAGGACACCCGCGGACAGTCTCGCGCGAACCGAACGATTCGCCGCCGAGTTCGCGCACGACGACCTCATTACCCCGGCCGTCGCGCCGCACGCGATGTACACCCTCGACGCGGATACGCTGAAGGCGTGCCGCGCCCTGGCGGATCGGCTGCACATTCCGGTCATCATTCATCTCGCAGAGACGAACGATGAAGTCAGGACGTCCGAAGAAAAGCATCACCTCACGCCGACGGCATTCCTCGAGTCGATCGGATTCTGGGGGCCTCGCACCGTCGCGGCGCATGCCGTGCACGTCACGCCGGACGACATCCGGATCCTCGCTCGGCGGCACGTCGGCGTCTCGCACAATCCCGAGAGCAACATGAAGCTGGCGAGCGGTGCCGCTCCGGTGCCCGCGATGCGCGACGCCGGCATCGCTGTCGGCCTCGGGACCGACGGCGCTGCGAGCAATAACGACCTGGACATGTTCGAGGCGATGCGCCAGGCCGCGTTCCTGCACAAGCTCGTGATGGGGGATCCGCGCATCATCCCCGCTCCAGTGGCGATCGAAATGGCGACCATCGACGGCGCGCGGACGCTGGGGCTGGAACAACAGATCGGGTCGCTCGAAGCGGGGAAGCTGGCCGACGTCATCGTCGTGTCCATGGCCTCGGCGCGGCAGACGCCCATGTATGATCCTCAGTCGCACCTCGTTTACGTCACCCGGGGCGACGACGTGCGGACGACGATTGTGAATGGGAAGGTGCTGATGCGCGACCGCAAGGTCCTGACGCTCGACGTGGATCGCGTTTTGGCGGAGGCACGCGTTTACGCGGAGAAAGTGCGCGCGGCCGTCGCAGGTTCCAGAATACCCGGGCACGAATGACCACGACCGTTCTCATCACCGAAGACGAGATCCGCGCGCGGATTGGCACGCTCGCGGCCGAAATCGAACGCGATTATCCCGCCGGGGAAGACATTCACCTCATCGGCGTGCTCAAGGGCGGCTTCATGTTCATGGCCGACCTGGTGCGCGCGATGACACCGCGGGTATCGTTGGATTTCATGGCCCTCTCCAGCTATGGCAAGGGCACCACGTCGTCCGGGCAGGTCATGGTGCTGAAGGACGTCGACAGCAGCCTCGAAGGCCGGCACGTGATTATCGTCGAGGACATCGTCGATACCGGCCTGACGCTGCACTACCTGCAGGACATCCTGAAGGCTCGCGCGCCTCGATCGGTGCGGACGGCATGTCTTCTCAGCAAGCCGTCGCGCCGCGTGGTAGACGTGCAGGTCGAATACATCGGCTTCACGATCGACGATCACTTCGTCGTCGGGTACGGTCTCGACTACGCCGAGCGCTTTCGAAATTTCCCCTATATCGCGGTGCTGGGAGAGTAGACGTGCGGCAGTTCGACATCATCACCGAGGCGGACGCGCGTCGGCTCGAGCCGGGAACGACCGTGGAACTCCGGCCCGGCGGTCATGTGACGCCGCTGGCAGCGGATACGCTTCGATCGCGTCGTGTCTCCGTCGTGCCCGCCGGGTCCGTGGATCCCTCGCTGCCGGAGGGTCTCGCGCCGGCTGTCCCTGTGCGTCGTGTGGCGATCGCGAGCGACCACACCGGGATCGCGCTGCGCGGAGCGATTGTGAAGCACTTGCGCGGAAGCGGCCTGGCCGTCGACGATCTCGGCGTCACTGAACCCGCGGCGGTGGACTATCCCGACACGGCTGCGGCCGTCGCGCGCGCGGTGGCGCGCGGTGAAGCCGACGCGGGCATCGCGATCGACGGGGCAGGGATCGGCTCCGCCATCGCTGCCAACAAGGTCAAGGGCATACGAGCCGCGCTGTGCACCGACGAAACACTCGCCCGCTACGCGCGCGAGCACAACGGCGCAAACGTGCTGACGCTCGGCGCGACGCTGCTGCCGGACGCGGCGGCCGCCATCCGTATCGTGGACGTCTGGCTTGCCACCCCGATGAAAGAAGCGCGCTACATCCGCAGGCTCCTGAAGATTCGACGGCTCGAGGAGCAGGGCTGACGGCATGCTGAACGCGAACGACCTGCAGCGGCTCGTCGAGATCATCACCGAGGAAGTCGTCGCGGCTCAGCGGCGGGCATCTGCGGCGCCATCCCAGTGCGCGTGTCATGCGGTGCTGTACGACTGCTGTCCGGACCGGCTCCGCAGCGTCCTCGATGCGGGAGCCACGCGTATCGGCCTCCACGCAACGGGCGCCGGCGCCGGCGCGGTGGCCGGCATGATCGATCACACGCTCCTGAAACCGGACGCGACGCGTTCGGAGATCGAGAAGCTGTGTCGCGAGGCGGCCGAGTTCCACTTTGCCACGGTCTGCGTCAACCCCACCTGGGTCGCGTATGCCGCGAGCCGGCTGCGGGGCACGGGCGTCGGCGTGTGCTCGGTCGTCGGATTCCCGCTCGGTGCCACGACGGCGGACGTCAAGCACTACGAAACGCGCCGCGCGATCTTCGACGGCGCGGCCGAGATCGACACGGTGATCAACATCGGGGCGCTCAAATCCGGCGACCTCGAGACGGTCGGACGAGACATCCAGGCCGTGACAGGACCCTGCCGGGAAGCCAACGTCGTCAGCAAGGTAATCATCGAGGCCGCGCTACTGACCGACGACGAGAAAGTGTCGGCGTGCACGCTGTCGAAAGCGGCCGGCGCGGACTTCGTGAAGACGTCAACCGGATTCGCGTCGGGCGGAGCGACCGCCGCAGACGTCGCGCTGATGCGCCGCATCGTCGGCGCCGACATGGGCGTGAAGGCCGCAGGCGGTGTGCGCGACTACGAAGGACTCAAGGCGATGGTCGCCGCAGGGGCCACACGCATCGGTGCGAGCGCCGGCGTCCGCATCGTGCAGGAATCCGAAGGCAAGCGTCCGGCGGCCCCATCTGCGGGGTACTGACGCTGAACTCTGCGGTTGCCAATTTCCAGCTCCGGTTCTGTATTCGAGCATGCCGGCAACCGGAAACCGATCACTGGCGTCCCTGCGGTGGCAGCAATATCGTCTTCTGCGTCGACCAGAACTGAATCCCGCGCGCGGTCAGCTCGCGGATGATGCGCTTCCGCAGCTCGCGGCCGACGAACCACTGCCGCAGTGGGGCCGTCTTGATCCTGACCTTCAGACGATAGGCATTCTCGACGAAGTCATCGACGCCGATGATTTCGAGCGCGTCCAGGATGAATGGCTGATACGCATCTTCCTGGCGCATGCCGTCTGCGATCGCCGTGAGCAGGTCGGCGATCATCTGCGGGTCCTCGCCGTAGGCGACGGGCAGGTTGATGACGTAGTAGCTGAAATCCTTGGTGCGGTTTGCGAGCGACGTAATCGAGCCGTTCGGGATGACGTGGACGGTGCCCTGTTCGTCGCGCAGCACGATCGTTCGGAGGTTGATCGACTCGACGAGGCCGCCGGTGTCGTTGATCGCCGCGACGTCGCCCACGCGGACCTGATTCTCCAGGATGAGGAAGAAGCCGCCGATGATGTCCTTGACCAGGGACTGCGCGCCGAAGCCGAGCGCGACGCCGATGATCCCGGCGCCCGTGACGGCCGGGGAGATGTCGATCTTGAACTCGCGCAGAATCATCAGAACAGCGGTGACGAGTACGAGCACCGTCGTGGCGCTGGTCAACACCGCACCGAGCGTCCGCGCGCGCTTTGCCCGCTCCAGCGCGTCGAGTCCGGTGGCGGTCGAGATCTCGTGCTCGAACCGCGCCACGCTGATGCCGACCATCCGGATGATGGCGTAGGCGACCGCGCAGATGAGCAGGACCCGCAGGCCCGAATCGAACGCCCAGGATGCGAGCGTCCGGAGGTGGACGCCGGCGCGAGGCTGAAGGCCGACCAGCTCGAATGCCGGCACCAGCAGCAGCGCGAACACGATCGCGAAAATCGCATAGCCGAACAGTCGCAGCAGCGTCCGGACCGCCGGAGTCGACGCCGACAGTCCCTCGTGCAGCAGCGACGCGAGCACGCCGCGGACCATGGCGCGCGCGATCTGTGCTGCTGCCCATGCGAACACGAAACTGATCGCGACGCCTCCGATGAGCGGACGCCACGACGCCGGCTGCGCGAAGAGGCGGTGCAAGGTCATCGACCGCCGTGTCCGTCGACGCCCAGAGGAGACCGGCGTGTGATGTCGTTCCGGACCTCCCAGAGATCCGGAAAGAAGCGGACGTCAACACGGCGTTCGAGCACCTCCACCGGTGTGCCCTGAGTGCCGACAACGCGGCCGCCGATGATCCGCTCGACCACCTTCAGGTGATGGAAGCGCCAGAGAATGACGCGCTCGTCCCAGGTGATGAGCTGCTCGGCGAGCTGATAGAGGTCCTCGAGATCCTGGCTGCGGTCGTAGACATCGAGTGTGGTGAGCGCCCGGCGCCGGAGCAGCCGCTGGAACGCGTCGCCGATCGCCGGAGAGACGCGATGAACGGAACGGAAGCCCGGAGAATCGAATCCCGCGCCGTGGCCGAGCGCCGTGCGGACGATCGCGTAATCGGCCGGCGACAGGTGATCGAGCATATGCAGGTTTTCCGTCGTCAGCGACAGACAGTCGTTCGCACGGCGGAGCAGCCGTACGGCGGCGTGGGTGCGATCGGCGTCAATCAGCGCCGTCGCGTCCTCGAGTTCCTGTGATGCCAGCTTCAGCCACAGCTCGGACGATTGGTGGACCGTCTGGAAGAGCAGCTCGTCACGGTGGACCATCGCAGACGGCGCTTTCTGCAGCGAAAGCAATTCGTCGGTGCGAAGGTAGCGTTCGTAATCGGTGGCGGCCGTTCCAGGAAGAATGGGCTCGTTGAGTTTCTGCATGTTCAGCTCGGCGCGGTCGTGGCGAGCGACGGCGGCGCGGGCGCAGACGGCGTTCCGGCCGCCTGGAGCGGAAGCCGCAGGCTCGCGCGGCAGCCGCTCCGGTCTTCTCGATTCTCCAACATCAGGCTGCCGCCGTGGGCCTCCGCAATCTGACGGCTGAGCACGAGGCCGATGCCCGAGCCCCCCGGCTTCGTCGTGAAGAACGGCACGAAGAGATTTCCCGTGTTCGACAGGCCGGGACCTTCGTCGGCAACCCACAGCTCCATCGTGGGCGGTGACGAGCCTGGCAGACGAGACCAGCCGACGCTGACGTTGCCGCGCGTTTCACGAACGGCATCGACGGCGTTGCGCAGCAGGTTGATGAGCAGCTGCTCGAGCTGATCGGTGTCACCGTGAACCGTGAGCGCCGGGCCGCCCGAGACGCGGATCGCGTACTCCTTCTCGAGCGTCACGACGCGGTCGACCAGCGCCTCGATGTCGAGCGGCGCCAGTTTCGGCGGTGGCAGCTTGGCGAGCCTGGCGTAGGCGCTCATGAACCGGCTGAGCGATTCCGAGCGCGACGCAATCACCCCCAGTCCCCGCTGCACGTCCTCGCGCCAGTCCGACGGCGGCGGCTCGCGTTCGACAATGGTCGACAGGCTGCCGGCAATGGACTTGATCGGGGCGAGCGAATTGTTCATCTCGTGACCGATCACGCGTATCAGCCGCTGCCAGGCCTGGCGTTCTTCTTCACGAAGCGGTTGGCTCAGGTCCGAGAGCACGAGGAGCTCGTGCGGGCGTCCGCCCTGCCTGAACGAGCTGCGCCGGATCTCCCATCGGCCGACGCCGCCGGGAAACGCCGTGTTGATCACGCGCGGAGCTTCGCCCGCGAGGCAGTCCTCGAGCCCCAGTTCCTGCGCGCTCCGGCCGAGCATACGCTCGGCTGTCTGCGACAACAGGCGCGCGCCGGCGCGATTGACGAATTTCAGCTCCTGGTCCTCGTCGAAGGTGAATACGGCCACCTCGATCTCCGCCATCACCTTCCGCAGCAGCGTGGTCGCTTCGAGTGCGTCGAGTCTTTGGTGACGCAAGGTCTCGACGAGGGTGTTGACCTCGATCATGACCTCGCCAAGCGGATCGCCGCCGCGCGCGCCCCGGGCGCGGATCGAGAAATCCCCCTCGCCGAGGGCGGCCAGCAGGTTCGACAGCGTCTGGAGGGGAAGCACGACCCGTTCGCGAAGCGCGAAGGCGAATCCGAGGCAGAAGGCGATGATGACGACCGTCAAGGTCCATTGGACCTTGGGCGTGTAGTCGCCGCCCCACAGGAAGATCAGGGAGATGAGCGCGCCCGGCATTGCGGACGCGAGCGCCATCAGGAGGATGCGTCGGTCGTGACTGAGACGCGGCTCCCTGGGTCGGGTGGTCGCCATGTCAATGCTGGATGCTGGCTGCCGAATGCCGAACTTCAGCATTCAGCATGCAGCACCCGGCATTTTACAACCCGTACCGCTGCAGCCGCCGGTAAAGGGCGGACCGGCTCAGGCCCAGCGCCTTGGCCGCCTGGCTGACGTTCCCGTCGAACCGCGTCATCGCCTTCTTGATCAGGAAGCACTCCACGTCTTCCAGGCTCATGTCTTCCAGCCGCCCGCCGCCTCCCCCGTCCCGCGTCGAACGCAGGCCGAGATCGCCGTGCTTCACGAGCGGGCCTTGTGCCATCAGGACGGCGCGCTCGACGGAGTGATCCAGTTCCCGCACGTTGCCCGGCCACGTGTGCTCGAGCAGCACCTGCATGGCGCCGCTCTCGAATCCCGTCAGGCGCTTGCGGTACCGCTGTGCGTGCTGACGGAGAAAGTGCTGCGCGAGGAGCGGGAGGTCTTCGCGCCGCTCCCGCAGTGCCGGCAGGCGGATCTCGATCGTGTTGAGGCGGAACAGCAGATCCTGGCGGAAACGCCCGGTGTTGATTTCCTCGGGCAGGTTCGCGTTGGTCGCGGAAATGATGCGAACGTCCACCCGGCGCGTGCGTGACGATCCGAGACGCTCGAACTCGCCCGTCTCGATGACGCGCAGCAGTTTCGCCTGCTGGCTGAGCGGCACGTTGGCGATTTCGTCGAGGAACAGCGTCCCCTGATCCGCCAGCTCGAAGCGGCCGACGCGGTCGCTCTTCGCATCGGTGAAGGCGCCTCGAACGTGGCCGAACAACTCGCTTTCGAACACGCCTTCGGACACGCCGCCGGAATTCACGATCACCATCGGGCGTGTGGCGCGGCTCGATACCGCGTGCAGCGCGCGCGCGACAACCCCTTTGCCGGTGCCGTTCTCGCCGAGCACCAGCACGTTGGCGTCAGAGGGTCCGACGCGCGAGATGACCTGGAGCACGTTCTGCATCGCCGCCGATTCCGCAATCAGCTTCGGCATGCCTTCGCTGCGCAGCAGCGAATTCTCGGCTTCGAGCCGCTGGCCTTTGCGCAGCGCCTGGCTCAGCTCGATCTGCGTCCGAATGATGGCGAGCAGCCGGGCGTTGTCCCACGGTTTCTGGATGAAATCGCGGGCACCCCGCCGCATCGCTTCCACGGCGACCTCCACGCTGCCCCATGCGGTCATGACGACGACCGGCAGCGTCGGGTCGATGCCCTGGATGCGCGAGAGCAGGTTGAGCCCTTCCTCGCCCGAGGTCGTGTCGCGCGTGTAGTTCAAGTCGATGAGCGCGACGTCGAACTCGCGCGCCTCGACCGCCGCGAGGACGCCGGCCGGCGACGATGCCGTTTCGAGCTGGAAGCCTTCGGCCTTGAGGAGGAGCCGCAGCGCCTCGAGTACGTCAGACTGGTCGTCCGCGATGAGTACGCGCGGGTCGCTCGGCCGCAGGGGCATCCGTCCCTCCGGAAGATCGAGCCGTTGATCCCTGAGATGGTCCGTGATGAGCATGAGTTTACTCGGTGCGCAGAGCAAGCAGCGGGTCGATCCGCGTAGCGCGTCGTGCCGGGAAGTAACTCGCCAGCAGCGCGATCGACCCCAGCAGTGCCGGCGTAGCGACGAACGTCAGCGGGTCGTGGGGGTTCACCCCGACGACCAGCGCTGTGAGTGCGTCGGCCACGAAGTACGACGCGACGAGACCGACGGCCAGTCCGATAGCGACCAACACCATGCCGTTGCGGAGGACGAGCGACAGGACGGACGAAGGCTGCGCGCCGAGCGCCATCCGGACGCCGATTTCACGCGTGCGCTGCGCGACGGCGTAGCTCGCCACACCATAGAGGCCGATCGCCGCAAGCAGCAGCGCCAGCAGGCCGAATGTCGTGAGCAGGATCACGTTCATCTTCTGCGGCTGCAGCGACTGCTGGATCTGCTCCTCGAGCGTGCGCACGTTGAACAGCGTCAGCGTCGGGTCGAGTTCGCGCACGGCAGCGCGCACGGCTCCAGCCAGCCGCGACGCATCGCCTCCGGCGCGCACGTGCAGGGTGGCGGCCGGCGTGAAGTTCTGCTTCAGCGGCAGATAGATGAACGGCAGCGGCTGCTCCTGCACACCGTTGTATTTCGCGTTCCTCGCCACGCCGATCACGGTCGAGTAGTCGTTGTCGCCGAAGAACTTGAACCGCCGGCCGATCGGATCCTTCCCCTTCCAGAACTGCTCGGCCATCGTCTGGTTGATGACGACGACCCTGGGGCTCGTCGCAGTGTCGGCCTTCGTGAAGTCGCGCCCCTGGACGATGGGAATGCCGATTGTCTGGAGGTAGCCGGGGGTGACGTCGTTGACCTGGATGAGGATCCGATCCTTGGTCGTCGTGTCGGCGCCCTCGGGAAAGACGCTGCGAAGGAATCCGCCGGTGAGCGGCGCGTTCTGCGCGAGGGCGGCGCCTTGCACGCCCGGAAGAGCGGCGACCTTCTCTGCGACTTGATCGTAGAAGAGCTGGGCGCGTTCCGGCGTGTAGCCCTCGCGTCCGAGGTTGACATCGGCGATGAGGACGCCGGACGTTTCGAAGCCCGGGTCGACCCGCTGGGCCGCTACCAAATCGCGCAGGAACAGGCCGGCGCCGACGAGCGCCGTGAGCGACATCGCGACCTGGACCATCACGAGCACCTGACGGAACGTGACCAGGCCCGCGATGCCCCGTCGGCCCGCCGCGGAGGGAACCAGCTCGTTCTTCAGTATGGGGACGACGTCGGGCCTTGACGCCTGCAGCGCGGGCACGAGTCCGAACAGAATGCCGGTGAAGATGGCGAGCGCGCCTGTGAAGGCCAGCACGCGCGGATCGAGCGCCAGCGAATCGTCGATCGGGAATGGCAATGGCAATTTCGCGGCGACGAGCGCGGTCAGGCTCCAGTACGCGACGAAGAGCCCGGCCACTCCGCCGCAGAACGACAGCAGGACGCTCTCGGTAATCAGCTGGCGTATCAGGCGTGAGCGCTTCGCACCGAGCGCGAGCCGTATGGCGATCTCGCGGCGGCGCTTGCCCGCACGCGCGAGCAGGAGGTTCGCGATGTTGCCGCAGGCGATGAGCAGTACGATCCCGACGATGCCCATCAGCACGGTCGACAACTGCACGACGATGTTGGGGCCCTGGCCGTTCGGGTTCAGACGCGCATCGAGCAGCGGGACCGCCACGGCGCCGCGACCTTTGTTGTCGACCGGAAACGTCTGCTCCAGATTCGCGAACACCGCGCGAAGGTTCGAGCGGGCCTGCTCGAGCGTGACGCCGGGTTTGAGGCGGCCGAACGCAAAGAGGAAGAGGCCGCGCCGCTGGTCATACCAGTCGAATCCGGGCTGCATGACCGCGTGCATCGAGCGCGGGACCCAGACGGCCGGCCCGCCGCCGAGCAGTGTTCCCGAGAAGTTCTTCGGCGCGACGCCGATTACCGTGAAAGGCGTCCGGTTCAGCGTGATCGTCCTGCCGACGATGGACGCATCGCTCCCGAGCGTCCGCTCCCAGAAGCCCTGACTGATCACAGCGACGGGCGAGGCCTTCAATTCTTCTTCCGGCAGGAACCCTCGTCCGAGGGCCGGCTGCGCGCCGAGGAGCGAGAAGTAGTTCGCCGTCACGACTTGAGCGGCGACGGGCAGCGCCTCGCCGGCGCCGTTCGAGTAGTTCACCTGCGCGAACGCGAAGGCGCCCATGTCGGTGAATACCGCATTCTGCGCCCGCAGATCGCGGAAGTTGAGATCGGAGACCGGAAGGTTACCGGGGTTCCGCTGATCCGTCTCCGACACCGAGACGAGCGTCGACGCATCCTCCACGGGCAATGGACGGAGCAGGACCGCGTTGATCAGGCTGAAGATCGCGGTGTTCGCGCCGATGCCGAGCGCGAGCGAGAGAATCGTGACCGCCGTGAATCCCGGAGCCTTGATCAGCATCCGGGCCGCATATTTGAGATCGCGCATGGTGGAGAGGGGTGCGCGGATCAACTCCCAACTCCCAATTCCCAATTTCCAATTTGGCAGTTGGTCGTTGGGAGTCGGGAGTTGGTGGAGTTGGGCATGTTGGTCAGTGCGCGATGTCGAAACCGCTCTCTTCGAGCTCGCGTTCGCCCTTCTTGCTGCCGTCCTCCTCGACGACACGGCCGTCGAACAGATGGATCGATCGGTCGGCGTGGCGCGCGTAGCGCGGGTCGTGCGTGACCATGCAGATCGTCGCGCCTTCGCGGTGCAGCTCGCGGAGCAGCTCCATGACGGCTTCGCCGTTCTTCGAGTCGAGGTTCCCGGTCGGCTCGTCCGCGAGCAGGATCGACGGGGATCCGGCGACCGCGCGGGCAACCGCCACGCGCTGCTGCTGACCGCCGGACAGCTGGCTGGGCAGGTGCTTTGCGCGGTGCGCCATGCCGACCTTCTCGAGCGCCGCCATCACGCGCTCCTTGCGCTCCGCCGACTTCATGCCGCGGTAGGTGAGCGGCAGCTCGACGTTCTCGTAGACGTTGAGATCGCCGATCAGATTGAAGCTCTGGAAAATGAATCCGATTTCACGGTTGCGGACGCGCGCGCGCTCGGAGAGTGGCAGATCCGCGACTTCCTTGCCATTGAGCACGTAGCGCCCTTCGGTCGGCGAGTCGAGCAACCCGAGGATCGAGAGCAGCGTCGACTTGCCGCAGCCCGACGGCCCGGCAATCGCGATGTACTCACCGCTCTTGATCTCCAGGTGGATCCCTGCGAGCGCGTGCGTCTCCACTTCGTCGGTGTAGAAGACTTTCGTGACGCCCTGGAGGTGTATCAGCGGTTGCGCGGACGTATTCATCGTGTCTCCTTTGTGTGGCGCTCGGGGCCGCCGCAGTCTGCGGCGGTTCCCCCCGGCCTCTCGCTTAAGCTCCCTGCATTTCGCGGCCGCTTCCGCCGGCCGCTCCATTCCGCTCGCGTCAACCCTTCAACTGGACGCGATCGAACGAGTCGTACTGCGACATGTCGGACAGAATCACCTGGTCACCGGGCTTGAGGCCGTCGAGCACCTGGATCTGGTTCACCGAGGCGCGACCCAGCTTCACCTTCGTCGACACCGCTTCGCCGTTCGGCTGCAGCTTGAAGATGCTGACGGTGCTGTTCTCCTGCCCGAACGCGGGACGACCCACGATGACGACATCCTTCAGCTCGTCGAGCCGGATCGTGCCATCGACGCTCAGGTCGGGCCGCGCGCCCGGCGGCAGCGGTTCGTCCATCACGACGTCCACTCCGACCGTGCCGCCGCTCGAGGCCGGGTCGATGCGTGAGACGTGGCCTTTGACGATTCCGTTGCGCGTGTCGACTTCAGCCGGCTGACCGATGCGGATGTCTTTCGTCTGCGTTTCCGCGATCCGCAGTTCCGCCTTCAGGTCGTTCGGGTTCGCCACGCGGGCGAGGTTCGTGCCGGGAGCGACCGACGACCCGCGGTCGAGCTGCGTGGTCGGGCTGCTGCAGACGCACTGGAGCACACCTTCCATTCCGGCCTTGACCTTCAGATCCTCGAGCTGCTGGCGCTTCAGATCCCACGCGGCTTTCTTCTGGTTGACGTCCGCTTCCTGCGGCGCGACCTGCGACTGGATGCCTTCGCGAGCGATCGCCAGGCGCCGTTGCGCCAGATCGAGTCGGTTCTTGAGTTCGTCCGAGGCGCTGCGCTTCTGTTTCAGTTGGATGTCCGAGACGAGTCCGTCCTTCGCGAGCTTCTCGTTGGCTTCGAGGTCGAGCGCCGCCTGCTTGTAGCTGGCCTCGATATTCGCCGTGTCGGCTTCCTGGCTGAGGAGGCCGGTCTGCAGCTCCGCTTTCCGGTTGACGTACGCCGCCTGCGCCGCCTGATAGCCCAGTTGCGCTTCCCGCACCTGCTGTTCCAGTTCCGGATTGCTCAGTTCGAGAATGACGCTGTCAGGCTTCACCTGCGCGCCGGGATGCAGGACGATTCTTTCCACCCGGCCCTGTGTCTGCGCCGGAATCCATCGAATGTCTTCTGGCGTCAGCGTGCCCGAGCCTCGGACCTGAACGACCAGATTCCCTTGCTTCACGGAATCGATCCAGACCACCGCGCGGTCGACCGTCGGCGCCGCCGGCTTGAGCCGTGACACGGCAATCGAAATGAGAACGATCGCGACGAGGGCGGCGCTGCCCCAGAGAATGCGGCGAATGCGCTTCTTTTTCGCCTGCGATGGACGTGCGATATCAACCATTGAGTGCCTCTGCTGGACCGGTGGAGACAGAACCGGCCACAACAGGTATCGCGAACGGCGTGCCATCCAGGCGCCTGACGTTAAGTATAGAAAACAATAGCTTTATCATCACGAACCGCGGTAACCTTCGGCCGGAGCTGACCGATGGCGGGACCGCGAATCCCAATTTCGAACAGGGGTCTGACCCCCGTACGGCGGGTCTGACCACAATTGGACGAGAATGACAGGGCAGAGGTTTGCCACCTCGGCACGAGCCGTGTAAGAACACCCGCACCCGTATGCCTGACTTCACCGATCGCATGCTGAACGATCTGGTCGACGCCGTCCGCGATCTGCTTCGGAAGGAGCAGTCCGAACGCCTGCGCGATGTTTATCTCGTCGGCGACATCGAAAAGGACACCGCGAAGACAGTCATCGAGCGGCTGCGCGAGCTCGCCAGCAGCAGCCGTCAGCCGATCACGCTCTACATCAACAGCGCGGGAGGCAACGTTACCGATGGTCTTGCGATCCACGACGTGATTCGTCACCTCGTGGCGACGGGCTATGAGCTCACGGTCGTCGTCCAGGGGATGGCCTACTCGATGGGATCGGTGGTCCTGCAGGCGGCGAGCCCTGGACGGAGGCTCGCATACCCCCATTCCTGGATCATGATCCACGAGCCCGCCAAGTGGGCCGGGTGGCAATCGACGACCGCCGCAGCGCAGCACCTCGATCGGCTGAAGCAGATGCAGAGTCAGATCTATCGCATTCTCGCGGACCGATCCGGCAAGCCGCTGCGACAGATCATCAGAGACACGAAGCGGACGGATTTCTATCTCGACGCCGTGAAGGCAATGGAGTACGGTCTCATCGACGACGTGCTCGGTCCGGCCGCGGCCGTTCCCGAACCGCTCGCCTCGACCGAATCGGAAGCGCCCGCTCCTCGCGACATCGCGGCCCATCAGCGCGAGTAGGAATACGAACGACCCTTAGGCGATGGCCCTCCTCTTGCGAGTCCCCCCGAGCGCGTATGCGAACACGACAGATGGGGGATCCCAGGGGCACGCAAGCAGGACCGTATCCGTTTGAAGGGCTGTCGCCAATCCTTCGTCATTCCATTCCGGTCGTCGCCACCGTGCTCGTTTTCACAGGCGCGCGGGCGACCGGCTTCATCGACGACGGAGGCTTGTTTCTTCTGTTGAGCCTCACCGTACTCGCCAGCGCATGGTTCGCCGGCACTGGCAGCGCCCTTCTGGTCACCGTACTCGGTGCCGTCATCGGAGCCGTCGTCAGCGAGCGCACCGTCACGCCCGCGGTGGAGATGCACCTTGCCGTGTTCGTGGTCCAGGGCACGCTGCTCACGGCGCTCGTGGCCGAATTGCGGCGATCCTGGCGCGCCGCGGAGCGGCAGGCGAACGTCGCAAGCGCGGCCTTGAAAGAGGCCGAGGCCGCCGGCCGCACGAAGGACGAATTCCTCGCCACGATCTCCCACGAGCTGCGCACGCCGCTCAACGCCGTACTCGGCTGGGTGTATCTGATTCGAACGGGCAAGCTCGATGCGGGAACTCAGGCGCGTGGGTTCGAGTCAATCGAGCGCAACGTCCGCATGCAGGCGCAGCTCACGTCGGATCTGCTCGACATCTCGAAATCGCTGACGGGCAAGCTGCGCGTCGAGAGCGAACCCGTGTCGCTGAGGGATACGGTCGGGGAAGCGGTGTTGCAAGTGTCTCCAGCAGCCCTCGCGAAGGATTTGCGATTGAACATCGAGAAGCCCGACGGACCCGTGGTCGTGCGGGGAGACGCGAACCGGTTGCGGCAGGTGGTGTGGCATCTGATGGCCAACGCGATCAAGTTCACGCCGCGCGGCGGGGTGATCGATGTGACGCTCGAGGCCAACAGCCACGCCCGCTTGACGGTTCGGGACACCGGACCGGGGATCAAGCCGGAGTTCCTGCCGCGGATCTTCGATCGTTTCACGCAGGCCGACCCATCGCCCACGCGCCTGGAAGGCGGACTCGGCGTTGGCCTCTCGCTCGTCCGTGAGCTCGTCGAGCGGCACGGTGGAGAGATCAGCGCGCGCAACAACGACGCCGCGCCAGGCGCGCAGTTCACGATCCGGCTGCCGCTGCACGCGCACGACCAGCAATCGCGCGTCACGGTGCCTCCTCCGGCCTTTGCCGTTGCCTCCCCGTCCCTGACCGGCGTCCGGGTACTGCTGTTGGATCGTGACCGCGACGCGCGGGAGCTGTTCAGCGTGGCCCTCGGACAGCGCGGCGCGGCGGTGCGCGTCGTGGACTCAGTCGACGAAGCACTCGAGATACTCGAGTCCTGGCGTCCGGACGTTCTCGTGAGCGACGCGACGTCGCCCGAGCGCGACACCTATCACATTGTCGGCAAGGTCCATTCGCTCGAGTCCGACCGCGGCGGTCGCATTCCAGCCCTGGCGCTGACAGCCTTTGCGCGGAGCGACGAGCAAACGCGCCAGCTGCTCTCCGACGCGCACCGGAATCTGCCGAAGCCGGTCGAGCCCGCCATCCTGACCGCCGAGATCGCTCGCGTTGCCGGACGCGAGCGCCGCCGACAGGCGCGACACTGATCGGCCGGCGCTTTCGTCTTCCCGCATGGCATCAACGGCTCTGAAGCGCAGATATTCGATTGGGGCGGAGCTGCAGCCATCAGGCGGCGCACACGTCCGCGTCTGGGCGCCCGCCTGCCGCCAGCTCGAGATCGTCCCCGTGACCTCCGACGGCGCGACCGGTGTCCCCATCACACTCAGGCACGAGGGCGACGGGTACTTCAGCGGCGTGGACCCGTCCGCCGCAACCGGCGCGCGTTACTGGCTTCGGCTCGACGGCGATCGGCTCCGGCCCGATCCCGCTTCGCGACATCAGCCCGAGGGACCGCATGGCTCCAGCGCCTACGTCGACCCGGGGTCCTTCCGCTGGAATGATGATGCGTGGAACGGCGTCGGTCGCCAGGGGCATGTCGTCTACGAGATGCACGTCGGAACGTTCACCCGGGAGGGAACATGGCGCGCCGCGTCGGCTCAGCTCGCAGAGCTGGCGCGCATCGGCATTAGCGTGGTCGAAATGATGCCGATCGCGGAGTTCGCCGGGCAGTTCGGGTGGGGGTACGACGGTGTCGACCTGTATGCGCCCACGCACCTCTATGGAACACCGGACGATCTGCGTGCGTTCGTCGACCGCGCGCATGCCGTTGGCATCGCCGTAATCCTCGACGTCGTTTACAACCACCTCGGCCCGGACGGGAATTACCTGACAGAGTTCGCTCCCGATTACTTCACCGATCGCTACTCGAACGATTGGGGCAAGGCCATCAATTTCGAAGGCCCTCCGGCGGCGCGGGAATTTTTTGTCCAGAACGCGGCGTACTGGATCGACGAGTTTCACATGGACGGCATCCGGCTCGATGCGACGCAGGATCTCCACGACGCATCGAAGGAACACGTCATCGCCTCGATCGTCAGGAGCGCGCGGGAGGCCGCGGGCCGAAGGCAGGTGTTCATCGTTGCGGAAAACGAACCGCAACAGGCCGACATCGTGCGCGATCGCGGGGTCGGCGGCTGCGGCGCCGACGCGCTGTGGAACGACGATGCGCATCACGCGGCGGTGGTGGCGCTGACCGGCAGGCGGGAGGCGTACTACCGCGACTACCTGGGCTCGGCGCAGGAGCTGATCTCGTGCGCCCGATTCGGGTACCTGTATCAGGGACAGTACTACTCGTGGCAGAAGAAGCGGCGCGGTACGGCGGCGCTGGATCTCCTGCCGCGCGCGTTCGTGGTGTATCTGGAGAACCACGATCAGGTGGCGAACTCCGCCTTCGGACGCCGTCTCCACGATTTGACGTCTCCTCCGCGGCTGCGCGCCATGACCGCGTGGCTCCTGCTCGGACCCGCGACGCCGATGCTGTTTCAGGGACAGGAGTTCTGGTCGTCGAAGCCGTTTCTCTACTTTGCAGACCACCAGGGGGATCTGGCGTCGTCTGTCCGCGACGGCCGTCGTGAGTTCCTCTCCCAGTTTCCGAGCGTGAAGGACCCGGACGTCCAGCGGCTGCTGGCGTCGCCGTCGGAGGAGCAGACGTTCACGTCATGCAAGCTCGACCTGGGAGAGCGCGAAACGCACGCCGCGGCATATGCGCTGCATTGCGATCTGCTGGCGCTGCGTCGGTCGGATCCGCTCCTCGCCAGCGCGGGGACCCTGCGACCCGAAGGCGCCGTGCTCGGAACCGGCGCGCTGCTGCTTCGCTACATCGACCGCGACCACGGCGATCGGCTGCTGATCGTCAATCTGGATCGCGATCTGGACTTCACGCCGGTGCACGAGCCGCTTCTGGGGCCCCCCGACGGCGCGCGCTGGCGTTTGTCGTGGAGCAGTGAATCGCCGCGGTACGGCGGACAAGGGACGCCCGCGATCGACCTCGACGATGCGTTCGTGCTCCCGGGCGGCAGCGCGCTGTGGTTCGTTCCGGAGAAGCGCTCGCCCGAGCGTGAAGACCGCGCGCGGCAGGTGGACGTGAGGGAAAGGGATGGAACTGGTCCGCAGGATTGAAGCGCCGCGCGATCGCGCCGGAGACACCTCCGGCGGCGAAACGCCGCCGCGCCGCGAGTGGCTCGTCACCAACGGACTCGGCGGATACGCCTCAGGCACTGTCGCCGGGGTGCTGACGCGGCGGTATCACGGACTGCTGGTCGCCGCACTCCCGGCGCCGCTCGGTCGCTATGTGATGCTCAACCATCTGCTCGAGCGCGTCCGGCTTCCGGACGGACGCATCGTCTGGCTCGGCGACGAAGACGAGGTGGCCGGGGCGAACGCCAGCGATACGAACGACCACCTCGTGGAATTCCGCCTGGACACGGGGCTTCCCGTCTGGACGTACAAGGTGGGGGAGTTCGCGATCGAAAAGCGCGTGTTCATGCTGCACGGGCAGAACACCGTCCATGTGACCTATCGGCTGCTCGAAGGCAAGGGGCCGCTGCGTGTCGTACTCCGGCCGTCCGTGCACTTCCGGCCGCACGAAGCTGCCGTGAACGAAGCGCAATCGAAGTCGTATTCCATCACCGCGTGCGGCGGGCGGTACGAGATCTCGGCCGGCCAGGATCTTCCGCCGCTGCGCCTGCGCCTGCAGGGCACGCGCGCGGCGCTGACGCTGGACGAGAAAGGCGCGCCGCGTGTTCCGTACCGGATGGAAGAGATCCGCGGGTACGACTGGGTCGGTTCGCTGTGGAGTCCGGGGTACTTCCGTGCGGATCTGTCGAACGACGCGCCCGTCACACTGGTCGGATCGACCGAGGGGTGGGACACGATCGGGGCGCTCCCCGCCGGATCGGCGCTTCCGCCGGAATCCGAGCGGCGCCGGCGTCTGGTGGAAATGGCCGGCGTAGCGGATCCATTTGGCGGCGAACTCGTGCTGGCCGCCGATCAGTTCATCATCCGCCCCGCGGGTCGTGTGGAGGAGTTTGCAAGGGCGCGCGCATCGGGCGACGAAGTCCGGACGGTGATCGCGGGCTACCACTGGTTCACCGACTGGGGACGCGACACGATGATCAGCCTCGACGGGCTGACGCTCGCAACGCGGCGCTACCGCGAGGCCGGCTACATCCTCAGGACGTTCGGACAGTACGTACGGGACGGCCTCATCCCCAACATGTTTCCAGAAGGCGATCGCGAAGGGCTGTACAACACCGCCGACGCGACGCTCTGGTTCTTCCATGCGATCGAGCGATACACGCAGGTCACGTCGGATGAGGAGACGCTCCGCGCACTCGTTCCCACGTTCGTCGACATCGTCGAGCACCATCTGCGCGGAACGAAGTTCGGCATCCGCGTCGATCCGTCGGACGGACTGCTCACGCAGGGCGCCGAGGGCTACCAACTGACGTGGATGGATGCCAAGGTGGGCGACTGGGTCGTCACGCCGCGGCGCGGCAAGGCGGTGGAGATCAATGCGCTCTGGTACAACGCGCTGTGCCTGCTCGCGTCATGGTTGCAGCGCTATGGGATCAGCGCGCCGGTCGATCCGATGGAGCATGCACGCCGGGCGCGCGATTCGTTCAACAAGCGCTTCTGGTACGACGCCGGTGGCTACTTGTACGATGTGGTCGATGGCGAGCACGGCGACGACGCGGCCTGCCGGCCGAACCAGGTGTTCGCCATCTCGCTGGCCAATCCGGTACTCGACGAATCGCGATGGCAGCCGGTGATGGACGTCGTGGAGCAGCGGCTGCTGACGCCGGTCGGTCTCCGCTCCCTCGCCCCGGGGGAACGCGACTACAAGCCGCGCTACTACGGAGACCTCAGGTCGCGAGACGCCGCGTATCACCAGGGCACCGTGTGGGCGTGGCTGATCGGGGCGTTCGTCGACGCGTGGCTGAAACTCCACCCCTCCGAGCTGTCGCGGGCGCGTGGTTTTCTCGACGGATTCAAAGACGAGTTGAATCAGGCGTGCGTCGGCTCGATCAGCGAGATCTTCGACGCCGACGCGCCCTTCGTGCCCCGGGGCTGCATCGCCCAGGCCTGGAGCGTCGCCGAGGTACTCAGGTGCTGGAGAGCCCTCTCGCAGCCTGGTCCGGGGACGGACGACGGTAAACTAACCCCGACGTGACGCTCGACGATTTGGGCTGGTCACCGCAATTCGCGGCTGCGTTCGAGGAGTACCGGTCGAAAGGCTGGGTGCCGGCGCGCGTGAGCCTCGAGCACACGCACATTTACCGCGTGCTGATGCCGGACGGCGAGCATCTCGCGCGCGTTTCGGGGCGGCTGCGGCATCACGCATCCCGCCGCTCGGACTTTCCGGCGGTCGGTGACTGGGTGGCGGTGGAGCAGGCCGATGACCGCGACGTGCGCGTCCACGCGGTGCTGCCGCGCAAGGCGAAGTTCTCGCGGCGCGCCGCCGGCGATGTCACGGAGGAGCAGATCGTCGCCGCGAATGTCGACGTCGTCCTGCTCGTCAGCGGGCTCGACTTCGATTTCAATCCCAGACGGATTGAGCGCTACCTCCTGACGGCCTGGGACAGCGGCGCTTCGCCGGTCGTTGTCCTGAACAAGGCGGACCTCGTGGACGATGTGACGCCGTTTGTCGAGGAGGTGGCTCCGCTCGCTGCGGGCGTTCCAGTCGTGCCCGTCTCGACGCGTATCCCCGAGTCCATCGAGACGCTCCGTAGTTTTCTCGGGCGCGGCCGGACGGGTGCGATGCTTGGATCGTCGGGCGTGGGCAAGTCATCGATCGTGAACGCGCTGTTGGGAGAAGACCGACTGCGCACGCGCGAGGTACGGCAGAGCGATTCGCGCGGGCGCCACACGAGCACGGCGCGGGAACTCCTGCTGCTGCCTGACCACTCCGGCATCCTCATCGATACGCCTGGAATGCGGGAACTACAGTTGTGGGACTCCGCCGATTCGATGGGGTCAGCGTTCACCGACATCGAAGCACTCGCCGCCGGCTGCCGGTTTCGCGATTGCCGGCACAGCGGAGAACCGGGATGCGCCGTCGGGGCTGCCGTCGAAACGGGCCGTCTCTCGCCGATTCGACTGGAGAGTTTTCAAAAGCTGCAGGCGGAACAGGCGCACCAGGAACGCCAGGCGGATCAGCGCGCCGCCCTCGAACAGAAGCGGCGGTTCAAAGTGCTGACGAAGGCGCTGAACAAGAAGCTGAAGGAGGACGGCCCGTAGCGCAGACGTTCGCGCCTGCGGGCCCGCGCTCTGCGGCGTCTTCGACCAAACGGCGACGGCCCGAAGACGTCACCCGCGAGAGGACGGCTTCGAGCAGCGGCGTCATCAGGCGAAGCTGCCGCGCGCGAATGACAAGGTTCCACGCTCGCTCGAATTTCTTCCAGCCGGTCGCATAGAAGAAATGCTTGGCCTGGTGTTTCAGCGAGCCGTGCTCCAGCGATGCCCGGGCGATGGCGGACCACCGGTAGAAATCCCGATACGCCCGCTGATAACCCTCTTCGAGCTCCCGCGCGGTCAGCCGGGCCGGCGCATACACCGTATGCCGCGTGTCGTACAGGTCCCAGTTGCGCGACACAATCCTGCGCTGCTGTTCGAGACGCGCGTGAAGGCCCGTACCAGGGTAGGGGGTCTGGATGTGGAACGTGGCCGTCGTGATGCCGTGTTCGATGGCCCACTCCACGGTTCGATCGAACACGTCGGGCCCGTCATCGTCCATCCCGAAGACGAAGCTGCCGTTGATCATGATTCCCAGCGCGTGCAAGCGCGAGGCTACGGCGCCGTAGTCCCGATTCAGGTTCTGACGCTTGCTGCTCTGACGGAGATTGTCCGGCGACAGCGTTTCGAATCCCACGAACAGGCTGCGCAGGCCGGCATCGGCGGCCCGCTCGATCAGGTCACCGCGGAGCACCGAGTCGACCGTCGCGGCGCCCTGGAACAATCGCCGCATTCCGCGCATGCCGTCGAACAGTGCTCGTGCGAACTTCGGATCGCCAAGGAGGTGGTCGTCCAAAAAATACACGTGGCGACCTGGCAATCGCTCGATCTCGGCGAGCGCATCGTCCACTTGCTGCGTGTAGAACGAACGGCCCCCACGAAAAAAGGCGTCTTTGTAGCAGAAGTCGCAATGCTGCGGGCAGCCCCGCGTGACGACAATGGAGTTTGGAACGAGATAGTTGCGCCGCCTGATCAGGTCGCGGCGGACAGGTGGAATCCGCTCCAGTGTCCGGCCGGCGGTTGACGCATAGATACGCTTCGGAACTCGGGCGCGAAAATCGCGGAGGAATTGCGGAAACGTCTGCTCGCCCGGTCCGATGAAGATCGCGTCGGCATGAACAGCCGCTTCGTTCGGGAGTGACGTCACGTGGAGGCCGCCGAGGGCGACGAAGACACCGCGAGCGCGGAACGAGTCCGCGATTCGGTACGCCCGATATGCGTTCGTGATGTACACCTGAATCACGACGAGATCCGGCGCGTCGTCGGTCGTGAGCGGCTCGACGTGTTCGTCGACGATCGTCGCCTCGTCGTCTGCATCGAGATACGCGGCGAGCGTGGCCAGGCCGAGGGGCGGGAACAGGGAATATTTGATCGGCCGCCAGAAGGGGCCCGTGGCTTCGGTGAGAGCCGGCAGGATCAACTTTACGCGCAGCGGCGTTCGCATGACTTTGCAGTGTAAAGCAAATAACATTGCATTGCAAAGTGACACGCTCGACCTGCCCCGGCGTCCAGAGCTACCGAACAGCGGGATGGGGCAGCGTCCCGCGGACGAGAAACAATCCGCGAGGAAAGGAGTACGACCGCTGCTCGAAGTAGTCGCGCTTGGAGAACTCCACCGCCGCCCGCGTCGCGAACGAGTGCCACGTCTGCAGGGCCCGCGGACGGGATCCAAAGGCTGTCCCCTGGAAGAGCCCGACGTTGATGCCCCGGTTCACATCGCGCGCTGAGAGATACCGGAACGCCTCGACGCCCGCCGCACGCATTGCCGCACCGAGGGGCTGCGTCGCCGCGTAGCTCGTTTTCGACGTGAGCGGTCCGCGCCACGGTTCGAACGCCGACGACGCGAGATCGACGCCCCGATTCGCTGCAACGGACACAATAAAGGCTGTCAGCTCGGCCTCGAGCGGCTCTAGATCCGCGTCGGTGCCTTCGAGAAACAGCAGGCGGTAATACGCGACTTCGACGAGCGCCGTTTCGAGCGTCTCCGAGCCGTACCAGATGCCACGTTCCGACCGCGTGCCGAACCGCGATCCATGCACCAGCGGCGGGTACCGGAACGGCGTGAAGAGCAGATAGTGGAGGCGAGCGGCATCCGGCGGGGGAGCAGGCTTGGCTGACTCGATCAGTTGCTCGAGCACGGCCTGCTCGCGGTCGGAATCGACGAGTTTCCGCGTGGCGATGCGATGCTGCGCTTCGACGACGCGCCAGGCGGTGGACGCGAGGCGGCGGACCCTAGAGTTTCCCGCGGATTGCGTCCAGATACTGGACGGCATTCACGAGCCCTTCCGGCGTTCGGACCAGGTCTGCCGGTACGCCGCCCAGGTGATGGTTCCGCCCGTTGAACCACGCGCGCGCCTTTGCTTCGTCGCCGCCAGTCGCAGCGTCCAGGCTTCGAAAGAGGCGAACGAACAGGAGGGCGAGCGACGCTTCCGCTCGTCCGGGACGGAGCCCGCGGTCGTGCGCGAGCCGCGACACCGATGCCTCACTCGTGCCGAGCACGGCGGCGAGTTCGCGGTTCGAGCAGCCGAGCCGCCGGGCCGCGGCAAGCGTGGCCTTGGCGAGCACCGCCGCCGCTTCGGACGGAGCCACATCGCCCGCCCGTTCAGGGGCTGCCATCAATTGAAATATTACCCGTATATCTTTGCAATTGCAATGCGCGGACGGAGAGCAGGACGCTAGGTCAGTTCCTTGTACATGATCGTCGTCGCCTCCAATCCGGGCGTCGTCGACGGCCGCGCAAATCGCGGGATGGTGCCGACGGTCACGTAGCCGAGCGACGTATAGAGGCGTTCGGCCGCCCCGCCCGTCCACGTATCCAGCGTCAGCAGACGGCGCGCGTCGGCGCGGGCGACGCTTTCGACCGCAATCATCAGCGCGCGCGCGATCCCCTGCCGCCGCGCGGACGGGTGCACGAGCAGCTTCATCACCTCGGCGCGATGCCGCTGGTTGGGTGGAGTCGCGAGGTCGAGCTGCACCGTGCCGACGATGCGTTCGTCGAGGCTCGCCAGCAGTACGCGCCGCGTGCCGCGCTCAACGGCGGGCAGCACCGCGTCGAGCCAGAACGCCCGCGCATCGTCTCGTGAAAACGGCAGGATGAAGCTGACCCCCGCGCCGTCATGGACAACCGCGTGAAGGATTCGCGCGAGCGCGTCGATCTCGCGGTCCAGCGTGTCGCTGGCGGGGAGCGCCGGCCGCCAGGGTTCAATGGTGGCGCCGCGATTCATGTCACGGGAATCGTACCGCACGGAAGCTTCGGCCGCGCGGCGGGCGTCGCCGCCCGCCGCCTGCCGACCGCCGTTCGCCGGAACGCCGCACCGGCATCCCACGACGCTCGTATTCTCCTCTGAGCATGAACGCAGCAGCACCTGACGTCCTCGTGGTGCACGGAGCGCAAAAGCGGTTCGGTTCCACGATGGCACTGGACGGTGCGAGCTTTGCCCTGCGCGAAGGCGAGCTGCTGGCCCTGCTCGGCCCCAACGGCGCGGGCAAGACCACGCTGATCCGTGCGATCAGCGGACGGGTCGCCCTTGACGCCGGCGAGATTTCGCTGTTCGGCCGATCGATTGCCGCTGGAGGCAGCACGGGCCAGACGTCTCCGGACCTCGGCATCGTCCCCCAGGACATCGCCGTGTATCCGCTGCTCAGTCCGCGTGAAAACCTCGAGGCGTTCGGGCGCATGCAGGGGCTTCGCGGCCGCGACCTCGCCGACCGGGTTGCCTGGGCGCTGTCACTCGCGTCGCTGGAGGACCGCGCAAAGGAGATCGTCAAGGGATTCTCGGGCGGCATGAAGCGGCGGCTGAACATCGCCTGCGGGGTGCTGCACCGCCCGCGCATCGTGCTCCTCGACGAGCCGACGGTCGGCGTCGATCCGCAAAGCCGCGAGCGCATCTACGACATGCTCGAGGCGCTTACGCATGACGGCGTCTCGCTGCTGTTGACGACGCACCATCTCGAGGAAGCCGAGGCCAGGTGCGCGCGAACGGTCATCATCGATCACGGCCGGGTCATCGCCGAGGGGACGCTGCCGGAGCTCGTCGATCGAACCGTTGGGCGCCATCGCGTGGTGATCGTCCGGACGGGCGCTCCCGTCACGCCGGTTCCTTCCGGGCTGGAGGCATTGCCCGAGGAGCCGCGCACGCTCCGGGCGCGCGTGACGGACGTCGCTCGCGAGCTGCCCGGTCTTATCGCCACGGTCGCCGCAACAGGAACCTCGATTGAGGATGTCGAGGTCAAGGCGCCGAGTCTCCAGTCGGTGTTCATCCATCTCACCGGAAGGGAGCTGCGCGAATGATTTGGACGCTCGTTCGGGTCAGCTGGACGAACCTGCGGCGCGATCGCGTCGTTCAGACGCTGGTGTTCGCGGTGCCCATCGTGTTCTTCTCGATTTTCGTGACGATATTCGCGAATCAGGAGAACGGCACCGCGCGCATCGCCGTGGCGGTCGTCGATGAGGGCCGCAGCGACTTCAGCCAGCGTCTCGTTCAGGCGCTGCAGCATGAGGACGCGCTGCGCGTCCGCGCCACCACGAAATCAGACGGTGGCGTCCCGCTCGACAGGGCGGGGGCCGAGGCGCTCGTTCGGAACGGAGATGTGCCGGTGGCAGTGATCCTTCCTCCCGGACTCGACGCCGGGGGACTCTTCTCCGGCCGAACGTCGGCGACTCCGCACGTGCAGCTGCTGGCGGATGTCTCGGACCAGATCGCACCGAAGATGGTGTACGGGCTTCTGCAGAAGACCCTCATGACCGCCGCTCCGGACGTCCTCGCCGAAAGCGGGATCGCGCAATTCGACAAATACGCGGGCGGCCTGACTCCCTCGCAGCGGTCCGCAGTGACCGAGTGGATCGCCGAGTTGCGGCGTACCGCCGGACAGCCGTCCGGGACGGGCGGGGCTGCATTGAAGGATTTCGGCCTGCCGATCGACACGGTGGACGTCATGCGGCAGAAAGGCGGCGGCAATCTCGTCTCGTTCTACGCCGCCGGCATCGGTGTCATGTTCCTGCTGTTCTCCGTGTCCGGCGCAAGCGGATCGCTCCTGGACGAAGTCGACAGCGGCACGCTGGACCGCGTCCTGTCCACGCGCATCGGCATGACGGGCCTCCTCGCCGGTAAGTGGGTCTACGTGACGCTGCTCGGCATGCTGCAGCTCACGGTCATGTTCGTGTGGGGCATGATCGTGTTCAAGCTCGATCTCCTGCAGCACCTGCCGGGTTTCGCGGTGATGACGCTGTTCACGTGCATGGCGGCCGCCGGTTTCGGGCTCGTGCTCGCCACCATCGCGCGGAGCCGTGCGCAGCTCGCGGCGATGTCGAACATCATCGTGCTCACGATGTCGGCGCTCGGCGGCAGCATGTTTCCGCGCTTCCTGATGAGCGAAACAATGCAGAAACTCGGGCTGGCGACGTTCAACGCGTGGGCGCTCGACGGCTACCTGAAAGTCTTCTGGAGAAATGCTTCGATCATCGCGCTCTGGCCACAGGTCGCCGTGCTGGCGTCGCTGACGATTGTCTTCCTCGCGACCGCGCGCCTGCTGGCGAGACGCTGGGAAACGGCTTGAACGCCGATCAGGCGCCCTTCTCCTCGGAAAGCGCGATCCCGAACCGTTCGGCCATCCGATAGAGCGTGCGCCGATCGATGCCGAGGACTTCGGCGGCGCGCGTGCGGTTTCCGCCGACCTGTTCGATCACGTGGAGCAGGTATCGCCGCTCGATTTCGTCGAGCGGCGGCAGGTCGAGGAAGAGACGCTCCTCGAGGTCGGGTCCGGTCGGCGGCTTGAATGGGAGGTCCGCCAGATCGACGCTCGAGCCGCGGCTCAGCACGACCAGACGCTCGATCGTGTTCTCGAGTTCGCGCACGTTGCCGGGCCACCGGTAGTTCGTCAACGCGGCGACGGCCTCGCGCGTCAGCTCGACTCGGCGGCCGGCGCGGCTGCACGCGTTTCGCAGGAACGTTTCGATCAACAACGGGATGTCTTCACGGCGTTCGCGCAGCGCCGGCACGCGGATCACGATGACGCTCAGGCGGTAGAAGAGATCCTGGCGGAACCGCTGCTGCGAGACCTCCGCCTCCAGATCGACGTTGGTCGCCGCGACGACGCGGACGTCGACTTTCACGATGCGGCTCGCGCCGACCGGACGAACCTCTCCCTCCTGCAGCACCCGCAGCAGCTTGACCTGCAGCGCGGCCGACGTTTCCCCGATTTCGTCCAGGAAGACCGTTCCCCCGTTGGCTTGTTCGAAGATGCCTTTCGTGTCTGCGACAGCGCCGGTGAACGCTCCGCGCGCGTGTCCGAACAGTTCCGATTCGAGGACCGTTTCGGTGAGCGCACCGCAGTTGATCGGCACGAACGGACGTCCGGCGCGGCGGCCGTTCGTATGGATGGCGCGTGCCACCAGCTCTTTGCCCGTCCCGCTCTCGCCGATAATCAACACCGGCGCGGCCGCGTTCGCGGCGTGAGCGATCTGTTTGTACACGGCGAGCATTCCCGCCGTCCGCCCGATGAGACCAGCGGGCGGCGGTTCGAGCTGCGGCCGGTGTTCCAGTGCGGGCGCCGATGCATCCGCCAGCGCACGTTCGACGGTCGCTTTCACCTCCGTAATGTTGAACGGCTTGCTGATGTAGTCGTACGCTCCCGCCCGGACGGCTTCGATCGCCGTCTGCAGGGTGCCGAAACCGCTGATGAGGACCACCTGCCCCGACGGGTTGGACTGCTTGAACGTGCGCAGCACGTCCATCCCGTTCTGGGCGGCGTCGAGATTGATGTCCGAAATGAGCAGGTCGAACGGCTCTCGCGCAAGACGGAGGGCTTCTTCCGCACGCTGCGTCGTACGGATATCGCGATCGCCGCGCTCGAGCAGTTCCGCCATGAACCGGCAGGTCTCGCCGTCGTCGTCCACGATGAGAATTCTGGACATCACTCTTCCTGGTGTGGCTCCGCCGGAGCGGCGGGCAAGTCGATGGTGAAGGCCGTCCGTCCGGGCCGGCTCTCGGCCGTGATGGTGCCGCCGTGGCGGGAGATGACGTCGCGGGTGATGCTGAGGCCGAGACCTGTGCCGCGCCCTGGAGGCTTGGTCGTGACCCACGGGTCGAAAATCCGCGGCAGGAGTCCCGGGTCGATGCCGCGGCCGGTGTCGGAGATTTCGATCCGGACGCGTGAATCGGCCGTCCGCGCCGTAATCGTGAGGCGGCCGCCGTCGGGCATCGCGTCGAGACTGTTGTTGACGAGATTCAGGATCGCGAGCTCGAGCTCCTCGGTATTGGCTTCGATGGGCGGCAGAGCGGGAGACGCGTCGAGTGCCAGCGCGATCTTCGACATATCGAGCTTGGGCCGGGCGACGTCCGCAACGCGGGAGAGCAGCGACGAGACGCTGACGGCCCACCTGGTGTCCGGCCGCCGCGCGTTGTCGAGCATCGTCCGTACGACCGACGCGACCTTGCCGATTTGTTCCTGCACGATCGCCAGACGGCGCGCCGCTTTCGGATCCATCGCGCGGTCTTCTTGGAGCATCTGCACGTACCCCGAGATGAGGTTCAACGGAGTTCCGACCTGATGGGCCATGGACGCCGCTGTCTGGCCGATCGCCGCCATCTGTTCTGCCCGGCCGAGCGCTTCGCGAAGCGCGAAGACACGCTGATAGCTTTCCACGAGTTCCTGGTTCTTCAGCCGCAGCTCGGCGGTCGCCGCATCGACACGCTCCTGCAGCGCATCGTTCAGCTCCTGTAGCCGCCGCAGCATCTCGTTGAGCCCCGCGGCCACCTCGCCGATCTCATCCTGGTGCACGATGGGTGCCCGTGCCGAGAAGTCGCCGGCCCCGGCCAGGCGCATCGTTTCGTGAATGCGGGCGATCGGCCGGTGGATCAAGCGCCGGACGAACAAATCGATGATGAATGTGAGCAGGACGACAACGGCCGGGGCGAACCAGAGCGTGACCGTTCGTCCCTTCGTGCGCAGCTGGGAGACCGATCCCATCGAGGCTGTCACGACGGCGGCGCCCACCGTCTGCCCGTCGTGGACGGCGGGCACCGCGACGATCGTCGAAATCGGGGAGGGATCGACGCTGATCGTCTCGTGGCGCGTCGCGGCCGCGACCGCAGTGCCGATCGCTTCTTCGCGCTCGACGGACGCCGTGCTCGCGATCACCGTCCCGGTGTTGCCGGACGTGCTGACGACCGATACGGTGCGAATCGACGGTGCGCCGATCGCGAATTCGCGGAGCGTTCGCGCCAGAGCGTCGATATCGATCGGATCGCGGCGGAGCTCGAAGTCGTCGGCGACGGCAAGCGCGGTGAGCCGGGCGTTTTCGCGGACGTCGCGCTCCACGCCGCGCTCGAAAATGCTGATCTCGATGACGGCCTGGACGCTGATGATGATGGCGACGGCGAGCGTAATGAGCAGCGCGAGACGCGTCCTCAGCGAGGGCGGGCGGCGCAACATTGCCACGCTGGGGCGCGCCTGCGTTACCGGAGCCGCCGTTGCCGCGCTTGTAGAATCCATCGAAGTCGTTGAGCCAGAAGGCCCTGCGGTCATTGTACTGATGCGTCGGTGGAGTGGCACCCGGATTGTGTTCACGGGCGATGCCCGCCGGCCGAGCGGCGAACGGCTGGTTCTTGCCGGTCAACTCCTCCCGACTGCGACGTCGGTGGGCACTTAGTGCTTATGCTGCCGCACATCCTGGTAGCGCTTGCCGTTGCGGCCACGTTTCTCGGGTCGCCGCAGAGTGGCAGCGTTTCTGCCGTCTCCGCGCTGCCGAGGCCGATTCGCGCCATGTCCTCGAGCGTCCGTCCCGCCGAGGCCGCGCTCGTGGGCACGATCGAAAAGTTCGAAGAGACCGCACGTCAACTGGTGCTTCGCACGCACGAAGGCCACCACATCACTTTTACGCTCGACGATACCGTGGTGGTGCGAATGGGCTCGCACACGCTGGCCACGTCGGATCTCGGTGCTCACACCGGCCGACGCGCGAAGGTTCGCTTCACCGAAACGAACGGCACACGCACGGCTCACTGGGTGATGATTTCCTCCGACGCACCCAAAATCGCGAAGTAAGCGCGCGCCGCGATAAGATCGCGGCGTGAAAATCGCACTCGTTCAGCAGCACGCCACCCCCGACAAAGCCGCGAACGTCGCTCGAGGCCTCGAAGCCGTCGATCTCGCCGCGGCAGCCGGAGCGTCGGTCGCCATATTCGCGGAACTGGCCTTCGAACGCTTTCATCCACAGCGACCGGCAAGCGGCGCGTTCCTCGACCTTGCCGAATCGATACCCGGGCCGACAACGGAAGCGTTCTGCGACCGCGCCCGGCGCCACGGCATTGTCATCGTCCTGAACCTTTACGAGCGCTCCGGCGCGCGCGCCTACGATTGCTCTCCCGTCATCGACGCGGACGGCCGGCTGCTCGGGCGCACGCGCATGATCCACATCACGGACTATGCGTGCTTTCACGAGCAGGGCTACTACACGCCTGGCGATACGGGAGCTCCGGTCTACGATACGCGGGCCGGGCGGATCGGCGTGGCGATCTGTTACGACCGGCATTATCCCGAGTACATGCGGGCGCTGGCAGTGGCTGGCGCAGACCTCGTCGCGGTACCGCAGGCGGGAGCCGCCGGCGAGTGGCCCGAAGGGCTGTACGAAGCCGAAATGCGTGTGGCGGCGTTTCAGAATGGATACTACGTCGCGCTCTGCAACAGGGTCGGCACCGAAGAGTGCCTCACGTTCGCGGGTGAGAGCTTCGTAAGCGCTCCGAACGGCCAGGTGATCGCACGGGCCCCGGAAGCCGAAGACACGGTTCTGTACTCCGAGATCGATCTGTCGTCTGCGGCGCGTTCGCACGCACGCCGCTTGTTCCTCCGGGACCGGCGTCCAGAGCTTTACGCCGACTGGGTGCAGCCGCCCGTCGGAGCGCGTTCGTGACGGACCGGCTGGTCGGCACGTGGCGTCTCGTCGCATACGAAACCGTCGACGCCTCGGGCCGGCGCGGAAAACCGTATGGCGATGCGGTCGGCCGCCTCACGTACGACGAGCGCGGCAACATGTCGGGTCAGGTCATGCGTCCTGACCGTGGACGTGTGGAAATCGGCAAAGGCGACGCGCAGCAGGTGCGCGCGGCCTACGTGGGATACATCGCGTACTTCGGAACGTACGAGGTGGATCCCTCGAACGCGCGCGTGACCCATCATGTGCACGGTTCTCTGAACCCCGCATGGGTAGGAGGCGATCAGGTGCGCGACATGCGCTTCGACGGAGACCGGCTCGTTCTGAGCACGCAGGTCACGAAGGGCACGGGCCAGCAGATCGTGCATACGCTCACGTGGGAGCGATGCTGAGGCGCGCCGCGCGGCTGTGGCTGTGCGCACTATCGGCGCTTGTCGCCGCATGTGCGGGCGTCCGCAGCGAGAGCGACGTGTTCGCCACGCTGCAGGAAGCCAAGGCCGCGGGGGCGATCGATCGAGGCTGGGTGCCGGCCGGTCTTCCAGACGGGACGACGGATCTTCGAGACGCCCACGTGCCGGCAGGAACGCACTGGGGGCTCTTCTCGTTTCCTCCATCCGACGCTGCACCGTTGCACGCGCTGCTCGCCGACGAGATCACGGCGTCGCCGCCGCCCTGCAATCCACCCGGTCGATTCGAATGGTGGCCGCGTCTGCTGCGGACGCCCATCAACCTCGACACCGCACACCAAATCGGACTGCGCCTCTATAGGTCGCGCGACGCGCGGCGCGTGTTTGCCATCAATTGGAATCAGGGCATGGGATATTACTGGAGCTTGCAATAACTCCCAACTCCCAATTCCCAACTCCCAATTAATCAATCGTCTCGCGAAGGGTCACTCATAAGAGACGTCGACGCCTGGCGGGAATGCCTGCACGACGGCTGGTGTGAGACGTCGGCCGGAGACGCGCAGCTCGCGGAGCTGCGGGAGACGCGTCAGCCGCGCGACGCCTGCGTCGGTCAGGCCATGACAGGCATCGAACGTGATGCGCTCGAGCGTCTGCATCCGCGACAGAATCTCCGGCGTGTGGTCGGTGATGGTCGTGTAGCTGTTGAAGTAGTGCCGCAGGTGCATGCCGCTGATGTAGTCGGTCGCGCGGTCCGTCGTGTCGCGACAGTACATCAGGATCAGCGACTCCAGCCGGTCGCACTTCGCAATGTGGCGATAGCCTTCGTCCGGGACATCCATCGGCATGAGCTCCCGGAGCGCCGGATACGACGGAAGCGTTGCCAGGCCGGCGTCGTCCACGTTCAGACAGCTCACTGAAAGGCCCTGGAGCGCGGGCATCTCGGCCAGCGCCGCGAAGCCGCGCCGCCGCAGGTTGTGGCAGCGGCGGCCCCAGATGTATTCGAGCGAGCGCGAGCGCGCCAGCGCGATGAATCCCTCGTCGCCCGCCGTGGTGTCCTGTGCGCTGAGCGCGCGCAGCTTCGGCATCGCCGCGATCGCCGGCATCCAGTCGTCCTTTGCGTCAACGCTGAGGACGGTGAGGTTCGACAGCTCGATCAGCGGTTCGAGGCCCGCTGCCGTGAGCCGCAGGCGGCTGTCGTCCAGATCGAGGGAGAACAGTCCGTTCAAGTCGCGCAAGGCCTTCATGCCCTCGTCTGTGAACGGGCCGCGAAGCGAGAGATGGTTGGGCAGCAGACGCTCGCCAAGGAGCGACAGGCGCGCCTCCCGGCCGTGCCATCTCTCGAAATGGGGAAACTCGCGCAGGACCGCAAGTCCGGCGTCTGTGACGCCGATGCCGCTCGTGAACTCACGCAGGCGCGGCTTCCCTGCGAGCGCACGGATGGCGCCGTCGCCGGTATCGGTCCACGACAGGTTCACTGCTTCGAGGGCGTCGCAGCGTGCGAGGTGTGCGACACCCGTGTCGGTGATCCTCGTCCCCGACAGCGAAAGCCATCGCAGTGAGGGGAGTTGCGGCAGGACCTCGAGCGCACGGCCGGTGATGGCGGTACCGCTCAAGTCGAGCCGCTCGATGCGCGTCGCGCCCGCGAGATGCACCACTCCCTCGTCGGTGACAGCCCGTGATCCGCCCAGCATCAGCCCGGCGACGCTGCCCGCGGCCGCGATCCGAGCGAGCGCGGCGTCGGTCATCTGGCCGTGCGCATGGAGTTCGGCGTCCGGATGCGAGGCGAGGGACGCGAGCATCGAGTCCCAGTCGCGGGACCGTGCGATTGCTCTCCCGCGCGATGATGCGCCGTGCGGCATCAGCTCGATCGGTTTTGCCGCGTCGAGAAGGGCCGCCGGCGTCGAGGAGGTGAACCGGCGGACCTCGTCCCAACTGGCGAAGCCATGCTCGACCGCGACGAGATACCGTGCGTCATCGATCGTGATCTCGACGTCGTCTCCGGGGTGTGCCGCACGCTTGCCGAGGTCCAGCTGGACGTACGTGCGCATCGCGGACCATGCACGGCGGTGCCAGGTGTAGCCGTAGTGGCGCTCCATGGCTTCTGGAGTGCCGGTGCGATAGGCCTCGAGCAGTGCCTCTGCCGCGGCTTCGTAACGTGCGAGCGAGCGTTCACTTTTCGTTCGTCGGGCGGCAACCGCTACGGCGAGATCCGCCCAACCGTCGAAGCCGTGTTCACGGGCGAGTGCATGCTGCACGTCCCGCAGCGTCGGCGATGGCCGGCAAAGGGGGAGAGCTCGTGCGAGCCGATCGTGTGCGGCGCTGTCGCCGGCACGCAGCCGCTTCAGCCAGCGGCGCGCTTCGTTCTTGAGACTGTCGAGACTCAGGCGCGGGGATCCGTCAGCCATGACACCTTCCTCCGTAACGCCCGACGTCCGCTGAGTTCAGGCAGGAGAAAGGCCGACCTGCGATCCGCCTTCTGGAGTTGGGTGGGAGAATTCCCTTGCCGCGGACAGGAGGCGCCCCAATGCGCGCTTCGACGATTGTGATCACAGTCGGGTCACAGCGTCAATTGATGCCTTGTTCCCAACTCCCAACTCCCAACTCCCAATTCCCAATTTGGCTGCAAGCCCGCGGCGGAGCGGCGTCGGCGGAGCCGACCGTGAGCACAGGGGGCGCGGGAAGGGAAAGGGACGGGCGCGAGCGAAGTCGACGCGCGCCTGCGGCCGCAAGCCCGCGGCGGAGCGCAGTCGGCGGAGCCGACCGCGGGCGCGCAGCGAGCGCGGGGAATGGAAAGGGGACCCGCGCGAGCGAAGTCTAAGAAGGTGCCGAGGACTGGAATCGAACCAGTGACACCAGCATTTTCAGTGCTGTGCTCTACCGACTGAGCTACCTCGGCACGAAGAGTCGCTGACGGGCAGAACCCCGATCATACCAAATCGTTCGCGTGGTCCGTCAGCGGTTGCCGTCAGACCGTCAGCGGTTGTCGCGGTTGGAATACGGCGGCCCACAGCGGCCGCCGTACGACGACTCTTACACGGCGACTTCTTCGGTGACGAGGCCGAGTTCTTTGCGCACCTTGGCTTCGATCGAGCGGAAGATCTCCGGATTGTCCTTCAGGAATTGCTTGACGTTCTCGCGGCCCTGACCAAGACGCTCGCCGCTGTACGCGAACCACGTCCCGCTCTTTTCGACGATCTTCCGATCGACGGCGAGATCCAGCAGGTCGCCTTCGCGCGAGATGCCTTCGCCGTACATGACGTCGAACTCCGCTTCGCGGAATGGCGGCGCAACCTTGTTCTTCACGATCTTCACGCGCGTGCGCCCGCCAACCACCGTATCGCCATCCTTGATGGCGCCGATGCGCCGGATATCGACCCGCACCGATGCGTAGAACTTCAGTGCGCGTCCGCCGGTCGTCGTTTCGGGATTGCCGAACATCACGCCGATCTTCTCGCGGAGCTGGTTGATGAAGATGAGGCACGTTTTCGACTTCGACACGACGCCCGTCAGCTTGCGGAGCGCCTGCGACATGAGCCGCGCCTGCAGGCCCACCTGCGCATCGCCCATCTCGCCCTCGATTTCGGCGCGCGGCACCAGCGCGGCGACCGAGTCCACGACCACGACGTCGACGCCGCCGGAGCGCACGAGCACTTCGACGATCTCGAGCGCCTGTTCGCCGTTGTCCGGCTGCGAGACGAGCAGGTTTTCGAGGTCGACGCCGAGCTTCCGGGCATACTGCGCGTCGAGCGCATGCTCCGCGTCGACGAACGCGGCCATGCCGCCGCCCTTCTGCGCCTCGGCAATCACCTGTAGCGCCAGCGTCGTTTTGCCGGACGATTCCGGCCCGAAGATCTCGATGACGCGGCCGCGTGGCATGCCGCCGATGCCCAGGGCGTAATCGAGGCTGACGGAGCCCGTCGAGATCGCGGGAATCTGGGCGACAACGTCCTTTGCGCCAAGCCGCATGATCGAGCCCTTGCCGAACTGTTTTTCAATCTGCCCGACGGCCATCTCGATGGCCTTCTGGCGCTCGCGGTCGTTCCGATCGTCTACTGCCATGGCGCTCCTTCTACGATCTGCCTGTGTGGTGTCCCGAACCCTCGGGCGGTGCCTCATTCTAGAGTCGTGCCCGGCCGCTGTCAAGCGAAAGTCGATCTGCTTGTGTGGCTTAGTGTGTAATAACTCAGTCACTTACGACGCCATGAGACTTTCGCCTCAATTGCGAAAGTGTGCAGATTCTTCACTCACGGGCGCGGTCGTGATCGTTGGTTTTTGAAGACTACCGTGTTGCGCTGACAGGGCGGGTCACACGGACCACGACCCACGCGAGCGGCAGCAGCAGCACGAGTTCAACGGCGAGTGCCACCACATTGAAGTAGATGAATCGTCCGCCGAGCCAGTATTGCCGCGAGACGGACGGGAAGATCGCGATCGGCGAACGGTAATACGCCCCGTTGAACGGCCAGAGTGCAGGGATGCCCAGCGGCGGCCACGAGTCGGCTCCGAGCCAGTCGAGCAGGACGTGCGATCCCCACGCCGCAGCGCCCGCAGCGGCCCATTTCGGCGATCGGGTCAGGGCGAACGTGACGAGTCCGGCCAGGAGAGCAACGCCCACACTGTGGGAGATCCCGCGATGCGCCCCAACGAGGAGGTCGAGATCCGCTGCCGCGCCCATGGCCGCAAGGACCCAGAGCGCCCTTCGCGAGCGGCCCGTGATGGGCACGCCCGCCGCGATTGCACCCAGCGCGTGCCCGACGGGAGACGGCATCGGTTGTCTTTCAGTAGCGGTAAAACCCTTTGCCTGACTTGCGGCCGAGGTGACCGGCCGCGACCATCCGCCGCAGCAGCGGGCAGGGGCGATACTTCGGATCGCCGAAACCCTCGTGCAGCACGTTGAGGATCGCCAGGCACACATCCAGGCCGATGAAGTCCGCGAGCGTGAGCGGTCCCATCGGGTGATTCATCCCGAGCTTCATGACCGTGTCGATCGCCTCGGCGGTCCCGACGCCTTCCATGAGCGCAAAGATCGCTTCGTTGATCATCGGCATCAACACGCGGTTCGCGATAAACCCGGGATAGTCGTTCGCTTCGACCGCCGTTTTGTTCAGGCGGATGCACAATTCGGTCGCCGTCAGCATCGATGTCGCCGACGTCGCCTGGCCGCGGACGATCTCCACGAGCGCCATCAGCGGCACCGGATTCATGAAGTGCATGCCGAGCACTTTGTCGGGTCGCTTCGTTGCGGCCGCGAGCACGGTGATGGAGATCGACGACGTGTTCGACGTCAGCATGACGTCCGGCCGGGTGACGGAATCCAGCCACTCGAACACCGATCGTTTCGCATGAACGTCTTCGGCGATCGCTTCGACGACGTAATCGACATCCGCGAACGCCTGCAGGTCCGAGCCCATCGTGATGCGTCCGAGCGCCGCGTCGCGATCCGTCGCGGAAAGTTTCCCCTTTTCGACGAAGCGGGCGAGACTTCTTTCGATCGTGGTCCGCGCACGCTCGAGCGCCGCGGGAATCGCGTCGCACAGCCGCACGTCGAATCCGGCTTGCGCAAACACCTGCGCGATCCCGTTCCCCATGGTCCCGGCGCCGACGACGCCGACCTTCGCGATCGCAGGTTTTGGTTCAGTCATGGATCGACCTGATTCGGAAGCCGAACGCCGTTACGGTCGCTCGACGGCGAGTGCGACGCCGTTGCCGCCGCCGAGACACAGCGACGCGATGCCGCGCTTCAGGCCGCGATGCCGCAGGGCGTAGAGCAACGTCGTCAGCACCCGCGCGCCGCTGGCGCCGATCGGATGGCCGAGGGCGACGGCACCACCGTTGACGTTGACTTTCTGCGCGTCAATCCCGAGTTCTCCGAGCACGGCAACCAGTTGCACCGAGAACGCCTCGTTGATCTCGAACAGATCCACATCCGCGAGATTCCACCTGGCTTTAGCGGCGACCTTGCGAACGGCTTCGACGGGCGTCATCAGCACGAGCTTCGGCGGCAGGCCGCTCGTCGCCTGTGCGACGATGCGCGCCATCGGTTGGACTCCCAACGCCGACGCCTTGTCGGCCCCCATCACGACGAGCGCCGCGGCGCCATCGTTGACCCCCGGCGCGTTGCCGGCAGTCACCGTCCCTGTCTTGGAGAAGGCGGGCTTCAGTGCGGCGAGGGCGGCGAGGTTCGTATCTTCCCGGATCGCTTCGTCGCGATCGACGAGCAGCGGTGCCCCCTTCTTCTGCGGGACTTCGACCGGAACGATCTCGTCCTTGAACCGGCCCTCACGCGTCGCGGCTGCGGCCCTTCGATGGCTCTCGACCGCGTACTGGTCCTGCGCTTCGCGGCCGACGTGGTACGTCTCCGCGACGTGCTCGCCGGTCATGCCCATATGACACTGCTCGAACGAGCACCACAGCCCGTCGTTGATCATCGAATCCACGATGGTGCCGTTGCCCATACGCAAACCCTCGCGGACGCGCGAGAGGAGATACGGCGTGTTGCTCATCGACTCCATGCCGCCGGCGACGGCGATATCGATATCACCTGTTGCGATGCCCTGCGCCGCCAGCATCACGGCCTTGAGTCCACTGCCGCATACCTTGTTGATCGTTACGGCCGCGACGTGGTCGGGGAGTCCACCGTTGAGCGCGGCCTGGCGCGCGGGGTTCTGTCCCTCGCCGGCCGTCACGACGTTCCCCATGATGCATTCGTCGATTGTCGAGGGGTCGATGCCGGCGCGACGGACCGCCTCCCGCACGGCGATCGCGCCAAGCTGGGGCGCCGTAAAGCCTTTCAACCCGCCGAGAAATTTGCCCGTGGCCGTCCGGGCGGCAGAAACAATTACCGCATCACGCATATGACCGGGATGTCCGTTCCTCTGATTAGACTTCGCGCAGAACCGAGACGTCCCTGACCGTCTCGTTTCCCAGCAGCTGCTGGAGGCGCGCCAGCACCGTTCCACGATTCCTGTGGATTTCCTGCGCCCAGCGTTGATCGCGCGCGCGGACGGTCAGGACATGGCCGGCCAGCTCGACGCTGGTCGCGCGCGCGATGGCCGGACCGACGGCGACCGACCACGCAAACGCGGTGCGCTCCTTCGACGCTGGCTGGCGCCGAAGCAGCTCCGCGAGCACGCTCGTCGTACACGACTGAAGCGATTGCACGATCACGCGATTGTAACAGGTGAGTGCGTATAATCGTTGGCCGGCGGAGGTGCCATGAAATCACTGACGGCAGGGCTGACGGCGGCAATGGTGAGCCTGGCCGCGAGCGTCGCGACCGGCGCAAACGGCGTCATCATCACGGCGAAGGCGGTGTCTGGCGGAACGACGGAGACGCATCAGATTCAGCTCGACGCGGATCATCTGCGGGCCGACACAGGAGACTCGAAGATGGTGATCTTCGACGGCGCGCGACAGGTGCTCGACATCATCAACAAGGATCAGAAGACCTATCGCGAACTGACGAAAGCGGATGTCGATCGCCTCGGGGAACAGATGTCAGGTGCGATGGCGCAGATGCAGGCGCAGATGGCGAACCTGCCGCCGGAACAGCGCGCCCGGATCGAGGCGATGATGAAAGGCCGCGGCGTGAACACCCCTGCAGGCGCCGCGTCGAAGCCCGAGTACCGGAAGGTCGGCACCGACAGGGTCGGGAAGTGGACCTGCGACAAGTACGACGTCTACGAGAACGGCCGGAAATCCGGCGACGTCTGCACCGCCAGTGCGTCGGCGCTGGGGCTCTCCGACAGCGACTTCGCCGTGACGAAGCAGATGCAGTCGTTTTTTGCTGCGCTGCTGAAATTCGTGCCTGCGGCGCAGGCAAATCAGATGCTCACACTCCGCTCGTTCACGACGAACGGCCTGAACGGGATACCCGTGCGGCGGACGGAAACGAACGGAGACAGCATGGAACTGAGCGACATCGCCCGGCAGAACGTGCCGGATTCTGCGTTTCAGGTCCCTGCGGGATTTCAGAAGCAGCCGTTCATGACCGGCCGCGGCGCGGGTCGGTAACCGGATGACGCCGGGTTGGCGGAACGTCAGCGTCGTGGTGGCGCTGACGGCATCTTCGGTCGCATCGTCCGGAGCCCAGGGAGGCCGCGATCCCGCCGGGCTCGTCAATCCGCTCATCGGCAGCGCGAACGGAGGGAACACGTTCCCGGGGGCCGTCGCGCCGTTCGGAATGCTGGCGTGGAGTCCCGAGGAGACGCGCGGCGATGCGACGCGCGCCGCCGCTCCCGGCGGCTATCAATACTCCATTACCCGCATTCGCGGGTTCAGTCTCACGCACCTCTCCGGCACGGGATGTCGCGGCGCGTCCGGCGACGTCCCCTTCATGCCGTACGTCGGCGCCGTATCATCGTCGCCATCGGCTGACACGAAGAACGCCGTGTTCGCCAGCGACTTTTCGCACGACAACGAGCACGCGTCACCGGGAGTCTATTCGGTGGCGCTCGCGTCGGGTGTGCGTGTTGAACTCAGCGCGACGCCGCGGACGGGTGCCGGCCGGTTCACGTATCCCGCCGGTCAGCCGGCGGCGATGCTGGTTCGGGTGTCGGACTCGGAAGTTGGTTCGAGCGATGCGAGCGTGACGATCGATCGCGCATCCCGCACGATCACCGGCTCGGTCACGAGCGGCAACTTCTGCGGATATCTCAGCCCCGCCGGCCGCCACAGTTACTACACGCTGCATTTCGTCGCAACCTTCGATCGCGCGTTTGCATCGATCGGAACATGGGAAGACGCTGCGCTGCACGCGGGCTCGACTTCGGCGCGCGGCGGCACGACCTACGGCACGGACGGATATCCAGCGGCCCGCGCCGGCTCCGGCGCATACGTCACGTTCGCCCCGGGAACCAGTGTGGATGTTCGCGTCGGGATCTCGTATGTCAGTCTCGGGAACGCGCGCGCGAACCTTGCCTCCGAACAGCGGTCCGAACGCGCGTTCGAGAATGTCTCGGCCGACGCGAGGGAACGGTGGAACGAGATCCTGCGGCGCGTTGACGTCAGCGGCGGGGCCGCGAGTACACGCCGTGTCTTCTATTCGGCGCTGTATCACTCGTTGCTGCACATGAACCTGTTCAGCGACTCGAACGGCGAGTATTACGGGTTCGACGGCCGGACCCACCGCGTGCGCGAACCGCAGCAGGCGCAATACGCGAACTTCTCCGGGTGGGACGTCTATCGATCTCAAGTCCAGCTCGTGACGCTGCTCGATCCGCAGGTCGGCAGCGACATGGCGCAGTCGTTATTGAACCAGGCGGAGCAGAACGGTGGCGTCTGGGACCGCTGGACGCACGATTCCGGCGCGACGGCCGTCATGGAGGGAGACGCGTCGGCGTCGGCAGTCGGTTCCATCGCCGCGTTCGGCGGCACGAGCTTCGATATGAAAACCGCGCTCCAATCGCTCGTCCACGCGGCAACCGTCCCGACGCCCGGGGATCTGAGCGAAGAGGGCTGTCGCGTCATGTGCCGGGGTCAGCGTCCGTCGCTCGATCAGTGGCTCTCGATTCACTACATCGCGGCGACATCACACGCCTGGGGCGGAGCGGGAGAAACGCTGGAGGATGCGACCGCCGATTTTGCCGTGTCCCAGCTCGCGGTTCGCGCCGGAGATACGGCAACGGAACGGCAGTTCCTCGCACGCTCCGGTTACTGGCGGAACGTGTTCAATAAGTTACCAACGATCGTCGCATCGCGTGCGCGCGCCCGCGGACGCGGCGGCAGCGCTCCGGAGCCGGCACCGGCGGCTCCTCCCGAAAAGCCGCAACCCGGGGGATACGTGCAGGACCGTAATGCGGATGGCACATGGCCAGCGTTGGACCCCGCGTCGAGCGACGGCTTCGCCGAAGGCAGTTCGGTCCAATACACGTGGATGGTGCCGTTCGACCTGCGGGGCCTCATCGATGCGATGGGCGGCAACGACGCGGCCAACGGACGGCTTGACGCGTTTTTCCGCAAACCAGATGGGGCACGCGCCCTGACCAGGGCCGGCGGCCTGCACGCTGAGCTCGACAACGAGCCGTCGTTGGGCTCGCCTTTCGTCTACCTCTACACTGGACAACCGTCAAAGGCAGAGGAGATCGTTCGTGACGTGCAGACGACGCTCTGGAAGGATGCGCCAGATGGGATCCCTGGCAACGACGATCTGGGCGAGATGTCCTCGTGGTTCGTCTGGACAGCGATAGGCCTCTACCCGGGCATTCCCGGCCGCGCGGAGCTGTTCGTGACCACGCCGCTGTTCGACCGCATCGTCTTGCATCGCGCCGATGGCAAGACGATCACGATTGACGCTGCGGGCGCGACCGCCGCGGACGCGTCGTACGTGCAGGCGCTCGACGTCAACGGCCACGCGTCGAACCGCGCATGGCTGCCGGAGTCGTTCGTGCGTGACGGGGGTACGCTGCGCTTCAGGCTGGGAACTACGCGATCAGGCACGTGGGCGGTCGCTGCAGGCGACGCCCCGCCGTCGTTTCCGCCAGGCTCGACAGGAGGATAAAAGAGGTGGGAACGGCAGCGCGCTGCCATTCCCATTTGATGGAGCAACCGGTTTGTTGTGCGCCTACTTGCTCATCGAGAGCCCGCTGACGGTGCCCTCGGTGTTGTGCGCGAAGCGGATGCCATAGACGCCGTCGGTCGACTTCAGCTTGCCGTCGCCGACGGCTTCGCTCTTCGGATAGCTCGCGACCTGCGTGCCGTTGATCGAGCAGGTCACGTTATCGCCTTTCACGGACATCGCGATTTCCTGCGTGACCGGTTGATCTTTGCCGGCCGCCTTGTGCACCGCATCGTTCGCCTGCGGCCGCCGTCCGCCGAGGGCGAACGCCGCCGGGCCGAATCCCCGGACGATGAACGTGCCGTTGCCATAGGCGGTGCAATAGAGATACGTGGCCTGCGGCGTGCCCATGTCGTTGCCGGCGATCACGATGCCATACGGATGCGGATGATCGTTGAGGTTCATGTACTTCGGCTCGGTGAACGTCGCTTTCACCGTGTAATCGCCGGACGCCTTGTTGGCGGGGTTCCAGTACGTGATCGCGGGACCGGTGACGACGTGCAGATCGCTCCCCTTCATTTCGAGCTTGGCGTCGCTGACGCTCTGCCCCGATTCGGTCGGATCGACCATGCCCTGCCAGCCAGCTGCATGAATGCCGCCGCCTTCGACCTTGCGCGCGGTCTCCTGCATTTGGCCGTGCTGCATCTGCGCGTGCATGCCCGATGGAACGAGCAGCGCGAGCGCAATCGCGAACGTTGAACCGTACACCAGACGCAT
Source organism: Vicinamibacterales bacterium (assembly GCA_035492775.1). Classification (GTDB taxonomy): domain Bacteria; phylum Acidobacteriota; class Vicinamibacteria; order Vicinamibacterales; family 2-12-FULL-66-21; genus DATJFQ01. The sequence goes on from DATJIW010000075.1 coordinate 93,644, forward strand.
GCGGATCTCCTTCATAGTAAATGTGTCGTGCGGGGGTCTATCCTATCGCACCTCACCGGCCGTCTGCGAAGCCGCTTCTCCCGGGTGGTACGTGCGCTCCGCATGTGCTTCGACCTGCGGGCGATAGAAGTAGACCTCGCGCAAGTCTCCGCTCGCGTAGCGCGACGCCTGATCGTTGAAATGTATCGATGACGGGTCGCCGCTCACGCCGCCGGCCGTCACCGCGCGCGCGTGCACCTCGTCGCCGAACTCGATTGCGGCAACGAAACTGTTTCCGGTGTAGCCGTACATCTTCCTGGTATTGGGATAGCGCCGCGCACCGAACGACGCGAGCGAACCCCAGCGGGACGAGGTGAAGCCTACGGGGATGGACGCCTTCGAATCGTCCGCGTGTGGCGTGATGGCGTCGTCGAAACGCTGGAAGCGATTGATGTCGCCCCAGGCGGTGCGCCACGTCCCGAAGTCCTGCGTGAGCCGATTGGAGGCCCGCGCGAGCGCGTTCAGCAGATCCGCCGGCGACGCCCGATTGACGCGGTTGCCGATTGCTTCCCCCCAGTACACCGCCAGCGAGGTCGGGATCGAGGAAGTCGACCAGCGATAGTCCCAGTGCCGCAGCGCCTCAATCGGCTGGGCCAGCTTCACCTTGAGGGCCGACCCTGCAGGCTCGGCGTCCCACGCCTCGAGCAGCGCCGGAAGGTGATCCGCAAACCAAGGCAGGTAGCTGTCGAAGCCCGTCGCGATCAGGGAATCGATCGTGTAGTCGGTCCGGCTGGGGAGCACACGAAGCGCGTGCTCGCCGCGCGCGCTCTCTTCGGTGCCACGATCGACGTAGGCGGGGTAATCATTCCGCTTCGGACTGTTGTCAGGACCGGCGGCGGACCACGGCCAATTATTGGAGTTGTACAGCCACCCGTTGGGTGGGTTGAACACGTGCGGAGTCTCGTCGACAGACATCAGCCCGTGCCAGTCCGTGCCCGGGTCGCTGCCGTCAACGGGCTTGGTCCAGTCGAACTTCGGGTCGCGCTTCGGTATGAAGTTGGAGTGGAAGTAAGCGATGTTGCCGTCGGCATCGGCATAGACAGTATTGTTCGACGAATTGGTGTGCAGCTGCATCGTGTCCAGGAACGCCTTGTAGCTGCCCGCCTTCGTACGCGTGAACGATTGTTTGATCGCGTTCACCGGGTCCTGCATCATCCGCACGCTGATCCACTTGCCGTCGGCCTGGCGCACGACCGGACCATGCTGGGTGAAATAGAGCCTGAAGGTCTTCTGCGCCATGCCATTGGCCGTCTTGTACGAAAGGACGACGTTGCGGGTCTTCATCGAGCGTTCCTCGCCGCCGTACTTGTAGTAGGCCGCGTTGCCCTTCTTGACGATCGTCTCGGCATATTCGTCGATGTTGTCGACGCCGCTCGACGTGTGCATCCAGCCCGCACGATCGTTGAAGCCCTGATAGACGAAGAACTGTCCCCACGTGATGGCGCCGTACGCGTTCAGACCTTCGCCGCTCACCATCTGCGCCTCTTCCCGGAAGAAGAACGACGTGTGCGGATTGATATAGAGCAGGGCGTGATGGTTCTTCTCAATTGCCGGTGAAATAGCGATTCCGTTGGACCCCGTGGGTTCGACGTAACCATCGTCGCGCGGCGGAGCCGGCGGCGGCAGGGCGCCGGGATAGAACGCGGCGAGCTGCGTCAGGTTCACACGCTCGATATCGGGCCCGATGCTGCCGTCGCTGAAGCTGAGCGGCATCCACGGTTCGAAATGGGTGATGACGCGCGGCTTCACCGACGGGTGCGTCGCCAGGAAGAAATTCAGGCCGTCGGCCCACGCCTGCATCAGCGTCTTCAGCCACGGTTGCGCCCGCTCGTATTTCGCCTTCAAATCATCGGCGTCGTTGATCAGCCGATAGCGCAAATCGTTGTAGATCGATCGCTCTCCCTCGGCCTCGGCCAGCCGCCCCAGAGAGATGAGGTAATTGGTCTCCACGCGATTGAAGTCGTCTTCGGCCTGCGCATAGATCACACCAAACACGGCATCGGCATCGGTTGTCCCATACACGTGGGGCACGCCCCAGGTGTCGCGGATGATCGTGATGCGCTGCGCCTGCGCTTCCCACCGGCTGCGATCCGCGGTGGTCTCCTGCGCCGCTGCCGTCAGCGGAAGAGAACACGCCAGAGCGACGAGAATCGTCAGCTGTTTCATGCGGCTGATGATAGTGCACCGGGAGTATGGATGGAAACGGCGAAGAGGCCGGCGGCGTAGTGAAAAGCAGGTGGTCGGGATGCGTCTTCGAATCGCCCGCGCGCTTGCCCCGTCAGTCGTCTCGTCGTCGCCGCGGCGCTCCTTTAGTGCTCTCCGGTCCGCTGCACGCGAACGACCGCGTCATCACCGCGATGGCCCACTGAGCGCCGGCGAAGATCAGGCGCCGCTTTGAAGCGCGGATGTCGGACTGAGCGCGGCCGCGCGCCGGGCGGGGACGAGCGCGGCGCACAAGGCGACGATCAGCAGCAGCGCAGCGACAGCGACGAATGTGACAGGGTCGGTCGGCGTTGTGTTCACGAGCTGTGAAGCAATGGCGCGGGAACAGAACGCCGCGCTAATCGCGCCAACGACGATCCCAAACACCACGGGTCGCGCGGCCTGAGAGACGACGAGCTTGAGCACTGTGCCCCGAGATGCGCCGAGGGCCATCCGGATCCCGATCTCGGATGTCCGCTGCGACGCGAAGTACGCGATCACGCCGTAGATGCCAACGCCCGCCAGGACGAGACCAACACACCCGAGCAGGACGAGCAACATCGTGTTGAACCGCGCCGTGTCGAGCGTTGCCGCCATCCGCTGCTCCATCGTCCGCTCGCTGAACAGCGGGACGCCGGGATCGAGGCCGAAGATCACGTGCCGCACGGCCGGCCCCAGCGACGCGGCGTCCGATGACGTGCGCGCGGCGACGAAGAGCGTGCGACGCGTCCATCCCCACGCCATGTCATCGAGTTGCGCCATCGGCTGATAGAACTCCAGGTCCGTCGGAGCGGCCGGGCCATCGAAATGCAGGTCGGGGACGACGCCGATGACCGTTTTCGGACCTTCAGGAGCGGACCCGTTGACGTGGCGGCCGATGGGGTCCTGATTCGGCCAGAGCCGCTGCGCCAGACTCTGATTGACGATCATGACGAGCGGCGCGCCCGCGCGGTCGGTGGGCTGGAAATCCCGGCCTTTGAGGATTGGAATACCCATGGTCGCGAAGTACCCCGGCGAGATGAAGCGCGCCATACTCTGGCGGACGTTCCGCAGCTCCGGTGCCTCGCCCTCCGGGACGAGACCGTTGGAGAAGGTTCCGACGCCTGGAACGTTCGAGGCGATGGCTGCAGCTCTTACTCCCGGGATGTTCGACACGCCTTCCTGGATCGCCTGGACGGCGTGGGCGACCGCGTCCGTGCCGGCGTATTTCACCTCCGGCAGAGAAAAGCGCGCTGAATAGACGCCGTGCGGGTCGAACCCCGGCGAGACCCGCTGCGCAGCGATCGCGCTTCGGATCAGGAGTCCGGCGCCGACGAGCAGAACGAGCGCGAGCGCGACTTCTGCTCCGATGAGGAACGAGCGCACGATATCGCGAGCGCCGCGCGAACCGGCCCCGCGGATGCCCTCCTTCAGCGTCGAATTGATGTCGGTGCGTGCCGCGCGCCATGCCGGCACTAAACCAAAGGCGATGCTCGAAACGATGGCGAGGGCGACCGCGAAGCCGAGCGCCGTGCCGTCGATGCGCGCCTGATCCAGGCGCGGCACGCCTTGCGGCGCCCTGGCCACGAGTACGGCAATCAGTGCCCACGCCAGCGCAATGCCGGCAACGGCCGACACCAGTCCGAGGACGAGGCTTTCCGTAAACAACTGTCGGACCAGACGGCCCTGGCCGGCGCCGAGCGCGCTTCGGACGGCGAGTTCGCGGGCGCGCGCGGCGCCGCGTGCCAGCAGCAGGTTGGACACGTTGCCGCACGCGATGAGCAGGACGAATCCAACGGCTCCGAGCAGGACGAACAGACGTTCCCGGTAGTCTCCGACGAACGTCTGCATCATCGGCCGTACCGTGAGCCCGCGCTCCGCATCGTCCTGCGGAAAGCGCGCGCGGAGGTCGGCGGCAATCCGGTCGAGCTGTTGCTGCGCCTGCTGCGGCGACACGCCCTCCTTGAGGCGTGCGATCACGTCGAGAAAGTGTTCGTCGTGCATGGCCTTTCGCTCGGGCGTGAAGGCGATGGGGACCCAGATGTCCTCGGCGTCCGACGTGAAATCGAACGAGGGGGGCATGACGCCGATAATCGTGTACGGCCGCGCGTCGAGCGTGATGGTCTTCCCGAGCACGCTGCGGTCGGCGCCGAACTGCCGGGTCCAGTACTTGTGGCTCAAGACGACGACCTGTTCGCGGCCCGGCTCGTCGTCTTCGGGCCCGAACACCCGGCCGACTGCCGCGTTGACGCGGTACGTCCGGAAGAATCCGCCCGTCGCCCTGGCGCCGATGATTCGCTCGGCGCCTTCGTCGCGCGCCAGTGTGAAGCTGGTCGTCGTGCTGGCCGCCACGGCATCGAACACGTTTTGCTCCGCCATCATGTCGACGAAGTTGCCCGCCGACATCGCGCCTCGCCCGAAGTCGCGCCACATCTCATTGATCACGAACAGGCGATCGGGGTCGGGCACCGGGAGCGGACGGAGCACGACGGCGTTGACGGCGCTGAAGATCGCCGTGGTCGCGCCGATGCCGAGTGCCAGCGTCGCGACGGCGATCAGCGTGAACGCGGGCGTCGCGAGCATCTGGCGGAGCGCGAACGCGGCGTCCTGGCGCAGTTCGGTGAAGTACTGGCTCGATCGCATCCGGTGTTCCCTCTGCAGGCCGATGGCTCGGCACTCGCGGCGCGTGCGTGTGACGTCGCCGAAGCGCGCCGCTGCCGCGTGGCGCGCTTCGACTTCCGAGAGGCCGGCGGCCATGAGCTCGCGCGTGCGCATCTCGAGATGAAAATCCAGCTCGGCGTCGACCTCCTCGTCGACACTCGGCCGCCAGAGGCGCAATGGAAAACGCGTGCGAAGGTCCACCCGGATTTAGACGGTCAGCAGCACCTTCGAGATCGCCGTGGTGAATCGGGTCCATTCGGCTACGACGGCCGCCAGGCGCCGGCGGCCCGACGGCGTGATCCGGTACGTCTTGGCTTTGCGGCCCAGCTCGGACGTGCCCCACTCCGCAGAAATCCACCCGCGTTCTTCCATGCGATAGAGCGCCGGGTACAGCGACCCGTCCTCGACGTGCAGCACGTCGCCGGTGGCGTCTTCCAGCCACCGCGCGATCGCGTAGCCGTGGCGCGGCGTCTGCGCCACGCATTTCAGGATCAGCGGCTCGAGCGTGCCGTGGAGCAGTTCCCGTGACGGTTCAGCCATGACTCGATTGTCTTGGTATCGTAGACAGCGATACCCAGATTGTCAAGGGTAGGCGTAAACCTCACACGCTGTTTCTCCGTCAAACTCCCCAACATGAGTAATGCCTGGGCCGACTTGAAGTACGCCCTCCGAGGGCTGCGCCGAAGTCCCGTGTTCGCAGCCGTCGCGATTGCGTCGGTCGCGCTCGGCATCGGCGCCAACACCGCAATCTTCACGTTGATCGATCAGATCCTTTTGCGCCAGCTGCCGATCAGCCACCCCGAGCAGCTCGCGATGGTCTATCAGGATGCCGACAATAACGGCAGCAACATGGGATCGCGGATGAACTCGTATCCGCTCTATCAGGATCTGCAGCAGAGGGCTGATGCTTTTTCAGAGGTCCTGTGCCGCCGCCTCATGCCAGCCTCGGTCAGCGTCGGCAACAACACCGAGCGCGTGACGGCGGAGCTCGTGTCGGGCAACTACTTCACGATGCTTGGCGTGAAGCCGGCAGTCGGTCGGGTGTTCAACTCGCGGGAAGACGACCAGACGTATGGCGGCCATCCCGTCGTCGTGTTGAGCTACGCCTACTGGACCCGTCGTTTCGCGCGGGATCCCAACATCGTCGGGCAGAAGATCCTCGTGAACAACTATCCGATGACGGTCGTGGGGGTGTCCGCCGAGGGATTTTCAGGGCTCGATCCGGCGAGCGCGCCGGAATTGCGCGTCCCGATACTGATGAAGCCGGCAATCACGCCGGAGTGGTGGTGGCTGGACATGACCGACCGTCGCGCGAAGTGGGTCCAGGTGTTCGCGCGCCTGAAAGGCGGCTACACCGTCGAGTCGGCGCAGCCGTCGGTTCAAGGCCTCTATACGCAAATCCGCGCGTACGAAATGACGCTTCCGCGGGCGAAGACGTGGTCCCAGTACACGCGCGATCGGTTCATGAAGGGGCGCATCGTCCTCGCCAAGGCCGACATCGGCTACTCGCCGTTGAGAAACGATTTCTCGACGGCGCTCGTCGTGCTGATGTGCATGGTCGGGCTGGTGCTGTTGATCGCCTGCGCGAATGTCGCGAACCTGCTCATCGCGCGAGCCTTTATGCGCCAGAAGGAAATCGCGGTTCGACTGTCGCTCGGCTCTTCGCGATCGCGGCTGGTCCGGCAGATGCTCGTCGAGAGCCTGACGCTGTCGTTCGCCGGAGGCGTGTTCGGGCTGGGCCTCGCCTTTTTTCTGACGCGATGGCTCCTGGCGCTCGTTCCGCAGCAGGGTCAGCCCATCCTGATCAGCGCCCATCCCGATCTGCGCATCCTGCTGTTCGCGCTGGTGGTGACGTTTGCGACGGGCATCATCTTCGGCCTTCTCCCGGCGCTGCGCGCCAGCCGTCCCGATCCCTGGTCGACGCTGAAGGACACAATGGGTTCGATTGCGGGAACCGGAGGCGCGCTGTTCCTGCGAAAGGGGCTCGTGACTGCGCAGGTCGCGCTCAGTTTCCTGCTCCTGTTCGGCGCCGGACTGTTCGTCCGAAGCCTTCAAAACCTGAAAACGACGGAAACCGGCGTGTCGGTCGACAACGTCCTCACTTTCCAGCTCTCGCCCGCGTTGAGCGGTTACGACAATCAACGGGCGACCCTCCTGTATCGCCAGTTGCTCGACAAGCTGCGCGCGACGCCCGGATTCTCGTCCGTGGCGATGGCGACCGTGCCCATTCTCGCCGGCGACGAGTGGGACAGCTCGATGGGCGTCGAAGGTCACGAGGCGAAGGACGGTGAGGACATGCAGGCCTTCATGAACGCGGTGTCCCCCGGGTATTTCGCGACCATGAAGATTCCGATCCTCGAGGGTCGCGACTTCCGCGAGAGCGACGCGAAGGAGAAGACGGACGTCGCGATCGTAAATCACAAGTTTGCCGAGCACTTTTTCCCGGGCGCGAGCGCGATTGGCAAGCGCCTGTCAGAGGGGACGGGCCCTCAGGCCAAGCTGACGATTCAGATCGTCGGCGTTGTCGCCGACGCGCTGTACGAAGGCCCGCGCGAGGGGGTGCATCGACAGGTCTACGTGCCGAACTGGGGCAGCAACAGCTCGGTATTCTACGTTCGTGCGCAGACGTCGTCGTCGAGCGCCTTCAACACCATCCGCGAAAACGTTCATCAGCTCGACGCAGGCATTCCGGTTTACGACCTGAAAACCGTCGAAGCACAGCTCGACGAGACGCTGCTGAGCGATCGCCTGGTGGCGATGCTGTCCGCGGGTTTCGGCGCGTTGGCGACGATGCTTGCCGCGATTGGCCTTTACGGAGTGATGGCGTTCGTCGTCGCACGCCGGCGGAAGGAATTGGGCATCCGCCTGGCGCTTGGTGCGCAGCCCGGGTTCCTGATCTGGATCGTGATGCGCGAAGTGCTGCTCCTGCTCGCAATCGGGGTGGCCCTGGGCGTTCCCTCGGCCATCGCCCTCGGGCACTACGTGTCCAATCAGCTCTACGGGATCAAAGGCTCGGACCCCTCGATAGCGATCGGCACAGTGGTATTCCTGGCGCTCGTCGCAGGGACCGCGGGGTACATCCCAGCGCAGCGTGCCAGTCGCATCGATCCGATCCTCGCGCTTCGGACCGAATAAGAACGGAATTGCGCGGCGCATGTCGACGCGTCGGATCGAACGAGCGCTGTCCGATTTCGCTTCTGATCAGTATCGAGGCCGTTTGCTCCGCGCCGTTGAAATACAGTGCTTTCGCGCACGTTCGCTGCGTGGCGCGTGCCTTGCGTCCGTCATCACCAAACACCGCACGACGACGGCCATTCGTGTGCTTTTACTGCATGGCAGCGGCGTGCCTCAATCGACGGGGGTGAACAGTATGGCGGAGCCGAAAGACCTGAGCGGTTTGTTCGTCAAGAAACTTCGTCACGTGTACGACACCGAACAGCGGCTGACAAAGGCGCTGCCGAAAATGGAAAAGGCGGCGACGTCCCCGGATCTCAAACAGGCGTTCGCGGCACACCTGTCCGAGACCGAGACGCACATTGAACGCCTCGAACGGCTCTTCGGACTTTTCGATCAGAAGCCCAACGCGGACGCCGACGACGCCATCAAGGGGATCATTTCAGCGGGCGACAACGTGGCGGGGATCGACACCGACGCCGTTCGAGATGCTGCGTTGATCGCGGCGGCACAGGCGGCCGAGCACTATGAGATGGCCGAATACGGCACGTTGCGGACGTGGGCCCGCGTACTCGGCAGATCCGACGCGGTTCAGCTGCTCGAGTTCACGCTCGAAGAAGAGAAGAAAGCGGATCAGAAGCTGACCGAGGTCGCAAGTCGACTGAACTATCAGGCTGCTGCCTCAAGAGCGCGGTAAAAAGCCTTCCGCGGCCAGCTTCCGGCTCCCCGCGACCGGTACTGGAAGCTGGTCGCTGGCGTTACTCCGCGCGCAGCGCAACCGCCGGATCGACGTGCGACGCGCGACGCGCCGGCAGATATGCGGCGAGCGCCGAAACACCGCTCAGGACGGTCACTGCGATGATCATGGTCAGCGCGTCAGTCGCATTGAGTCCATAAACGAGAGTCGACACAAAGCGGCTTGCCGCGAGTGCGACGGCGACGCCGACGGCCACGCCGATGGCGACGAGACGCATCGACTCGGACATCACCATGCTCAGAACGCTGCCGCGCTGAGCGCCTAGCGCCATCCGAATGCCCATCTCCGGCGTGCGGCGCGCCACGTTGTAGGACATCAACCCGAAGAGCCCGACCGACGCAAGAAGCAGGGCGATGCCGCCGAAGAGCGCGTATGCCTGAGCGAAGAGTCTCTCCTGACTGAATCGCCGCTCGATGGATTCCACCTGGGTCGCGATCGACACGATGGGAAGGTTCGGGTCCGTGTCGTGTATCGTCTGTCGCACGGCCGGCGCGACGGCGGAGGGCGGTCCTTCCGTTCGAAGCGTGAGGAACGCCGTAGCCCGCGGGTTCTGCATGAAGCTGTCGTACATCGTCGGCGGCGCGGGTTCCCGGACGCTCGAATACTTGGCATCCCGAACGACGCCGACGATTTCGATGTAATCCTTGCCGCCGGGACTGGTCGTGAACCGCTTGCCGAGGGGATTCTCGTTCGGGAAGAACGTGCGGGCCGCCGTTTCGTTGATGATGGTGACGCGCAGCGATGATCGATCATCGTGCGGCGTGAGGTCCCGGCCCATCACGACCGGCAGGCCGAGCAGCCGGAAGTACCCCGGCCAGACAATCAGGCGGTTGATATCGTGCGACCGGTCGCGTTCGTTCCCCGGCGTGCCCACGTCGCTCGTGCGCCCGAAATTCGTATCGCCCTCGACGAAAATCCCCGTCGAGCTCGTGCTGCCGGAGAGGAGCGCCGGTTGTGAGAGCGATGCGGCGCGCACACCGGGAATAGCCCCGAGCCTGTCGATCAGCGTTCGGAACAGTTCGACAGAGCGTGGCTGATTGTACCCGCTGGTTGCGGGCGTGAGCCGGACCAGCAGAATGTCGTGCGGGTCGAACCCGATGTCGACGCGGCGAAGATTCGTCAATGTGCGCAGGAACAGGCCCGCACCCACGAGAAGAACGAGCGACAAGGCGACCTGCACCACGAGCAGCGATCGCGCCAGTACGCTGCGGCGGCCGGCGATGGATCGGCCCATCTCTTTCAGTTCCGCATTGACGTCGACGCTGGTTGCGCGGAGTGCAGGGACGACACCGAACAGGAGGCTCGTGACGACTGCCGCAGCGATTGCAAAGAGCAGCACAGGGCCGCGGAATACGCTGGCGGACGACGCCGGCGCCGGCAACAGCCCGACGCCGAACACGGCGACGACGATGCCGAGCGCCGCGCCGGCGAGGGCGAGCAGCAGCGCTTCCGTAAGAAGTTGCCTCACGAGCCGCGACCGCGTCGCGCCAAGCGACAGGCGCACGGAGATTTCTCTTCGACGGCCGACCGCACGCGAGAGCATCAAATTCGCCACGTTGGCGCAGACGATCAGGAGCACGACAAACACAACGGCCGTCAGGATCATGGCGGATGTCCGGACACCATCGTCGGCGTCGTAGAACCCGCTGCGGGCCGAGTCGACGATCAACTGCGGAACCTGCGTTCGGTTCTGGTAGCTTGGCGAGTTCCTGCGGTCGTCCGGAAGGTCCTTGAGGAACGCGTCGAAATTCGCGCGTGCCGTCCGCTTGAACGGTCCGTCGAGGGCTGCCTGCAGCTGGGCACCCGTTGCGTTCGGGTGCAGCCGTCCCATCACCTGGAGCCACCACGCGGTCGGACGCGTCAGGAGCGATCCCTCCGATCGGCCCGTGCTCGTCTGCAATTGCAGATCGAGCGACAGGGGAAAGACCACATCGGCCATCCTGTCGGGCACGGGATGTTGAACGCCGGTGAAGCCCGCCGGGAGCACGCCGATGATGGTCACAAGAACGTCGTTGGCCTTGATGGTCTTCCCGACGACGGCGGGGTCGTTCCCGAATCTCGACAGCCAATAGCGCGAGCTGATGACCGCGACGGGCGGGGAAGAGGGGCGGTCGTCGTCCGGTGTGAACACGCGCCCCGCGCGCGCGTTGACGCCGAGCACGGAGAAGTAATTGCCCGTCGCGGAGTCTCCGTTGGCAAGTTCGGCCTGGCCGTCGATGACGACGTTGATTTCGCCGTCAGGGTAGAGGGCGAACAGGTCGGCGAAGGGCGCCGCATTGGCGGCGAACTGCTGATAAACCGGGTACGACATCGAGCCGCGCACCCGCTGACCGCCCGCGGCGGGACGGATGAAGCCGAACTCGTCCTGCTCAGTGACGAGATCGTTGCGGCCTGCCCAGTGGAACCGGACCAGCGAGGCCGGGTCCTTGACGGGTACGGAGGAGAAGAGCATCGCATCAGTCGCGCTGAAGAGTGCCGTGTTCGCACCGATGCCGAGGGCGAGCAGCGCGATCACGACGAGCGTCCACGCGCGTCCCTGCAGGAGGAGGCGTGCCGCATACCGCACGTCCTGCCCGAGATCGTTCAACCAGCGGGCGCGGGGCGCGCCGGGCACGATGGGCGGGGGTGTCGCGGCCTGACGGAGCGGCTGCATCTCGCGTGCGAGCAGGCCCTCGTCGGTGATCTCCTCGAGTGCGAGCGCGACGGCTTCGCCATGCGGACGGCCGTCGCGGCGCAGTTCCTCGTATCGGTCGTCGAGGTGCTGCGAGAGTTCCTCGATGATTTCGCGTTCGCGCGCGGGTGCCAGCCGCAGCGATGCGAGGCGGGCGGCGAGTGCGGCATTCCATTCAGGCATGTTCGGGCCCCGTGATCTGCGCGACGGCGTCGACGAATTCGCGCCAGTGCGTTCGCTGCGCGGCGAGCATCCTCCGGCCGCCGGGCGTGAGGCGGTAAAAGCGGCGTCGCCGTTCGCCCGGTTTTTCGATCCAGCGACCGACGATCCAGCCGCGCTCCTCGAGGCGATAGAGCAGCGGGTAGAGCGAAGCGACCTTGAAGCGCAGCCGCCCGCCCGACCGCTGCTCGATCAGCTTGCTGATTTCATAGCCATGCCGGGCGCGCGGCTCCACGAGCGACAGAATCAGCAGCTCCGCGCTGCCCTTCTTCAGCTCGCGCTCCAGCATGCGATGAATATGTTTCATAGCGACATATTGCATAAGGGCAGACACGGAGTCAAGTCGGCGGTCCGACCGCGCGTCCGGCGCCCGCGCACTGAGCACCGAGCGCCGCGCACCGAGCACCGCGCACCGCGCACCGCGCACCGAGCACCAGCAAGAGTTCCCCCCTCTCCCCGCCGGATATAATCCGCGGATGCTCGGCTCCGACATTCGCCTTGGCTACCGGCGACTACGGTCCCGGCCGGTGTCGACGGCCGTTCTGATTGCGATCATCGCCGTGGGCATCGGCGCCTCGGCGGCGGTGTTCAGCCTCGTCGACCAGACGCTGCTGCGGCCCGCGCCGTTCCTCTTTCCGAATCGCCTCGTCATGGTGCTCGACACCGACCGCGCGAAAGCCGGTGGCGGCGGCAGTTCTCTGACGCCCGCGAAGATCGCGGGCTGGCAGCGTCAGCCGGCCGTGTTCGAGCGCTTCGAGGGCGTAGCGCCGGTGCAGTTCGACCTCACCCACGACGGCCCGCCAGAACGCGTCTGGGCGCTGTACGTGACGCCCGGTATCTTCTCGATGCTCGGCGTCTCGCCATCTCTCGGACGCCCCTTTCTCCCCGGAGAGGGGCAGCCAGGATCCGCGCGGGTCGCGCTGATCAGTGACGCGCTCTGGCGACGGCGTTTCGGCGCGCAAGCCGATGCGTTAGGGCGCCCGCTCACGCTGAACGGCGAGGACTACACCGTTGTCGGCGTCCTGCCGAGGAGATCACATCTGCTCGGCGACGTCATGGACGTCTGGGTCCCGTTCGACGCCGCCGCGCACCTTGCGGATGCCAGCATGGATGACTTCTACGGCTTCGCGCGGCTCGCGCGCGGACTCCGGATACCGGCCGCGCAGCACGCAGCGGACGGCATTGCCGACCGTCTGCAACGCGAATCGCCCCTCCCGGAGTCGTGGGACCTTTCATTGCGGCCGATGGAGATTGCGTGGGTCCGCCCGGCGTCGAGAGCGGCGTTGTACGTGCTGCTCGGAGCCGTCGGCTTCGTGCTGCTCATCACGTGCGCGAATGTCGCCAGCCTGTTTGCCGCGCAGGCCCCGCAGCGGACTCGCGAGATGGCGATCGCGTCGGCGCTCGGGTCGAATCGCGTGAGGCTGGTGAGGGGGGTACTGGTGGAGTCCGTTCTGATCGCCGGCGCCGGCGGCGCACTGGGGATACTGCTCGGGCGGTGGGCGCTCGCCGCGATACTCGCTCTCGCGCCGAAAGAGCTCGTGTGGGGAAGTGCGCTGACCATCCAGATCGACGTTCGTGTCGTCGCGGTTGCGCTCGCGGCCACGCTGCTGACCGGAGTGGCGATTGGCCTGCTTCCGGCGTGGCGAGGTACGCGTCAGGCGATCGACTCCTGCCTCCGCGGAGGCAGTCGTTCTGCCGCCGCGCCATTTGGCCGCGCGTCAGCCCTGCTCATCGTCATCGAAGTCGCGTTCTCCCTCGTGCTGCTGACAGGCGCCGCGCTGATGGCCCGCACGCTGGTGAACCTCAACGCCATCGATCCCGGGTTCGATCCGGAGGGTCTCATCTCGATGCACGTCGATCTGCCGTCGGATCGGTATCCGAGCGTTCAAGCGCGGGCAGCGTTCTTCGACGACGTCGCCGCGCGTCTCTCCCATGTGCCGGGTGTGCTGGATTCAGCGGTGTCGCAGGGCCTTCCGCCGGGACACGGCGGCTTCTCATGGGGCGTGCTCCAGGCGGAGGGACACGCGCCAGAATCCGCCCAGGTAATGTTCCCGTTCAACGTCGTGTCGCCGACGTTTTTCCGGACGCTGCGGATGCCGCTCGTCGCTGGCCGCACGTTCCAGGCGGCTGAACAGCCGGACGTCGCGATCGTCAGCCAGGGCATGGCGGCGCGGCTGTGGCCCTCGGACAGCGCCGTCGGGCGCCGCTTCCGCGTCGGTACCGGTCCGTGGACGACGGTGGTCGGCGTCGTAGGCAACGTCGAGAGCCGGGCCGCCGGAGAGACGCGCACGCCGCTGCAGGTGTACCGTCCATTCGCGCGTGAACGCGCGTCGTCGGGAGTGCCCCGTACAACGACCGCGTCGTCCCGCACGTATGCGTACCGAGTGCTCGTCGTTCGCGCCGCTGATCCCATGTCCGCACTGCCGGCGATCCGGCAGGCGATCTGGTCTGTGGATGGCGACCAGCCGATCGAGGACGTTGCGCTCGCGACAGACGTCTACGCCGACGCCTTCGGACGACAGCGATTCGTTCTCCTGCTGATGACCGCGTTTTCAGCGATCGCGCTCGCGTTGGTGATCGCCGGGCTGATCGGTGTGTTGTCCCAGGTGGTCGCGCGCCGGACTCGCGAAATCGGCATTCGCGTCGCGCTGGGCGCCGCTCCTGCTCACGTGCGGCGCCTCGTGATGGCTCAAGGAATGTCAATGGTCGCCATTGGTGCGTGCGTCGGCCTCGCGGCGGCGTTGGTCCTGACGCGGACGCTGCAGACGTTGCTGTTCGAGGTCGGGCCGGCGGATCCCGTGACGTTTGCGGGCGTGACGGCCGGGATGTCGGCGGTGGCGGTCGCCGGCTGCTGGCTGCCCGTGCGCGCCGCGCTCCGCATCCCACCGGCCGAAGCACTCCGCAACGAGTAGCTGACGTGAGGGCCGCCGCCATCGCCGTGCTGTTCATCGGCAACAGCCTGACGAGCGCCAACGATCTGCCGCACCTCGTTCAGCAGATCGCGCGCGCGGCCGGTGTGTCGATGACGGTGGCGTCCGTCACGAAACCAAACTTCAGTCTCGAGGACCACTGGAACGACGGTGAAGCGCGTCGCGCGATCGCCAGCCGTCGATGGGACATCGTCGTGTTGCAGCAGGGACCGTCGGCGCTGCCGGAGTCGCGAACGCTGCTCGTCGAGTACGCGCGAAAGTTCGACCGCGACATTCGTGCAGCCCACGCAAGGCCTGCCATGTACATGGTCTGGCCCTCCAGGACCCGAGCGTCGGACTTTGACGACGTGAGCGGGTCGTACCGGGAGGCGAGCCGCATCATTGACGGTGTGCTGTTGCCTGCCGGCGACGCGTGGCGCGCCGCATGGCGGCGCGACGAAGGGCTGGCGCTCTATGCGACGGATGGATTTCATCCGACCCGGGCAGGCTCCGTGCTCGCGGCCTTGACGATCGCGAGGTGCATCGGCGGACGTCTGCCGGCGACGATTCCGATCGACGGAGTGACGCCCACGGAACTGACGACGCTTCGTGCTGTATCGGAGGAAACGGCTTCACGCGACTGCCCAGTGGGCCGGTTTGGACGCGACGACGAGGCTCGTGCTGGCGAACGGGTTGCCATACCAGAAGCGCCAGCCCAGGCCGCGGCGCTCGAGGCTGGCGGCCCGGAGCCCCTCGAGGGTGCGCGCGTAGAACGCGGTCGCGCGGATGTCCGCGATCACGAGGCGGCCTCCCGGCTTGAGCACGCGCCACGCTTCCGACACTGCGCGACCGCGTCCCTCGTTGCCGTGGATATTGTGGATTGCGAGGCTCGAGACGACGAGGTCGAACATGGCGTCTTCGAACGGTAACGCGCGCATGTCTCCCGTCGCGACCTCGACGCGCTCGCGGACTCCTTCGGAGGCGGCGTTGGCCAGCGTGACGTCTCGCGAGTTGCCGGATTGATCCCGCGTACTCCACACGTCGACGCCGGTAACGCGCCCGCTGGTCAGGCGCCGGGCGACGGCCGTCAGGACCGCGCCGCGGCCGCATCCGAGATCCAGCACTCGCTCGTCGCCGCGAAGACGGAGGCCGTCCAGGATCTCTCCCCAGACCTGAAATTTGCCGATCCGCGTCGTATACAGGAAGCTGGCGGCGTTCGCGAGGAAGAACACACCATACGCGGCGAGTTCGAGCGTCGGACGTCTGGCGTGTCCGGTCCACCAGAAGAACAGTGCGGCGATGAGGCAGGCGGAGCCGCCCGATGCGAAGCTCGCGAGCGCATAGGGCGCGTCGTAGCCGTAACTGCCGCGGTTCCGCATGTGAACGGTGGATTATACGAGGCCTTACGATATGTCCGTGAAGTGTCTGCCTGCGGCAAGGTTCCGATGGTTGACCGCCGCCGTGATCTGTGCGGCCGTTCCTGGCGCGTGTCAGCGAGGTGAGGCCGTGAAGACGGCTCCCCCGATCACGCTCGCGTTGCTGAACGGCCACGTGTGGACGGGAGATCCGTCACGACCCGAGGCGCAGGCGGTCGCCCTCGCCGGCGATCGAATTGCGATGGTCGGCACGACGGATGATGTGCGCGCAGCCGCGGGGGGAGCAGAAACGCTCGACCTCCACGGACAATTCGTGACCCCGGGTTTCATCGACGCGCACGTCCACTTTCTTCAGGGTGGATTCAGCCTGACCGCGGTGCAGCTTCGCGACGCGAATACCCGCAACGAGTTCGTGGAGCGGATCCGGAAGTTTGCGGCGGCCACTCCACCGGGGACGTGGATCCTCGGAGGCGACTGGGATCACACACGCTGGGGCGGCGAGCTGCCGCGGCGCGACTGGATTGACGCGGTGACCCGCGATCATCCCGTCTGGGTGAATCGTCTCGACGGCCACATGGCGCTCGCCAATACCGCAGCACTGGAGGCAGCGGGGGTGACGGATCGCGTCGCCGACGTTGCCGGCGGCGAGATCGTCCGTGACGCCAGCGGCCGCCCGACAGGATTGCTCAAGGACAACGCGATGGATCTCGTGGGCGGGAAAGTGCCGCCGCCATCGCCGGAGCAGAACGATCGGGCGCTGGACGCCGCGATGACGTACGTCGCCGCGCAGGGTGTCACCGCCGTCCATCACATGGGCACCTGGGACGACCTCGAGGTCTTCGAACGCGCCTGGCGCGCCGGACGTCTCATCACGAGGATCCAGTCCGCCGTTCCGCTCAGCACCTGGCAGCGCCTCGCGTCCACCGTGGCGTCGAAACGATTCGGGACCGACGGCCACGGCGACCTGTGGCTGCGGATAGGCGTGCTCAAGGGATTCGCCGATGGTTCGCTCGGATCGCACACGGCCGCATTCGACGAGCCGTTCACGGACGCACCCGCGGACAGGGGACTGTTCGTCACGACGCCGCAGGATCTGTACACGTGGATCTCCGGTGCCGACCGGGCTGGGCTCTTCGTCGCCGTGCACGCAATCGGCGATCGCGCGATCGGGACGGTGCTCGACATCTTCGAGCGCGTCGAACGCGAGAACGGCCCGCGCGACCGGCGCTTCCGCGTCGAGCACGCACAGCACCTGCGGCCCGCCGACATTCCCAGGTTCAGCCAGCTCAACGTGATCGCGAGCATGCAGCCGTATCACGCAATTGACGACGGGCGCTGGGCGGAGCCGATCATCGGTCCCGTGCGCATCCGGACGACGTACGCCTTCCGTTCGCTGCTCGACGCCGGCGCCCGCCTCGCGTTCGGCAGCGACTGGGATGTCGCGCCGCCGACGCCGATCGAGGGCATCTACGCCGCGGTGACGCGCCGCACCCTGGACGATCGAAATCCCCGAGGGTGGGTGCCGGAGCAGAAAATCACGGTCGACGAAGCGCTGCGTGCGTACACGTCGGGCGGTGCGTACGCCTCGTTTCGCGAGCACGACGAAGGAACGATCGCTCCGGGAATGCTGGCCGATCTGACGGTGATCGATCGCGACCTTCGCGCGATTCCGCCGGAGCAGATCCGGGACGCGCACATCGTCCGGACGATCGTCGGCGGAAAGACAGTGTATCTGCGGCGATGATGAACTGATTCCTCAAACCGATGCCGGCCCGACGTCGTCCAAACGCCATGACCAGCCGTTTCAGGACCCAGGCGGGAGCTATCGCGGCGCTGCTGCTCGCCGCGGCGGCGGGCGCAGGCGCCCAGTCGGCCGCCGACAATCGGGCGGATGCCGACCAACTCGCGAAGGCGCTCAACGTGAGCACCGGATCGACGGTCTGCGAGGTCGGCGCCGGGAGTGGTGAGCTGACGGTACTGATGGCCGAGGCGGTCGGCCCCTCGGGGAAGGTCTACAGCAACGACCTGAATCCGGACCGTCGTGCCGAGATCGCCAGGGCGGCCGCGGCTGCCGGACTCTCGAACGTGACGGTGGTCGAAGGCGCTCCGGCCGCTTCGAACATCGCGCCCGGAACGTGCGACTCGCTCTTCATGCGCAACGTCTACCACCATTTCGGCGATCCCGCGTCGATGAACGCGGATCTCTTTCGCGCGCTGAAGCCGGGGAGCCGGATCGCGGTCATCGATTTCACGCCGCGAGGGACAGAGAGCGCGGATCCGAAAGGACGCGCGGACGAGGCGCACCACGGCGTCACGCCCGCCACAGTAGTCCGCGAGCTGGCGGGGGCCGGTTTCACCGACCTTCAGTCGTCGGATCTTCGCGGCGGTTTCATCGTCGTCGGCGTTCGCCCTTCCCGCTGACGGACGACCGGCGACGGGCCTTGGCCGACGAGCGCGTCGAACGCGTCGCCGCGTTCGGCTTTGCCCGCGGGGATCGTGCTTTCGTGGTGACGCGCGTCCGCGGAGGCCGTGGATGCCGAGGTTCGTAGACGCCGAGCTTGCCGCCGCCTGGCAGCGTCAAACTCGTGAGCACGCCCCAGCCCATCGACTGCGGCGGCGAGCAGTCGATGCCGCGGGACGCCATGTCAGCAGCGAACGCGGCAACGTCGTTCGTCATCAGATACAGTTCGTGCCGGTCGTTGCCGTCCGCCGGATGGAACGCGACTTCCGCCGGGGGCAGCGCAAAAATCAGCCACCCGCCTCCGGCATCCACGGAAGGCAGGCGAAGGACGTCGCGAATGAACGCGCGGTCGCGGTCCGCGTCGCGGGTGTAAATGATTGTGTGGACGCCATCGATGCGGGCTTTCGGCATTGTGCGGCTTTCTTGCTCAGCGCGTGCGCTTCGTCGGCGCGAGCGCAGGGAGACGTTCGGCTTTCGCTGAATGATGGATCAGGACCGACAGCCGCCTGGTGCGCGTCTCCTCGGTCTTTGCGCTGACGATCCACCACATCACCGCCCGGCGGTACGACGGCGGCTGCGATTCGAAGAACTTGAACGCCGCCGCGTTCTTTTTCAGCACTTTGGCATACTGCGGCGGCAGCTCGACACTGCGTTGTTCGTACGAGTAGATGCCGCACTTGTTGTCGCGGCGCGCCTCATACGCCTCGAGCCCGCGCGGGCGCATGCGCCCTTCGCGGAGGAGCGACTGGACGTGACGGACATTGACGGCGCTCCAGACGCTTCCGCGCTTGCGGGGCGTGAAGCGGATGGTATACGCGTCGTTGTCTATCCGCTTCCGGATCCCGTCGATCCAGCCGTAGCAGAGCGCCTCGCGGACCGACTCCGTCCACGTCAGGCTGGGCCGTCCTGTGGCTCTCTTGTGAAACCCGACCCAAATCTCACTCGCCGATTCATGCTGCGCCTCGAGCCACGTGCGAAACTCCGAGGCGCTCGCGAAGAAGGTCGGCTTCACCAGCGGCTGGCGGCCCACGACTGACGGTTCCGCGGCTGCTGTCTACTTCTCCGAATCCAGTTCCTCTTTTTTCAGATACGGCACTCCTTCGGTCATCCACTTCGGAGCGGCCGCGCCCTTCAGGTAATGATCGAAGAACTGGAAGTAGCGGACCGTGAGATCCTTCCGGTTCGCCCAGCCTCGCAGACCGTGTCCCTCTCCGATGTATGCGAGCAGAACCGCATTCTTCTTGTTGTAGCGCAGCGCGTTGTAGAACCCGAGGCCGTTCTGGAATGCGACGGTCGGGTCGGACGTGCCGTGCATGATGAGGAACGGCGCGGTCACCTCGGGCACGTGCGTCAGCGCCGACTCGAACATGTAGGTGTCGGGTTTGTCCCACGGCGAGAAGCCCCAGCGGCCCTGCCCGTACAGGTAATAGTCGTCGCCGTTGGCCCCGCTGCCGCCCGTCACCTGATAGGCCCAGCCCCAGTTCTGGTTGAAGTCCTGATACAGGTCGGTCACGCCGGCGCCCATACCGACGGCCGCGAACAGCCGCGACCGCGTCCCGATGAATGCCGCGCCTTCGCCTCCGTAGCTGTGGCCGTTGATGCCGACGTGCTTCGGATCGACGTAGCCCATCTCAATCGCCTTGCGAACGGCTGCTTCGACTGCCTCGAGCATGTCGCTATGCGACGAGCCTGTATGGAAGTAGACGTCCGGAATCAGCGTGATGTAGCCGTCGCTCACGGCCTGCATCGGAGACGAGCCCATGCCGGTGAGGTACGAGGGAGCGTTGTAGCGATGCAGGTTCTGCGAGTTCTTCTCGTAGAAGTTCACGAGCGTCGGCCGTTTCTCGCCCTGTTTGTAGTCGTCCGGGATTGCCATGATGGCCTGCAGGCGGTGCCCGTCGTGATCCTTGAAGTCGAACAGGATCCGATGTCCCCAGACGAACTCCTTCTGCTGCGGGTTGGCATCGGTAATCCGTTTCCAGTCGGTGAAGGTGGGACCTGCGACCCGAAGGTCCGGGAACTCCACGAACGTCTGTCGGGTGAAGAGGTACTTGTCCGCGTTGGTGGCCTTCTCCGGCGTGTTGAACGATGCGTCCTCGTAAATTAGCGCCTTCAAGGTGCCGTTGCTCAACTCGTAATACCCGGCTTTCTTCGTCCACTCGCCATAGGCGGAGAGGAGCACCGGTTTCGACAAGTCGATGGGCTTCTCGCGGGTTGCGGCGCCGCGGCCGCCGAAACCACCGCCGAACCCGGTGGCCGGTCCGGCGGACTGCGCGGAAAGCGTCAACACCGGATCGGGCGGTTCCGTGCGGATATAGCGGAGCCGCATCTCGTTCTTGGCACCGGCGCCGTTGGTCAGGTTCCGTGCGGCCGATCCGTCGAGCGGGAGCTCCCACAGGTCGTACTTGTGCTCGACGATCGCGGATTTGCCGTCGGCGGTATATCCGGCCACACCGAACGACGGCTTCGGCCCGGGATGATCGAAATCCGTGTCGATGAAACTCGGCGCGGCACTGCCACCCAGCGCGTGCGCTGCGCCGGCGTCAAGGTCGTAGTTCTGGAACCGCGCGTCCTTCCAATAAAGGTAGTGCTTGCCGTCGGGAGAGATGCCGAACACGTGGCTTCCGGTCGACGTGTTCGTGAGCTGTCCTTTCAACATGAGCGTCCGCTCACCGGTGGTGGTGTTGACGCGATAGATGTCGGCAGCCGCCGGCTTGTAATCGGACTGGTACGCGCGGACGTCGCGCCCAACGGCCCACCGCCCGTCCTGCGCGAGTTCGAGCTCGCGCATCGTCTCGTCGGCAAGCTTGACGAATCGCGCGTTCGTCGTGTCGAACGCCTCCCGATATGTGAAGTTGCGATCCTGGTCCGCGCGGATCATCTGCTCCGATTGAATGCGGTCGTCGGTCGTGTTCCACACGTCGACGTCCGCCTTCTCATCGGTCGACTTCTTTTCGTTCGATGACGGCAGCGGGCCCTGATCCTTCGCTCCAAAGAACACCCGCTTGTCGTCGTCGCTCCAAACGAGCGGCGTGCGGTCGCTGACGACCCATTCCTTCGGGAACCTCGCGTCTTTGGTGCGGTCGAGCACGAGCGCCTTCGCTGGCTCGTCGTCGTTCATCGCTGCGCGGACGTCGGGCCACGCGAGCACCATGTTGTCGCGTTCGCGTTTGTGCTCCACGTCGAGGCCGCTCAGCACTGCGAGCGACTTGCCGTCGTCGCTCCAGGCGACGCGGGTGTAGACGCGCGCTTGTGTGTCGAGCGGCGTGGAGCCGCCGCGTTTCGTGTCATAGACGAAAACGCCGTTGCCGTCCTTGATCGGAAGGTCGACGGTGTAGGCGAGCAGGTCGCCTTTCTTCGTAAAGGCGACTTCACCGACGCCGCCGAGCAGCTGGTGTCGTCCCGTCCGCAGATCGAGGATGACGACGTCGGTGCCGCGGCCGGAAGGTTCTGGTGCGTTCGCGTGGCTCTCGTTGTTGCCCAACCCGTTCGGTCCATTGGTTTCGCCATCGGCGCCGGCCTTTCCACCGGCTGATTCGGCGGGGCGCCGCTTCATCACGAGCAACGTCGAGTCGGGCGAAAAGATGAAGGCCCCGATGTCCTGAAATGACTCGGTCGTCCCCGTCGTGAGGTTCCGCAGTTCGACGCGGCGCGGCGGCGGCGGCGCCGGCGGGTTCGGGGATGCGGTGGGTGCGGCGGGTCCGGGGTTCTGGCTCACGCTCGGGTTCGGGTTCTGATTCGGGTTCGAACCCGGGGTTGGAGTCGGAGTGGTCGCCGTCCCGGGCGTTGCCGGCGGCTGCGCTGGTGCCGGGGTGTTCGGCGCCGTTGACGGTGTCGCAGGCTGCGTTGGCGCCGGCGTGGGGGCCGCCGGCGGTACCGATTGATCGGCCGGCGGCTGAACGGTCGGATCCGAGGGTTGCGCGCCGTTGCCACCTTTACCGCGGCCCCGACGGCCCGGGGCGGGATCGACCTGATACGCGAGCCACTTCGCATCCGGCGAAAACACACCGCCCGTCGCGTTCGGCACGCCGACATCGGTGTTCGTTTCGAGATTCAGGACGTGGAGAATCGGGTTGGCCTTGTCATCCGGCACGTTCGTCGTGCGCAAGACGTAGGTTATCCATTTGCCATCGCTCGAGATGGCGGTGTCGTTGATGCTCTTCCACTTGGTGTAGTCGTCGACGGTGAGCGGCCGCTTCGAGGGGACTTGCGCGAGCGGCTGAACAGCCGCCGCCGTGACGACGAGCAACGCGATTGCGAGTCTTTTCATTCCGGAAAACTCCTGAGTGCGCTCGGATGATACAGCGTTGTATACTTTTTCTTCCTTAGAACGTCTAATGGTGGAACGGCGTACGAACGCGGATCAGTTGCACGGCACGCTGGACATGCTGGTGCTGAAGTGCCTCGAGCGGGGCCCGGCGCACGGCTACGGGATCTCCGTCTACCTCCACCGCGTATCCAACGAGGTGCTGCAGCTGGAAGAGGGCTCGTTGTACCCGGCGCTGTATCGAATGGAGCAGCGCGGCTGGATCGCGTCTTCCTGGGGGCAGTCCGAAAACAACCGGCGCGCGCGCTTTTACCGGCTCACCGCGGCGGGACGACGGCAGCTCGAGGCTGAGGCGGCAAGCTGGCGGCGTCTGACCGGCGCCGTCGCGCGCGTACTTGAAGGATAGGAATCGACATGTTTCGCCTGTTCAAATCCCGGCTTCGCGGATGGTTGACGCGCGACAGGGTGATCTCGGAAATCCGCGACGAACTGCAGTTCCATGAGGATCGGCTTGCGGAGCGCCTCGAACGCGACGGAATGGCGCCCGCCGCTGCGCGCGCCGAGGCCAGACGGCGCGTCGGCAACCGCGCGATCCTTCACGACAAGGGTTACGACGTCCGCGGCGGCGGCTTCGTCGAGGCGCTGGCGCAGGACGTGACCTACGCGGTCCGCCGCCTCCTCGCGAACCCGGGATTCACGGTGGTGGCGCTCGTCACGCTGGCGCTCGGCATCGGCGCGAACACTGCGATCTTCAGCATTGCCAGCGGCGTTCTCCTGCAGCCCCCGCCCTTCGAGGATCCAGGCCGTCTTGCCATGGTCTGGAACGACAACTCTCGGATCTCGGAGAAACACGACTGGCATTCCTATCCGAACTACGTGGACTACCGCGATCTCTCGACGACGTTCTCGGGGTTGTCGGCGTTCAACGTGTCTGGGTGGACCTTGACCGGCGCCGGGGACCCCGAGCGCATTCCGGGGTGCTACGCAACGGCGAATCTGTTCGACGTGCTCGGCGTTCGTCCCCTCTACGGTCGGACATTCACGCGCGAGGAAGATCTCGGCGGCGCGAAAAATGTGGTTGTCGTCTCTTACGGCTTCTGGCAGCGCCACTTCGGCGGCCGTCCCGACGCGCTCGGGCAGAGCATCGTGCTCAGCGGCACCAGCCGGACGATTGTCGGCATCATGCCGAGAGGATTTGCGTTTCCGGAAGGGAAGACCGAGCTGTGGGTGCCCATCCCGGCGACGGAGTATCGCCCCCAGCGAAGCGCCATGTGGCTGCAGGTACTGGGCCGTCTCAAGCCGGGTGTCAGCGTCGCGCGGGCGCAGGAAGACGTGAACCGCGTCAACGCCGATATCAAGGCACGCGTGCCGCAACAGGCGGGATACGGCGTCTTCGTGGAGTCGTACGCCGACCACGTGGTCGGCCGCGTCCGGCCGGCGATCCTGATTCTGCTCGGCGCCGTCGCATGCGTGCTGCTCATTGCCTGCACGAACGTCGCGAACCTGCTGCTCGCGCGCGGGGCGACCCGCGAACGCGAGATCGCGCTGCGCGCGGCGATCGGCGCCGGGCGCGGCCGGCTCGTACGGCAGTTGCTGACGGAAAGCCTGGTGCTCGCCGTCCTCGGCGGGGTAGCTGGGGGCGCTCTCGGCTGGTGGTGTCTGCACGTGCTGCTCGGCGTCGCGCCTCCGGATCTTCCACGCGTACAGGAAATCGGCATCGACGGCCGCGTGCTGGCGTTCACCGCGATCGCATCGATGCTGACGGGCATTGCCTTTGGTCTCGTGCCGGCCCTGCAGACCGCGCGCACGCAGCCGGGCGCTGCGCTCAAGGAAGGCGCGCGCGGATCGTCGGGTGGCGGTGTGTGGATCCGCCGGACTCTCGTGGTGGCGGAAGTTGCGCTCGCGGTCGTGTTGCTCGTCGGAGCCGGATTGATGGTCCGCAGCTACATGACGCTACAGCGTGTCGATCTCGGTTTCCGCACCGATCATGTGCTCACGGGCGAAGTGCTGCTCCAGGGATCGCGCTACCGCGAACCCGCGCCGGTCGTCGAGTTCTACCATCAGCTGACGACACGTCTGGCCGGCCTGCCGGGCGTGCAGGGGGCCGCAGCGATCGGAACGATCTTCCTCACGGCCACACCGGCCTCGACGAATTTCAGCATCGAAGGGCGCCCCGATTTCGCGCCGGAAGAGAGCGTGGAGATACCGTACGACGGCGTCACGCCGACCTACTTCTCCGTGATGAACGTGCCGCTGCTCGCCGGTCGGACGTTCACGGACGCCGATAGCGCGAAGGCGCCCCCGGTCGTCATCATCAACGAAACCATGGCGAAACGGTTCTGGCCCGGCGTCAACCCGGTTGGCCGCCGCATGAAGTACGGACGCTCGACCGGCGATGGCCCATGGATGACCATCGTCGGGATCGTTGGGGATAGCCGACGAACGGGGTACGACGCCGTCGTCAGGCCGGAGACGTATCTCCCGCACGCGCAGAGCGGCGACACGACGATGACGGTCGTCGTCCATACGACGGGCGACCCGGCATCGGCCGGCCCGGAACTCAAATCAATCGTGAAGTCGCTCGATCCGCAGGTCGCCGTCCAGCACGTGCAGCCGCTCGACGCGGTCGTGTCCGAGATGACGTCGCAGCGCCGTCTCAATACGATCCTCCTCGGCGGCTTTGCGGTCGTCGCAACGATCCTCGCGCTCGTTGGCCTCTACGGGGTGATGGCGTATTCCGTCCAGCAGCGGATGCGAGAGCTTGGCGTCCGCCTCGCGCTCGGCGCCACCGGATCGAACGTCATGCAGCTCGTGCTGAAGGAAGGCTTGCAGCTCGTCGCAATCGGCCTGGTTCTGGGACTGGCCGCCGCGTTTTTCAGCAGCAGCCTGCTGTCGAAGATCCTGTATCACGTGAAGCCAACCGATCCCGCGACGCTTGCCTCGATTGCGGTGATGACCGTGATCGTGTCGGCGATTGCCTGCGCTGTTCCCGCGCTTCGCGCGTGGCGGGTCGATCCGGTGACCGCGCTGCGCGCCGAGTGACGGCTCACCGCACGAACATCGCCAGCCGCGGAAACGCAAACTGTCCCGCGACCGAGTCGATGATGTTGATCTGACAGGTGTAGAGGCCCGGTTTGAAGCGGTCCGCCGGCACTTCGAACTGGAAGATCGCCGCGTGCCGTGCCGCGAGGTCGAGCGTCGTGCGCTCGACGGGCGGCGTCTCGAAGACTTTCACCTTGCCTCGGTAAAAAGCCAGGCTCGTGCGGAGGTCGGGATTGGCGCCGCCGGACGCCGCGGGATCGTACACCTCGTAGTAGAAATAGACGTTCTGATCGTGCCCGACGACGTGCGTGACGTTCGGCAGCAGCTGCACACCGTCGCGCACGAGCGGGTTGTCGCTTTTCCCTTTTGCCGCCGTCTGGATCTGTGTGCTCAGCAGGATCGAGCTGACCTTCACCGGCTCACGTTTCAGATCAGGGATGACGATCGCTGATTCATAGGAACCGGCGAGCCCGGACTCGTTCTCGCGGACGACCACCTTCGCTGCGAAGCGGCCGGGCGGCAGCGTCAGCCCGGATTGATACAGAACCTGCTTGCCGGCAAGCGTGCTGGCGGAGCCGGCGGCCAAGTCGAGCGTCTGGCGGATGTGACCGACGGGCCGGCCCTGCTCATCGCGCACGACGCCGACGATGTCGAGCGTCACCTTGTCCGCGTTCGGAGGAATCGGCACCGCGGAGCCGGGGATTGCGACGGCGATCGGCACGTAATAGCTGTCGTTCGTCAGCCTGAAATACCCTGGCGTGAGGAGCACCGGAAGGTCTGTCGGCGAGAGCGCGGCGAACAGCATGTTCTGCAGGTCGGTTTCGCGATCCGCCCGGCTCGTGTGCGCGAAGTCGCGCTCGGCGTAATAGCCCGCGCGTGATTCGACGTGCATGCCGTTGCGTTTGACCCGAACCTGAATCCGCCGGAACCGCCCATCTCGAACGGGATTGGTCGAGCTGTACCCGAGCAGGTAGTAGGCCGACAGGTCTTTCGTCACGCGAGCGAATGCCTCGCCCATGTCGTTGGTGTCGGTAAAGGCGCGACCGCCCGTGTCGCTCGCCAGCGACGTGAGCGTCTCCTGCGAGGCGGCGAGCGAGTTGAACTGCTGCGCGACGGCTCGTCCCGAGAAGAGCGAAGATCCGCGGCCGCTCGCGTGCGTGGCGTCGCCGCCGGGAACGACGGCCTGCAGCCCGCGGCTGTCCACGGGATAGATCGAGACGTTCGCGCGCACGGCCGCATTGATCGCCGCACGCAGCTCCACCTGATTGTCTTCGCCGCTGCGCTCCATGCCCGCGCTGAAATACAGGATCGCCTTGCGCTGTTCGATCGGCGCCAGCGTTTCGGCAAGCGCTCGAAGCGCTCGAAGGCGGAGATCGTTGTTGAACATGTCCAGTTCGGCCGCGTCGGCGCTCTCGGTGGTGTCGTCGGCCGCCGCATCTGCTTCATCGGTGGCGAGCGTGCTCGCCGATGGAGGGGGAGTCGAGGTACCCTCGGTGTAGCCCAGTTTCGTGAGCGCGGCAGCGACCTGTTCACGCGAGGCGGTGAAGTCGGTCAGCACCTGGAGCGACGACCCGATCGTGGCCACGGCAACGAGGTCCGCGGCGGTCATGGAGGTGCCCACGTATTTGTTCGCCGCGTCGACCGCGCGCTGCACGTCGTCGGGTTGCATCGAGCTGGTGTCGAACAGCAGCACGATCACCCGGCGGCCTGCGAGCTGTTCCGGCGTCATCGGCACGGGCGCCGCTTCCGCGCTCGGCTGCGCTGCCGTCGGCGTGTGCTGATTCTCTCTTTCGAGCCGTGACTCGGCGGACGCGAGAAGGTCGGCCGTCTCGACGGGCGCGGCCACTTTCCCGGTGACCTGCTGAAAGCTGAACGTGACGATCTGCTGGGCCTTGCCGTCTTCGCGGATCTCGAAGTCTTCCGGCTTCAGTCCGCTCACGATCGCGCCGCTCCTGTCGCGGACGACGACGTCGACCGAGACAAGATCCGTGCGGACCCTGAACGACGGCGGCTTCGTTTGCTGCTGCCGGGCGGCCGGATGCGTCGCGCTCACGACCGCGAGCACGCAGGCGATCGGCAGTATTCGGAGGATGCGCATGCGGTCGTGTCTCTAGAAGCGGAACCGCGCGCTCAGCTGCATCGATCGCAGCGGGCGCACCGACACGACCTGTCCGAACGTCGGCGAATTCACATATGTGTCGATCGCGGCGAAGTTGACGGTGTTCAGCAGGTTGGTCGCCGAAACGTCCAGCGTCACCACGTGCGATCCACCGTAGTGCATGTCGCGCGCGAGCTGCGCGTTGAGCTGCTGGCTGCCGGGGCCCGTGATGATGTTCCGGCCGGCCGTTCCGAACGTACCTGGCGACGGGATCGCGAATACGCTCGTATTGAAGAACTCGGCGATCGTCGGGTTGGGAAGCGCGATGCTGCCCCCGTCGTAGTTTGCGCGCAGCGTTCCGCTCGTTCCGCGAGCGGCGTCAGCGGCCGACGCCCGCACGAGCGGCGTCAGCGGCGTGCCGGACAGCCAGGAGTAATTCGCCGACAGACGCCAGTTGCCCAGGAGCGCGGCCCAACCGCCGGCAGCGTTGAGCCACCGGCGATTCGGCCCGAACGGCAGCTCGACGCTGACCGCGCCGGTCAGCTGATTCCGACGATTGAAGCTCGAAGGACCCCATTCCGCGGCGAGATCCTGATCGTTCTGCGCCACGACCGTCGCGCCGCCACCGACCGTAGAGGCGTCGTCTCGCGAGCGCCCCAGCGTGTATGTGAGATTGCCGCCGATGCCATGGGACTGACGTTTCTGGAGACGGAACGTTCCAGCATGAAGAACGGAAGCACCCTCGGAGGTCTGCCAGAGAAATGCCTGCACGTCGGGGATGCGAAGCCCGGTCGGTCCGCGATTCGGCGCGCGAACGATGTCGAGGTTCGCCCCGCGAATCTCCGTGTAGTCGACACCGACGTTCCAGACGGGGGAGAGGTCCTTGGACAAGTCGGCGTTCCACGTCTGCACGCGACCGAGGTCGTAGTCGCGCGCGACGCCATAGTTGTTCGTGGTCGTGCTCTCCGGAACGGCGCCAAACGGATCGACGATCGACAAGGGCGCCGGCACCGTGCCGATGGTCGTGCTCGTGACGGCGAACGGCGGCTGGCTCGCCATCTGGCGCGCAATCGTGGAATACGTCCCGGAGTTATAGCTGATGCCATAGCCGCCGCGCAGAACCATGCCGGGTTTGATGCGCCACGCGACGCCAAGCCGCGGCGCGAGATTGTTCGTGTCCGTTTGGATGAGGCCAACGGGGAACGGCCCCGTGAACGGCCCGGTGCCGCCCGAGACCACTGGCACGGCGGCGGTGAAGTCCGGTGCGACGTCGAGGTTCACCAGCTGGCCGTGGGTCTCCGTAAACGGCCAGAGCAACTCGTAGCGAAGGCCCAGACTGAACGTGAGCCCTGCGCTCTTCCGCCAGTCATCCTGCACGAACAGGCTCATCGAACGGCCGTCGACGGATTCCTGACCCGGTCCGTACTGCACCGATGCCTGCTGAGGAAGGCCGAGCAGGAAATCCGCAAAGTCGAGATCGGAGCCCGTGCTGCCGTTCACGCCTCCACCGGTGTAGAGACCCGTGAACACAAACGTGCCACGTGGATTCGGGTCGGCCTCGCTGGTCGAGCGATCGAAGCGGAAATCGCCGCCGGCGCGAAGCGTGTGCGCTCTCACCGGGTGGGTCCATGTATACGCCGTCGAAATGCGGCGGTCCGTCCGGATTGATGGACTCACATCCCGCGCGCTGGAGAAGTTCGCGAACGAGAGCGTCGGCAGGCCCCAGTCGAAGGGGTCGGTCGATACACCCGCAATGCCGGCATCGCCGGCGATGTTCTGCACGAACGCGTACTGGTTGCTCGACGCCGAATGCGTTTCGGAGAAGTTCACGTTGATGTTGTGCAGCGTGCGGTGATGCGCCACGTTCAGCGTGACCGGCAGTCCAAGGCTCCAGCCAGACGACGTGCCCGCGAGCGAGGGAAACACGTTCGCCTGGTCGGACTGCGTTCGCCTGTACTGCATCTGCGCGGTGAGGATGACATTCGTGCCCTGCCGCCCCTGTCCGCCTCCGCCGCCGAAGCGTCCGCCGCCGCGGCCCCCGCCGAACCCGCCGAAGCCGCCGCGCCCGTTCTGCGCGCCCGGCGTGAAGTTCTGGATGACGCGCACATTCACGTTGTCCAGCGCGGAGCCGGTCGTCGTCGTGTAGTGAAAGTTGTTGTGCAGCGCGTCGGTGTCCGGCTGTGGGATGTACTGGAGCAGCGTGGTAGATGCCGTGCTGACGCGGTCCGCCGGGATCTGGTTGCCAGGGAACGGGAGGCCGGTCGACGGGTCGATGATTCTCGTACTCGTACCGGCGAAGTTCCCGGCGCGGAGCGCGGCTGTCGGCACAGTCGCGAACTGATCGAACAAGGTGTCGCCGCGGTTGCCGGTGTAGCTCGCGATGAAGAACGTCTTGCGCGCGCCGTCGTACAGGTGGGGAATCTTCACCGGGCCGCCGACGGTAAACCCGAAATTCTGCTTCGTGTAGGGCTGCTTTGGAGTCGGCGAATCCGGGTGCAGCTGGTATGGCGCGGCGTCGAGCGCCGAGCCGCCGAACGAGTAGCTAGCGGTTGCGTTGAAGGTGTTCTGCCGCCCGCCGCGGCCACCGATGAAAAAGCCGCCCGGACCTCCGCGTCCGCCCTGCCCACCCGGGCCGCCACGTCCCCGGCCGCCCGGAACGCCTCCCGGCCCGCCGGCGCCTTGCGGTGCGAATCCCGGAGCGACCTGGCCAGTCAGCGGATCGAACTCGCCGCGTCCGAGCGCCGCCAGCCGGTCGTTCATCAGGCCGCGATCGAGCGATGCCGCATTTCCGTTGATCGCGACGGCTTCGGTCGGCGCGTCGACGGAAAAGCCTGGAGGCAGCAGCAGGCGCGTCGCAGCATCCGCCTCCCGATCCGTTGACGCGGACGCATCGGCGACCTCCGGGGAAGTCGTGGAGGATTGCACTTCGAGCCGCTGAAATCGCGACGGCGTGTTGCCGTTTGCGGCCGTGGCGTTTGGCGGCGCACCCGCTGACGAAGCCGTTGTCGATGGCGCGTGCGTGTGAGCCGCGGCCGATGCTGCGTGCACCGTTCGTTGTGACGCCGCCCATTGCTGATCACGCGGCGCCAGTCTCAACGTGATGTCGAGCCCCTGATCGCACGGCGTTCCCGACAGCGTGATGTCACGATTGAGCGGCGTGAACCCTGTCAGCTGGATGGATAGAGTGAACGTGCCCGGCACAAGCGCCAGGCGATAACTGCCGTCCGTGTCGGTCGAGGTCGCGAGTGGGGCGCCGCCACCCGCAGCATTCGTCGCAGTGGCGACGATCGCGACTCCAGGAAGCGGTTTGCCATCGCTCGTCGCATGGCCCGAGACGTGACACGCCGGCGGAGACTGGGCCGCATCGAGCGGCACCAGACACGTGAGCGCGAACGCTGCGGCGCCGGCGGAAACGAGAGCAATGGCGCGGCTCGCGCGGGTGCGAGATCTGGAACGGACGCGGACTCTGCCGTACGGCATGGACCAGTCTGGCGTGGGGGCGGCGCCGTTGGTGTATACGCCGCGCGGACCGCGTCCGTTGCAGCACGCGCGGGCCGCAGTTTGTCGTCGATCGACATGGTAATGTGAACGGCCATGCAGATACGCAGTTTGGGAATCATGTGTCTGTGTACGGCGGCGTTGACGGTGTCGGTCTTGGCTCAGGCACCGACGCGGAACCAGCCCCCGGCGCAGACCGCCGCCGCGGATGATCCGGTCCGCACGCTGGTAGCCCGCCTCGAACTCGAAAAATACAAGTCAACGATCAAGGGTCTGACGCAATTCGGCGATCGGCGTCAGGGCACGAAACGGAATCGCGACGCGGTCGATTGGATCCAGGCGCAGCTCGAGAGTTATGGCTGCAGCGACGTGTCCCGCATCAGATACACATACACGACCCCGGAACGTCCGCAGAATGCCGGCCGCGGCGGTCGCGGCGCCGCTCCGGCGGGCAGCGATAACAAGCGCCCGGGTCAGGGCGGCAGCATGATGTTCGGCCGTCTGGGGCGGAGGGGAGTGAACACCGATCCGATGGCCCAGCCCGACGAGCGGATCAGAGCCCGCGACGAGGAGCCTGCGACCGACGGCCCGCGGGAAGAAGTCTACTGCACGAAAATCGGGTCCACACACCCTGACGAGATGTACATCGTCGGCGGTCACATGGACGGTCACGGCTGGAACGAGGCCGCCAATGACGACGGCTCGGGGACGGCGCTCGTGATGGAACTCGCGCGCGTGCTGAACCAAGCCGACGTGCAGACAGATCGTTCGATTCGTTTCGCGCTCTGGAACAACGAAGAGACCGGATTGAACGGGGCGCGCGCCTACGTCGAACAGCGCGCGCCGCTGCAGGGCAAAGAAGATCCGGCGGGGTCGCACAGGTACCCGGAGCCGAAGTGGCTCGGCATGATCCAGCACGACATGATGATGTGGGACCACGGCATGCCGGACGCCAACGGCAAAGTGAGTCCCACACAGCGGCCCGAAGCCGACGTCAA
The DNA here is from genome assembly GCA_035492775.1 of Vicinamibacterales bacterium. Lineage (GTDB taxonomy): Bacteria > Acidobacteriota > Vicinamibacteria > Vicinamibacterales > 2-12-FULL-66-21 > DATJFQ01. The sequence goes on from DATJIW010000075.1 coordinate 125,995, forward strand.
CATCGAGTTCCAGGAGACGTCGAAAATGGCGGCGGAGGCGCAGAAGCTCGCGTGGGCGTTCAAAGCCGCGAACGAGAAATACGCGACCGATTATCCCGCCGCGGTGGGACCCCACATGACGAACACGGATTCGACGCCGTTCATGGACCTGATTCCCGCGATCAGCCTCCGCGAGAACGAGCGCGGCGCGCAGATTGGCGCGGGCTGGGATCCGAACTGGCACCAGCCGAGCGACGTGTTTGCGACGTACTCCGACGACGATTTCCGTCTCGGCCTGAATGCCGCGCAGACGACGCTGGCCGCCGTCGCGCAGCTGACTGGAGCAACGATCAAGAAATGACAACGAGGGTCTGGTTGACCGCCCTGGCGCTGATCTCGATCGGCGCCGCACCTCGAACGCTCGATCGCCTGCAGTCTCCGGCGGAGGGTTCGCCGGGCGCGTGCACGCAGGTTGCGGCTGCATGCACCGACTGGGTGCAGGTCGGCTCGAAGGGTGGACGCTCGCTCGTCTACACGACATATGCGCTGACGAAGGCGAACCCACGAATCACGCGGGCGCTGATCATGATTCACGGCACGCTGCGCAATCCCGACGTCTACTTCACCACGGCAACGGCGGCGGCGTTCCTCGCGCATGCGCTGGACGACACCGTTGTGATCGCGCCGCGCATCGCGTCGGCACAGGGGAGCTGCAAGGACGAACTCGCCGCCGATGAAATCAGCTACGGGTGCGGCGGCGACAGCTGGCGGTCCGGCGGCAACGCGGCGAGCGACCCGAGCGTCACGTCGTTCGACTTCATGGACCGTCTCGTCGAGCGGCTTGCCGACAAGCAGGTCTTCCCGAACATGCGCGTAATCGTCATCGCCGGCCATTCGGCCGGGGGGCAGTTCGTTGCTCGCTACGAAATGGCCAACAAGGTCCACGAGACCCTCGGCGTGCCCGTGCGCTACGTGGTGTCGAACCCCTCGAGCTACGCCTGGCCCGACGTGACACGTCCGCTGCCCACGGGCGATGCCGCGCCGGAGGAAGCGCGAATGGGCTGGCAGGTCGAGTCAACGCCGCACACGAACTTCTCGTATGGCCCGTTTGCCGGCGCGTCCTCGTGTCCCAACTTCGACAAGTGGCCCTACGGTCTCGAGGACAGGAAAAGCGGATATACCGCCGGCATGAGCGACGATCAACTGAAGAAGCAGCTGGCATCCCGCCCGACGACGTACTTGTTGTCGCAGGTCGACACCCTGCCGCTCGGCGGATTCGATTCAGGCTGCGCAGCCATGGCGCAGGGCGCGACGCGCCGCGCACGCGGCGAGGCGTACTTCAAGTTCGTCACCGAACATCTCGGCGCGAAGCACGACGTCAGGATCATCGAGGAGTGCGGTCACAACAACCGGTGTGTCTACACGGACGATGCCGCGCTGCCGGTGATCTTCCCCAGCATGTAGCACAACGAACGAGCGCGGGCGGCGGCGGCACGAAGCCCCACATCCTCATGCCGCAGGTGTTCGCGGGATTTCCGGGTACTCGCAGTTCCACTCGGGCCGCTGCTCGAGACGGGCGGCGATGCGCGCGGCGATCGCGCGCGTCGGCGTGCTCTGGCCGAACACTTCATCGAGACCACAGAGCCGCAACGCGCGAATCAGAGCAGGCGTCGTGTCGTCCGGCACGCGCGCGGCAATGACCCGCCGTGCGAAGCCTGGCTTGCCTCGCAACCGTGTCGTGATCATGGGCAATGCAGTGACGGCTGTAGATGCGATCAACACCACCGGGAACTGCAACAGCACCGCATCGTCCAAGGGTCCGTTGCGTTCCGTGACGGAAAACCCCAGAGCCCTCAGTTCGTTCGCCTGCGGATCACCGCAGCGCTTACCGATGAACAACACCGCGCAGCGTCTCACGCGGATTCCAGAGGCAACCTGAGTGCCACCACCGCTCAAGCCCAGCCACTCGCGCCGCTCAGAGGCTGCGGTTTCAGGTTAGAATCCGCGAAAGCCTTCCATGCATCAGGGGCCGCGACCAGCCCTGTCGGGGTCCGGCATTCGTGCGGGTTCTCGCCGGATTACAGCTTGGCGGAATGCAATACGGGCTGACCGCGCTGCTGTTTCCGATCATCGGTGCATCGCGACAATCGAAGAATTCGGCCGGTTTCTCGTGAGAGCACGGACCAGGGACGGCGGCTACGGCTCGTGTGGGCAGGCCCTTCGGAAGGGGCGCGTGTTGACGCGCCGTGACTTAGAATGAAGGGGTGCCGCCTGATCCTTGCGTCCGCCTCACCGCGTCGCGCGGAATTGCTGCAGACGGCCGGCTTTACGTTCAGCGTCCAAACGGCGGAGGTTGACGAGTCGACGCTTCCGGATGAGGCGCCGGAGTTGTACGTCCTTCGTGTGGCGCGCGCCAAAGCGGAAGCGGTCGCACAGCGGTGCCGCCAGCCCGGCGAAGTAGTGCTGGCCGCCGACACCACAGTGGTGGTCAGGGGCGAAATACTGGGGAAGCCCGAGGGACGGGACGACGCGATCCGGATGTTGACGAAGCTGTCGGGCACGATACACGACGTATTCACGGGAGTCGTCGTCATCGCCGACAGCGGGTCGCTTCACGAGATCGCGCGAACGCGGGTTCGGATGTTGCCGATTGGCGTCGACGACATCCAATGGTACGTGGACAGCGGCGAGCCTGACGGAAAGGCCGGTGGATACGCAATCCAGGGCCGCGCGTCCCGCTTCATCGACTGGATCGAAGGCTCATGGGCGAACGTCGTCGGATTACCGGTCGCCACGGTGCATCAGCTGTTGAAGAGGATCTCCTGAAACCATGTCTGCCAAAACCGTCAAGATAGGCACTACGTTTCTCGTCATCGCGCTCGCGATTGCCGGGCTGATGTATACGACGCTCAGCGAGGGCACCGAATACTACAAGCACGTCGACGAGGTCATGGCCAACCCGCAGGCGTGGCAGGGCAAACGCCTTCAGCTGCACGGCTTCGTCGTGGACGGTTCACTCATGCAACGGCCCGACACGCTCGACTACAAGTTCCAGGTGCAGAGCAACGGCAAGGTCGTCTCGGCACGCTACACCGGCGTCGTGCCGGACACGTTCAAGGACGGAGCCGAAGTCGTCCTGAAGGGAAGGCTCGGGCCCGACGGCTTCGCGGTCGAGCCGAACGGCGTCATGGCCAAATGCCCGTCGAAATACAACCCCGCCTCCACGGCGACCGGCAAGTCGGGAAGCTGACATGGCGGCTCTCGGATCGTTCACGTTGCTGGCCACCTTCGTGGTGGCTGCGTACGCAATAGCGGCATCCATAGCGGGCGCCCGCCGGCGCTCCCGCCGCCTCGTGGAGAGCGGGATCGGCGCGTTTTATCTCACGGCCGCGCTGATGACCGTGGCGTCCAGCGTCATCGTTCACGCGTTCGTGACCGGCGATTTCACGATCAAATACGTCCAGCACTACTCGGATTCGGCGCAGCCGCTGGCCTACAAGATCGCGTCGTACTGGGGCGGCCTCGACGGCTCGATCATGTTCTGGGTGTTCCTGCTCTCGGTATTCGGGACCGTCGCCGTCGCGACGAATCGCGAGCGCCACCGGGAATTGATTCCTTACGTCGTCGCCACCATCGCCGCGACGGAGATGTTCTTCATCTTCATCATGGTGGTGCACAACAATCCGTTCTCGACATTCCTGACGGCTGCTCCGGCAGAGGGGCGCGGGCTCAATCCGCTCCTGCAGAATTTCTACATGGCGATTCACCCGCCGTCGCTGTATACGGGGTTCGTCGCCATGACGATCCCGTACGCATTCGGGATCGCGGCGCTCGCGACGGGGCATCTCGACGATGCGTGGCTGCGCGCGGTTCGCCGGTGGACGATGATCGGCTGGCTGTTCCTGACCTTCGGGCTGACGCTCGGCATGCTGTGGGCGTACGAAGAGCTCGGGTGGGGCGGCTTCTGGGGATGGGACCCGGTCGAGAACGCGGGGCTGCTGCCCTGGTTCACCGCGACTGCATTCCTGCATTCCGTGATGGTGCAGGAGCGGCGCGGCATGCTCCGAGTGTGGAACGTGACGCTCGTCATCGTCACGTTCTTCCTGACGATCTTCGGCACGTTCATGACGCGATCGGGCGTCGTCCAGTCGGTGCACGCCTTTGGCGAGGATCGCTGGCTGGCGTATCTGTTCTCGGTGTTCATGGTCGCGATTCTCGTATTCAGCTTCGGCCTGGTGATCTATCGGCTGCCCCTGCTGAAATCGCGCCACGAATTCGATTCGTGGGCGTCGCGCGAAGCCGCATTCCTGGCGAACAACTGGATCCTCCTGTTCAGCGCGTTCTTCGTGCTCTTCGCCACGATGTTTCCGACGCTGTCGGAGGTGGTGACGGGCCAACGGCTGACCGTCGGACCGCCGTTCTTCAACAAGTGGATGCTGCCGATCGGCCTGGCGCTCCTCCTGTTGACCGGCATTGCGCCGCTCCTCGCGTGGCGGAAATCCACGATTCGCAATCTGTTCGAGCAGTTCACCTGGCCCGGGTCTGCGGCCATCGTCACGGGGTCAGCGGTCTATGCGCTCGGCATCCACGTCTGGACGTCGCTGACGTGTTTCGCGCTCTGCGCATTCGTCGGCGTCACGATCCTGCAGGAGTTCGTGCGCGGCGCGAACGTGCGCAAGGGCGCCACCGGCACCGACGTGTTCACGGCGATGATCGGCCTGGTGGCCCGGTCGAGACGCCGGTATGGCGGCTACATCGTGCACCTCGGCATCGTCCTGATGTTCCTCGGATTTGCGGGGCAGGGCTTCAAGCAGGACGCGCAGCTCCTGCTCAAGCCCGGACAGCAGGCGACCGTCGCCGGGTACACGATCCTCCACAACGCCCTGACGGTCACGAGCGATCAGCAGAAGCAGATGATCACGGGAGACGTCACCGTCGTGCGCAACGGCAAGACCATCGCGCAGATGTATCCGGCGAAGTGGTTCTTCGACCGCCACGAATCCGAGCCCACGAGCGAAGTCGCCATCCGCCGCACGCCGGCGGAGGACCTTTACATCGTGCTCGCCGGCTACGACGTGTCCACGCAGACCGCCACCTACGCGATCACGATCAATCCGCTGGTCGACTGGATCTGGTTCGGGTTCGGTGTGCTCGCACTCGGGACGTTCATCGCTCTTCTGCCCGAGCGTGCTTTTACCTTCGCGACGGCAAAGCTCCCGGCGGGTGCCGTCACGACGGGTCTGGTGCTCCTGCTCATGCTGCTGCCGGCTCCAGCGCGAGCGCAGGCGCAAACGTCCCCGCAGCAGGTCGAGGTGCCAAAGGAGAGTCCGCTCAAGAAACAGCTCCAGCGCGATTTGATGTGCACATGCGGCGCCTGCCGGGCCCCGCTGAACGACTGTCAGATGCGTCCGGCCTGCCACGGCTACCACGAGCAGAATGCAAAGATCGACGCGGATATCGCCAAAGGAATGAGCCGCGACGAGATTCTGGCGGAGTTCGTGAAAGAGCACGGCGGCCAGGACATTCTGACCGCGCCGATTGATCGGGGATTCAACCGCCTGGCGTGGCTGCTTCCCTATGTCGTGGGCGCGAGCGGGGCATCGATCCTGGGCTTTGCGGCATGGCGGTGGTCGAAGAAGGATGATCCCCCCTCCGGGACACCGGAGTCCATGCCGTCCGACGACGCGCTCGCGGAAAGGCTCGAGGATGAACTCCGCGATCTCGACTGATGCGGCATCCCTGAAGAAGGAGCCCGAGCGGTCGACCGAGGCGGCGTTCCATCCGTGGCACTTCTTCGTCCTGCTCTCGCTCATTGCGGCGACCGTCGCCGTCCTGCTGTCACGGCAGAGCGCACCAGAGCATCTCGTGCTGATCAGCCTCGCCATCGGCGCAGCGGGGTTAGCCGCGTTCGCGTGTTACCGCATGATTGCCCCCCTCGCACTCCCGGATATCGACGGGGGACAGGCGCTCAGCGCCGGCCTGCGCGCAGATCTCGAGCGCGAGAAGGCGCTGACGCTGCGCTCGATCAAGGAACTCGAGTTCGATCGCGCGATGGGAAAGCTGTCGCCGCAGGATTTCGACGAGATGGCGCACCGCCTGCGCGCGCGCGCGATGGGCATCATCAAGCAGCTCGACGATGGCGCCGATTACCGGGGAGTCATCGAGCGCGAGCTCGCTGCACGGACCGCGAAAACCGCGCGGCGGCCTCGCCCGCATGCGTGTGCATGCGGGACCCGCAATGATCCCGACGCGCGCTTCTGCAAGTCGTGCGGGTCGCGCCTGGAGGCGTCGTAGCGTGAAAGTGGGCATGGGGTGCGTGCGGCGGCGGGCGCGCGAGTGCATCAAGGCCGCAATCCTGATAGCCGCCCTGCTCAGTGCAGCACCATCCGCGGCGCAACCGTTTGCGGGCGGCGGTGCGCAAATGCCGGACGCACAACGGATGTCCGGGGTGCCGCTCCCGATGGGCGACATGCCGGTCGGCACCGTGACCGTGCGCGTTGCCCGCGGCGCGGTTACGAATCCGCTTCCCGGCATCGCCGTCGAATTGACTGGTGCCGGTGCGCCACGCACAGCATCCACGGATGAACAGGGTCGCGCCACGTTTATCGGGCTGACGCCAGGCACGCGCGTGAAGGCGTCCACAACCGTCACCGGCGAAAAGCTCGAATCACAGGAGTTCGATGTGCCGCCGACAGGCGGCGTCCGCGTAGCGCTCGTCGCAACCGACCCCGAACTCGTCAAGAAGGCCGAACAGGATCGCCAGCTGGCCGGCTCCGCGCCCGTCGAAGGCACGGTCGTCCTCGGCGAGCAGAGTCGTCTCGTCATCGAGCTTGGCGACGATGGCCTCAACGTGTTCAACATCCTGCAGATCCTCAACACCGCCAGGCGTCCCGTGAAGCCGGCCGCGCCGATCACGTTCGACGTCCCGTCGGATGCGATCGGGCTTGGCCTCCTCGAAGGCGCGCCGAAGAACGCGCTTGCGAGCGGGCATCGAGTGACGGTCGACGGACCCTTCGCACCCGGTTCGACGCTGCTTCAGTTCGGCTATACGCTGCCGTTCGGATCGGCCGACATGATCATTCGCCAGACGATGCCCGTCCAGCTCACCGGGCTTGCGGTCGCCGTGCAGACGAACGGCGCCATGCATCTGTCGTCGCCCCAGCTCGCACAGCAGCGTCAGATGGCCGCCGACGGCCAATCGTTCATCGTCGCGCAGGGGCCCGGCGTGCCGGCAGGCAGCGAGATTGCGCTCAACCTCTCAGGACTGCCGCACGCGCCGGTGTGGCCCCGCAACGTCACACTGCTGCTCGCCTCCGCCGTGCTCATCGGCGGGGCGTGGGCCGCCGTGCGCAGGCCGCACCGCACTGACACGCCGTCCGGGCGAGGGCAGCTCGAACAACGTCGAGAACGGCTCTTTTCGTCGCTGGCGGCGCTCGACCAGAGGCACCGCCGCGGCGAACTCGACGGCGAGCGGTACGAGGAACAGCGGCAGGACCTCGTCGCGGCGCTCGGGCGGGTGTATTTCGAGCTCGATCAGAAACCCGACGGCAGGGCCGGCGAGAGCGCGGTCTGACGACAAGGGAGGCAGGCGCGTGTTGCGAGCCGTTTCTGCGGGATCAATCACCTTCGACAGACGTGGCGCCTGATTTCTCGTCCGTCACACTCACGGACGTCACGCGCACGTTCGGACGCCGCCGGGCGCTGCACAGGGTGTCGCTGCACATCCGCGCCGGCGAGCTCGTCGCCATCGTCGGTCCGAATGGCGCCGGCAAGTCGACGCTGCTCGCGGTGCTCTCGACGCTGCTTCAGCCGACGAGCGGCGACATCCGCTACGACGGTCTGAGCAGCGCGACCGCGGGACCGGCACTGAGGGCCCGGATTGGGCTCCTCGGACACGATCTCTATCTTTATCCCGAGCTCTCGCCGGCAGAAAACCTTCGATTCTTCGCAGGCCTCTACCGGCTGGACAACGTCCACGAGCGGATCGCCGCCGCTCTCGAGCGCGCGGATCTCGCCGACCGCCGCGACGATGCCGTGACGGGATTCTCGAGAGGAATGCGCCAGCGGCTGGCCCTCGAGCGTGCACTCCTGCACGACCCGCGTCTCGTGCTGCTCGACGAACCGTTCACCGGTCTCGACGATGCGTCGGCGCGGGCGCTGCGCGATCGTCTCGCGGGACTGCGGGCGGGCGGGTGTCTGGTGGTGGTCATCACTCACGATCTCGACACCGTGGACGGACTCGCGGATCGCGCCTTGATGCTCCAGAAGGGACGGCTCATGGAGTTGCTGGAGTGCCAGGGATCCCTCCGCGAGCGGTATCGGGCGGCGCTGGCGGATGCGCCGCCGCCGGCGGCGGGCCGGCTGTGAACTTCGTGCAAACCGTATGGCTGGTCGTTCGCAAGGATGTGCTCGTCGAGGCGCGAAGCCGCGAGATCGTGTACACGACGTTGTTCTTCGCGGTCGCCTGCGTGCTGGTTTTCGCGTTCGGCTTCGTCAACGAGGGGCGGCCGGTCACGGATGCGGCGCCCGGCATTCTGTGGATAGCCATTGCGTTCTCGGGGACGCTGGCTCTCGGGCGCGCGTTCGAGCGCGAGCGGCAGAACGAAACGCTGCGTGCGCTGATGATCGCGCCGGTCGATCGCCCGGCGCTGTACGTGGGTAAGCTCGCAGGGATCCTGCTGCTCCTCACCGTCGTCGAGGTCATCGTCGTGCCACTCGTCGCATTGCTGTTCCATGCGCCGCTCTTTTCCCGTCCGGCGCTGCTGGCGGCGCTGCTGGCGGCAGGAACGACGGGCTTTGCGGCGGTGGGCACGCTCTTCGCGGCAATGCTGGTCCGCGCCCGGAGCCGCGACGTGCTGCTGCCCGTGCTGCTTTACCCGATTACAATTCCCGTGATCATCGCCGGGGTGCGCGGGACGGCGGCGCTGCTGCAGGCTGACGTGGACGTGCCGATGGCGCGCGCGTGGCTGTCGATGCTGGTGCTGTTCGACGTCGTGTTCGTCACGCTCGCGTTGTGGACTTTCGAACCGCTGATGACGGAGTAGTGCGTATCCAGTCCGGAGCAACCATGCGCAGATTGTTCCTTCCACTCACTATCGTCGCCGCCGGCATGTTCATGTGCGCGCCCTTCCTGATCGATGGCGCGCCGTACGAATCCACGATGGGGCTGGTGCAGAAGATCTTCTACTTCCACGTACCGTCGGCGATGACGATGTTCGTGTCGGCGATCGTGTGCGGCGTCGCGAGCGCCGTGTACCTGTTCAAGGGACGACCGGCGGCCGATCGGCTTGCGGCCGCGGCCGCGGAATTGACGTCGGTCTTCGGCATCATCGTCCTGGTGACGGGTCCGCTGTGGGCGCGGAAGGCGTGGGGCGTGTGGTGGGTGTGGGACGAACGGATCACGTCCACGTTCGTTCTATGGCTGATCTTCAACGCGTATCTGCTGCTGCGAAAGTACGGTGGGCCTGGCTCGGAGCGGCTGGCTGCGGGCCTGGCGGTTTTCGGCATGGCAAACGTGCCGTTCGTGTACTGGTCGGTGAACGTGTGGCGCACGCTCCATCCGAAGACCACCGTCGTCCCGACGCTGCAGCCGGGCATGCGCGGCCCATTCTGGTTTTGCGTGACCGCGTTCCTGCTGTTCTACGTGCTCGCGCTGAGCGCACGCGCGCATCTCGAGGCGCGCCGCGCGGAACTCGAAACCCTGTATCTCGACATCGAGGAGTAGACCGATGGATGCCCCTTCGCGCCGGCGGCTGTTCGTGCTGGTGATCGCCGCAGTGCTCGTGCTGGCGCTGCCTGTTCTCGCGGCGCAGCCCCCGACGGCGGCCGCTCAGGATGGATTCGTCCCGGTGAGCCGCACGGCGCAGCAGGAGACGATTCCGGCCGCGCGGCTCGTCGTCAGCGCCTACGGCTTCGTCTGGGTCATGCTGCTCGGGTATCTGTGGTCGATCTGGAGCCGGCTCGGGAAGGTCGAGCGCGAGCTGCAGGCCGTCAGCAGGCGCATCGCAGCGGGAGAGCGCCGCGGATGAACTTCAGCAACATGACGGCGGCGCACTTCATCTTCATCCCCGCCGTCCTCCTCATCGGCATCGTCATCGGCTGGATCCTGGGCGGCCGCGCCGCCGCGGACGCGTACGCGGCGGAGATGAGCAGGAGAGAGAGACGAGCGAGGAGAGGCCACGGAGGAGAGGGAAAAGAGAACACTAACTAAGAGGCCACGGAGGGCACGGAGGTCATTTGTTTCCAAGGCCACAGAGGACGGCAGAGCGCACGGTGTGGAGATAACGGAGTCCGTAGCCAGAACAAGAGAACACCAACTAAGTGGCCACGGAGGCCACAGAGGTCATTTGTTTCCAAGGCCACAGAGGATTGCAGAGCGCACGGTGTGGAGATAGCGGAGTCCATAGCCAGAACAAGAGACCACCAACTAAGAGGCCACGGAGGCCACAGAGGTCATTTGTTTCCAAGGCCACAGAGGACTGCAGAGCGCACGGTGTGGAGATAGCGGAGTCCATAGCCAAGAGAGATCGAGACCGCGGACGGCACGGAGGGAATTTATTTAGGAATTACAGCTCAGGATCAAAGAGGAAAGCCGCGGCGCCGAATACGGAGGGCGAGGATCCGAAAGACCGGCCGGACGGAGAACAGATGAAATAGTCACGACTTAATCTGACAAAGGGA
>DATJIW010000076.1:0-2500 GCA_035492775.1 Vicinamibacterales bacterium
CCAGGCGCTGGCCGGCAGGCAACCCACTCCTGGACAAGCTCTCTATTCTTTCGCCCCGCGCCGGAGAGCGCACCGCGGGACTATCCCGAATTTGCGATACCCATGAAGCCGCCTCAGGCGAGCTTCCCCATGGGCAGGTGCTGTAACGCTAAGCGTTACGCAGCCAGGGCCAAGTTGTTGTTGGCAGTTGTGATTTTCCCGAGTGTTTTACCAGGGACCCGAGTACCTGGACACGCAGCCACAGCTTCACTAACCCCGTCGAAGCCAGTCGCCCCCGTAAGCCCTGAAACCTAATGGCCGCCGGTCCGCGAATCAACCTCGTCCGCGGTCTCGAATCTGCTCGAAGTGAAGCGGCTAAGCTGTTTTCTGGACAGATCCTGGAACCGCGCAGCGGACGCGGTTTCTGCCCTCGGCTTTCGCCTGATACAGCGCTCGGTCGGCCGTCGGGAACAGCGCGTCGTGCGTTGCCACGCTGTCGGGATAGCTGGCCACGCCGAACGATGCCGTCACGGAGATCGGCCGGCCCGCGTAGAGAACCACCCGACTCTCGATCGCCTTCCTCAGACGCTCCGCGAAGTCGCGCGCGCCGTCCAAGTTCGTCTGTGGGAGCAGCACGGCGATCTCCTCGCCACCGTACCGGGCGCACGTATCGACGTTCCGAACGCCGTCCTGGAATGCCTGCGCGACGCTCTGCAGCACCGCGTCGCCACCATCGTGGCCGTGGGTGTCATTGACCGTCTTGAAGAAATCGATGTCAGCCACGACCAGCGAGGCCGAGCCGCCGAACCGGTCCGTCTCCGCCAGCACACGCGTGATCTGTTCGTCGAAATGGCGACGATTCGCGAGGCCCGTGAGCTGGTCCGTGCGCGCGCGGCGCGTGACCTCCTCGATCTCCCACATCGTTTCCAGCGACACCGCCGCGATGGCCGCCAACAGTCGAACGTTCCGGACCTCTGCAATCAGGACGTCGCCGGGCTCGTCGCCCTCGATGACGATGGCGCCAATTACTCCCGCTTCGCGTTTGAGCGGAATGATCGCCATCGACCCGATCGGACGCGGCGTTTCCCACGCGCCGTAGATCCGCGTGTGCCGCGCGATCATCCGGGCATCCTCCCAGACCTGCGGGAGGCCGTTCTTGCACATCGTCCCTACCTGCGAGTCTTCGCTGATCGGCCAGCCCTCGGCGATTCGATGACCTTCGGAAACGCTTTGGACCTCGCCGTCATTCGAGGTCGGATGCCATCGAACGAGCGCAGCACGCGCCGCGGATGTGACAGCGAGAGCTGTCTCGCAGATCGATCGCCCGAGCAGCTCGATCGTTCGGTTGGACTGGAACTCCTGAGCGGCGCGCAGGAGCGCCTGCGTGCGCCGATTCTGGCGACCGACTTCTTCCCGCGTTTCGAGCAGCTCGGCCAGCACCGCCACCTGCGCGGTGTAGCGCGGTACCCAGGCCTTGAGATCGTCCCGTGCCGGCTTGAGTCCCGCGTCGGCAGAAATGCTCAGCGCACCAAACGCGCGCTTGAGCCCTGCCACCGGTCCCATCGCGATGCGTGGGCCCGGCTTGCCTTCGTCGAAGTGGACGATCCGCTCTTCGGCGGACCACTTCACGAGCGGCAGCCACTCGGCATGGTTGAACTTCGTTGGCTCGGTCTCGGCGCCGTCGCCGGAACAGGCCGCGGCGACGAGCGTATCGCGGGCGCCCGTCCATCGCCAGAACACGACCTCGTCCGCGCCTAACGCGTCCCGGACGTCACACAGGTACCGGCTCAACACCTCGGTCTGCCGGCGCTCCTCGGCCTCTTTTCGTGTGACTTCGATGCCGCGACGCAGGTCGGAGGGCATTGCCTCGAACGCGCGGGGCGTGTCCGTCCGTTCACTTCCGAATGCGCCATCGGAGCGTGTGGCCCGGCGACGCTTCTTGGCGTTCTCCTGTGCGCGTTTGACCTGCCAGGCCGGGAAGAGGGCGATCGCCGCGAACACGACGCCGCCGCTCATCATGTTCGAGAAGGCGATCGTGCCGCCGACCGAGTAGTGGATCGCCGTCAGCGCGACCAACGCACCGGCCGAAACCGAGATTGCCGTTCGAATATTCTCGGCGCCGGCAATGACGCGGATGCCGAGGGCCAACGCCACTACCGCCGGGGAGCCGGGACCGCCGGATGCGGCGGCAAGCCAGGTGACGGGCGCCAGTACCGACGCGATGTACGGCTTGATGAGCTCCCGCGGCGGCGGATCGAGCCGCTGGCTGATCAACAGCCAGGCGTACGTCACCGCCGCGACGGAAGAAACCGCCGCGCCGCCAGACGCCCAGCCAGGAACCGACATGCCCCACGCCAACGCAACCATGCCGGCGAGTGCAAGCAGCCACGCGGCGACCGCGGTCACGTTGGCCCAGATCCGCGTTTTCACCACAAAAGAGATTTTGGCGGGAAGCTACGAGATCGACGCGTGTGTGATTCGCGATGCGGCGACTGCAGCACCGAATCCGTTGTCGATGTTG
>DATJIW010000077.1:0-18201 GCA_035492775.1 Vicinamibacterales bacterium
GGCACCGCCCGCGACGGCCGCAGTGAACGCAAACACGCGAGCGTCCATCGCCAGATCGACGAAGACCTGCGTGCTCTGCGTGTTGAGGAATGCGACGAGCAGACGGCTGAACCAGGACGCGACGAAAAGGCCGCCGGCCGCACCGAGCGCCGCGATCAGCAGGCTCTCGGCAATCATCTGCCGGATCACGCGCGCCCGCGACGCACCCATCGCGAGCCTCACGGCAATCTCCCGCTCGCGGGCCGTGGCGCGGGCCAGCAGCAGGTTGGCCAGGTTCGCACACGCGATGAGCAGGACGACCGCCGTCGCCCCGAGCAGCGCCCACAGCGGGGTGGCGTAGTCGGCGCGCAGCGACGAGACGCCCGTGCCGGCATCACGAGTCTGCAGCGTGAACGCGAGGTAGTCCGCCTGATCCTGAGGCACGAACTGACCCGGCAACGTCTCCGAAAAAATCGGCCTGGATAGCGCCGCCAGTTGCGCGCCTGCCTGCTCGGGAGTGATGCCGGGCTTGAGGCGGCCGATGACATCGAGGAACCAGACGTCGGTCTTGCCAATGCCGCTCTGCTCGCCGCGGACGATTGGCTCGGCGCACAGGGGAACCGCAACGTCGAATCCGCGGCCGACTTCGACACCGAAGAAAGAGGACGGTGTCACGCCGATCACCTGGAACGGATGACCGTTGAGCGTCAACGTCCGGCCGATGGCGGATGGATCGGCTCCGTAGTGGCGCCGCCAGAACGCGTCGCTCAATACGGCCCCCGGCGCGCCGCAGCCGGGACGATCGTCGTCCGGCGTGAGCACCCGGCCCATTCGTGCGGACACGCCGAGCGTCTGAAAGAAACTGCCGTTCACCCAGATGCCCTGGACGGGCTGTGATTCGCCAACGGTCGCCAGATCGAGTCCGATGCTCCCGTACGCCAGCATGGACGAGAACACCTGCTGTGTCTCCGACAGCCGCCGGAACAACGGCTCGGTGAAGAACGGACGCAGGCTCATGAACCGCCCCGTACGCCCCTTGTCGTGCGTATCGATGCGCACTTCGACGAGGCGCTCGGGTTCGCTCACGGGGAGCGCGCGCAGGCGCACAGCGTTGACCAGTTCGAAGATGGCCGTGTTCGCTCCGGTGCCGAGCGCCAGCGTGAGGATGGCGACGACGGCAAACGTCGGATTGCGGCGAAGCAGGCGCACGCCGTACTTGAGGTCCTGCCAGATCGCATCGAAGATGCCCAGGGAGTTCATCTCGTAGATCTCCTCACGCACCAGCGTGCGGTTGCCGAATTTGCGGAGAGCCGCCGCGCGGGCGGCGGAAGCGGACATCCCGCGCGCGACGTTGTCATCGGTTTCGTGCGCGACGTGCGCGTCGATCTCCCGCGCGCGCTCATCGTCCCAGTGATGACGCCGGAGAAACCGTGTCCAGCTCACGGGTCACTCCTCGCGCAGCGCGACGGTTGGGTCGAGCCTCGAGGCTCGATGGGCGGGCAGCCACGCCGCGGCGAGCGCCACGGCGGAGAGTCCGAGGAATGCCACTGCGATCGCGGCAGGATCCGACGGCTGCACACCGAACAGGAGCGCGGCGGCGGTGCGGCCGGCGAGCGTCGTCAGGACGATTCCGATCGCCAGCCCGGCTATCACGAGCCGCGCCGCCTGCCCCACGACCATGCGCTGCACGCGGCGCCCTTCGGCGCCGAGCGCCATCCGGACACCGATCTCCACCCGCCGGCGTGCGACGACATACGACATGACGCCGTAGAGGCCCACGGTCGCGATCAGGACCGCGAGGACGCCGAAAATCACCGACAGCGTGGCCATCAGCCGCTCGCGATCGAGCGCCCGGTCGATGACCTGCGGCATCGAGCGGTATCGCATCGCGATCATGGGATCGATCTCCGCGATCGCGCGCGAGACCGCGTCGGACGCGGACGCCAGCGGCATTGCCGTGCGGACGACCACGTTCGGCGCGGAGTCGCTGTCCGGGATCTGATCCATGTCGACGAACACGATCGGCAGGAATGCCTGCCGCAGGCTGCTGTACCGGAAATCCTGCGCAACGCCGATGACCGTGTACTGGACCAGCGGCCCGCCGACAGCCCCGATCACCTCGAATGTGCGTCCGAGCGGGCTGCCCGTCGGAAGGTACGTCCGTACGAACGTCTGCGTCACGATCGCGATCCGGGCGCCTGCCGCATCGGACGGCGCGAATTCACGTCCCATCAGCAGAGGTGTTCGCATGGTGGCGAAGAATCCCGGTGTGACGGAGTTGAACATCGGCAATTGCTTCTGCTGCTGGCCGTCGACCCGGATGCGTTCGTTCCACCCTGAGCCGCTGATCGGCAGGACCGATACTTCCGCCGCCGCCTCGACGCCCGGCACCGCGCGAATGCGATTCATGAGACGCTCGTGAAACATCGCCTCAGGCGCCGCAGGCACGTGCGCGGGACTGAGATCGATGGACGCGACGATCAGGCGATCGGGGTCGAATCCCAAATTCTGTGCGGCGAGGTTTCGCAGCGTGCGGCCGAAAAGGAGCGCGCCGGTCACGAGCACGAGCGACAGCGCGACCTGCGCGATGACGAGCGCACTCCGGAGGCCGAATCGCGAGCTGGATTCGATCGTCCCACGCCCGCCGGTCTTCATGGCGGCGCCCGGATTCACCGCGGTCCCGCGCAGCGCCGGCGTCACGCCGAAGATGACGCACGCGAGGACGGCTACCGCGGAGGCAAACGCAAACACCCGCCAATCGGGAGTCGTGTCGAGCCAGAGCGCGGCGTTCGCGCGGGCGATCAGGGCGATCAGACCTGCGGTCGACCATCGACCGATCAGCAGCCCGACAGCGCTTCCGAGAAATGCGATGACGAGGCTCTCGGAGACCAGCTGCCGGATGACGCGGCCGCGCGAGGCGCCGATCGCGAGACGTACGGAGATTTCGCGAACGCGCGTCGCTGCCCGGGCGAGCATGAGATTCGCGACGTTTGCGCACGCGATGAGCAGCACGAGTCCCGTCAATCCGAGCAGCAGCCAGACGGGCTGCTCGTAATCGGAGCGCAGCGTCGAGACACCCGTTGCCGCCGGGATGGCGTGCATTGTCAACGCGAGATACTGACCTCTCGTCTCCGCGTCGTAGGCGGCAGGCAGGGTCGTCGCGTAAATGGCCGGCGACAACGCCACGAGCTGGGCGTCGGCCTGCTCGATCGAAACCCCGGGCGCGAGCCGGCCTATCGCGGTCAGAAACCAATCGGTCGGTCGATCCGCGAGATCCCTGGCTTGGTTCAGGAGTGGCTCCGCACAGAGCGGCACCGCCACGTCGAACGAGCGGCCCACTTCGACGCCCGTGAACCCAGGCGGCGTGACGCCGATGATTTCCAGCGGATGGCCGTCGATCGGCAGCATCTCGCCGACCGCGTGGTCGTCTCCTCCGAAACGGCGCTGCCAGAACGCATAGCTGAGCACGATCCCCGGGTTCCCGCACCCTCGCTGGTCATCGGACCCGTCGATCGTTCGTCCGCGAAACGCGTGGACGCCGACCGTATCGAAGAACGCGCCGCTGACCCACACGCCTTCGGCAAGCTGCATCGGACCGCCGCGCGCGGTATTGAACACGGCCGTGCCCCACGCCGCGACGGATGAGAAGACGTGCTGCCGATCCTGCAGCTGCTGCCACTCGGGGTATGACAGGACCGAGTACCGCCCCGTCCGGCTCCCCGCGCGGCCACCCTTGTGCGGATCGAGCTGCACCTGGGCAAGCTGCTCGGGATGCGACACCGGCAGCGTCCGAAGCCAGACGGCGTTCGCGACTTCGAACATCGCGATATTCGCACCGGTGCCGAGCGCCATCGTGAGGATGGCGACCGCCGCGAACATCGGGTTGCGCTGCAAGAGACGCACGCCATACCGGAGGTCCTGCCAGACGGATTCGATGAAGCCCAGCGAATTCATGTCGTAGATCTCCTCGCGGATGCGCGTGGGATTGCCGAACTTGCGCTGCGCCGCTGCCTGCGCGTCGGCGCGACTCATGCCGCGCGCAACGTTCTCGTCGATCTCGTGCGCCAGGTGCGCCTCGATCTCACGCGCGCGTTCGTCGGCCCAATAGTCCCGTTTGAGGAAGCGGCGAATCCCCATGGCAGCACCTCATTCAGCCGGACGCAGAATCCGGTTCACCGCGCGGACGACCTCATCCCACCGGCTCGTCTGATCCAGCAGCTGCTGCCGTCCCTTCGGCGTCAGGCGGTAGTAGCGCGCTCGGCGGTTGTTCTCGGACGTTCCCCAGAAGGACGCAATCCAGCCACGGTCCTCGAGGCGATGAAGGGCTGGGTACAGAGAGCCGTGCTCTACCTGTAGGACATCTTCCGAGCCGCGTTCGATCGCATGGGCAATCGTGTGGCCGTGCGCCGGTCCGATTGCCAGCGTTTTCAGTACAAGAAGATCCAGCGTTCCCGGCACCATCTCGCCGCCATGGAGGGGCGGCGTTCCACGTTTCGGCATCTCTCCAGAAGATAATCTTGTGGAGAGCGCGCCGTCAAGCGGCGGGGTGAACCCGAACCCCTACGAGAGCGCCTGAGCGAGCGTGGCGCTGCGCGCAATCGCGCGGACGAGGGCGGCGTGATGATCGGAGATGCGCCCGGCGTCGCCCTTGATCGAGACGGCGGCCACCGGCGTGCCGTCGGCCGACGGCAGGTTCGTGCTGCCGATCGCGAAGAAACCGTGCCCCAGGCCGAGATCGGTCATCGGAGCCACGAAGACCTTCGCGTCGCGGATGATCGTGATGCAGAGCGACCCGAACGTCTCGTCGAGCGCGGGAGGATTCGAGCGGACGACGTGCGCGTGGACGGCCGCGGGCAACAAGCCCGCCGTGGACATGCCTTCGCGCAGCGGGCTCCGGCGTGCGCGCGACAATCCGATCAAGCGATTGAACTCGTTCGCGAAGGCGATGAAGCCGCTCCACCGATCGCCCCGCGAGGCATAATCAGCGGGCCGCAGCGGGACGACATCGACGTCGCGGTCGTAGCCCTCCGACGCCGCGACGTCCACCGTCGACGCGATCCGAACGCCGGAGAACTCGGGCTCCGATTCGAGCACCCACGCCAGCACCGCGCCGAAAGTGGCCGGCGCCTCGAGACGATCGGCAAACCGCGCGTTCACCGCCTGCCGGAGCGCTGTAACCGGCGAGAAGTCGACGAACGCGAGCAACTCGTCGACTGCCCGTTCGCCCTCGACCGAGCACGTGCGCGGCGGCATGAACGCCTGGTCGCTCCGTGCCGATGGAAACACGATCGGCTCACCGCTTCCCCACTCCTGTTCGAGGCCGGATACGAGTTCCTGCAGCGGCACGCCGTCCAGCCCGACGTGGTGCGCGCCGACCCAGACATCCACTTCGTTCGCGCGCTCGCCGGGCCGGATCACGAACGTCAGGAACCCGAAGCCGAGCGACCGCCGCAGCTGAAATTGCGGCGGCCGGAACCGGGCTGTCGCGTCCGACGGGTCGACGGTCTCGAAGGACACGCACGTTGCCGCAAGGAGCCGCCGTGCAAATGCAATGGCTGCGCGATCATCGGGCCCGAGAATCCGCTCGACGCTCTGGCGGATCGCGCCCGGGCGCTCCACCTCGCGAAGACGGCGCGTCTGGTTGTAGACGGTGACGATGGCCTGGAGTACGCGCGGCTGCTCCGCAGCGGAGAGGCGAACGGCGGGATCGTCCGCCAGGAGGGGGACTACCGAACTCAGCTCCCCCTGGTCCGAGAACTCCAGCACCGCCACGTCGACAGCCGCAATTCGCCGCCGGATAGTGACCGCGGGGCGCCATTCCAGAGCGAAATGGGCGTCGGCGGAGCTCGACAGGTACCGGTGCAGCGCCCGCGCTGCCATCTGCCGAATGCGCTCGGGACTGTCCGAGCCGGACGCACCGGGCACTCGCAGGCCGAACGCCGACACCGCAAATCGGGTGGGCTCGGAGCGGAGCAGTATGCCCACGGTACGCCGCCACCCTTCCGGGGGCCGCCGCAGGCGGCACGCGATGGATATCTTCCCGGCCAGCACCGAGACGAGGGCCAGCCCACCCGCGGTCAGTCGATTCATATACTCCGGTGCGCCTGGGGGATGCGCGATTATAATTCGGCAGCCCTCGCCGCCGGTCCGCCACCAAGAATGAACACTTCGACCCTGGGTCACTACCGCCTCGACGGCCTCATTGGACGGGGAGGCATGGGAGAGGTCTTCCGCGCCATGGACACCCGGCTGAACCGGCCGGTCGCCATCAAGCTGATGACGGCGTCGAGCAGCGGGCTGGAAGCGGCGGTCGTCCGCTTTCTTCGGGAAGCGCGCGCCGCCTCGGCGCTCAATCACCCGAACATCGTCACCATCCACGACGTCGGCGAAACGCCCGCTGGCGATCGCTTCATCGTCCAGGAATTCGTCGAAGGCCGGACGCTGCGGTCGCTGCTGGAGCAACCGCTCGACATCGGCACGGCGATCGACGTCGCGCGGCAGGTCGCGCGCGCCCTCTCCGCCGCTCACGCGGCGGGCATCGTCCATCGCGACGTGAAGCCCGAGAACGTGATGGTGCGCGGCGACGGCTGGGTGAAGGTGCTCGATTTCGGTCTGGCGCGCCTGGAGGATCCGCAGGACGCCGAGCGAACGACCAAGACGAACCTCGACACCACGCCGGGCACGCTGCTGGGAACGACGGCGTACATGTCGCCGGAGGCCGCACAGGCCGGCCTCGCGGGTCCCGCGGCGGATGTGTTCGCGCTTGGGGTGGTCCTCTATGAGATGACGGCGGGACGGCGACCGTTCGTCGCCGGGACGAGCGTGGGAGTCCTCGCCGCGATCCTGTCGGAGGAGCCCGTTCCCTTGGGCCGTTTGAATCCCGGGATCCCGGCTGCGCTCGACGATCTCGTGCGGCGCATGCTGTCGAAGTCCGCGGAGCGGCGTCCCACTGCAACTGAGACAGCGGACGCGCTCGGTGAGCTACAGGGGCGCGGGGTCGTGACGGCGCCGTCGGTAGCCGCCTTGCAGCCACGAAAGAGCGTCGGCCGCGACAACGAGCGCGCGACGCTGCGCCGCGCCTTTGCCCGGGTGAAGGACGGCAGCAGCCTGCTCGTCGCCGTCACCGGCGAAGCCGGAATGGGCAAGTCGACGCTCACGGAGGACTTCCTTCGCGAGATCGGCACCGGCGCCGATCGGCCGATCATCGCGCGGGGGCGCTGCTCCGAACGGCTGGCCGGCGCGGAAGCGTACCTGCCGATTCTCGAGGTGCTGGAGGACGTGCTGCGGCGCAGCACCGGCGTCTCGATGGACCAGTTGATGCGGACCGTCGCGCCGACCTGGTACATGCAGGTCGCGACGCGCTCGCAGCACCCGTCGGTCGTCGACATGCGCCGCGACGCGCCTGCGGCGTCGCAGGAACGGATGAAGCGCGAGCTGGTTGCACTGTTCGAGGATCTCTCGCGCAGCCGGCCCGTCGTGGTGTTTCTCGACGATCTGCACTGGGCCGACGTTTCCACCATCGACATCGTCAACTACGTGGCGCGGCGGTTCGCGGATTTGCGGCTGCTGATGCTCGTGACCTACCGGCCGTCCGATATGGCCCTTGCGCAGAACCGGTTTTCGAGCGTCAGCGCGGATCTCCATCCGCACGGTCTGTTCGAGCACGTGCCGCTCGATTCGCTCGGCGTCGGTGACGTGGAGCGGTACCTCGCGCTGGAGTTTCCCACCCACCAGTTCCCGGCGGCGTTCGCGGCGTTCATTCACGGGAAGACCGAGGGCACGCCTCTCTTCATGGCCGACCTTGTCCGGTACCTGCGCGACTCGGGGTGCATTGCAGAACACCAGGGGAAATGGGTGCTCGAACGTCCGGTTGCAGCGCTGCCCAAGGATCTCCCCGAGTCGGTGCGCAGCATGATCGCGCGCAAGATCGATCAGCTCGACGATCGCGATCGACGACTGCTCGTAGGCGCGAGCGTGCAGGGCTACGAATTCGATTCGGCCACCGTGAGCGAAGCGACCGGACTCGACCCGGTGGACGTCGAGGAGCGGCTCGATACGCTGGAGCGCGTGCACGTGTTCGTCAAACGCGGTCCGGAGGAGGAGTTCCCGGATCGCACGCTGACGGTCCGGTATCAGTTCGCGCACGTGCTCTATCAGAACCTGCTCTACGCGTCGCTGCAGCCGACACAGCGCGCGTCGTTGAGCGGGCGCACGGCGCGAGCGCTCGTAACGCATTACGGCGACCGCGCCGACGAGATCGCGTCGCCGCTCGCCATACTCTTCGAAGGCGCCCGCGACTTCGCCGCATCTGCCCGGTACTTCTTCACGGCTGCGCAGCATGCGGTGAGCCTGTTCGGATTCCGCGAGGCGCTGTCGCTTGCCGAACGGGGACTCAACGCGCTTCGCGGCGTTCCGGAAACACCGGACCGCATCCGGCAGGAAGTCGGGCTCCAGATGATCCGTGGTCTCGCGCTGCGGCTCATGAAAGGATGGTCGGCCGCCGAAATCGAACCGGTGTTCGCGCGTGCGCGAGAGCTCTGCCAGCGGCTCGACGATCCGCCGGAACTGTTTCCCGTGCTCTGGTCGCTCACGCTGTTCCATGCGATCCGCGGAGATCTGCGTGAGTACCGCCGCCGCGCCGACGAATTGATGGTGATGGCGCAGCAATCCGGAAATCCCGCGTTTCTGATGGGGGCACACCATCTCGTCGGCGTCTCACGCGAGTTCCTCGGCGACATGGCCGAGTCAGCGCGCGTGCTCGATCGCAGCCGCGAGCTGCACGTCCCGTCGGAGCACCTGGCATACACGGCCATGTACGGCCTCGACCCTGGAATGATCGCGCGCGCGATGTCGAGCCGCCCGATGTGGGTACTCGGCTACCCGGACCGGGCGCTCGCACGCGCGCAGGAAACGCTGGCGCTCGCGCGATCGCAGCGGCAGCCGATGACGCTCGCGTTCGCGCTGCTCGTGACGCAGGGGCTGCACCTGAATCGCGGCGAAATTGCCGAGGCGCTCGCGCTCGGAGACGAGACGGTCGCGCTCTGCCGTGAGTACGAGCTCCTGCAGGAACGGGAATGGAGCCGCTCGTTCCAGGGCGCCGCGCTTGCGGCGCGCGGGCAGATCGGCGAAGGCATCGATCTGCTCAAGGACAGCCTGGCCGTGCAGCAGGCGATCGGCAGCGGACTCGTGCGTTCCGCCTTTCTGGGAGCGCTCGGCGATCTGCTCCGGTTCGCGGGGCGGATCGACGAAGGGCTCGAGGCGGTGGCCGCCGGCTTCGAACATGCGGAACGGACGCTCGAAGGCGGCTACGTCGCAGAGCTGCTTCGTGCGCGCGGGGAACTGCTGTTTGCGGCCGGCGATGTCGACGGTGCGGAAGCGACCCTCCGGCAGGCGATCGCGCATGCCTCCACGCAGCAGGCACGGTCGTTCGAGCTGCGGGCAGCGACGGCGCTGGCGCGACTGCTCGCCGGCAGGCAGCGCGGAAGTGAGGCCAGAGACATCCTGGCGCCGATCTACAACTGGTTCACCGAAGGACACACGACCGCCGATCTCCGCGCCGCACGCGGCACGCTGGAGACGCTCGCCTGACACATGCCAGGGGAATCCGAGCGGCCGCTGCGTTTCGAAGAGGTGCTCGCGGAGGAGTTCCGTCTGCTCCACCCGGGAGCAGACGTGACGTCCGCGGGCGCGCAGCGCGCTCACAGTGCAGCGGAACACAGCGCCTTGTGCCTGTCGGGCGGCGGCGTCCGCAGCGCCAGCTTCAATCTCGGCGTACTGCAGGGACTGGCCGAAGCCAGACTGCTCGACAGTCTCGACTATCTGTCGACGGTGTCGGGCGGCGGTTACGTCGGCGGGTGGTATTCCGCGTGGCGTCAGCGCGCTGCCGGGCGCGGCGAGGCCGCCCCGTCGATCCAGCTCCGCAGCGGCAAGGAGCCCGACGCCGTCACGCGGCTGCGCGATTTCATCAAGTTCCTCGATCCGCACACGGGGTGGCTCGACGCCGATACGTGGACGCTCGGCGGCACGATCCTCCGCAATCTGATCGTCACGTGGCTGCTGCTGATTCCAACCATCGCGGCGGCCGTCATGCTCCCGCGCCTGTACTTCGGCGTGCTCGGGCTGCCTTCGCAGCCCGCGCTCGTGCCCAACTCCACGCTGATCGCCTGGTACTCACACGACTGGGCGCCGATTCTGATCGGCGTCACGATCGCAAGCACGTACGCCGCGTACGAGCTGCCGAGCCTCGGCAATCGCGCGCTGGGCACGCGCAGCTTCCTCGTGGGGTTCCTGACGCCTGTCGTACTCGTCGAGATCCTGTTCTCGATCCACCGCTACTGGGGTGGGTGGTTTCATCTCGATACTTCGCTCGGCAATGAAATCGCGGTCGCCTCGATTGGGATGGTGCTCCCGTGGATGCTCGGCGGGCTCGTCGGCGGCCGGTTCTGGCGCCCGTGGACGTGGCTCGCCGCCGCCGCCGCTGCAACGCTCGGACGGGTGCTCGCGGCCTGGCTGCACGGATTCCTCGCACGCGAAGCCTACGCGCACCCCGCGCATTTTGCCGTGTACGACGTGCCGATCGCGCTCGCGCTGCTCTTCCTGCAGTTCACCGCGTTCGTCGGTCTTGCCAGCCGGGACATGAGCGACGAGGACCGCGAATGGTGGGCGCGGGCGGGAGCATGGATTCTCATCGCAGGAGTGCTCTGGCTCGTCGTCGGCACCGCCGCCATCCTCGCCCCGGTATGGCTGGATCACCTCGTCAACGCGTTTTCGATTCCCCGCGGCGGCGAACGCATAGGCGCGAGCGTGCTGACCGCGCTGTCAGGCGCCAGCGCCTACTGGTTGAGCGCGAAGCAGACCGTCGAAGGCGGCGCGTGGAGGAAGATCCATGCCGCGCTGCTCGCACTCATCGCGCCGTTTTCCGTGGCGCTGCTCGTCGTGCTGGTGGCGGACGCGGACCGCGTGCTGCTCGAACGGATTCACGGTCTCGATCTCTTTCACGAAATGCCGCATCCCGTCGGTGCCTCGCTGCCCGAAGACGTGCTCGCGCTCCTCCTGCTCGTAGTCGCGGCAGCAGTACTCGGACGGCTGATCTCGTCGACCCGGTTCTCGCTGCACGACATGTATCGTTCCCGCCTCGTCCGGACGTTCCTCGGCGCGTCCCGACCCGAGCGCATGCCGAGCCGCTTCACCGGATTCGACGCCGGCGACGAGCTGCCGATCACCGCGCTTCGGCCCCTGGGTACGCCCTTCCACATCGTCAACGCCACGATGGATCTCGTCGGCGACCGGAAGCTTGCCGTCGCGCAGACAAAAGCGGCGTCGTTCACGATGACGCCCCTTCACGCCGGATCGCATCACGTTGGATATCGTCCTTCGGACGAATATGCGGGCGGATTGTCGCTCGGCCAGGCGCTGACCGCGTCCGGCGCTGCCGTCAGTCCGAACATGGGTGCCGCTTCCTCGCCCGCGCTGACGTTTCTGCTCGCGATTCTGAACGCCCGGCTCGGCGTCTGGCTCGGCAATCCGGGCCATCACGGATACGAGTCCTGGAAGCTGCGGAGCCCCGCCTTCGGCCTGACCAACCTCGTCAACGAACTGCTGGGACGCACGACCGAGAACAGCCGTTACGTGTATCTGTCTGACGGCGGGCATTTCGAGAACCTCGCGCTGTACGAAATCGTCGCGCGGCGGTGCCGGTGGGTCATCGTGAGCGACGCGGGCTGCGACGCCGGCTACTGCTTCGACGACCTCGCAAATGCGATCCGGCGCGTCCGCATCGATTTCGGCATCCCGATCGAGTTTCCATCCGGTGTGCAGATCTCGGCGAATGAGACGGGTGCAGCCCGCTGGGCCGTCGGCTCGATCCGCTACTCGGTCGTCGAACCGGAAACCGACGACGGCGTGCTGATCTATCTCAAACCCGCGCTCATCGGTGATGAACCGGTCGACGTCGTGAACTACTCGCGATCCCATCCGTCGTTTCCGCAGGAGTCGACGATGAATCAGTGGTTCGATACGGCGCAGTTCGAGAGTTACCGCGAGCTCGGACTCCACACGGTCCGAGCGCTCTGCCGACCGCGGCCGTCCCGTTCCGTGAGAGATCTCTGTATCGCGCTTCGCGAGGGAGCGGTAAACGTATGAGAACCCGCACGATCGTTCGTGGCACGGCGATATTCCTGGCAGGAATCGCAGTGGCGTGGCTGGCGCAGTGGATGGGCGCCGGTCAGCCGGCGCCCGTGGCCGCGCCGGCGCTGCCGGCTCCGCCCGTTGCCGAGGGGACGAACGGTCTTACCGTCGGCGACCGCGAAGCCTTTTACCACCTGTCGGAGGGTGGCGAACTGTATCCCGTGGACTGGCTACTCGCGTTGGAAGTGGAGAGCACGGCGCCGGACGGGACGCTGCAGGTGCGGCCATTTCTCGAAAACGTCGAACGCTATGGACTGCTGTCCGATGCGAAGAGCGCCGGCAATCCGGATGGCCTGCCGGTCGGCGTCTCGCTCGGCAAATCGAAAGCGTCCGGCATCGACATGATCGGATTGAACTGCGCCGCCTGCCACGTGGGCCAGGTGCAGTACCAGGGACACGCGGTCCGTATCGACGGTCTTGGGAACATGGCGCTCATCAACGCCTTTCTCGCGGACCTGGCGTCCGAGACACAGAAGACGCTCACGTCGCCGCGGCGGCTCGTCCGCTTCTGGCAACGCGTTCACCAGGTGCGCGCCGAACGCCGCAGGCGCGGGCGCGAAGCCGGCATCGTTGCAGACGACGAGAGCAAACTTCGGCGCGTCGTAGCGCTGCTGACCAGCAATCGCGACATGCTGCAGGCACGGCTGCGCGCGCTCAAGGGAGTGGCGTCGCTGCAGCACTGGCTCGAGGTCGGCACCAAGGAAGGATACGGGCGTCTCGACGCCTTCGGCATTGGACGCGACGAGCTGTTCGGAGCCACGCTGGGAAATTCCGCCGCGCCCAATGCGCCGGTCAGCTTCCCGCACATCTGGGGGATGGAGTACACGGGATGGCTGCAGTGGGGCGCCAACACGGACTCGGTGATGGAACGCAACATCGGCCAGGCGCTGGGCGTGGGCGCGCTGTTCGACCCCAGGACCTTCAGGAGCACGGTCAACATTCCGAACCTCCACCGGCTCGAGCAGTACGGCTATCGCCTCACGCCGCCGCAGTGGCCCGTATCGTTCCCCGCGATCGACCAGGCGAGAGCGGATCGCGGCAAGGCGCTCTTCGTGCAGTACTGCGCGCGCTGTCATGAGACTTACAAAACCGATGGTCTGATTCGCACGTATCAGCTGTTCTCGTTCACCGAGACCGGCACCGATCCTCTCGCCGCGATCAATTTCGAGATGCCCGTCGCGCAGGCGGACGGCACCGTGCGCGCGTTCCCGTATGCCGCAAGCGATCTGATCAAGAAGATCAAGCAGCGTGCGTATCGGGACGCGAACTACGATGCTGCCACGATCGAATCGCTGGAAAACCGCGCCGTCCGCACCGGCGCCCAGTGGGAGCCGATGTTCCGCGCGCCCATGCTCGACTCCGCCAACTTCGCGGACACTGCCGGACGGAAGGTGTATCGCTCGAAGACGCTCGTGGGCATCTGGGCGACGGGACCATTCCTGCACAACGGTTCCGTGCCGACAATCTACGACCTGCTGCTGCCCGCGGCGAAGCGGCCCGCCACGTTCACCCTCGGGACGCGCGAATACGACCCGGTCAAGCTCGGCATTCAACTCGATCCATCGAAATACACGCTCGCGCCGGAACAGTCCACGTTCACGTTCGACACCCGCCTGCCGGGCAACTGGAACACGGGACACGAATGGAGCTTCTATCCCGATCTCGACGATGCGAAGCGCTACGACATCATCGAATTCCTCAAAACGTTCACGTCGGAGTCGGCGATTGGCATGGCGCCGGAACCCGGTTATCGCGCCGCGGCGATCACCTCGCTTCCTGATTCCGGCGGACCGGCGTACGGCGCGCCGCCGCCGCTCCTGCAATCGCTGTCCTGGCGTGTCCGTCTGGTGCTGCTGTTCCTGCTGGCGATCGCCGGCTGGCTCGCGTACTTCGTCGTCAATGGCGTGCTGCCGCACGGTGAAGCCGCCCGCGCGACCGAGGCCGAAGACACGGCCACGCTGACGCGCGGAATCCTCACGATTCAGCAGCGTTTCGCAGCGGAACAGCATCGGTCGCTCGCCCGCGGCACGCACGCGAAGGGCATCTGCGTTCGCGGACAGTTCGAGGTGTTCGACCTCTTCGATGCAATCCCGGACCGCGCCCTTGCGTCGCGCCTCGCCCACGGCATCTTCGCAAGGCCCGGCATCTATCCAGCCGTCATACGGTTCGCGAACGGCAACTCGCAGATACGTCCGGACGCGAAAAAGGACGTTCGCGCGTGTTCGTTCTCCATCGACGTGCCGCCGGGTGTCTCGGGCGCGCTGGCGACGCGCCATGACTTCTCGATGAACAACGCGCGGACGTTCCCGATCAATGACGTGCACGCGTTTGCGGTTGCAACCACTGTCGCCGCGGCGCCGAGCCCGGCCAGAGGGTTCCGCTCCCTGCGCATGCGAGACAAGCTCTGTCTGCTCCGCATCCTCGGGCTCGCCGCGTTCCAGGAACGTCCGGCCGGAGTTGCGTATCAGCAGGACTCTTACTGGAGCACCGTGCCGTTCCATCACGGTCCCGCCGACGTGGTGAAGTACGGCGCGTTCCCGTGCGCAGGCAACGCCGCGATGCCGCTCGACGACGGCCCCAACTGCCTGCAGGACGAACTGGCGCGGCACGTCATGCACGACGCGCAGATGAGCTGTTTCGACGTTGGCCTCCAGTTGCTCGAGGCCGACCGCATGACGTATTGGGGACGCCGGCGGCCGCCCACGTTCTGGATCGAGAACGCCAGCGTGCGATGGAAGGAGTCGCAGGCGCCGTTCCACATGGTGGCGCGCCTGACCCTGGTCGCGAACTCGGTGCTTCCGCCAGATGCCGCCGCGGCCATGTGGATCGACGTGAACGCCAACTCCGCGGCAGACAGCAAGCCGATCGGCGGCATCAACCGCGCAAGGTCGGTGGCTGAGGGCGCGAGCAGGGACGCGCGCCTGGGCGCCGCCTCCGGCGCAGCGGTGGTGTAAGGCTGGGAGCGTCGAGCTCGGAGAACCCGCCCGAACGTCAGGAGATTAGAGGTTATCGGCGATCCACTTGCTGAGCCGCTCCGCGCCGTCCTTGGCGGCGCGGCTCCAGTAACCCGGGCCGACACCTTTGAGATCGACTTCGGCAGTCTGCCGGACGCCCTTCGCCGACGCGCCAGTGTCGCGCGGCTTGAACGTCGCGTGAAACCGGATGATCATCTCGCCGAGCGGCGTGAGCTTGATCCCGCCGTAGCCGCCCTCGCCCGCATCGCGTTCCTCGCGATTCGTGACCTCCACCCGGACGTCCGCGGCGGCTGGATCTTCGACGATGCGAAGTGCCTTCTTTCGCGCCAGCGCGTCGCGCAACTCGCGCGCGGCATCGGCAAGCCCGCGCGCAACTTCATCTGATGCGGAGGACCCCGCAGATGGTGTGCTGGTGACGTAGACGGTGGTGACCGGCTTTTCGGCCGCTGCATGCGGCGGCAGCATCACCACTGCTGCAACGAGCAGCCAGGCCCCGCGAAGAAAGCGCGAATTCCACCAACGGCACGAGGCCACGGTTCGCCGCTCCCTGCCCTGAGCCTCGAGGCTCGATCGCAGATCGTCGAGCCTCGAGTCCCGACGCTCTATTCTTCCGCCATGAACGGATATTTGTGATCGCGCGGCGGCGAGAGCGTTTCCTTGATCGTCCGGGCGTTGACCCACCGCACGAGGTTCAGCTTCGAGCCGGCCTTGTCGTTCGTGCCGGAGGCGCGAGCGCCGCCGAACGGCTGCTGACCGACGACCGCGCCGGTCGGCTTGTCGTTCACGTAGAAGTTACCCGCGGAGTTGCGCAGCGCGCTCATCGCCTGGCGCACGGCCGCCCGATCGCGGCTGAACACGGCGCCGGTGAGCGCATACGGCGACGTTTTGTCGACGATGTCGAGCGTTTCCACCCACTGATCGTCCGGATACACGTAAGCGGTGACGACAGGTCCGAAGATCTCTTCGCACAGCAGCCGGTATCCCGGATCCTCGGTCACGAGCAGCGTCGGCGAGATGAAGAATCCCTCGTCTCCCTTGGCCTTGCCGCCCGAGACGATCTTCGCGTTCCTGTTCGCATCGTCCAGGTACCCGCTGATCTTCGTGAACGCCTTCTTGTCGATGACGGCGGACATGAAGTTGCGGAAGTCGCGCGGGTCGCCCATCTTGATGTCTTCCATCATGGCGACGGTGCGATCGCGCACCTCGTTCCAGATCGATCGTGCGATGTAAACGCGGCTCGCGGCCGAGCACTTCTGGCCCTGATACTCGAAACCGCCGCGCGCGATCGCGACGGCGACTTCCTGCGGATCCGCCGACGGATGCGCGACGATGAAATCCTTGCCGCCGGTCTCGCCGACGAGGCGTGGATAGCCGCGGTAGCGGCCCATGTTCTCGCCGACTTTCTTCCACATCCCGTTGAACACGAAGGTGCTCCCGGTAAAGTGGATCCCGGCCAGATCCGGTGAATCGAGCAGCCCGTTCGAGATCTCGACGGGGTCGCCCGGCAGGAAGTTGATGACCCCTGGCGGCAGCCCCGCGGACTCGAGCAGTTTGAGGGTGTAATAGGACGACAGCATCGCCGCGTGCGAGGGCTTCCACACGACGGCATTGCCCATCAGCGCCGGAGCCGTCGTGAGATTCCCGCCGATGGCGGTGAAGTTGAACGGCGTGACGGCGTAAACGAAGCCTTCGAGCGCGCGGTACTCCATCGAGTTCCAGACCCCGGCACTGCTCGACGGCTGCTCGGAGTAGAGCTGCTCCGCAAACGCCGTATTGAACCGCCAGAAGTCGATCATTTCGCAGGCGGAGTCGATTTCCGCCTGGAACACCGTCTTCGACTGTCCGAGCATCGTCGCCGAGTTCAGCGTCGCCCGCCATGTCGTCGCGAGCAGCTCGGCAGCTTTCAGGAGGACGGCCGCACGATCTTCCCACGGCCAGGCGGACCATTCGCGCCGCGCGGTGACCGCGGCATTAATCGCCTGCTGAACGTGCTCGGGGCGCGCCAGATGGTAGGTGCCGAGCACGTGGCTGTGCGCATGCGGCATGACGACGTCGTGCGTCTCTCCGGTGCGGATTTCCCGACCGCCGATGACGAGCGGGATCTCGACTTTTTCCGCCGCCATCGACTTCAGCCGCGCCTTCAGCTCCGCGCGTTCGGGCGAACCCGGCGCATACGTGCGGGTCGGTTCGTTCACCGGGGCGGGAACGCGGCGCACGCCGGCAAAGGCGGCGTTGAGCGTGACGGACTGCTGCGGCGGGCCGGCGGTCACGTCGGAGTGTTCTTCTGCTGGAGAGGTCGGCGCGTGTGTGGACATTCAGGTATTTTACTTGCAACCCGCCCTGACGAGCGGTTTCTGATATCAAGGAGGACGCCATGGCAG
The DNA here is from genome assembly GCA_035492775.1 of Vicinamibacterales bacterium. Taxonomy (GTDB): domain Bacteria; phylum Acidobacteriota; class Vicinamibacteria; order Vicinamibacterales; family 2-12-FULL-66-21; genus DATJFQ01. The sequence continues at coordinate 17,522 of DATJIW010000077.1, forward strand.
ACTCGCCCCGCGCAGACGACGGAAAAGGCGTGCCGAAGCCCGGTCCGGGCACGACGGCCGAGCCGCCGGATCGGGATTACCGGCTGTTTCCGGGCGGACGCATCGATGCTCCGGCGATAGGCGTCAACGCCGTCGACCGCGATGATTTGCCCTCCCACGGCCGGTCCCCCTTCCTCGACTATCAGGACAGCCCGGACGAATAGTCGGAAGTGCGCTGTCGCGAGGCTGGAAGTCCGAGGCCCGTAGCGCAACGCACGGCGCGCGCGGCCATATACTCACCGCGTGAGTTTCAAACGCGCGCTCGGACCGTTCGACGCCACGATGGTGGTCGTCGGCGGCATCATCGGCGCCGGGATCTTCATCACGCCGCACATCGTCGCCGCCCAGCTCGATACGCCGGCGCTCGTGCTCGGCGCGTGGGTGGCCGGTGGACTCATCGCGCTTGCCGGCGCGTTCTCGTATGCGGAACTCGGCGCCATCTTTCCAAAAGCGGGCGGACAGTACGTTTACCTGCGCGACGGACTCCATCCGCTCGCCGGCTTTCTCTACGGCTGGGCCCTGTTGCTGGTCATCGAGAGCGGAGCGATTGCGGCCGTCGCCATCACGTTCGCGACGTATGCGCTGCGCGTGGTTCGCGGACCGGAGGCGGCGCAGGTCCCGCTCGCGATCGGCGCGCTGGT
>DATJIW010000078.1:0-144317 GCA_035492775.1 Vicinamibacterales bacterium
GGTCGAAACCTCATCTTCCGGATTCAACAGGTGCCTGGCGACGATCTTCCAGGGTGGATCGTCGGTTGCGGAAGACACATCGGACGAGGTCTGCGCCGCGGCGGAGCTCGCCGCAAACACAGCATCAACACGACATACACCGGTCGTCCCTGCATCATCTCGCGTGAGCGGAGCAATACGCCTGCCCGAGCTTCCGGTGCGCGCAAAACTGCCACACTGCTGCCGTCCCGCCCCGCCTGATGACGTGGAAAATTATGGCAAAATATGGTGTTTCCAATAAGTTACGGGCATGCGCCGGGGGTGGCGCGTGGCCGCAAACTTGATGTGCTCGAATGCATATGCAGCCAGTGAAGGTCGACGGAAAGTTCCTCCGCGAAGGAACAAGCCGCTTCCTTGTGAAGGGCGTCACGTACGGCACGTTCGCACCTCGAGAGGACGGACTCCAGTTCCCGACCCGGGATCGCGTCCGCACTGATTTCGCCGCGATGGCATCCGCCGGATTCAATACGGTCCGGGTGTACACGCCGCCGCCGGTCTGGCTGCTCGATGACGCCCACGAGGCCGGCCTGCGCGTGATGGTTGGACTGCCGTGGACGCAGCACGTCGCGTTTCTCGACGATGCCGCTCTTACGGCCAGCATCTTCCGCGAGATTGAAACGCACGTGCGACGGCTCGCGGGGCACCCCTCCGTTTTGATGTTCGCGCTGGGCAATGAAATTCCGCCGAGCGTGGTGCGGTGGCACGGCCGCGCCCGGATCGAGGAGTTTCTGAAAGAACTGTGCGACCGCGCTCGCGCGGCGGCACCTGACGCGCTGTTCACGTATGTGAACTATCCGCCGACCAGCTACCTCGATCTGTCCGCCTTCGACGTGTGCAGCTTCAACGTGTACTTGCACCAGGAGGACGACCTCCGCCGCTACCTCGCGCAGCTGCAGAGCATCGCCGGCCACAAGCCGATGCTGCTCGCCGAGGCCGGCGCGGACAGCATCCGCGAAGGCGCGGAGGGGCAGGCATCGATTACGGCGATGCACGTGAAGGCCGCGTTCGAGGAAGGCGCGTGCGGCGCGATCGCGTTCGCCTGGACCGACGAGTGGTGGCGGGGCGGCTTCGACGTCGAAGACTGGCACTTTGGTCTCGTCGATCGCGCACGGCAGCCGAAGCCGGCGCTCGCCAGGGTCTCGCGGACGTTTGCTGAAGCACCGTTCTCCGCGGCTGCGCGGCAGACCTGGCCGTCCGTGTCGGTGGTCGTGTGCGCGTACAACGCCGTCGAGACCATCGACGCATGCCTTGCCTCGCTCGATGCGCTCGACTATCCGCGCTTCGAGGTTATCGTCGTCAACGACGGATCGACGGACGGTACCGGAACGCGCGCGCATGCGTGGGCCGACCGGAACGACGGCCCGATCGTTCGGCGCGTCGTCGACGTGCCGAATGGCGGTCTCAGCCGCGCGCGCAACATCGGCCTCGAAACGGCGACGGGTGAGATCGTCGCCTACACGGACGCCGACGTTCGTGTGGATCCGCTGTGGCTCGCGTATCTCGTTCAGCCATTCCTCCACTCCGACGTCGTCGGCTCCGGCGGACCGAACGTCGTGCCTGAGGATGATCCGTGGATCGCGCAGTGCGTGGCCCGTGCGCCTGGTGGCCCCACGCACGTGCTGCTCGACGACCGCATCGCCGAGCACGTGCCCGGGTGCAACATGGCGTTTCGCCGCGATGCCCTCCAATCGATCGGCGGCTTCAACCCGATCTATCTGCGCGCCGGCGACGACGTGGACGTCTGCTGGAGGCTGCAGGCCCGCGGATGGAAGATCGGCTTTTCTCCTTCGGCGCTCGTCTGGCATCGTCATCGTGCCAGCATCCGCGCCTACTGGCGGCAGCAACTCGGGTACGGCGAGGGAGAGACGTGGCTGGCGCTGAAGCACCCCGACAAGTTCGTCGGCGGCGACATGCTCTGGCGCGGGCGGATTTACAGTCCGCTGCCGTTCGTGCGCGCGCTCTATCGCGATCGCCTGAATACCGGCGCGTGGGGCACGGCCGCATTTCCGTCCGTTTATAACGCGGGGGCCTCCGGACTGTCGTTTCTCCCGACGTCGGCGGGATGGATCGTGTTGTCGATCCTGCTGACGCTGGCCGGCGTGACCGGTCTGTTCATCGTGCCCGATGCCGGGCGCGCGTCGCTCGCGCTGGGCATGATTGGGTTGATGACGACGGTCGCGCGATGTCTCTCGTTCGCGTTCGACGTCGAGTTCCCCTACGGCGGGGTGATCGATCGGCTGCTCATCGCGTGGCTGCACATCGTCCAGCCGCTCGCCCGGCTGCGCGGACGCATTCGCGGCCACTTCGCAGCTCCATCCGAACTGAGCGAAACGATGGCCGCAACGTCGGTGCGGAGCCTGCCGTCGATCGGGCGCGCGCTGCTGCTCACGGCAGGCGTCCGCCTCGAGCGGCGCTACTGGACCGAGAACTGGACGTCGCTGTCGTCGATGCTCGACCAGCTCGTTGCGGCGCTGCGGCGCCAGCGAGGCGCGGGCCGTGTAGACGTAGACGAGGGCTGGTCGCAGCGCTGGGACGTGGCGCTTCCGATCGGCGGGTTCGGCCGCCTCGAAGCCCGCGGACTCGTCGAGGAGCACGCGCGCGGAGCGTGTCTCGTGCGGACGTCGACGCGCGTGCGGCCGACTGCCGCAGGCATCGCATCGATGACGGGGCTGTCGGCGGCCATCCTCACCGCGATGCTGCTCGAACGCGCGGGTTACAACGCGCGGTCGCTCGCGCTCGTACTTGCCTGTGCGTTCGCGCTCGGCTGGGCGTTCCGGCGCATCGCGCTCGCCAGTGCCCGCATGCACGCCGCGATGCAGGAAGTCGCCACTGCCGGCGCGTTCCAGGCGCTCGGCGAGGGACCCGCGTGGCGTCCGGCATTTGCCGGATTCGCTGCCGGCTCGCTGCAGGCGCTGACGGTGCTCGCCACGGGGGCGTTCTTCGTGATGACGGCCGCCCCGACGGTCTGGGATGCGGCAGATGACTACTTCCCCGCCGCCCACCCGCAGAAAATTGTGGTGCAGCCCGTGTCGGCGGTGATCGTCGAGCCGCCGGCGACACGCGTTGTCGCGACGATGCCCAAACCGCCGGTGACGACCGCCCGGAAGTCGGTGAAACCTTCGCCGACGGTGAGGCCGCCGCTGCTCCGCACGCGCGCCGCCGCATCCGAGCGGCGTCGAACCTGAATCCCCGAATCATGCCCGACAGACGACTCCTTCGGTGGATTGGTTCGCACATGACGCCGTACCGCTGGCGGCTCGCGCTGCTGGCGTTCGTGTCGGTCATTGAAGTCGCCGTCGGCGCGCTGACGCCATGGCCGCTGAAGATCGTCGTGGACAACGTGCTCGTCGGCCACCCGCTGCCGCACTGGGCGCAGGCGATCGTCAACCCGATAGGCGGCGCGTCGCCGGCAGGACTGCTCGCGATCGTGCTGGTCGCGGGTCTCGTGCTGCAGGTATCCAGCCAGGTCATCTCGATGTGGCACACCCAGATTCAGGTCGATACGGGCCAGCGGATGGTCTACGACCTCCGGGCGACGCTGTTCGCACATCTGCAGGCGCTCGATATGCAGCATCACAACCGCGTGAGCGCGGGGGATGCCGTGTACCGGCTCGACGCCGATGCGTACTGCATCGACAACATCGTGATGACCGGCCTGTTCCCGCTCGCATCCGCGGCGCTCACGTTGATCGTGATGCTCACGATCCTCCTGCGCCTCGACGCCACGCTGGCGCTCCTCGCGCTGCTCGTCGTCCCGTTCCTGTACTGGATCCTGCGGGCTTACACGATGCCGATGGGCGAACGGGCCGAACGCGTCAAGGAACTCGAGTCGACGCTCTCCGAGCGGTTGTACGAGACGTTCGCAGCCATCCGGGTCATCAAGAGCTTCGCTCGCGAAACCTACGAGCAGCAGCGCTACGGCCGGCGCGCGACCGAAACGATGGAAGCGCGGATCCGGTTGACGTGGCAGGAGTCGCTGTTCTCGGTCGGCATCACGTCGGTGACGATCATCGGAACCACCCTGGTGCTGCTGGTCGGCGGCATGCACGTGCTGCACGGCGAGCTGACGCTCGGATCGCTGCTCGTCGTCATCGCGTATCTGGAGTCGGTATACGGCCCGCTGTCTGCGATCGCGCACACGGCGGGTTCGCTCCAGGAAGCGTTCGCGAGCGCGCGCCGCGTCCGTCGAACGCTGGATGAAACCCCGGAAGTCGTCGAGGGGGAATCGCGCGGGCTCAATCCCGCCCGAATCCGCGGCCACGTCGTGTTCGACCGCGTGAGTTTCGGGTACGAGACCCATCCAGGTGTGCTGCATTCGATCAGCTTCGAGGCGAGGCCGGGCGAAACCGTCGCGCTCGTGGGCCTGACGGGATCGGGCAAGACGACGGCCGTCAGCATGATCCCGCGGTTCTACGATCCCCACGAAGGCCGCGTCCTCATCGACAGCTACGACGTCCGCGCGTACGACCTGCGCGCCCTTCGCGAACGGATCGCGATCGTGCAGCAGGACCCGGTGCTCTTCAGGGGCACCATCGCGGAGAACATCCGCTACGGCCAGCTCGACGCCGGGCCCGAAGAGATCCGGCGCGCCGCTATCGCCGCGCACGCCGACGAATTCATCTCGCGCCTCGAGCGTGGATACGAGAGCGAAATCGGCGAGACCGGCAGCGGGCTGTCCGGCGGCGAACGTCAGCGGATGGCGATCGCGCGTGCCGTGCTGAAAGACGCACCGATCCTCATCCTCGACGAACCGACCTCCTCGCTCGACGCGTTGTCGGAGGAGATCGTGTTCAACGCGCTGCGCCGGCTCCGCGCGGGGCGGACCACGATCGTCATCGCGCACCGCCTCTCGACGATCCGCGACGCCGACCGCATTCTCGTGCTGGACGCCGGCCGCATCATCGCGAGCGGCCGCCACGAGGAGATCCTCGAGCAGAGCGATCTATACCGGCGCATGTGGCAGCGCCTTGTCGTCGGCAAGTCGCTCGACGAGCCGCTGACGGTCGACGAGCTCGCGCAGGAAATCCGGTGAGGATCCTCTTCGCGGGCATCATCGCCCGATATCCACTCGGGGGCGTCACGTGGTGTTCGCTCATGTATCTGCTCGGCCTCCGCGCGCTCGGACACGAGGTCTTTTACATCGAGGATACGGGGGAGTGCATTTACGACCCGGAGCAGAACACGCGCGCGGTCGACCCGTCTTACGGGCTGCGCTACATCGATGATGCTTTGAGGCCGCACGGCCTCGGCGAGGCGTGGTCGTTCATCAACTACGACGGCAGCTATCACGGGGCGGCCCGCGAGAGCGTCCTGGAGTACGCCAGGTCCGCGGACCTCTTCATCAATCTGTCGGGCGGCACGTGGTTCTGGCGCGACGAGTACGCCCGCATCCCCAGAAAGGTGTTCGTCGACTCCGATCCGGCGTTCACCCAGCTCTCGATCGCCAAGAACGACGAGTGGTACGTCCAGTTCTTCCGCGGGTTCGACCGGCTGTTCACGTTCGGTTCGAACATCGGCACCGACGCCTGTTCGGTTCCCACAGGCGAGTTCACGTGGCTCAAGACGTGGCAACCCGTCGTGACCTCGCTGTGGGCCACCGCCGCGCCGCCGACCCGCGATCGCTACACGAGCGTAATGAGCTGGACGATCGAAAGCTTCACTGACGTGGGCGGCAACAAGGACGTCGAGTTCCTGCGGTTTCTGGATCTCCCGGCGCGCCTGGGGCCCCGCTTCGAACTGGCCGTCAACGGTCCGCAGCAGTTCCTGCGGGATCACGGGTGGGCGACGCTTCCAGCGATGCAGGTGTCGAGGACGCCAGCCGGATACCGGTCGTTCATCCAGTCGTCGCGCGGCGAATTCGGTGTGGCCAAGCACACGTATGTGTCGACCCGCTGCGGTTGGTTCAGCGACCGGACCGAGTGCTATCTCGCCGCCGGACGTCCGGCGATCGTGCAGGACACCGAATGGTCGCGGCACCTCCCGTCGGGTCAGGGACTGCTGTCCTTTTCGACGCCTGATGAAGCGGCGGACGCCATCGCGCGGGTCGACGCCGATTATGCGAGCCATTCCGCGGCCGCGTCGGCGGTGGCGCGCGAGCACTTCGAGGCGTCTACCGTGCTGTCGTCGCTCATCGAGAGGGCCGCATGAGCAGACCGCTCCGAATCGCGCAGATCTGCCCGGTGGCGACAGCGGTTCCGCCCGTCGGTTCGGGGTCCGTTGAACTCGTCACCTGGCTGCTGACGGAAGGCCTCGTCACCCGCGGCCATGACGTGACGCTCTTCGCGACGGGCGACAGCACCACGTCGGCAAGGCTCGAGTCGGTCTACCCGCACGGCTACTGGCACGACACGTCGATGTGGCCATGGGAGCTGTACGAGATGCTGAACCTCGCCGCGGCCGTGGAGCGCGCCCGCGAGTTCGACATCATTCATTACCAGGCGGCGTACTACCCGATGTCGCTCGGGTTCACGCGGCTCTGTCCCGTGCCCCTGCTCCAGACGCTTCACCACTCGCCCTCGCAGGAAGAGGTCGGACTGTGGGCGAGGTACCCGGAGGCACCGTTCGTCGCGATTTCACGCGAGCAGGCGCGTCTCCTCTCGGGCCTCAACATCGTCGGCACGGTGCTGCACGGGATCGACACCGAATCGTTCGCGTTTCGCGAACAGCCCGACGATTACCTGCTGTTCCTCGGCCGGTTCACCGACGGCAAAGGGCCGGTCCAGGCGATTGAAATCGCAAAGCGGGCGGGACTGCGAATCATCCTCGCGGCGCCGGAAGACGAGTACTACCACACGAAAATCAAGCCGCTCGTCGACGGCGAGCGCGTGATCTACGCCGGCGAGGTGGGCCACGAACGCAAGGTCGAACTCTTCGGCGGAGCGCGCGCGCTGCTCTACCCCGTCCAGTCGGGCGAACCCTTCGGCCTGGTCCTGGCCGAGTCGATGGCGTGCGGTACGCCGGTCGCCGCGCTCGATCGCGGGGCCGTCCGCGAAGTCATCGACGACGGCGTCACCGGCATCGTGTTCAAGGACGAGAACACGATGGCCGCGGGACTCTCGCGCGTGTTTGCACTCGACCGGCGGAAGGTACGCGAGCGCGGCGTGGCGCGTTACGGCGCCATGCGGATGGTCGACGAATACGTCGCGGTGTACGAGCGTCTCGTTGCGGCACACGCAGCAGGCGTTGCTATCGGCGCGGGCAGCCGCCCATGACCGAAGGGATCACCATCCGGCCGTCCGCGTCAGACGGACCGCTCGCCGGCAGGCGGCTCCTCGCGGTATTCGCGCATCCGGACGATGAATCGCTGGCGTGTGGAGGTCTGCTGGCGCGGTGCGCGGCGGAAGGCGCGTGCGTCACGCTCCTGTGCGCGACGCGCGGCGAAGCCGGCGAACGCGTCCCCGGCTGCAGCGACGACGTCGGACTCGGCATCGTGCGCCGCGGCGAGCTGCACGACGCGGCCGAGCGTCTCGGGATCCACGAGCTGATCCTGCTCGATCATCCTGACGGCGAGCTCCCGGGCGAGAACTACGCGTTGTTCCGCCAGGAGATGGTCGTGGCCATGCGCTACGTGCGCCCCGATGCCGTCGTCACGTTCGGGCCGGATGGCTTGTACTGGCATCCGGATCACATCTACGTCCACGAGCGGGTGACCGAGGCGGTCGCACAACTCGCGCCCGACCAGCCGGCGCTCTACTACGTCGTGTTCCCCAAGGACCTGATGAAGAACGTGCTCGACCTCGCGACGGCGCACGCACCCGGTGGCGAGGAGCTGTCGCTGTGGGACATCGACGCCGAAGCCTTCGGCGCCTACGCGCCGCCGCCGACGCTGGTGGTGGATGTTTCCGCCTATGTCGGCAGCAAGCTCGATGCGCTGCGCGCACATCGGAGCCAGATCGGTTCGCGCAGTCCGTTCTCGTGGCTCACGCCGGAGCTCGCAACACCCCTGCTCGGGTGCGAGTACTTCGCCCGCTCTGCCGCGACGACGACCGCCTCGTTCCTCGATGACATGGGCGCGCGCGTCGGCGTGCCGAAGTAAGTCGCCGCGGCCCCCCCGCCCGACGCACCCTCCGCACCCGCACGACGCCCCGGCCTCCGCACCCGCACCCCGCGCCCGCCCCCCGCACCCGCACGACGCACGCCGCACCCCGCACGAAGCACGACGCACGCCGCACGACGCACCCGCACGAAGCACGGCGCACGGCGCACGACGCACCCGCACGACGCACGCCGCACCCCGCACGACGCACGCCGCACCCCGCACCGAGCACTGCGCTTTCTATAATCAGTGTGCGCATGCGACCGATCATCCTTGGCGGCGGCACCGCGACGCTCGCCGCCCTGGCCGCGCTGGCGATCTCTCAAGCCCCGCTTGGCAGTCCGCTGTTCTATCTTTTCGCGGCGGTTCCCTGCATCGTCTACGCGCTGCTGCTGCCACGACTGTTCGACCCGCGCGCGACCGGACGCTTGTTCAACATGGCGCTGGTGTTCGCGGTGCTGTTCCGAGTGCCGCTGGCGGTCGCCCCGGTGGGCGCGGACAACGACATGGTTCGGTATCTCTATGACGGCCGCGTGCAGCGGCTCGGCCTCAACCCCTTCGCCATCGTGCCTGCGGATCCGGCGCTGGCGTGGACGCACACGGACGAGACCCGCCGTATGCCGAGCATCCGCGCGCGCACGCCCTATCCGGCTGCCGCGCAGCTGTTCTTCCGGCTCGTCGTCACGATCCGTGAAACGCCGAGGGCAATGAAAATCGCGCTCGTGCTGTGCGACCTGCTCACGATCGCGGTGCTGCTCTGCTGGTTGCGCGACACGGATCGATCGCCGTGGCTTGCGCTCGCGTATGGATGGAACCCGCTCGTGATCCTCGAGGTGGCGCACAGCGGCCACGTCGACGCGCTCGGAGCACTATGGATTGCGACCGCTGCCTGGATGCTGAGCACGGGCCGCGGAATGCGGGCCGCCGCCGCATTCGTGCTGGCGGTCGCGACGAAGCTCGTCCCGATCGTCCTGGTGCCGTTGTTCTGGCGGCGCGTACGCCTGCGCGATGTCGCCGTGGGCGCCGCCATTCTGCTGCTGCTGTACCTGCCGTTTGCCTCCGTGGGGACGGTCGCGCTCGGAAATGTGCCGAACGTGGTTGCGGCCATCCGCTTCAACGGACCCCTCTTCCACGCGATCGCGCGTGCGCTGAATCCATCCGTCGCCGCAGGATTCGCGGTGTGCGCCGGTCTCATCGCTGCCGGCTGGATGCGGCGGCGGCGGGACGCGGGTGCGGGCGATGCGTGGGCATGGCCGATGGCCGTCGCCGTCGCGGGCGCGCCGGTGATTTATCCGTGGTACCTCCTGTACTTCACACCGTTTCTGTTCACGCCGCGGACGATACCGCTCGTCGTGTGGACGTACTCGATACTTCCCGTTTACCTGGTGTGGTGGGTTCCCGCCTATCGCCATCCCTGGGTCGTGCCGCCGTGGGCGCTTGCAGTGGAGTTCGGCGCCGTTCTCGCGGCGATCGCCTGGAGCGTCGCCCGCGGCCGGAGTGAAGCGGCGTGATCGTCGATACTCCGCGGGGCTTGTTCTGCGAGGCGGGCGGGTTCTACATCGATCCATGGCAGCCCGTCGAGCGTGCGCTCATCACGCACGCACACGCCGATCACGCATCGGCAGGATCGGCTGCGTATCTCTGCGCGGCGCCGGGCGAACTCCTTCTGAAACAGCGGCTTCCCGGTGCGACGATCGAGAGCCTTCCATACCATTCGGCCATCACGATCGGAAGCGTGCGCGTCTCGTTTCATCCTGCGGGACACATCCTGGGATCGGCGCAGATCCGCCTCGAACACGATGGAGCGGTCTGGGTCGTGTCGGGTGATTACAAACGCGAGGCGGATCCGACGTGCGCCCCGTTCGAACCCGTTCGTTGCGACACGTTCGTCACCGAAGCGACGTTCGGGCTCCCCATTTACACGTGGGACCCGGCCGACACGATCGTCGCCGAGATCGACGAGTGGTGGCGGACGGCCAGAGAGTCCGGCCGTTCCTGCGTGCTCTTCTGCTACGTGCTCGGAAAGGCGCAGCGCATCCTCGCGCTGCTGACGCGGATGACCGACCGGCCGATCCGTATTCATGGCGCGCTTGCCGCGATGACCGACGCCTATCGCCAGGCCGGCATCGACCTGGCGCCCACCGAACGGATCACTGAAGAAGAGCGAGGCAAGGCGCTTGCGGGATCCCTCGTGCTCGCGCCGCTGTCCGCACGTGGGACGGTGTGGATGCGGCGATTGCCACAGCCGTCGACCGCGTTCGCGTCGGGATTGATGCGCGTTCGCGGCGTACGCCGGCAGCGCGGCTTCGATCGAGGCTTCGTACTGTCGGACCACGCCGACTGGCCGTCGCTGCTCGGAACGGTTCGTGAGACCGGCGCGTCGCGCGTGCTCGTGACGCACGGCTGGTCGGACGCGCTCGCGCGATACTTCGGCGAGAGCGGGCTCGAAACCGGCACGCTCCGCACCGCGTTCGAGGGAGAAGCCGGCGAGCTGAGTCCCAGTCCGGCGGAAGCTCAGAATGGCGAGGACGCGTCGTGAAGCGCTTCGCCGCTCTATACGACGCATTGGACCGGACCACGTCGACCAACGCGAAGGTTGCGGCGCTGGTCGAGTACTTCCACTCGGCGCCGGCCGCCGACTCCGCATGGGCGATCTTCTTCCTGACCGGCCGTCGGCTCAAACGGCTGCTGCCGTCCGCGTCTCTGCGCGAGTGGGCACAGGCCGAAGCGCACGTGCCGGACTGGCTCTTCATGGAGAGCTACGCGGCTGTAGGCGACTTCGCGGAACTGATGGCGCTCGTCCTCGACTCCGTTCCAAAGGAGCCCGGCGACGCCGCTCTCACACTCGCCGAGTGGATCGAAGAGCGGCTGTTGCCGCTGTCCAACGAGGATGCCGAGTCGCAGCGCCGCCATGTCACCTCGTGGTGGCGCTCGCTCGATCGCCGCGAACGGTTCGTGCTCAACAAGCTCGTCACGGGCGAGTTCCGGGTCGGGATCGCGCAGACCCTCGTCACGCGGGCGCTCGGACGAGCGATCCGCGTCGACGCCACGGTCGTCGCGGCCCGCATGATGGGCGACTGGACGCCGTCGGCAGCGTGGTTCGAAGGGCTGAATGCCGCGGTGCCGCAGGCTGGCGACCCGTCGCAGCCGTACCCATTTTTCCTCGCGTCGCCACTGGAGTCGCCTCCCGAGACGCTCGGCGAGATCGACGACTGGATCGTCGAGTGGAAGTGGGACGGGATCCGCGCCCAGGTCGTGCGCCGCGCCGGCGAATGCTGGATCTGGTCCCGAGGCGAGGAGCTCATCACCCATCGCTTTCCCGAAATTGCCGCGGCGGCAACCCGCCTGCCCGACGGCACGGTGGTCGACGGAGAAATCCTCGCCTTTGCCGATGGCCGGCCCATGCCCTTCTCGGCGCTCCAGCAGCGCATCGGCCGCCAACGCCAGCTGGCGCAGATCATGCGCAAGGTGCCTGTGACACTGGTCGCCTTCGACCTGTTGGAGCGGGATGGAACCGACATTCGATCCGAGCCACTCGACGCACGGCGGCTGGCCCTCGAGCCGCTCGTCGCAGGCGCGGGAGTTCTCCGCCTGTCCGAGCGCGTCGCCGCCGGATCCTGGCGCATGCTCGCGAGCCTCAGAGAGGAGTCGCGCGCGCGCGGCGTCGAGGGATTCATGCTCAAGCGCCGATCGTCCACCTACGGCGTCGGCCGGCGTCGCGGCGAGTGGTGGAAGTGGAAGATCGACCCGCTCACCATCGATGCCGTGCTGATTTACGCGCAGCCTGGAAGCGGCAAGCGCGCGAGCCTCCTGACGGACTACACATTCGGCGTGTGGGACGATGGTCAGCTCGTCCCGATCGCGAAAGCCTACTCGGGGCTGTCGAACGCGGAAATCGCGGAACTCGACCGATGGATCCGGCGCCACACACGCGAGCGCCATGGGCCGGTGCGCGTGGTCGATCCAATCCACGTGTTCGAGCTGGGCTTCGAGGCGATCGCGCCGTCAGGACGCCACAAGAGCGGCATCGCCGTACGGTTTCCGCGCATGCTCCGATGGCGCCGCGACAAGCCGGCTGCGGAGGCCGACACGCTCGATGCGCTGAAACAGCTGCTCGTCCGCCCCTGATTCCCGCGTCATTGACACATGGATGCGCGCCCGGTATTCTTGTAGATATTCGACAGGAGTCACTCGCATGCCGCCGAAGTCCGACCTGCTGCAGGGCACGCTCGACCTGATGATTCTCCGCACGCTGCAGCGCGGCCCCATGCATGGATGGGGCATTTCGCAACGCATCCAGCAGCTGTCAGAGGACGTGCTGCAGGTCAATCAGGGGTCGCTCTATCCAGCCCTGCATCGTCTCGAGCAACAGGGCCTCATCGAGGCGGAGTGGGGGAATTCCGACAACAACCGACAGGCGAAGTTCTATCAACTGACTCGCGATGGGCGGAAGCATCTGGCCGACGAGACGCGGAACTGGGAGCGCATCTCTGCCGCCGTGGCACGCGTGATCGCGGGATAGCAATATCAGGGTGCGACGATGCTGGGTCGATGGCGCACGCGTCTGATGCCGCTGGTGCGGCGGAACCGGCTCGAGCGGGAGCTCGATGCCGAACTGCAATTCCACATCGATATGCTCGCGGCACAGAACGTCGCATCGGGCATGCGTCCGGACGACGCGCGCCGCGAGGCTCTGCGTGCGTTCGGTGCGCTCGATGCGGTCAAGGCGAACGTCCGCGATGCCTGGCTGTCGCGATTCGTTGAAGTCGTGTGGCAGGACGTGCGATACGGGCTGCGCAGCATGCGGCGCAGCCCGGGATTCGCCCTCGCGGTGATAGGCACGATGGCGCTCGGCATCGGCGCCAACACCGCCGTCTTCAGCGTCGTCAACAGCGTGCTGCTGCGGCCGCTTCCCTACGCCGACGGCGAGCGGCTGGTCGTGCTGAGGCAGGCCCGGCCACGAGCCGGCGTTCCCGACATCGGCTTCTCGGCGCTCGATATCGCCGACTATCGGCGGTCGCGCAGCGTCACCGACGTCGCGGAATTCCACAACATGTGGTTCATCCTGCTGGGCCGCAACGAGCCGGAGCGCGTCTCGACGGAAGTCGTATCCGCGAACTTCTTCGATCTGCTCGGCATCCGTCCTCTCTACGGTCGGACGTTCGAGCCGGCGGATGACCGGCCCGGTGCGCCGGCAGTGCTCGTGCTGAGCCACTCCTACTGGCAGCGCAGCTTCGGCGGCGACCCCGGTGTCGTCGGCCGGGTGTTCCGGATGAACGATCGGCCTCACACGGTCATCGGCGTGATGCCGCCGATGCCGGACTTCCCGGAGCCGGTCGATGTCTACATGCCGACATCGGCGTGTCCGTTTCGATCGGCTCCGGAGATGGCAAGCGACCGCGCGATGCGCATGTCGGGTGCGATCGGTCGCGTCCATCCCGACGTCACCTTGACGAAAGCCCAGGCTGACCTGCAGCTGACGGCGGCATCGCTGGTGCGCACGTATCCGACAAAGTATCCGACCGATGGCCTGACGGCCACGGCAACGCCGCTGCAGGACGAGTTGACGCGCCATGCCCGTCCGACACTGCTCATCCTGCTCGCAACGACCGCCTTCGTGCTGCTGATCGTGTGCGCGTCGGTTGCGAACCTGATCGTCGCGAGAATCGTGGGACGCGAGCGTGAGCTGGCGGTGCGCGCCGCACTTGGGGCGGGACGGTCCCGGCTGATCCGGCAGATGCTCACCGAAAGCCTGCTGCTTTCCGCGGCCGGTGGAGCGCTCGGACTCGTATTGGCGATCTTCTCGCTGGAGGCGCTCGTCGCATTTGCGGGTCGTCTGACGGCGAGAGCTGCCGAGACGAGCATCGATGCGCGCGTGCTGCTCTTCACGCTTGGCCTCACGGTCTTGACCGGCGTCACGTTTGGGATCGTGCCGGCGTCCGGTGCGCGCCGCGACACCGCAGCGTCGCTGAGGGATGCCGGCCGCTCGACCGAACGCCGCCATCTGCTGCGGTCCTCCTTGATCGTCGCGCAAGTGGCGATCTCATTCATGCTGCTGATTGCGGCGGGCCTCACCCTCCGCAGCATCGTCAAGCTGCAGGAGCTCGACCCGGGCTTCCGCACCGACAACATCCTGACGATGCGTATCGCGCTGAATTTCACGAAGTATCGCGGCGCGAAAATCCTGGAGTTCTGGCAGACGTTCGAGCACGGCTTGACCGCCTTGCCTGGCGTCATCGATGCCGCCGGGGGCGGAACGTTTCCGTTGAACAGCACCGGTCTGTTCAACGCAACCTTCCAGATGGAGAACCACCCGCTCGGCCCCGGCGAGACTCCGCCGCGCGTCGATGTTCACGTTGCGACGCCGGGGTACTTTCGGACCATCGGGCAGCCGCTGCTTCGCGGGCGTATCTTCACGAATGCGGATGGCACGCCCGATCGGGAAGTCGTCGTGATCAACGAGTCGATGGCCCGTCATTACTGGCCCGACGTGGATCCGATTGGCAGACGCATCTCAGGCGACCAGGGTAAGACCTGGGCCAGGATCGTGGGCGTCGTGCAGGATGCGCGGCAGCAACTCGCCACAGCCCCGGCCGATCAGGTGTACGTGCCGCTGTCCGAAAACGACCCAATGCTCACGATGAACTGGCTCGTGCACACGAATCTGCCCGAGGGCGTCATGGAGCGGGAAATCAAGGGTCTCGTGCGCAGCATCGATCCGGACCAGCCCGTCGAGCAGTTCCGCACGATGGACGAGGTCCGGGGGGAGAGTCTGCAGGCGCCGCGCACGGCCGCGACGCTTCTGGGAATTTTTGCGCTATTGGCGCTGATTATTACCGCCGCCGGGCTGGCGGGCGTCGTCGCGTATTGGGTGAACCAGCGGACGCAGGAGTTCGGGATCCGGATGGCGCTCGGGGCTCCGCGTACGGGCGTCGCCCGCCTCGTGCTCCGGCAAGGTGTTCAGTTCGTGCTCATCGGCCTGGCTATCGGCCTCGCCGGCGCGCTGGCGCTGACCCGCTGGATTGCTTCGCTGTTATTCGAGGTGCAGCCAACCGACGCGCTGACATTTCTGGCGGTATCGGCGGTCATGGTGACCGTTGCGGTGCTGGCCTGCCTCATCCCGGCCCGCCGCGCCGCCTCGGTCGACCCGATCGTCGCCCTTCGGGCGCTCTAAAAAGGTCAGGCGCCCCGCCGGGATCGTCAGGTGCCCCGCCAGGGTCCGACCCCGGCCGTCGGGTCGGACGCCGGGCGCGGTTCTTGCCACCAGATGGACCGGAGTTGCTTATGGCGCCGGTCCAGACCCTCATCGCCTCGATTGACCGTGCAAATCGCTCCCGCACGACGCGTTTCGCTGCGTTGTGTGTAATCGCTTTCACACTTGCCGCGGGTGCGGGAACCCCGGTCAAGGCGCAGCCAGACGATCGTCTGGCGGGGCCGTTCGCGCAGCCTTCGCAGGAGCTGCGTGAGTACCGCGCCATCCGCCGCATCCACGCGTGGAGCGAGTGCATGAACCAGGAAGCCTGGATGGAGGCGTACACCACCCTCCAGCATGGGCACTTCGACTACACAATCGTGAATGAGCGTGGGTCCGACACGATCCGCAACAAAGTGCTCCGCGTGATGCTCGCTCGCGAGCAGGAACTGGTGAACAGCGGCGACGCGCAGAAGGCGGACCTCACGGAACAGAACTACGATTTCAAGGCGCCGGAAACGGACACCGACGGCACGACCGTCGTGCCGATCCAGGCGCGACGGAAAGACGTCCTGCTCGTGAATGGGCAGATGGTGATCGATCCGGCGAGCGGCGACCTCCTGCGGGTCGAAGGGCGGCTCGCCAAGAATCCCTCGTTCTGGACCAGCCTCGTGAACGTCGTCCGTCGATACGCCAGAATCGGCGGCGTGAGAGTGCCGGTCGCGACGGATTCCACGGCGAAGATCCGGTTCGCCGGGACCTCGCAGCTCGAGGTGCGCTACGAATACGAGTCCGTGAACGGGCAGACGGTCGGCCTCAACGCGCGCCGGTGAGCGCGCGCCGCACGCCATAGCGGACATGGAAGACGTCAAAAAATATCGCGACGATCATCTGCCTGTCACCGCCGAGGTCGGCGGCGAGGGCGGAAGCTTTGCGGACGCCACCTATCCGGCCGCCGAACGTGGCCAGGACGACGATCTGCACCGCCAGGCGGACAGCGAACAGCCGGCCGCCGCGGCGGACGTCGCCCAGAACGCGACACACCGTGAGCAGATTGCAGAAGGCGGGGTCGGGACCGCTCCCGATCCGGCGACTGGTCTGAAAAAATCTCCAGAGGAGTAGCGCCGCACTGCGCTTCGTGCGCCGCTCGATCGGATGAGGCCGGGGCCACGTGCTAGGCTGGCGCGCGTGCGAGTCGTCGCAGGAATCACCGTAGGCTGCCTGGTCGCAGCCTGCTCGGGACCTGCGTCAGTCGGGATTTCGGACAAACGCCTCGTAGCCCCGCGCGTGCGCAACCTGGCGCTGTCGCGGGCCCGCGTCTGGCACGAGCCCGCCGTGCCGATCGAACGCGTCGATCTCTCTCGAAACCCTCCGGGACCGTTCGGCGACAGCGACGATGTCGTCTGCGCGTTCGTCACGGAGGCCGTGGGCGGCACCACACCGAAATTTCATTGCCGGACCCGCAACGGTCTGGACGTGAAGGTGAAATACGGCGCTGACAATCCCGAACTGCCGGCAGAAATCGCAGCGTCCCGTTTGTTGCTGGCTCTGGGCTTCCCGGTCGATCGTGTCTTCAGAGTCAGGAGTGTCCGATGCTTCGGATGCCCGACGGATCCGTACTCGGCGATGCAATGCCTGGAAGGTGGCGGCGCGCATGACCGGTGTCTTGCGGGCGCGAGTCCGAGCGAGGCCGTCGTGTTCGCGAATGCGACCGTCGAGCTGCCGTTCGAGGGCGCGCGCATCGAGAGCACGCCCGATCAGGGCTGGTCCTGGTACGAGCTGGACCTGATCGATCCGCATGCCGGCGGCGCGCCGCGTTCAGACGTCGATGCGTTGCGGGTCATGGCGGTGCTGCTGTCCCACTGGGACAACAAGGGATCGAACCAGCGTCTGCTCTGTCCGACGGGTGTGCCTCTGCGAGACGGTGCGTGTGCGGCACCCGTCGCGATCATCCAGGATCTGGGCGCGACGTTCGGGCCGCTCAAGCTGGATCTGCCCAATTGGCAGCACACGACTCTGTGGTCGGATGCGCGGTCGTGTGTGCTGACGATGAAGACGCTGCCGTATGGTGGGGGCACGTTCGGCGAGCACGTCATTTCAGAGGAGGGCCGGCAACTGGCGCTGCGGCTGCTCCATCGACTCAGCGCCGATCAGATCCGCGCGCTGTTTGCGTCCTCCGGCGCGACGCAGCTGAACCAGGTCGTCGCAGCGGCGCATGATCCGGAGTCCTGGACGGCGGTTTTCTTCGCGAAAGTCCGCGCAATCGAGGCGGCCGGTCCGTGCCCGTCGCAATAATGGGGACAGTCCCCATTTTTTTACAAAAATGGGGACAGCCGTCTCGACGATCGTGGAGAGCTGTCGGCTGTCCCCATTTTTTGCGAAAAATGGGGACTGTCCCCATTACCGCGCGCGCCAGCCGAGCGCGACGCATTGGACCGAGATCTGGCCGCGCTTCGGGGCCAGCTTGACCGTGTCGACCGCGGTCGCCTCCGCGTCATACCGCGCTTGAATCGCCTTCGTTTCCTCCGCGATCTGTGCGTCGAGATCGTCCAGCGCCTGCTTCGCCGCCTCCACCGTGTCCTGCGCCCGGCGGACATCGTCGGATTCCTTTGACGCCCGGCCCAGCCCCCGCGCCGCCGTCGTCGCGCGCCCGAGGGTGCTGGCGCTGAGCGCCTTGCGGCCCATCAGGGCGCCGAAGACGGTCGCGCCAATCGACACGACGGTCTGCAGCTTCTGCTGCGACGCCTGCTCCTGCTCCCGGTCCACGCCCTCTTGCGCGCGGCGCAGCCGCTCCTCGAGCCGCGCGCGCTGTTCGGCGAATTTCCGCCGCATCGCATCGACTTCGGCGTCGCGCGCTTCACGCTGCGCCGTCTGCACGCGGATCGTGAAATCGCGCTCCGACTCGCCCGTTCGCGCCGTCAGGTTGGACGACGAGTGCCGCTGCAACTCGAGCGTCTGCGAGGCGGCCAGCCAGGTCGAAAACGCTTTTTGCCAGGACGCGTAGTTCTTCGCCAGCGCAGCTGCCTTGGGGAGTGCCGCGAACGTCGCACCCGCTTCGGGCTCCGTCGCAAGCTGCGACGCTGCGACGTCGACCACGTCGGCGCCGCTCCAGTCAACCGGCACCGCACCCTCCCCTATCGGGGCCACAGCGACGACGTCGCGCGACTCCGATACTTGCAGCTTCGGGTCGGAGAAGCCAACTTTGGCAATCCCGAGCGCGACGGCCTCGTAGTGCGGCGCCTGCTGCGTGGCCGGCAGAAAGAACTGCTGAATCGATGGCGGCAGAACTGGAGCCGCCGCGGACGCAGTCGAATCGGCGCGAACAACTCCCGCTGCGGGAGCCGTCGCCTGCGTTGCGGCGGCCGGCTTTGCGGCGGCGGAGGGCGCAGGGGCCTGCGCGGCCGGCTGCACCGGAGAGCCGCCCGCTCCGCCTGTGAGCGCCTTGATCTGATCCTTCGACAGCGGTCCCCGAAGGTACGACATCGTCCAGCGCGTCTGGAAGGTGATCGGCCCGCTCATATGGACGTCGTGCAGCAGGAACACCCGCTTGCCGAGCGCCGACAGCGTCTTGTCCGAAGCCTCGCGGTCCAGCCCGCCCGCCGCTGCCCCTTCCAGGCCGTCGAGCACGCGTGCCTTGTCACGCTCGGTCTGCAGACGCCCGAGGAACCACGTGCCGGTGTTCGAGAGCGCCTTGTAGTCGATGTCGACGGGATTCTGCGTGGCGAGCACGAGGCCGATGCCGAACGCCCTCGCCTGCTTCAGCAGGGTCATCATCGGCGCCTTCGACGGCGGAGCCGCCACGGGCGGCAGGTAGCCGGCGATCTCGTCCATATACACGATCGCGCGCAGGCTCGTCGTCCCCGTCTGCGTGCGCATCCACGCGACGACCTGGTTGAGCAGCAGCGATACGAAGAACATGCGTTCGTTGTCGCCCAGATGTGCGATCGAAACGACCGAGACGCGCGGCTTCCCTTTGTCTCCATAGAGCAGGGCGCCGGGATCGAGCGGTGACCCCTCCAGCCACTGCTCGAACCCCGGCGATGCGAGCACGTTGTTCAGCTGCATCGCCAGCCCGAAGCGGTCTTTGGCCGGGAAGAACGACTCGACGTCGAGCACGCCGATCTTCTGCATGGGCGGTGTCTGAATCTGCTGGATCAGCGAGGCGAGATCCAGGTCGCGGCCGTTCTGCCATGCGTCGGCGAACAGCGCGGAGACGAACGTGTGCTCGCGGCCCCGCGGTTCGGCATTGGCGCCCGCCAGCGTCAGCACGCTCACGGCGGTGCTCGACGCGCGTTCGGTCATCGCCTCAGGATCGTCACGCAGCGACGCCGGCGGCGCCCCGAACGAGGACAGAATCGAGATCGGCAGCCCGGCACGGCTCGCAGGCGTATAGATGGCAAAATCGGCGGCCCCGCGAAGACGCTTGATCCTCTCGCCGTCTTCCCCCCACTCGGCAAGGCCTTTGGCCCACAGCTCCGCCTGCTGCGCGGCGTACGCGTCCGGCGTCGCCCCCGCCAGACGCGCGTCGTCTTCGTTGATCCAGGGCCGGAAGGCCTGTGGCGCAAGCGAGGGGAACGTGAGCAGCAGGTTCGTCAGATCACCCTTCGGGTCGATCGCGATCACCGGAACGCCGTCGAGCGCCGCCTCCTCGATGATCGCGATGCACAACCCCGTTTTGCCGCTGCCGGTCATGCCTACGCAGACGGCGTGGGTGACCAGATCGCGCGAGTCGTACAGCACCGCGTTGCCCGGGTGCGCGCCAGCGGGATCGGTCTGCCGGCCCAGGTAGAAGACGCCAAGTTTTTCGAAGTCCTGCATCCGGGCATCGTATCCGGTTCCGCTGTCGGGGAAAATCCGGTACCGTCAGGTCGTGGCGTACGCCTACCACGCGGAAGTGCTGTCTGCACTCGCGGCACACGGTCTCATCCCTTCGCCGGAAACACCCCCGGCTTTGGTGCGCGGCGCGGTGAGTGACCTGTATCGGTTCGAGATCCGGGCGCTCCGGAACGCGTTGCTGGCCGGCCGCGTGCGGAAGGAGCACTACGTCGATCGCGTCCTCGACCTGAGACGGAAGTACTGGCTGCTGTCGGTGCCCATCGAACGGTGGATCGTGCGCGGCGCCGATCTTTGACGGCAAATCACGAACTTGTGATGCAGCGTCACGTCGTGATCCTGCTACTATTCCGCTCGGCCTTGCAGACGCAGGGGCCGCCCTGGAGGTTCTATGGCAGATGAGCAGAATCAGCCGAACGACGACGTCCTGATGCCGGAAACCGCCACTGCGATGGGAGAGACCGCGCAGGGCGACACGGACGCCGGATTTGCACCCGACACGATGGCGCGGGCGAAAACCGCGAAATCGTCACCGAAGAAGGCGGCGCGGAAGCGCGCGGCATCACGGACCCGAGCAGCCTCGTCGCGCAAGACCGCCAGGGGAGGCCGCTCGACAGCAAAACGCAGCGGAAAGTCGACGGCAAAAAAGGCGTCCAGGAAATCGGCGTCGCGGAAATCCGCGGGCAGAGCCCGCAAGTCCACCGGCGCTCGAAAAAAATCGACGAAGGGCGGCCGGAAGAAGCGGTAGTCCGTCAGGCGTCGTCCGTTCGCTGCTGGCCATTGGCGGTTCGCCGTTGACCGTTCGCCGTGGCCGATCGCCGCAGGCCGTAGCTGGCAGGGCGCCGCAGGCAAGGCGCCCTCCCACCAAAGTCGGTCGAAGAAGCCCCGGTTTCAGGGCTTCTTCTGTCCGGCCAGATAGATCCCGTTGAAGAGAAATTTGAAGGTCCCGTGCGGCTGCCCGCGGAAGGTGATCTCGGGCCCGAACAGGAACACCTGCCCTTTCCCGACGGTCGCGTCGATGCCGATTACGCCGCCATCCAGGTAGCCTTCACCCCATGCCCAGCCGCTCCGCAGCGGCTTGTCGCTATCGAACCAGGCCACTGGTGTGACGCCGTGCAGGGTCGCGTCGGGGTCCAGCGTATAGACAGGATCGTTGTCGAAGAAGACGTCGACGTGGTCGGCAAATCCCTGGGCGATTGGCGCGTGATTGTCCACCGCAACGCGCAGCACGGAGCCCGGCACGTAATATTTTTCACGAGGCAGCGGCTTCACGGCGCCTTCGGACGAGCGCTCGACGAGGTGATTGCCAATCGGAAGCCCGAGCGCCTCCCCGAGGTCGGCCGAACGCCCGACAGCAATGATCGTCCCGCCGTCTTCCAGGAACGTGTGCAGCTGCGACACCGTCTGCGAGGAAATGGACCCGAGCTGGTCCTGATATTCGGCTGGTATGTCGGCCGGCGCTTCTCCACCGCGCGTGGCGCCGCCACCGCGGCCGCCACGTCCCCCACCGGCAAGCTGCGGCGGAATCATGTCGCTCGGAAAGACGAGCACGTCGTATTTCGCGATTAGATTGCCGGCGTCGAGCGTCTTCGGAAACACGACCTCGAAGGGGAATTCGAACTCCTCGAAAAGATATCGAGTCCATCCTGACGGCATCGACCCGCCATAGCGATCGGAGAGGCCGATGCGCAGCTTCCGGAGCTTGACGGCCTCACCCGCCGGCTGTGACGCCACCCCTTCGAAGTTGACGCCAAGATCCGACGCGAGCCTGTCGATCGCCGCGCGCGTGGATGGCTTCGCAGCGACGTAGAACGTCCCCGCCGCCGTGCCCGTAATCCAGGTCACCTCCTCACCCGCCGCCAGCAAACGGTTGATCGCCGTGAACGAGCTGTTGATCGCATGGCTGAATGTGTAACCGGCCGTTCCGGTCCCGGTCACCGTCCCGGGAGCCGGCCGCTGGATTCCGCTGACCCGCGCGAACGGGCCGTCGAAGCCATCGAGGACGCGATCGAACTGCACGCCCATTTGATACGCGAGCGTATAGCCGGCGTTGTCGTACGGGGGCGTCGGCGGCCCGCCAGGGTACGGAATGTCATTGGGGTGATCCTGGGGTTCGAACATGTCCATCACGTGCGGGCGGAACGCCTGCGCCGTTTTCACGACGTACGAACCCGCGGGATAGTTCTTGCCGGCCACGCTGAATGCGGCGGTCGCGCGCTCGACGGCTATGCCGTTCTTGATCAGCGCGTTCACGAACGCGGTCGCGGTCGGGAAATCCGGTTGATTCGACGGAATGATGTATCCGCGGGGGTCGCGCACCGCCGGATCACGCAGCAGCTTCACGAAGTCCTCGCGAGTACCGACGGCGCCTCCTCGGCCGAATCCGGGTTCATCCGATTCACCACCGCCGCGGCCGGTCGCGAGCGCCGCCCCTGCCGCCGCGATCTCGTGAGGCGTTGTCGTCCACGTGTCGCGGCTGCCGCGCTCGATCGAGTTCTTGCCCATACGGTAGATGTTGTAGAGGAAGTGCTCCTTGTCCCTCGACGCGATGTCGAGCACCGCCCGATTGGCGGTGATCGAATAATCGACGGACTGGCGGAAATGCCACGCCTGCGGCTCGATCGGGTAATAGAGGCTCGAGTCGGCCAGCTGCTTCGAAACCACGAACGGGATCGTGATCGGTGTGGGGCTGCCGATCGTTTCCGTCAGCAGTCCGATCATGTTGTGGAAGTAGACCTCGGTACGGAGGCCGCCGTTCCACCAGGTCGAATAGTTCGATCCCTTCCTCGTCGTAACGCCCGCCTTCCCTTCGGCGATCATCCGTTCGTTCAGGGCCGCGCCCACCAGATCGATTTCGTTGGGTACCTGCGGATCGAGGTTGTAGTTGAACGGGTCGCGGAACGGCGGCGCGAACATGACGGTGCCCGCCGGGCCTGTCTGGTGGTGGTTGTAGACGATCTGCGGGAACCACTCGTCGTACATGATCCGGTTGATGTTCGTCGTCTCGGACAGATTGGACATGTAGAAGTCGCGGTTGTCGTCGTGCCCCGCGTATTTGTTGTACAGGCGCGGCACGGCGGAGAGAGACCGTTTCTGCGGATCCTGCTCGCGCATGTACCAGTTCGACACGAGCTCCATGCCGTCTGGATTCACGTTCGTGCACAGGATGATGTCGTCCTCGAGGAATCGCAGCGTCTCCGGATCGGTCCGATTCACCAGCTGATAGATCATCTCGGTGAGCTGCGCGGCGCCGAGCACTTCCGTCGCATGCAGGCCGCCGTCGATCCAGACGACCGCCTTGCCTTCCCTTGCGAGCGCACGGGCCTGGTCGTCGGTGAGGCCTTCCGCAAGCGCCAGGCGCCGCGAGATGTCCTTGTAGTGATCGAGCTTCTTCATGTTCTCGGGCGACGTGATGATCGCCATCAGCATCGGACGTCCTTCCGACGTCCTTCCGATCTCGACGAGCTTCATCCGGTTCGTCTCCTTTTCGAGCTTCCGGATGTATTCGCTGTATTGCGTGTAGTTGAACAGCTGATAGTCGTCGCCGACGTTGAACCCGAAGAACTGTTTTGGAGTAGTGACGGACGAGGACTGCGACGCGGGCAGAGTCGCCACGGCAGCCATGAGCGCGGCCGCGATGGCGAGGCCGCGGGAACGGCGTACAAGCATGAAGCCTCCCGGAAATGAGAGGCTAAAATATCATTTCAGTGATGTACCGTGCGTCGCGGGACCCGACTCGGGCATCGATCCGTTGAACGTCGTCGTATCGGTGTAGATCGTCCCTTCGGCGTTCGTGCCGTAGAACTGCGGATTCGCCGCCGGCGCGATCGGATCGGCGCTCGCGGTATATCCCGGGGCGCCCATCCCGCCGGCCAGACCGTTGCAGCTCGCGGGCGCACCACCGACCGAGGCGCCACTCATGTTGAATGTGTACCCGCTCCTGAGAAATGACGCGGCCGCCGTTTCTTCCGGACCGAGAAAGGCCTGGAACGATGATGGCGGCGCCACTCCGAGCGTCTGCAGGTTCGGAGAATAGAAGCCGGAACCGCACGTGACGGCGTAGCTGACTTGAGCGCTGTTGATGGTGCGCAACGTGCTGATTGCGGACGCCGCCTGCGCGACGCTCTTTGCGCGCGTCAGGCCCGGCATGGCGAGCGTCGACAACAACCCGATCAGGGCACACGTGAAGATCATGTCGATCAGCGTGAACCCCGCTTCGGACCGACGTTTTTCGTCAGTGATCCAATTTTTGGCAGTCGGTTCGATCGCGGCGCCGGCGGCGGCGCACACAGGTGTGCGCGCGCAAACCGTAACGTTCGAGCGAATTACAGCCACTTGCAGCACTTGATGGGTCGTCCTCGACCCTCGAATTGCAAAGGAACTGCCGATGCCCGGTCATCGCGTCAACTTACGGTATTTGATCCGGTGGGGCTGGTCGGCGACCGTCCCGAGGCGCCGCTTGCGGTCGGCCTCGTAGTCCTGATAGTTCCCCTCGAACCACTCGACACGGCTGTCGCCTTCGAACGCGAGGATGTGCGTGGCGATCCGATCCAGGAACCAGCGATCATGGCTGATGACGACGGCGCAGCCGGCAAACGCGAGGAGCGCTTCCTCCAGCGCCCGCAGCGTGTCGACGTCGAGATCGTTCGTCGGCTCGTCGAGCAGCAGCAGGTTCGCGCCGCCTTTCAGCAGCTTGGCGAGGTGGACGCGATTCCGTTCGCCGCCCGACAACGACCCGACCTTGCGCTGTTGATCGCGACCCTTGAAGTT
Source organism: Vicinamibacterales bacterium (assembly GCA_035492775.1). Taxonomy (GTDB): domain Bacteria; phylum Acidobacteriota; class Vicinamibacteria; order Vicinamibacterales; family 2-12-FULL-66-21; genus DATJFQ01. The sequence goes on from DATJIW010000078.1 coordinate 24,870, forward strand.
GAACCACGAGACGTACGCGCGCGAGGCGATGCTGCGCTTCCCGAGTTCGACCTCGTCGCGGCCGCCGGTGATCTCTTCCCAGACGGTCCTGTCGGAACCGAGCGCGTCGCGTGACTGGTCGACGTGTCCGACCTGGACGGTCTCGCCCAGACGCAGCGTGCCGGCATCGGGATGTTCCTGACCGGTGATCATCCTGAACAACGTCGTCTTGCCCGCACCGTTCGGCCCGATCACACCGACGATGCCGCCACGCGGGAGCGTGAAGTTCACGTCGTCCATCAAGAGCAGATCGCCGTAGGCCTTGCGCACGCTACGCGCTTCCACGACGATGTCGCCCAGCCGCGGGCCGGGCGGAATATAGATCTCGACCTGCTCGATCTTCTGCGACGTTTCCTGATTCAGCAGCTCTTCGTACGCGTTCAAGCGCGCTTTGCCTTTCGCGTGACGCGCCCGCGGCGACATCCGGATCCATTCCAGTTCACGCTCCAGCGTGCGTTGACGCCGCGTTTCCGCCTTCTCCTCGATCGCCAGGCGCCGCTGCTTCTGATCGAGCCAGGACGAGTAGTTCCCTTCCCACGGAATCCCCGAGCCGCGATCCAGCTCGAGGATCCATCCGGCGACGTTGTCGAGGAAGTAGCGGTCGTGCGTGACGGCCACGACGGTGCCGGCGTAATCCTTCAGGAACCGTTCCAGCCACGCGACGGACTCGGCGTCCAGGTGGTTCGTGGGCTCGTCGAGCAGCAGCAGATCGGGCGACTTCAGAAGCAGGCGGCACAGCGCGACGCGGCGACGTTCGCCGCCGGACAGCGTGGAGACGTCGGCGTCTGGCGGCGGTAGCCGGAGCGCGTCCATCGCCAGCTCGAGACGGGCGTCCAGGTCCCACGCATTCGAGGCCTCGATGCGATCCTGAACGCGCGCCTGCTCCTCCAGGACCTTGTCCATCGCTTCCGGAGTCAGTTCCTGCGCGAACTGCGCATTGATCTCGTCATAGCGGGTCAGAAGCGCCCGCACGTCCGCGACGCCTTCTTCGACGTTGCCGAGGACGGTCTTCCCAGGGTCGAGGCGCGGCTCCTGCGGCAGATAGCCGACCGTAATCCCGGCGGCTGGAAATGCCTCGCCGACGAAGTGCTGGTCTTCGCCGGCCATGATGCGCAGCAGCGTGCTCTTGCCAGCGCCATTCATGCCGAGGACACCAATCTTCGCTCCGGGGAGGAACGACAGCCAGATGTCCTTGAGGACGACGTGATCGGGCTGGTGCACTTTGCCCAGCCCCTTCATGGTGTAGATGAATTGCATAGCGATGAACGATGGACGATGCTCGATGGGCGATGCTCGATCATCGATGCTCGATCATCGATCATCGATCATCGTTCATCGAACAACGCGATTACCGCATTCTATAGCGCGTCGTTCGAACGCAGCGTCGAGGGTACTTTGGCTTCCTCTGGACGAGGCGTCGTGAAATCCTCGCCCGGATTGACGAACTGATCCGATTCGAATTTGTACTGCTTGTCGTAAAGAGTCCGGTAGCGGCCGCCGAGCGCAATGAGCTGAGCGTGCGTGCCGCGTTCGATGATCTCGCCGTGCTCGAGCACCAGAATCTGGTCGGCGCTTCGAATCGTCGACAGCCGGTGGGCGATGACGAACGTCGTCCGTCCGCGGCGCAACGACTTCAGGCCGTCCTGGATGAGCGCCTCGCTCTCGCTGTCGAGGCTCGATGTGGCTTCGTCGAGGACGAGAATGCGTGGATCGGCGAGGATCGCCCGTGCGATTGAAATGCGCTGGCGCTGGCCGCCGGACAGCTTCACGCCGCGCTCCCCCACGATCGTGTCGTATCCTTTTTCGAACGTCTCGACGAACTCGTCCGCGTGTGCGATTCGACTCACGCGCTTGACGTCTTCGAGCGTCGCATCCGGCTGCCCGTAACGGATGTTGTCCGCCACGCTCCCGTCGAACAGAAAGTTGTCCTGCAGGACGACACCGAGCTGCTCGCGGTAGTCCCGAAGACGCACGCTCGCGAGGTCCCGGCCGTCGATGAGGATCCGACCCTTCAGCGGCCGATTGAATGCCATGACGAGACTGATGAGCGTGCTCTTGCCCGAGCCGCTGGAGCCCACCAGGGCGGTCGTGGTACCCGCCGGCGCGCGGAAGCTGACGCCTTTCAGGACCGGAACATCGGGGTTGTACTCGAACCAGACGTCCTGGAATTCGACTTCGCCGCGAATCTCGCCGAACGGCGCGCGACGCGCGTCCTCCTGATCCTCGGTCGACATCGCCATCAGTTCCCTGATGCGATCCAGCCCCGCGAACGCTTCGCTGATTTGCGTGCCGATGGAGGCGATCTGGACGACCGGCGCGGCAAGCAGCCCGGTGAAGAGGATGTAATTCAGCAGGTCCCCGACGGTCATCTGGTGGGCGAGGATGGAGCGGCCCCCGATCACGATCATGATGACGCCAATCACGCCGATGATCCCGGTCGAGAACGTCGTAATGGCCGACACGCCGGTGATCGACTGCGCGACATTCCGAAACAGCCGGTGCACGCCGCGCGTGAAGACGAGTTCCTCCCGCTTTTCGGCGGTGTACGTCTTGACGATCCGGATCCCCCCGAGGGTCTCGTTGAGACGGCCCGTCACCTCCGCGTTGATCTTTCCGCGCTCCCTGAACAACGGACGCAGACGATTGAAGGCGACCGTCATCGCCACGCCGAAGGACGCCAGCGCGATGATGTTGATGCAGGTCAGGAACCAGTTCAGATAGAAGAGATAGAGCAGCGCCAGGACGGCCGTGACGAGCGACCCGATGAGCTGCACGAGCCCGTTGCCGACGAGATTCCGGATCCCTTCGGCGTCCGTCATGATCCGCGAGATGAGAATGCCCGATTTGGTGGAATCGAAATAGCGCACCGGCAGCCGGGCGACATGCGCTTCGACGCGCCGCCGCATGTCGGTGATCGCCCGCTGCGCGGCCACGCCAAGCACCTGCGACAGCGCGAACGTGGTCCCCGCCTGCACCAGCGTGGCGGCGCCGGCGGCCAGCGCGAGCGGCACCAGCAGATCCGTGCGGCTCTTGCCGATCACGTCGTCCACCAGGTACTTCGATGTCGCGGGTAAAACCATTCCGGCGAGGCGGTTGACGAGCATGAGGGCCAGGCCGAGCGTGAGCCGCCCGCGGCGCGCGACAATGAGCGCGCGCGCTTCCTGCCAGGCGTTCGAATAGTCGACCTTCTTCTTCCGGGCGGGATCGTCTGTTGTGGCGGCCACGCTGGAGCGGCCGGCCCCCTCGCGCCCGCTACCGCGCACACCTCCGCCGCGCATGGGCATCATCGTTCTATGGACGCTTCGCCGAAGACGTACGTCCCAATCGCCGCCGCAACCCCGGCCGCATCGTTCGAGGGAGCCGTGGCCCATCCGCGGGCCCGGAGTACGTCGACGGCATTGCCCATGACGACCGGCAGTCCCGCGAACTCGAGCATCGGCACGTCATTCAGGTTATCGCCGATCGCCATGACGTCGGCACGGTCGATGCCGCCCATGCGAGCCACCTCGCGCAGCGCGGAGCCCTTCGAGCAGCCGGCTCGAATCACGTCGACGAGGGCGAAGTCGCGCGACTCGTATTCAGTCAGCGTGAGCGCGAACGTCCCGGCGTCGGCGGAAACGAGGTCGGCGTGCAGCTTTCGCATGTCCGCGCAGCGACCGGTGAACATCACCTGCAGCGGATCTTCCGTGAGCGCTTCCTCGAGCGGCTGGGCGATCGAAATGAACCGCCGGTTCGACCGGAAAAACGCGCCGTGGCGGGGATGTTCCCAATCGACCGTCTCGTAGACGATCTGGCCGCCGCCCGGACGATCGAACAGAACGGCCGCGCAGTGGCGGTGGGCCGGCGTGCGTGCCAGCACGTCGAGCGCGACCTCCCGGGGCAGCAGATGGCGAACGATCGTCGACCCCGCGCGGGTCTTGACGATCGCGCCATTGCTCAGAATCAGGGTGAGCCGCTCCGGAAGCTGCTCGAAGATCGCGCGGGCGAACTCGTACCGCCGTCCCGTCGCCAGGACGACGTCGACGCCGGCGTCGATCGCGCGTGCCACGGCCTCCACGTTCGCCGGCGGAACCTCGCCGCGCGCATCGAGCAGCGTACCGTCGATATCGATCGCAAGGAGCCGGATCACGCCGCCACTTAGAACTGCACGCGCATCTCGCCGATCACCTGCCGCTTGAGGACGTCGCCGAACACGTGCTGTTGAATTTCCTGGTTCGCGAGGTTGATCATCTTCAACGACGTCCTCAGGTGGTTGTCCATCCACTTCACGCCGAAGCCGGCGTTGATCAGCGTGTACGCATCGGTCGTGCCGTGATAGCGCGCGTCCAGCACATCCTGCCAGAACGCCGTTCCACTGTACGAAATTGACATGTCGGCCATCCAGATCGACCGGCTGAGGTTGAAGCCGACGTTGAACCGGTTCGTCGGCGGGAGGTTCACTTCCGAGAGATCGAAGTTCACGTCAGGGCGGCTCTGATACGAGTAGTTCGCGAACGCGTTCACGTCGCGGGTGATCGGCGCCGTCGCGCCGAGTTCGAACCCCTTTTGCGTCGTCCGGCCGAAATTGAGATACGTGAACGTCGACGGAAGGCCTCCGGGGATCAGCGCAATCGTGGCGGGCGGCAGCGGCCAGCCCGGCGGCGGATTGGTCGGCGAGTAGGATCCGGACTGGGTGAACAGAATGTCGTCGGTCGTGCGGTTGACGTAGAACGCCGCGGAGATGACAGCGTTCCTGACGATGCCCGTGTAGCCGAGTTCGTACGCGTCGACCGAGGTCTCTTTCAAATCCGGGTTGCCGACCGACCTCACCGGCAGCGGATAAATCTTCCCCGCCAGCGCCGGATTGAATACCGCGAATGGCGACAAATCGATTGGCTCCGCGACCGTCACGTCGAGGAAGTTGTTGATGACGGACGGCGAACGGTAGGCCCGGTTGTACGAGATCCTGAACGTGTGATTTTCGCGCGGCTTCACCATGAACGTCACGCGGGGCGAGAACACGACGTTATCGAGGTAGTCGAACCGATCCAGCCGGATGCCGCCGACCAGCCGGAAGTGGTTCGTGAGGAACATCTCGTCCTGCACATACGCACCGCCTTCGGTGCGGTTATCGGCGTCTGGCGCCAGTGACAGATCGAAACCGTTGTAGCGGAAGTTCCCGCCGTAGGTGACGACGTGGCGGGCCTTGAAGGTGTGCACGTTCGAAGCTTCGAAATCGATCGTGCGGGTCGAGAAATCAAATGTAATCGGGGTGCCCTGCGGGCTGACCGTCAGCAGATTCGTGGCGTTTCCCGAGAGCAGATTCGTGAAGAAGGCGAACCTCAGACCCTGCTTCGTGTAGTCGGCCTTCGCGTAGCCCATGACCGAGCCGCTGTCGATGTCGAACGGGCCGATGCCGGTGTGCATGATGCCTTCGGTGCCGGCGACACCGCCGGACACCGTCACCTTCGCGCCGCCGGGAGCGTCGTAGTCCACCCGTCCGTCGAATTTCGGCTGCGCCGTGCCGGTGTTCTGATACGGCGGATACGGGTTGCGCGCAACCGTGCAGACCTCGGGAATCGTGCACGGGATCGTGCCGGACGGACGCGGCAGCGGATCCTGTGTGTAGCCGCCACCTGACAGCTTGAACGCCCAGCGGTCGTTGACCGCCTGTGCGTGTGTGCCGTTGATGTAGAAGATCGATCCGGCCGATTGATCGGGCACGCCGGACGTACTGCGGCCAAACCCGCCGACCCCCATCACGGCGCTCGTCCCCTGCATCTCGCGCGGCGACTTCGTGATCACGTTCACGACACCGTAGAGCGCGTTGGCGCCCCAGACGGCAGACGCCGGCCCGCGGATGACCTCGACCTGCTTGATCTCGTCGAGATTCACCGGCAGGAAGTCCCACATCACGAAACCGAAGAAGTCCTGATAAATGCTGCGCCCGTCGATGAGCGCAAGCTGGCCCGTCGCCAGCGTGCTGGTCGCGCCGCGCGAGGTGACGTTGATGTCACGCGCCGATACCTGCGACACGTTCAGGCCCGGAACGCTGCGCAGCAGCTCTGCGAAATTCTGGCTGGGCGCGTTCTCGATCATCTGAGGACCGATGACCGTCATGGTCGCGGGCGCGTTAATGAGCTTCTCTTCCGTGCGCGACGCGGACACGACAACCGTTTCTTCGTATTTCTGCTGCTCCTCGGACGCCTGATTCGGCTGTGGGGCGGGCGTCTGGGGAGTTGGTGTCGCAGGCGGATTGCCCGCCGGCGGCTGCGCGAACGCGCCAGACGCCATCAGACACGTCAGTGCACCTGCGGCCAACATCCTGGACACGGTCTTCATGTACGACTCCTCCGGAAGGATTGAAGGACGCGGGTTCTGAACCTGATTTGCGGTCTGGCGGGTATATCACACCAGGGCCGCTGGACGAAATTGCATAGACTGATACCGACCAGCGTGGCCAAGGATCCCGTCATCCCGCTCGAAGAATGGTCGGCGTGGCCCGACGAGCGGCTGCTCGACCTGCGCGTCTGCCAGCTTGGCGTCTCGATTGAAGGCAGCCCGCTCGAACCTCGCCTCGCGGAACTGCAGGCGGAACTCCAGACGCGCGGTCTCACGACGTTCCGGCCGCACTTCTGGCTCTCGGACGAATGGTTCACTCCGGATGGCGTCCCGGGAGTCGCCATTCCGTTTTACCTGGCGCACCCCAGGCTGGAGAAACTCGAACGCGCCCAGATGCTGGAAGTCGAGGGAGGCACGCCCGAATGGTGCATGCAGATCCTCCGTCACGAGGCCGGGCATGCGATCGATAACGCTTACCGTCTCCGGCTGCGACGACGCCGTCAGCAGATTTTCGGGCCGTCGTACCGCGCCTATCCCGAGTACTACACGCCGAAGCCGTACAGCAAGAGTTTCGTCCTGCATCTCGACAGCTGGTACGCGCAGAGCCATCCGGACGAGGACTTCGCTGAGACGTTCGCCGTCTGGCTGTCACCGCAGTCCGACTGGCGCGCACGCTACGTGGACTGGCCGGCCTTGAAGAAACTGGAGTACGTCGACGGGCTGATGCGTGAGCTGTCGGGCAAGCCGATGACGGTGCAGACGCACCGGCGGGTGGATCCGCTCGCATCGATCAAGAAGACGCTTCGCGTGCATTACGAGCGCAAGCGCCGGCACTACGGCCTGCTTCACCCGGACTTCTACGACCGCGATCTGCGCCGCCTCTTCTCCGATCGCCCCGAGCACGCGTCGAACATGAAGGCCGCGCGGTTCATCGCGCGTGCACGTCGGGATGTGAGGCGCATGGTGGCGGGCTGGACGGGCGAATACCAGTACACGATCGATCAGGTGATCGAGGCGATGACGAAACGCGCGAATGAGCTGAACCTGCGGCTCAAGGAATCCGAGGAGCGTTCGAAGCTGGATTTTCTGGTCCTGCTCACCGTGCAGACGATGAACTACTTGCACAGTGGCCGCCACAGGGTCGCCTTGTAGCGGTCACGCGCCCAGGCCGCGGGTGACGTCCTCGAGCGACTCGCCGCGCAGCCGGGCGTACGCGCGCCGTTCCGCCTTCCCGCGATCGATGCCCCACGCCTGAAGAAGATCGCGGACCGCTTCGGGCGGCTGCTGCGCCACGAAAACACGATCGCGTCTTGCCCCTCGCGCGATGAAAACGTGCGCGGGTCCGGGCTGCTCGGAACAGAAAGGCCGGAGCCATCCCGCAACGGCCACATCGAGAGCGCCGGCTGGCGCATCCGAGGAGTCGATGCCCACGGTCAGGACGTCCCCGCGCTCCACATCGGCGAGAAAGGCGCCGAGCGACCACCTGGTGAGCTGCGTCCATTCGCCCGCGCTGGACGACGGCGCGTTCGCGCGCCAATACCACGTCAAGCCGGTCGCGAGCATCGCTTCAACTGCCGACCGCGGGTCCGCCGTGAAGAGCGGCACCTCGTACGCAATCGGGCCGTTTTCCCGCAAATAGCACACCAGCGGCGCGCGCCGCGCGCGCCCGGTCAGTTTCTGCCAGATCGAGGACACACCGGCTGGCAATTATGGCACTACAATCCCGGCATGCGTTTCGTCGTCTTCCTCGCCGTCTTTGCAATCGTCCCGACGCAGTTCCCGCCTCCATCGGTGGACATCGCAAAATCCGCGTCGCCGGAATGGCTCGCGCCCTATCGCGAACCGGCTTCGAAGCTGCTCGGTGAGGCGCTCGCGTCCGACGAAGCGTGGCAGCGGCTCGCGTACATCGGTGACACTTTTGGCAACCGCCTGAGCGGATCGCCGAACCTCGATGCCGCCATCCGCTGGGCCGTCGAGGAGATGAAGCGTGACGGCCTGGAGAATGTACACGCGGAGCCCGTCAAGGTGCCGCACTGGGTCCGCGGGCGCGAGCACCTCGAAATCATCGCGCCAACCCCGCAGCCGCTCGTCATGCTCGGCCTCGGCAACAGCGTCGGCACGCCGGCCGATGGCGTCGAGGGCGAATTGCTCGTGCTGCACAGCTTCGACGAACTCGATACACAGAAGGACCGCGTCAAGGGGCGCATCGTCCTGTTCAACGTCCCGTTCACGAACTACGGCGAGACAGTCCGCTATCGCAGCGCGGGACCGTCGCGCGTCGCGGCGCTTGGCGGCGTCGCCATGCTCGTCCGCTCGGTCGGTCCTGCCGGTCTACGAACGCCGCATACCGGGGCGCTGACCTACACCGATGATCAGCCGAAGATTCCCGCGGCCGCCGTGACGACGGAAGACGCCGCGCGGCTCGAGCGGATGAGCGATCGCGGCGCCGCTGTCCGCGTGCGGTTGGCGATGGAAGCGCATTTCGAGGCGGACGCCGATTCCGCGAACGTGATCGGCGAAATCCGCGGACGCGAGCTTCCCGGAGAAGTCGTCGCGATCGGCGGACATTTCGATTCGTGGGATGTCGGCACCGGATCGACCGACGACGGCGGAGGCTGCGTGGTCACCTGGGAGGCGCTTCGGCTGATGCACCGCCTCAATCTGCGGCCGCGCCGTACGGTGCGGGTCGTTCTCTGGACGAACGAAGAAAACGGCGGACGCGGCGGCGAAGGCTACAAGACGGCGCACATGGCCGAGCTCCCGAATCACGTGGCAATGATGGAATCGGATGGCGGCGTGTTCACGCCGAAAGGGTTCGGCTTCACGGGCAGCGACGGCGCACGCGCGAAGATTCGCGACATCGCAACGTTGTTACGGGGCATCCAGGCCGATTGGGTCGGTCCGACCGGCGGTGGATCGGATATCGAACCGAGCGTAAAGGCCGCCGGCATCCCCTCACTCGAGCACACCGTCAGCGGGAATTACTTCCTGATTCACCACACGCCGGCCGACACGATCGACAAGATCGACCCCATGGACATGGCGCGCAACGCGGGTGCAGTCGCGGTGATGACGTATGTGATCGCGGAGATGCCGGACAGGCTGGGCGCCGCGCGCTGACGACTGCTCGACTGGCACTCGTCACTATCGTTTGAGCATCTCCAGGCGCAACTCTGCGAAGCCGCTGTTCTCGTAGTATTCGACCGTGATGTGGTGCGTGCCGCCTGAGAGCGGCGCGCGGTCGAGCGCGGATTCGTGCGCCGACCAGTGATCGATAATCCGCACTCCGTCCACGGTGACCCGAACCCCGTCGTCGGAAATCGTGCGGACCGTGTATTGGCCCGGCGGCAGCGCAACGTCGGCGTCCGCTACGATCGCGACGTTGTCGGCTGGAACTCCTTCCGCGATCGCCCGCCCGGACGTGAAATCCAGCCGATCGCGGTGTTCCGTCTTCAGTGGCGTTCCCGTGATCTCCGTCGCCGGCTGGTGCGAGTAGTACTTGATCGTCCAGTCGGCCGGCACGAAGAACGACCGGTATCCGAAGGTATACGGCTCTCCGGCGCGGGTAATCCTCCCGCGAGGACTGACCACGCCGCCGTCCGCGGTGCGTCCGCGATACACGAGCTGAACGTCGAAGTCCTCCACGGTGCCCTTCTCGGGCGTAACGACGATCTCACCGGGTATCGTGCCGTGCTGCGGTTCGACCGTTGCACCGCTCACGTGCGCGACGTGCCATTCCCCGGGCGGCCCGAGCACACGCAGTTTCAGTGGACGGCCATCCGACCGGCCATCCGGCCAGAGCTTCGGCGACGCCCAGTCATACGGTCCCCATTCGTCGACGATGATCGAATCACGGCCACGGCGTGGGTCCAGCGACGGCGCTGAAGCGGGCATCTTTGGTAGGGCCCGTGGAATTGCGTACTCCACGGGCGGTAAAGGATGGCCGGTGGTCGGCCCTGACGTTCCGTCGGGCTCGATGCCGGCGTCCGGCGTCTGCGCGACGATCGTGGAGACGTTCTCGAAGTGATTGTCAGACGCGAACAGGCGATCGACCCCGCCGAGTTGCATCGCGACCTTGGCGCCGCTGAACGTGTTCCCGACGACATCGTAGTCGCGGCTGCGGGTGTCGTGGTGCTTCGGGTATCCCCAATCCGGATCCTGCGACGCGTTCTGCCAGAGGTGGACGGCCGTCGCGTCACCGTCGAAGGTGTTGTTCGTGATCCGGTTGTCCTGGCCGTGTTCGATCGCAATTCCTTCGACGTTTTTCACGAAGTGATTGCCGGCGATCAGCGTGTCGTGGCTGTACCCGCCCCACACGCCGTGCCAGTTGCCTTCGATGCGATTGGCGGCGAAGACATTCCGGCTGAACGTCGCCTCGATGCCATTGGTCGGGGCGAAGCTGAAGTCGTTGCCGTAAACGACGTTGTCGTCTGCCCCGCCCTGGCCGGAGTCCATCGTGGACTGTCCGGCCCAGAGAAAGAAGCCGTCGCCGTCGTGGGTAACGGAATTGAACGCGATGACGTTGCGGCTGCTCTGCTCGTACACGAGAATGCCCGCCGAATCCTGGCCCCGATTGTAGAACCCCTCGCTGTACCCGCGGACGCAGTAGTCGATCCGGTTGTGTTCGATTGTGTTATCGATCGAGCGATAGAGCCCGAGGCCGACGCCCGACAGGTACGAAAACGTGTTGTTCCAGATTTTGGCGTGGGTGGAGCGGGCCAGCATCAGGCCGTTCTGACCCTGAACGATGCGGGTCCCGTACACCTCGGCGCCGTCGGTGTCGGCCAGATAGATGCCGGCACCCTGTTCGATCCATTCGTCGTGGTCGTTATGGTGATAGGACAGCCAGTCGACGAGGCTTTCGTGCTCGACGACGCTGTATAGCCGGGCTTTCCAGTTGTAGCTGACGTCCGCCCCCAGGATGCGAAGCCCCTTCGTGCCCCGCGCAAGCAGCGCGATTTTGTATCCGCGCGCGGTCAGGTTCCTGATCGTGACGTTCTGGCCGCCGTCGACGAACACGGCAACGCCGCTGAACGTATCGGGATCGGAGGCTTCACTGCCGCCGCGCAACTTCACGTTCGTAAAGTCGATCGTGAGATTCGAACCGCGAATCGTGATCGCGGGATGCGCGGCGTCGGTCGATGGGAGGGTGTAAGAGCCCGGCCGCAGCGTGGCCGAACGGGCGATGATCATTCCGGCGTGTAATGGTTGAGCCTGGACGCCGAACGCCAGCGGCGACAGGAGCACGGCGCCGAGAAAATGACGTGCAATTCGCATTATTTCCTATATTATCGGGCGCCTCACAGCCCCCACGAGGGTAGTCGAGCGCTCCGGTGTTCGAGAAAGGAAGAATGTCATGCTCACCGCGTCCGAATCGATTCTTGGTGATGCGCTGCTCGAGGGGTGTCGTTCGAGGGCGGCCGGGTACGATCGCGACAATCGGTTCTGCCAGGAAGATTTCGACGAACTGAAGGCCGCAGGCTATCTGCGGATGTCCCTGCCGAAGGAGTTCGGCGGCCTCGGCTACACCCTCGCACAGGCCGGCCGCGAGGCGCGCCGCCTCGCGACCTACGCGCCCGCGACCGCGCTCTGCCTGAACATGCATCACTATTGGGTCGGCACTGCCGCCGACGTGTGGCGATCGGGCGACAAGTCAGTCGAATGGATACTCAAGGATGCGAGCGCCGGTGAAGTCTTCGCCGCGGGCCACGCCGAGAGCGGTAACGAAACCACGCTGTTCATCTCCACGACGAAAGCCGAGAAGGTCCCAGGCGGTTACAAGTTCACGGGCCGGAAGTCGTTTGGCAGCCTCACGCCGGTCTGGACGCGGCTCGGCCTCCACGGACTGGACACCAGCGATCCGTCCTCGCCGAAGGTTGTTCACGCGTTCCTCGACAGGGCGACCCCCGGTATCACGATCAAGGAAACGTGGGACGTGATGGGCATGCGTGCCACGCGCAGCGACGACACCCTGATCGAGGGCGCATTCGTTCCCGACTCGCGCATCGCCCGCATCGTCCCGGTCGGCATCGCCGGAGCGGACTTCTTCGTGCTGTCGATCTTCGCCTGGGCGTTGATGGGATTCTCGAACGTGTACTACGGCCTGGCGCAGCGGATGCTCGACCTCGCCGTCGAGCACGTGAAAGGCAAGAGCTCGCTCGGGCTGACGCGCTCGATGGCCTATCACCCCGAAGTGCAGCGCGGCGTCGCCGACATGAAGATGGAGCTCGAGGCGATCGGCGCGCACGTCGAATCGGTCACCAACGACTGGTCGAATGGCGTCGACCACGGCATGGCCTGGCCGATCAAGATCGTATCGGCGAAGTACCACGTGGTCGAGTCGGCCTTCCGGATCGCCGACAAGGCGCTCGATGTGTCGGGCGGGTTCGGCATGTTCAAGAAGAGCGAGATGGAGCGCCTGTTCCGCGACGCACGCTGCGGACGCTTCCATCCCGCAAACTCGTCGCTCTCGCACGAGCTGATCGGCAAGATGACGCTCGGGATCAATCCCGACGAGATGCCGCGCTGGGGTTGAGAAGGAGCGGGCTTCTACAGGAAGCGCGCGCCAATTTAACTCCCAATTCCCAACTCCCGATTCCCAAAGAGGTCGGGTTTGAGCCTGGCTTTGTTTAATTGGGAGTTGATCGTTGAAAATTGGAAATTGGGAGTTGGGGTTAAGACTGCGCCGAGAGCTCAAACGCCGTACTTCTCCGGGTCCCATGTGAGTCCCAGCTCGGAAGGCGGCGCCATGTAGCCGACAACGGCGGACGCGGCGACGACGGCGGGGCTGGCCAGATAGCCTTCACCGCCGATGCCCATCCGGTTCTGCCAGTTGCGATTGAACGAGGTGATGGCGCGCTGCCCTTTCGTCAGCGCATCGGGGCCCTGGCCAAAGCAGGGCCCGCACCACGACCGACGGATCTCGCCTCCCAACGAGCGGAACACCTCGGCAATCGATTCGCCGCCCAGCCGCGCGTCCGGCTGCTCGATCTGCTTCGCCACCCCGCCTGACCCGGGGAAGATCTTGAACTCGCGATCGACGCGGCGGACGCCCGACTCGCGCGCCGCGCGGAGCACGAGCGCGGCCTGCAGCAGATCGTCGTAGCTGCCGTTCGTGCACGAGCCGATCATCGCGTAGTCGAACGCGATGTGCTCGCGCGCGACTTCGTCCGCCGGAAACGCATTGCCCGGGCTGAACGGCTTCGCAATCATCGGCCGGACGTCGGACAGGTCGAGCGTTTCGTCGATCTCATATCGAGCCCGCGCGCCCGGGGCGATTCGCGGATACGGCAGCGCCGTCACCCCTTTGCGGGAATACCACTCGTAGGTCACATCGTCGGCGGCAAAGATCCCGTTGAGCGCTTCTCCCTCCGCCATCATGTTCGCGATCGTGTTGCGGTACGAGATCGGCAGCTGCTGGTTGGCATCCACCAGTTCGACGGACATGCCCTGCGACTGCTTCGCGCCCCAGCGGCGAAGCAGTTCCAGCACGATGTCCTTGCCGCTGACCCACGGCTGCAGGCGGCCCGCGAAAATTACGCGCCGGGCTTTCGCGAGCGTGAGATAGATGTAGCCGGTCGACCAGCCGAATCCGAGCGTGGTGGATCCGACGCCGATGCCGACTGCGCCATACGCGCCGTAGGCGCGGCTGTGGGAGTCGGCGCCGGGGATGAACTGCCCCGGCATCACCAGCCCCTGTTCGGGGAAGTAGAAGTGAAAGATGCCGTCGCCGGGCGTCGCATAGTACGGCTTGACCAGCCCCTGGTGGCGCGCGAAATCACGCCCGATTGCCGTCTGTCGATCGTCGACCGCGCTTCCGGTGAACACGAAGTGATCGTTGGCGATCGCCGCCTGGCGCGGAAAGATCGTATTTCCGCCGGTGATCTGGTTGAACGTGTGAATGGCGAATGGAGCGGTCCCGTCCGACGCCGGCAGCAGGTCGGCGTACACGCGCAGGGTCGTGCCGGGACGCAGGTCCGACGGCCGCATCGCTTTGTCCACGCGGTGCGCCCACACGATCTGCTCTGTCGTCGTCATATCCCGCGCGACGTCGGCGTCAGGCCAGTCCAGCGACGGCGCCATTTCGACGGAGCGGCGGAATTCGCGCCGTCCGACGGCGAAGATGCCGCCTTCCCGGCGGATTTCCTCCTCCTTCGGCGACAAGGGAACCGGCTGGTACGTCTTTCCCTGCGTGACGTTCACGATCTCACGCGACACCGGATCGAATGTGAACTCGTCGTCGTCTTTCGCATCGGCGACGGCATCCGGACTCTGCACCACATGAAGGCCAAGATTGAAGGCATTGCGCCGGAAGATGTCGCCCATGTTCTGGGCGCAGATGATGACCATCTGCAGTCCGGCCTCCTCGGCGACTCCCTTCAGTCCAGCGGGACTCATCTCGCGCGACGATCCGATCGCGAATCGATCCCCCGCGACCACAAAGTTGTGGCCGGCGTGCACCCGCGCGCGGAAGTCCGGCATCAGATAACGGAACGAGCCGGCCTTCCACCGTTCGTCGAGGGTGTCGAGGCTCTCCGACACGCAGTCTGCCGCGGGCGTGATCTGGTCCGTATCGATCGCGTCGAGCTTCTTCGGCGGATCGCTCCTGCGGTCCCAGAAGATCAGCGCCTTGCCGCGGATCACTTGCGTGCTGGCGCTCGATTGCGTGTGTCTGTGCTCCGCCTTTTCCAGGGACGCGCCCGGTTTGAGCCGCGCCGGTTCGATCGTGTGCATGAGAGGAATCTGTGTTCTGTGTCGGTCTGCCGTCTTTGTCAATGCACCGTATACGGTTCGCTCAGCGTGAACGGCGCGATCGTGGCGTCGAAGTGCTCGCCTGCGTCGGTCACCATCTGATACGTTCCCTTCATGACGCCGAACGGCGTGTTGAGAGGGCAGCCCGACGTATACGTGAAGGAGTCACCGGGCTTCAGGATCGGCTGTTTGCCGACGACGCCGGGCCCACGCACCTCCTCGACACGACCCGCGGCATCGGTGATGATCCAGTGACGGGTGAGCAGTTGGACGATTTCGCGGCCCTCGTTCGCTATCGTGATCGTGTAGAGGAAGAACCACTGGTTCTGGGACGGCTGCGACCGCTCGGCCGCGTATTCAGATTCGACGTGGACGCGAACGCCGCGGGTGACCGCGTCGGATGTGAACATACTGTGATTCTATAGCCGATTTCCGGCATGTCTCAGAAGCCCGATCCCGTAGAGGTCGCCGCGCGCGTCGTGGAAGCGGGGCTGTGCGCAACGTGCGTCCACGTCCGGATGGTCGAGAACGATCGAGGGTCGCGCTTCTATCTCTGCGAGCTCGCGAAGGTCGATCCCCGCTTCGCGCGATACCCGCGCCTCCCGGTTCTCGTCTGCTCCGGCTGGCAGGCGGTGTCCCCCTGAGGCTTCGCCGATGATCGATGTCGACATCCTGCTTTCGGCGTACGCCAGCGGCTGGTTTCCGATGGCGGTCGCGCCGGGAGAGATCCGCTGGTACTCGCCGGACCCCCGCGGCATTCTGCCGCTCGAAGCCTTCCACGTGCCCCAGCGTCTCGCGCGCGTGGCGAGATCCCGGCGATTCGAGATCAGGATCGATTCGGATTTCCGCGGTGTCCTCCAGGGATGCGCCGAACGGCGGGAGCCCGAGGGGACGTGGATCGACGAGGAGATCTTCGAGAGCTACGCCGCACTGCACGAGGCCGGCCACGCGCACTCGGTCGAAGCCTGGAAGGACGGTGCGCTGGCCGGGGGACTCTATGGCGTTGCGCTGGGCGGCGCCTTTTTCGGGGAATCGATGTTCCATCGGGTCGCCGACGCCTCGAAAGTCGCGCTGGTCGCGCTCGTCGCCCGGCTCTGTGCGCGCGGCTTCGTTCTGCTCGACACGCAGTGGGTCACGGAACACCTCGAACAGTTCGGCGCCAGGGAAATTCCGCGACGACGCTATCTGCGACTGCTCGGCGACGCTCTCCGCATTCCCGCCGCCTTCACCGATTGAAGGATCCGCTTCTACCGCAGCAGCAGAACGGACGTCTTCCCGCGCTCGACCAGCGCGCGCCCGGCAGCATCGCCCGCCTGGACGATGGCGAGATCGATCCCGTTTTCGGTGGTGTAGCGAACGAGTTCATCGCCGGGATCGTCGGTCCGAATAGCCAGGACAACGGAGCCTTGCTGCTCCGGCGGCAGAACGGCGGCAAGACGATTGCGCGCTTCCTCTTCCATCGCACGGTGCAGCTCGGGGAGCCGCGACGCGTCCATTTCCGCCGTCCACCCGGCCGACAACGGCTCGGTGATCGTGTACACGACGTGCAGTTCGGCGTCGAACCCTTTCGTCAGCTGCACCGCGAACCGCACCGCGCCGGTGAACCATTCATCCGTGCTTCCGTGCAGCATCACGCGCCGTACGACGTCCAGTGGCATGCGTCGATCCTCCGTCAGGTCCAATGCATGCCGGATGCCGGTATTTCCCTTGCGGCGTGCCGAAGTACGGCGTGCGCCTTGTGGAATGCGGGACGTGGCGACGGCTCAGGTGTACCGGCCGCGAATGGTGGGCATCAGGTAATCGCTGAAGGCGCGGGCGAAATCGTAGGCCGGCGTGAACTCCCAGTCGGCCCGCGCGGCGCTGTCGTCCACGTCGGCGGGCCACGAATCGACGATGCCCTGCCGCTTGCGATCGGTTTCCCACGTCACGCGCGCGCCGGGAAACGCGCGCACGACGACGTCTCGCACTTCTTCAGCCGAGGGATTGAACGCACTGATGTTGTAGGCGGTGCGCCGCAGCCGCGCGCGCGGCGCGGAGGCGAGCTTCAGCAGCGCGTCGACGCCGTCGGGCATGGCCATGAACGGAATGCGCGTGTCGGGTCTGACGAAGCAGGCGTAGGGATCCCCTTTTGCCGCTGCGTGAATCATCTCGGGCGCGTAGTCCGACGTGCCGCCCGACGGCACCGTCACGGCTGAAATGAGTCCCGGAAACCTGATCGCGCGGAAATCGACGCGGCCGCTCGTCGGCTCGGCCGCGAGCTGCTTGTAATGGCGCGCGTAGTAGTCGCCCAGCATCTCGCAATAGAGCTTGTTGCACCCGTACATCGTGGTGGGGTGCAGAAACTGGTCCTCCTGGACGCGGCCCGCGCGCGTCTTCGTTTCGAGGCTCGGAAGTCCGTAAGCGGCGATGGACGAGGGATAGATGAACACAACAGGGCGGCCGTGTGACTCGCCTTCGTGCTGCGCGAATTCGAGCAGCGCGAGCGTGCCCTCGACGTTCACCTGGTGCGCCGCAACGGGCGTGAACTCCGATCGCGTCGACAGCAGCGCGGCGAGGTGGAAGATCAGGTCGACTTCGAACTCGGCGATCAACCGTTCGAGGAGCGCGTGGTCCAGGATCGAGCCGGTGATTTCACGATCGACCCTGGGCGCGATGGCGTTGTCGAGACGGGAGATGTCGAGCGTGACGATCGCGCGATCGCCGCGCGCCGCGAGGCGCTCGATGAGCCCGTGACCGATCTCGCCGCCCGCTCCCGTAATCAGTACGACCGGTTTGCGCACGGCAGGATTATATAGAAGGGGAATCTAAGGTTTCGGACTGCTGATGGCCGGGTGAGCGCAGATGCTCGATTGGTGATGATCTCCCAATCGGGAATTCCCCGGGCCCTTACCGGAACAGATACGGGACGATCATGACGAGCGACGCGACAATCGAGAGCGCTGTGAGCCCGAGGCAGACGAGCGCGCCGATCATGTGATTGACGCGTTCGGGGCGCAGCGGGTCGAGCCACACGCTCGCGATGTAGCCGCCGAAGAAGCCGCCGAGATGCGCCGCATTGTCCACGCCGGGCATGATCAGCCCGAAGACGAACATCGCCACGGCATAGCCTTTCGCCTCGGCGTGTATGAGGCTGCTGCCGCCGCGGCGGCCGTAATGCATCATCGCGCCAAGCAGGCCGAAGATGGGCGCCGACGCGCCCACGGTGAGGAATGCGCCAAAGCGTGGAATCCCGACGAGGCCCGCGACGGAGCTGAGGAGAAAGCCGGCGACGGACGCGATCGTATAAATGATGATCGTGCGGGAGGGCCCGTAGATCTCTGCGGCGGGCGGCGCCAGCTGACGCACCCAGAGCATGTTGAACAGGATGTGGAGCGCGCCCGCGTGCAGCCACCCCGCGCTCAGCACCGTCCACCACATGCCGTCGCCGAACACCGGCTGTGCACCGCTGGCGCCGAGCATCCGGAGCACCGCCGGCGCGGGCGCGAGCAGGCCCAGCGGATTGCCGCCGCCGATGATGCTGCCACCGAGCAGGACGGTGACCAGAAGGCTGATCACATACAAGCCGACGCACCCGTACAGCAGGATCGACAGAAAGCCGTAGTCCGCGCCGAGCCGGCGGAGCGCCGGTCCAAATCCCCACAAGCCGGGGTTGCGGCGACCGCACGTGTAGCACTGCTCATCGTTCACGCCGACGAGCGATCCGCACGACGCACACACGACAGAGCCGGTCCGCTGGCGTTTGAACATCCGTATCAGTGTATGGCATGTAGCGCATCCGGACATCGGACGGTTCTGGTGGTAGGGTGATCGACGTGAAGGTCCTCGTCACCGGCGGTACCGGGTATCTTGGCTCCGCAATCGTGCATGCACTGACGCGCCGCGGACACGACGCAATCGTGTTCGCACGGCATGCGTCGAGCAGCGGCCTGCCCGGCTCACGTCTGGACGGCGACGTGCGCGACACGCGTTCGGTCACCGCGGCTGCCGCCGGCGTGGACGCGATCTGCCACACTGCGGCGCTCGTGTCGGTCTGGCAGCGGGACCGCTCCGCCTTCGACGCGATCAACGTCGGCGGCCTGCAGTCGGCACTCGCCGCGATCCGCGCGCACAGAATCCCGCGGCTCGTCTACACGTCTTCATTCCTCGCGCTGCCACCGAGCGACAGTCCCCGGCCCCTCACGGCGAACGACTACCAGCGGACCAAAGTCATCGCCCGTGACGTGGCACGCCGGGCCGCGGCCGAAGGCGTGCCCGTCGTGACGCTTTATCCCGGTGTGGTTTACGGTCCGGGACGGACGACGGAAGGCAACCTGGTGGCGCGCCTCATGACCGACCGCCTCCACCGTCGCCTGCCCGGTATCGTCGGCGGTGACCGCACGTGGTCGTTCGCCTACATCGACGACATCGCCGAGGCGCACGTGTCAGCGTTAACGACCGCTGCCCCGCAGGCTGAATATCAACTGGGCGGCGTGAACGCGCCGCAGCGCGCGATATTCGAGTTCCTGCGGGATGCTCGAGGACTGTCAGTACCGAGGAACATTCCGACCACGCTCGCGGCGTTAGCCGGAACCTTCGAGGAGTTGCGGGCGGCGGTCACCGGGCGGCCGCCGCTCCTCACGCGAGGCGTCGTCGACATCTTCCGCCACGACTGGTCGCTGGAGAGCGCGGATGCCGTCCGCGACCTCGGACTGCAGACCACCCCGCTTGCGGACGGTCTCAACCACACGCTCGAGGCGCTCGAATAATCGGACCCCTTCTTGCACCAGTCGTCGGCAGTTCCTACGAAGCGTCAGGCGTAAGTCCCATGGTTTGCCCGTTCTGCGGCGTCGAGACCGATGTCGCGCATGAAAGCCAGCAGGGCTGCATCGAGGCCCTCCGCTCTGAAATCCGGCGCGTCCGCGACATTCTGCAGAACGTGCGGTCTTTCGAGGTTCCCGACGCGCCGGAACTCCCGGATGATGAAGCGTCCTCGTCTGCGGACGGCAGCCACGAACCTTCCCTGTAGGCAGCCGACCCGGCGATCCCTCGAAAAACCAGTGTCGCATCTCCATACGCGCTGGGGGCAAAATCCACATATCCCGGCCTAACCGCCGGCCGCAACCCCCGTCTAATCACTCGGATGCCGCATACGGACGCCACGACCGTCGCGCTGGCCCGCGACGGAGACTGCGATGCCTTCCGGGCGCTCATGGAGCGTCATGGCCGCGCCGTCTATCGCCTGGCGCACCGGATGACTGGCAGTCCGCAGGATGCCGAAGACGTCGTCCAGGAAACATTTCTGCGCGCATACAGACAGCTGGGACGGTTTGAATCGCGCGCGAATTTCAGCACGTGGCTTCACCGGATTGCCGTGAACTGTTCGATCGACTTGATTCGTTCGCGCCGCCATCAGGAAACGGGGCACGAAGCGGCGGACCTCGAGCACTTCGAGGCAAGCGCCGAGGATCGCGTGGACCATTCGCCGGAGCGGCTGATGCTCAGCACCGAAGTGCAGGAACGGGTGACGGCGGCGATGGCCGCGTTGAGCGCGATGGAGCGCGCCGCGTTCGTGCTGCGGCACTTCGAAGGACAGTCGATTGAAGACATCAGCCGCTCACTTGGACTGAAAACGAACGCGGCGAAGCACAGCATCTTCCGCGCGGTTCGCAAAATGCGGCTCGCGCTGGAGCCGTTCGTCGAGACGTAGCCATGATGACCCATTTGACCGAAGACGACCTCGTTCTCCACTACTACGGCGAAATGGATGCCGCGGCGGAGGCGCGCGCGACGGCGCACCTCGGCGAGTGCGGCGAGTGCCACGGCAGCTACAGCCGGCTGCAGCGCGTGATGGCGCTCGTCGACAGCGTTCCGGCAGCCGACGCACCGGAAGGATTCGAACGAGTGGCGTGGGCGCGCCTCGAGGCCGCACTCCCGGCGCGGCGATCCGGATGGCTCTCCTGGTTCGTGTATTCGCCCGCGCGCCTCGGGTTTGCCGCGATCGTGCTCGTGCTCGTGACGGGTGCCTTCTTCGCGGGACGGCTGCTGTCGCCCGCGCCGTCGACCACTGTGGCCACGGGCGCGACGGGCGCTGCCCCGGGCGGAGTGCGCGAGCGGATTCTGCTCGTCGATCTCGGCGATCACCTCGATCGCTCGCAGATGATGCTCGTCGAGCTGGTGAGCGCAGACGACGCGGATGCCGTTGACATTTCGGCGGAGCGGACGCGGGCCGTACAGCTGTTGGCCGCGAACCGGCTGTATCGCGAGACCGCACTCAGGACCGGCGATACGGCAACGGCCGCGCTCCTCGGCGATCTGGAACGGGTACTCGTGGACGTTGCGGCCAGCCCGTCCACGCTGACGCAGGGCGACCTGGACGAGGTGCGGCGCCGCATCGACTCGAACGGCCTGCTGTTCAAGGTGAGGGTGGTTTCCTCTGACGTGCGCGAGCGGCAGCGGACCGCGCTGAAGACACAACGAATCGTGAGCTGATACAAAAGGTAGCCGATATGAAGATGACTGTATTGACCGTAGGTGCTGCCGTCGCCCTGGCCGTGAGCGCGGGCGCGGCGAGAGCGCAGGCCACGACCGCGACAAGCGCGGCACAGGCAGCGAAAGACGCCGCGCGTGCCGCAACATTCGCCGGCACGATGCCGTCGGATCGCGAGATGAAGCTCGCGCTCGAGCAGGCCGCAGCCGCGGGAACACTCTCCAGTGCGGGGCTGGCGCAGGTCGACATGGCGCTCCAACAGGCGCGCGAGGCGCTGGACGCGTTTCCAGGCGTCGACCTGGCGCTCCAGGAGGCGAGCGAAGCGCTCAGCGCGCTTCCCGAGGCCGACATGGCGATGGCGCGGGCAGCCGAAGCCCTCGACGCCTTGCCGCAGGCCCAGGTCCAGCCGGACGAGCGGGCGCGCGAGCAGGAGGAGCGGGCGCGCGAGCTGGCCGAACGTGATCGCGATCGCTCGGCTCGGGACCGCGACGAACAGAACCGGTACTACGACGCGGGACAGCAGGCGCTGGACAGTTCCCACTGGGACCGCGCCATCTCGAACTTCGATCGCGTGATCGAGATGAAGGGCGCTCGGGCCGACGCGGCGCAGTACTGGAAGGCGTTCGCGCAGAACCGGCTCGGACAACGGGCCGACGCATTGAGCACCATTGCCGCGCTTCAGAAGGACTACCCGAAGAGCCGCTATCTCGAGCAGGCCAGGGCGCTCGAAGTCGAAGTGCGGAGCGAAGCGGGCCAGCCGGTCCGGCCCGAGAACCAGAGCGACGAAGATCTGAAGCTGCTCGCGATTCAGGCGCTGCAGAACAGCGACGCCGAGCAGGCGGTGCCGATGCTTCAGAAGATCCTCGTGGGAACGGGCTCGCCGAAGCTGAAAGAGCGCGCGCTGTTCGTCCTCGCGCAGAGCGATTCCGCGAAGGCCCGCGACGTGCTCGTCAACATCGCCAAGGGAAACTCCGCGACGCCTGACATCCAGATGAAGGCCATTCAGTATCTCGGCATCCATGGCGGCACCGAAAGCCGCGCGGCGCTCGCCGATATCTACAAGAGCACGTCGGACGTCGACGTGAAACGCCGCATCCTGCGCGCGTTCATGGTCGCCGGCGAAAGGGACCGCCTGCTGTCGGTCGCGCAGACGGAACAGAATCCGGACCTCCGCATGGAAGCCGTCCGCCAGCTCGGCGTGATGGGCGCGACCGATGAGCTCCTGACGATGTATCGG
This sequence comes from Vicinamibacterales bacterium, assembly GCA_035492775.1. Classification (GTDB taxonomy): domain Bacteria; phylum Acidobacteriota; class Vicinamibacteria; order Vicinamibacterales; family 2-12-FULL-66-21; genus DATJFQ01. Next base: position 47,684 of record DATJIW010000078.1, read on the forward strand.
AAAGAAACGAGCACAGACGTCAAGAAGCAGATCCTGCAGGCGATGTTCACCGGCGGCAACGCGACACGGATGATCGAGCTTGCCAAGGCCGAGCAGAACCCCGAGCTGCGGCGGATCGCGGTGCGCAATCTCGGACTGATGGGAGGCACCCAGACCGGGGCAGCGCTCGTCGATATCTACTCGACCGACAAGGATCCCGCCATCCGACAGTCGGTCATCCAGGCGCTCTTCATCCAGAACAACGCGGAGTCGCTCGTCGCGCTGGCGCGCAAGGAGCAGGACACGGCGATGAAGAAGGACATTGTCCAGAAGCTGTCGCTGATGCACTCCAAGGTGGCGACGGACTACCTGCTGGAGCTGCTCAACAAGTAGGAGGCGCACGTGAGGAGAACACTGCTCGCCACGGCCTCGTCGCTCCTGGTCCTCGCGACATCGCCGCTCTTCGCCCAGACGCCCCGGGTGACCAACGGCCGCTTGATTCCTCAGCCGGCAGCCTCCGGTCTGACGGCAACCGTCCGCACCGTTGCTGCTGCGCAGTCAGAGCCGGTGTGGATCGGCTACACGGTGCCGTCGCGGCCCGGCGACGACACGATGTGCTGCGGCGACAACGGATATTGGGGATCGTGCGGACTCGAGCCGCACGACCGTGACCGCACGACCGTGACGAGCGGCGGCGGAACGGCACGCCTCGAGGGTCCGCAGTCCGTCATGATCCTTCTGCGGCTCGAAGACAAAGCCGTCCAGAGAATCAGGACGTTCTCCGCCGACTGCGAGCTGGACGCCGGCGGTCGATCGATCTACTGGCTCGACACTGTGAAAGGCGCTGATTCGATTTCGTTTCTCTCCTCCTTCGTGTCGGATGAAGGCAAGCGTAACGATCGCCTCTCGAGCTCGGCCCTTTCGGCGATCGCGATGCACGGCGACGCCGCGTCGGTGCCGGCGCTGATCAAGTTCGCGCGGCAGGATCCAAGCACGAAGGTGCGCGGTGACGCGCTGTTCTGGCTTGCGCAGCGCGCCGGTGAAAAAGCCGCGGCCGAAATCACGACCGCGATCGAACAGGATCCGGATACGGAGGTGAAGCGCCGGGCAGTGTTCGCGCTGAGCCAGCTGCCGAAGGACGAGGGCGTGCCGCTGCTCATCCAGACGGCGCGCACCAACAAGAATCCGGTCGTCCGGAAACAGGCGATGTTCTGGCTCGGGCAGTCGAAGGACCCGCGCGCGCTGGCGTTTTTCGAGGAAATACTCGGGAAGAATTAGCGAGTCGGTCGGTTTGGTGAATTGGTGAGCGGGTCACCAATTCACCAGATTCGCGGTTCCGGCCGCTATGCTTCCTGGAGCGCTTCCAGGTTGACTACGTTTTCGGCGAGCGAACTGAGCTTCTTGTCCGTGCGCGCCTCCTCGTCCAGCGTCTGCTGGAGCAGCTTCGCGACTTTCTTGAGGCCGAGCAGGTTCGCATGCGTGCGCGCCGTCCCGTATCCCGCGATCTCGTAGTGCTCGACTTTCTGCGCCGCGCCGATCATGCCGGCATCCAGCGTGTCTTCTTCGAATTCCTGCATGACCTCCTTTCCTTCCTCGAGCAGTCCTTCCATGCCCTTGCATTTCTTCCCACGGAGCGAGAAATCCATCTCCTCCGCGATCTGCTCGAGACGCTCCGCCTGCGTGCGCGTTTCCTCGAGGTGTGATTCGAACGCGCGGCGGAGTTCCGGATTTGCAGCCTTCCTCGCCATCCGCGGCAGCGCCTTGATAATCTGGTTCTCGGCGTTGTAGAGATCCTTCAATTCGTCGACGAGCAGTTCGTGCAGTGCGTTCGTTTCCTCGGCCATGAATCCTCCTGACACGAACGCCTGACGCTGCAAGCCGTGCGCCACGAGCCGGTGCACCGTGGATCAGTGCACGCCGTGACTCGTCGTGAGCGCTGACGGATCGGCGCCGAGCCGACGGATGACGGTTTCCCACATCTGCGACGGCTCGATGTCGAACACGACGTCGAGATCGATGTCGCTCATGAGCCACGCAGACTGCGAAAGCTCTTCATCGAGCTGTCCGGGCGCCCAGCCGGCGTATCCGGCAAGCACGCGGGCGCGCGGCGCGGGACGAGCTTCGAGCACGTCGCGCAGCAGTGCGGCAGAGGTCGAGAGGTACAGCCCCTCGCGAATGGTTTTGAATTCCTCGGAGGCAGGCGCATCCGCAACGAGGATCCAGCCGCGCTGCTGATCGACGGGGCCGCCGATCCACAACGGCAGGCCGTTACCCACACTCACCGGAGGTTCCAGACGGATCATCTCGCTCGCCAGCATGTCCGTCGGCCGATTAATGACGAGGCCGAACGCGCCGTCGGGATTGAACTCGCAGAGCAGTACGACGGTGCGCGCGAAGTTCGGATCCTGCAGCTGCGGCATCGATACGAGCAGTGTGGGATGAAATGGCTCGGACATGTCGGGCATCCGGTGAACTTCTCAGTCGTTGCTGATTCCGGCGACCTCTGCAGCCACCTTCTTCAAATCGTCCACGAATCGTTTCATCTCCACATGCCGCGCATCGTCGTCTGGCGCGCGGAGAATGGACGAGGGGTGAACGGTCGCCGTGACGCGCGGAGCGAGGTCGGACGGGACGAACCGGCCCCGCTGCCGGGAAACCTTGAAACTGCGTCCCAGCAACGCCTGCGCCGCCGTCGCGCCGAGACACACCAGGACGTGCGGCTTGACGAGCGCGATCTCCGTTTCCAGCCACGGCCGGCATGCGCCGATCTCGGCGCTGTTGGGTTTCGCGTGTATACGGCGTTTTCCACGCGGCTCCCATTTGAAATGTTTCACGACGTTGGTGACGTACACAAGCCCGCGGTCGATCCCCGCCTCCTCGAGCGCGCGGTCGAGCAGCTTTCCTGCCGGACCGACAAACGGGTGCCCTGCGATGTCCTCCGCGTCGCCGGGCTGCTCCCCCACCATCATGATCCGTGCGCGCCGCGGACCTTCACCGAAGACCGTCTGCGTGCCGCGCCTGTAGAGGTCGCACGCGCGGCAGCCCCGCGCGGCTTCACGGACGGTCTTCAGCGTCGGCCGCGCCGGAATGAGATCGGAAACAGGTGGTCCAGGGCGACGCTCGCTCACGTCTCCTCGTTCCGCGCGCGAGCCCAGTCGATATGTTCGGTGACGAGCGGTTCGCGGCACGATGGCTCGTCGAACCCGGCTACCGCGGCCAGGGCGTCGCGATCGCCGGTCGCGCCGGCACACGTCGCGAGATTGCGGCGCAGCCGCTTGACGCCTGCGCGGGTCATGGCGCTGCCCTTCAAGCCGCGGCGCAATTCATCGTCCGGAGTGCTCCAGAGATCCGCCAGCGACCGGCTGTCGAAGATCGCGCGCGGCAGCCACGCGGGGTCGGCGGAGACGGCAGCGGACTTGTTCCATGGGCACACGTCCTGGCAGATGTCGCAGCCGTAGGCGTGAGCGCCGACGGATTCGCGGAGGTCCTCGGGAATGGGGCCTTTCAGCTCGATCGTGAGGTACGAGAGGCAGCGGGTCGCGTCGACCACGTATGGTTCGACAATGGCGCCCGTCGGACAGGCGTGCAGGCATCGGCGGCACGCGCCGCACTGATCGAGCGCCGGCGCGTCGGGCTCGAGCGCCAGCGAGCAGATGATTTCGGAGAGAAAGATCCAGGAACCCACCTGCGCGTTGATGACGCAGGTGTTTTTTCCGATCCAGCCGAGTCCACCGTACTGGGCGTATACGCGCTCCTGCACCGGGCCGGTGTCGACGTAAGCGCGCGCCTCGAACGGCTGGGCGGCGTGCTCGCGCATCCATGCCAGCAGCGCGTCCATCCGGCGGTTGATGACGTCGTGGTAATCGTCGCCCCAGGCGTAGCGCGCGATCTGCGCCTGGCCGAACTGCCGTGCGATCGAGGCGGGCCTGTCGGTGTTGTAGACCGTGCCGAGGCAGATGACCGACCGTGCCGTAGGCATCACGGCGCGAACGTCCGCCCGCCGGTCGGCAGAACGTTCGAGGTAGCCCATCTCGCCGGCATAGCCGCGCGCGAGCCACTCACGGAGGAACGCCAGCTCTCGATGGTCACCGACGGGCGCCACGCCGCATAAGTCGAATCCAAGCCCGGCGGCGCGCCGTTTGATGTCGTCCGAGGTCACGAACTCACCAATTGGCGCAGCACATACGGCAGAATGCCGCCGTTGCGGTACGCCGCCAGCTCCTCTGGTGTGTCGATTCGCACGATCGCCTGGATCTCCGTCACCGCACCGCCCGCGTCCGTCGCGCGCACCGTGATCGTGGACCGCGGCTCGCATGCGGTGCCAACGCCAAGGACGTCGTACGTCTCGCGGCCGGTCAGCTTCAACGATGGTGCGGTCTCACCGTCGCGGAACTGGAGTGGCAGCACGCCCATGTTGACGAGATTGCTGCGGTGGATCCGCTCGAAGCTCTCGGCCAGCACGGCGCGGACGCCGAGCAGCAGCGTACCCTTGGCGGCCCAATCGCGCGAGGACCCGGATCCGTATTCCTTGCCGGCGATCACGATCAGCGGCACGCCGCGCTCGCGGTACTCGACCGAGGCGTCGTAGATCGTCGTCACGTCCCCGGACGGGAACAGCGTCGTCCAGCCGCCCTCAGTGCCAGGCGCAATCTGATTCCGCAGCCGGATATTCGCAAACGTCCCGCGCACCATCACTTCGTGGTTGCCGCGGCGCGCGCCGTACGAGTTGAAATCGCGCGGCGGCACATTGTTCGCAATGAGGTACTTTCCCGCGGGACTGTCGGGTGGGATGGAGCCGGCCGGCGAGATGTGATCCGTCGTCACGCTGTCGCCGAGCAGCGCCAGCACGCGTGCGTCGCGGATATCGCCGGGCGGCGTCGGCGTTCGCGTGAGTCCCTCGAAGAACGGCGGGTTGCGGATGTATGTCGAGTCGTCCTGCCATTTGAAACGGTCGCCGTCCGGGATCGGCAGCGCGCGCCAGCGTGCGTCGCCGTCGAAGACCTCGGCGTACTTTGCGCGGAACATGTCCTGACGCACAGCCTGCAGCATGGTCTGCTGAATCTCGCGCTCGGTCGGCCAGATGTCCCGCAGCATGACGGGCTCGCCATCCGCTCCGGTCCCGATCGGCTCGGTCGTCAAATCGATCTGCATGCGGCCCGCAATCGCGTACGCGACGACGAGCGGCGGCGATGCGAGGTAATTCGCCCGCACCTGCGACTGAATCCGTCCTTCGAAGTTCCGATTCCCCGACAGGACGGACGCGACGACGAGATTCCTGTCCCTGACGATTGTCGACACCGGTTCGGGCAGCGGTCCGCTATTGCCGATGCAGGTGGTGCATCCGTATCCCACGAGGTTGAACCCGAGCTCCGCGAGAGGCTCGAGGAGGTCGGCGGCCCGCAGGTATTCGGTGACAACGAGCGAACCCGGTGCGAGGCTCGTCTTGACCCAGGGCTTGGTCGACAGCCCCTTCCTGATCGCATTGCGCGCGAGCAGGCCGGCTCCGATCATCACGCTCGGGTTGGATGTGTTCGTGCAGCTCGTGATCGCCGCAACGACCACCGCGCCGTGATCCAGCGCCTCGAGCCCCGGCGCTGTTTCCGGTTGAGCCGCAACGGCAAGAGCCGCGGCCGCAGGAGCGGCTGCGGGGGTCGTTTCCCCGGGCTTCGGTGTGGCTGCGGCCGGCTTCGCCTTGCGCTCCGTCATCATGACCGCGAGTGCCTGCTCGAACTTCTGTTTGGATTGCGCCAGCGAGACGCGATCCTGCGGGCGCTTCGGACCGGCAAGGCTGGGCTCGACGGTTGAGAGATCGAGCTCGATCGTTTGCGTGTACACCGGCTCGGGCGAATCGGCCGTGCGGAAGAGACCCTGCTCTTTCGCGTATGCCTCGACGAGTTGCACGCGCGCCGCGTCACGTCCCGTGAGCCGCAGGTAGTCGAGCGTCATGTCGTCGATGGAACAGATGGCGATCGTCGCGCCGTACTCGGGCGACATGTTGCCGAGCGTGGCGCGGTCGGCAATCGTCAGGAACTCGAGACCCGGTCCGTAGAACTCCACGAATTTCCCGACCACGCCGAGCTTCCGCAACCGTTCGGTGATGGTGAGCACGAGGTCGGTGGCGGTCGCGCCTTCCGGCAGACGGTTCGTCAGCCGAAAGCCCACGACCTCCGGAATCAGCATGGAAATGGGCTGGCCGAGCATCGCCGCTTCCGCTTCGATGCCACCGACGCCCCAGCCGACGACGCCGAGACCGTTGACCATTGTCGTGTGCGAATCCGTTCCCACGAGCGTGTCGGGATAGGCAAACCAGTCGCCACCCTGCCGCTCGCTGAAGACGACCCGCGCCAGGTACTCGATGTTGATCTGATGCACGATGCCGGTGTCCGGCGGCACGACGCGAAAGTTCTGGAACGCCGTCTGTCCCCAGCGCAGGAACGTGTAGCGTTCCCTGTTACGCGCGAATTCGAGCTGCGCGTTCAATTCGAGCGCGTTGTGCTCGGCGAAGTGATCGACCTGCACGGAGTGGTCGATGACGAGTTCCACCGGCTGCAGCGGGTTGACGCGCCCGGGGTCGCCGCCGAGCCGCACTACACCGTCGCGCATCGCCGCGAGATCGACCACGGCTGGAACACCCGTGAAGTCCTGGAGCAGCACCCGCGCGGGCATGAAGGCGATTTCCTTCTGCACGGTCGACCTCACGTCCCATCGCGCGAGCGTCTCGATGTCATCGCGATCGACGGACCGTCCGTCTTCGCGCCGGAGCAGGTTCTCCAGCAGAATCCGGAGCGAGTACGGGAGCTTCGAAAGCCCCGTGAAGCCCGCCTTTTCGAGCGCAGGCAGGCTGAAGACTTGATACGTCAGGCCGCCGGCCGTGAGCGGGACGCGGGTGGCGAACGAATTCTGCGAAGCCATCCTTCGATCATTCCTTACTTGCGGGCTCGCGTTCAAGTTTGGCAAGAAATGCGCGAGCGACGACGGCCGGATCCTGATGTTCCTCGTCTACGGCGCGGTTCATCCGGCGCATCTCATCGGCGGTGAGCCGGCCGGCAAGCGAGGTCAGCGCGGCGCGCACGGCCGGATACCTGAGGAGCACGGATGTCCGGGCAAGCGGTACCGCGTCGTACGGCGGAAAATAATGCCGCGAGTCCTGCAGCATCGAGAGGTCATATGCCGCGATGAGGCCGTTGGTGGCGTCGCCGGCGATGAGATCCACCTGGCGTTCGGCGAGCGCGCGATAAATGAGCGAGAGATCCATCGCCCGCGGCGGCGCGGCGAATCGGAGGCCGTAGGTGCGCGACAGGCCCGGATAGCCGTCGGCGCGCTGCAGGAACTCGTACCCGAAGCCGGCGCGCCACTCGGGCGCGTACTGGCGTACATCGTCGATCGTATGCAGGCCGAGCCGGCGGGCGTCGGCGCCACGCACGAGGATCGCAAACGTATTGTCGAACCCCAGCGGCGGCAGGACGGTGATCCCTCGATCGGCGTATTGCCTCCGCACGCGCTCCAGCACGCGAGCAGCGTCCGTCTCGGAAGCGTTCTTGAACACCGCGGTGTCAGCCGTGCCGGTGTATTCGACGTAGAGGTCGATGTCGCCGGACGACAGCGCGGTGTCGCAGATGAACGTGCCGCCCAGGTCCAGTCGCCGTCCTACCGAGTACCCCGTCTCGTGTTCGATCGCCTGCGCCAGCAGCTCGCCAAGGATGATCTGCTCGGTGAAATTCTTGGAGCCGACCGTGATCCTCGGCGCGGCCCGTCCCGTCATGGCGAGCGGTATCGTCAGGGCCGCGGCGAGGGCGGCGACCAGGGCCAGGCCAGGCACACGGCGGGAAACAATCAGGCGCTCGATGCCAAGCAACAACCCATCGAGCACCAGCGCGAGCGCCGCGGCGGGTACGGCGCCCGCAAGCACCATCGTCGAATCGACCATCGAGAGGCCGCGGAAGATGTATTCGCCCAGACCGCCGGCTCCAACCGCGGCGGCAATCGTCGCCGTCCCGACGCCGATCACGACTGCGACGCGAATCCCGGCGACGATTGAAGGAAGCGCGAGCGGCAGCTGAACGCGCCAGAGGAGCTGCCGCGAGGACATGCCCAACGCCGTGCCGGCCTCGATCAAGACCGGGTCGATGCCGCGCATGCCGGTAATCGTCGTCCGAACGATCGGCAGCAGCGCATACAGGACCAACACCACGATGGCCACGCGCGCGCCGAGGCCGCCGACCAGCGGCAGCGGCAGCAGGAACCCGAACATGGCGAGACTCGGGATCGTTTGCGCGACGTTAGCCAGCCAGACAATCGGCGCACCGGCGCGCGGCCGGCGCACCGCGAGCAGGCCGGCCGGCACGCCGATCGCAATGGCCGCAACCGTCGATATGCCGACGAGGCGGAGGTGCTGCAGGAGCAGCGAGAGAAGCTCCGCACGGTGGGCCGCCAGGAACCTCGTCAGCGTCACGAGTGGTTGGACGGCAGCACTGCACCCAGTTCGACGAGCGGAGCCAGGAGCGGCGTCACGCGTGGATCGGTGGAGCGCGCAAGCGCCCGGGGCGAGTCGTAGGCCGCAATGCAGCCGTCCGAGAGAACGCCGACCATGTCGGCGAGCGCGAACGCTTCGGCCATGTCGTGCGTGACGATCACGACCGTCTTGCGCAGGCGCGTCTGAATCCCGCGGAATTCGCGGTGAAGCTCAGACCGTGTCACCGGATCGAGTGCCCCGAACGGCTCGTCCATGAGCAGCAGCTCCGGGTCGGCGGCCAGTGCTCGGGCGACGCCCACGCGCTGGCGCTGCCCGCCCGACAGTTGCCGCACGTGGCGCTGTCCGAACGTGTTTGGCTCCAGCCCGACCAGCTGCAGCATTTCGCGCACCCGCGCGCTCGTTCTTCCCCTGTCCCATTTCAGGAGCGAGGGTACGACCGCGACGTTCTCCTCGACGGTCAGATGAGGAAACAGGCCGACGTCCTGGAGGACATAGCCGATTCCGCGCCTGAGCTGCAGCAGGTCCCAGTCTGTCGTCGCCCGTCCGAGAACGGAAACCGTTCCACCGTCAGGCAGGAGCAGGCCGTTGATAAGGCGCAGCATCGTGCTCTTGCCCGCGCCGCTGCGGCCGACGAGCGCAACGACGGCGCCGCGCGCAATCACCAGATCGATCCCGTCGAGTACGCGCCCCGCTGGCGGACGCGCGTAATGGACGTGCTCGAACACAATCGCCGAGGCCTCCGGCGCCGCCACGACCCGGACTGTATCGCAGCGGTACGTAGTTTGGAAACAGTGACCAGGAGGAGGTCGAATGGCAGAGGAAAAACGGCCGAACCGCGCGTCGAACATGGAACGTGCCGAAGGCGATCGCGAAACGGCACTGGCAAACGACAGATCGGACGATCGCACTGATGAGGGCGCCGCTCACCCGGGCATCACGAATCGGTCCGATGAAGAGGAGTCGACGAATCAGCAGCGGGTGCCGCCGCGCGGAAATTCGCGCGATCCAGTGATGCCCGACGAGGAGTCGACTATCAATACAAAGATTTGACGATAGCTGCCGATTGCGGCTCCCTCGAGGGGTTTTGCAAGGAGAATCTGCAATCAGAAATTCACTACGACCCCGGCGCTGACGACCGGCAGTGTGATCCGCTTCGTCGGATCGAGACCGCCACTCTTGTCGCGTGACGAGACACGGGCGTCGGCGCGGAGTCCGGTGCGGCGACGGCCATGGCCAAACCAGTACTTCATGCCGCCGCCCGCGTGCAGTTCGGTCCCGTTCTGCGCGTCAACGCCCCCCGCGTCGAGCTGACGCAGGAACGCAGCGCCACCGAAAACGAAGGGCTGCAGCCGCCCACGGCCGAAATGGTACAGAGCGGAGCCGCCGATCAGATACTGCGTCGAGGTTTCGTCCGCGGTCGTATCCACGGCGCCTTCGAAATCGCCCGTGAGCCGCACCGCCAGCACGGGCCGTGTGAAGCTGCCCGCGCCCTCCAGCTCCACCGCTGGCGTCAGGTAAACGCCGACGCGTCCTTCGATCCCCACGGCGGGCTCCAGACTCGCCTGCGCCCGGAAGAGCGTCAACGGCGTCGAACTGACGATTGGATTCGACGTCTCGGTCGCGCTCGTCGGCGCATCCGTTCGTCCACCGTTCAAAGTCACCGCCGCACCGATTTCCACGCTGCCGCGTCGCGGCAGCCCGGACACGTACTGGGCGTTAGCGCTGCCGGCAGCGCACACTCCGAGCACGGCGGCCAGCGCCACCGACCTCCCGATCACTTCGCCACCACTTTGATTTCGACGCCCCGCGATGTGCCGCCGCGAGGGACGATGACGAGCTGCGGAGAGAAGGCGGGACGGAAGTCCATGTCGACGCGCATGCTCGCGTCGAAGAAACTGTCGGTGTCGGCATCGTCCAGCGGCTCGACGCGCAGCACGTAAACGCCCGGGTCGAGGGCGGCAATCACGAACGAGCCGTCCTCGGCCAGCGTGAAACCGGCGACGAGCTTGCCGCTGCCAGGCGAGTACGCGATGACGTGCGCGCCTGGAACGCCGGCACCGTTTTTGGTGACGCGGCCGGTGATGCTGCCGGTTCGCTGCTCGATGGTCGTGTTCGAGTAGATGTCGGAAATCCCGGCAATGTCGTCGGCGTGCAGCGTGCGTTGATCGATGCTGCCGGGTGAAAAGGCGATCGGAAACATGACGGCCTCGCTCGCCAACACCCTTCGGCCGTCGGCGCGCAGTTCCGTCTCGCCGAGCGCCGAATGCCCCAGTCCGTGTAGATGCCCGATCTCGTGGAGCGCGATCGACTCGACGTCGTAGTGCCCGGTCTCACCCGCCGGAGCGGTCGACCATGGAAACGTCGAGTTGAAGAAGACGTCGGCCTCGACGATCTCGCCGCTGACCATGTCCACTGTGAACGAGGTCGACCCGAGCACGCGATCGAGATCGGGCCGGTCCGCAAACCCGAGCACGGTCTGCGACGTATTCTGCAGCGGCGAAACGGACGTAAAGCCGGCGAACTCCGCGCCCAGATGCACGTCGGGCGCCGCGGCCCACGTCGTAAACGCGCGGGCGATCGCGTCCTGAAGCTGCGGAGCCGTCACGCCGGGGACGTCGCGGTTCGTCACGAAGTAATGGATCGGCAGCGTGCCCCACTTGAGCGAGACGATCTCGCCCCGGATGCGCGTTCCGAGCTTGAGATACGCACCGGCGTCTGCGGCCCAGCACGCCAGCACCACGAATGCCGTCACGCCGGCCACGACGGGCTTTCTCATCGGACGTTCTCGGCCAGCACCTGGCGCACGATGTTACGGAACTGTTCGATCGCGACCGGCCGCCGCGCCTCGTCGCCGCGGATGACCGGCTGCGCGTCCGTCATTCCCGGAAGGCCCATCACGGCGGGCGGAGTGACCAGACGCGCCGAACTTCCCGGCATGGCGACGACTCGGAATGCGCCCTGGCTGAGACCGACGATCGAGGGATACGACGGTGCGCCCGTGCGGAGAAACAGGACCACTTCGTCGCCGCGCTGAAATACCGGGGCGCCGATCATGATGGTGCGATACCGCCCGAGCCTTCCTCCGGGAACCTGCACGGTGATCTCGGGCCCGAGATCACCCTTCAGGTATTCGTCCGCGCGCAGGGTCAGAAAGGTTTCGACAGAGCGACGGCCCGGCGACCAGTCGCTGCGCACGTCGATGACTTCGCCGTGGACGATGATCGGAGCTGTGGCGACGAGTTCGCGAAATGCAATCGGGACGAGAACGGTCGCGCGTGCGGCCGCGGCCGCAGCCACGACCAGCGCCGCGACGAGAAAGGCGCGCATCGGGGCAGTGTATCAGCGTCGCGGATCCGCTCCTGCGTTTGCCCGGGCCGCCGCCACGATCAGTTCCGCCGCACGCCGGCTCGCACCTGGTTCGCCCAGGCGCGACCGGACGTCGGCAAGGTCGGCGCGGACCTTCGCGGCGTATCGACGGTCGCGCAGAATCCGCAGCGCCTCGGAGGCCGCCGCCGCCGGAGTGAACGCATCCTGAATCAGCTCCGGTACGACCGTTCGCCCGGCGATCAGATTCGCCATGGCGTAAGTGTCAACCGTCACGAGCGGCTTGCCGATCCGGTAGGTCAGAGGTGCGACGCGATAGACGACTACCATCGGGCATTCGTGCAGCGCCGCCTGCACGGTCACGGTGCCCGATGCGACGATCGCGACGTCGGCGCTCGCCAGCGTCGCATCAGCGGCCGCCGTCACGACGACCGGCCCTGTGGCGTGTGCCGGCCAGTCCTGCAACGGCGCGAACAGCGCGTCGTCCAGATGCGGCGCCCGCGGGATGATGTACTGCGCCTCGGGGACCGCCGCGGCAATGAGCGCAGCGGCCCGCACCATGTCGGGCAGCAGCTGCTTCAATTCATTTCTGCGGCTGCCCGGCAGCAGCGCGACGACCGGCTGCCTGGGATCGAGCCCCAGGCCCCGGAGGAACTCGTCCCGGCTGACGCTCGGCCGCATGTCGAGGAGCGGATGCCCGACGAACGTCGACGGTACCCCCGCTGCCTCGAAAAATGCCGTCTCGAACGGGAAGATCACCAGTACGCGGTCGACCACCCGTTTCATGGTCTTCACGCGTCCGGGACGCCAGGCCCACAGCTGCGGGCTGATGTAATAAATGACGGGAATCCGGCGCCGCTTGAGGGTCCGCGCGACAATCAGGTTGAAGTCGGGGAAATCGATCGGCACGAAGACGTGGGGACGCCGGGTTTCCGCGGCTCGCACCAGCCGCCGATAGAGCCGCCACGATCGCGGCAGCACGCGAAGCGCTTCGGCGAGTCCCGTCACCGACATCCCGCTGAAGCTGTCGATGAGCGATGCGCCGGCCTCACGCAGCCGTTCGCCCCCGAACCCCGTGATCTCCGCCTCGGGCTCGAGCTTCAGGATCTCTGCTGCGAGCGCACCGGCGTACAGATCACCGGACGGTTCGCCGCACGAGATCATGATGCGCAGCCGAGGGCCCGCAGTCATCAGCTCGGACGCGTGAAGAGGCCGCCCGACAGCGCGACGTTGAAGTGGATCCTGCGGATATCGCGCTCGATCGCGCCCCCATCCGGGCGGCGGACGACCGTGTGAAACGGCACCTTGATCCCCTCGACGATGCGGTAGTCGCTGTATTCCTCGGTCGTGACGCCCGTTGGCGTGTCGTATTTGACGCGTTCGATGAGGCCCGTCTCATGGTTGACGAACAGCGTCACCGGTGCGAGGTCGCCGCCGCTGACGATGACGGCGTCGAACGGCGCGTCGGCGTCGGCGCCTCGCACGACGAGCTCTCCGGCAGCCGCCTTGAGCAGCATCGGGATTGTGTCGCGCTGCAGCGCGTCGCGGATGGCATCCCGCACGGGAGCATCCGGTTCACCCACGCCGCGTGAGTCCTTGATCCAGTACGCACCGTCGGCGAAGACCTGTGTCAACGTCCCGGCCGGCGTCTCCACGTCCATCCGGAACCGTCCGGGATATTCAACGGACGTCGTCGTTGGCATCGCGACGGCGCCCTGCGGACCCGGCACCGACGTCGTCGCTTCGGCGCGGACGGTCCGGATGCCCTGCAGTTTCTTCAGGCCACCCTTCGCGGCGATGGCCCGCTGGATGACCGCCGACGGTTGTTCCTGATCGCGCGGTATCGTCATCGTCAGAGCTGCGGGACGAATCCCTCCGGCAGACGGATGCCTGCGAAGATCGGGCGAGTAGATGTCGAGCTCCGACGCCGGAATGCGCTCGAACTTGTCGAACCCTGCGCCGGGCAGCTGTTTGACGAACGAGTCCGCGTCGCCGACGAGCACGATCGTGAGACGGTCCGGGTACAGATACATCCGCGCGACACGCTGGATATCGCGGGTCGTGACCGCGTTCACCCGTTCACGATAGGTCTGCAGTTGATCGAGATCCAGGCCGTAGAACACGCCGTTCAGGATCTGCAGCGCGATCTGGCTCGGCGTCTCGATCGTGAGCGGAAACGAGCCCGTCGCGTACTCCTGCGCTCCGCTCAGCTCCCGATCGCCAACGGGATCGCGGGTGAGGCGCCAGACTTCGTCGACCATCAGGCGCAGCGTCTCCCCTGTCGTCGCCGAGCGCGTGTTGGTCTGAGCCTCGATGTCGCCGGCCTGCTTCATCGCCGTGAGGTCGGCGGATGCGCCGTATGTCAGACCGCGCTCGCTTCGCAGGACGCGATGCAGCCGGTTCGCGCCTTCGCCGCCGAGGACCTTCACGGCGAGGTCGAGCGCGGTGTAGTCGGCGCTCTTGCGCGGAATGCCGATATTGCCCACGCGGATCTCCGTCTGCACCGCGCCTGGCTTGTCCACGACAACGACGCGCCTCACGGGAGGTGGCGGATCCACCGGCGCGGGGGCATCAGCGGCAGCGCGCCCCCAGCCGCCAAATGCACGGGCGGCCCCCGCAAACGCCTCGTCCGGCGTGACGTCGCCGACGACTGCGAGAATGGCATTGTTCGCGCCGAACCATTTCTGCTGGAACGCGATCAGGTCATCCCGCGTGATGGCGGCAACCGTCGCGGGAGTCCCCATCTGCGGCCGGCCGTACGGGTGCTGGCCGTAGACCAGCCGGTTGAACACGATATTGGCGAGGTAGTCCGGGTCGTCGTACGACACCTGCATCCCGGACAGCATCTGCTGCCGCTGGCGTTCGATCTCCTCCGGCGCGAACGCCGGATGCTGGACGATGTCCGACACGAGATCGAAACCGAACGGCAGGCTGTCCTTCATCACGATCGCGTTGATGTAGGTCAGATCGGCGCCGGCGCCGGTATTGAGGACGCCGCCGATCGAATCGATCGCGTTCGCGACCTGCTCGGCCGACTTCGTCGTCGTGCCCTGGTCGAGGAGGGTTGCGACCAGGGCTGCGACGCCTGGTTTTGCGTCGGGATCCTGGGCGGGTCCGGCGCGCACGATCAGCCGCACGCTGACGACGGGTTCCTCGTGATGCGAGACAGCGACCACCTGAAGTCCGTTCGGCAGCGTCCGGACCTCGTAGGGGGGAAACCTGACCGCATGAGCCGCCTGTGGACGTGGCGGCCGCTCGGTCGGCCACTTCGTCTCCTGTGCGGACGTCAGCGCCGCGATCCCGGCGAGCAGGGACGCGGCGATCCACGCGGTGCGCTTCATTGGCCGCCTCCGTCGCGGTTCTTCGATTTCTCGGACGGACCTGGCAGCACGGTGAGTACCAGGCGATTCTCAGGCGTGAAGTACGTGCGCGCGACGCGTTGCACATCGGCGCTCGTGAGGTTCTGGAAGATATCGAACTCGCCGTCGGCCGTCTTGAGGTCGCCGTGAATGACAGCGGCATGTCCGAGTACCTCGGCCTTGTCCTTCACCGACTCCCGGCCGAGGATGTAGTCGCGTGCGAGCTGGTTCTTCGCCTGCTGCAATTCCTCAGCGGTAATCGGCTCGTCGCGAAGACGATCCAGCTCGCCGACGAGCGCTGTCGCCGCCTCGTCGGTCGTGTGTCCGGGCTGCACGATTGCAACGGCGAAGAACAGGTTCGGATCTTCGATGATGTTGCCGCCACCGAATGCCGCGAGCGCGATGCCGGTCTCGTAGACGAGTTTTCGGTAAATCCGCGAACTCTGTCCGTCCGACAGAATTTTGGACGCAACGTGCAGCGGATATGAATCCGGATGCCCGTCATACGTGATGTGGTACGCGACGACGACGGCTGGCAGCGGCCACTCCTCGTGCAGAGTGACGCGCTTCTCCTTCGTCTGCGGCGGCTCCTTCGGGATGTCCCGCGGCACCGGCGCATTCGATTTCGGCACGCGTCCGAGATAGCGCTCCACGAGCCCCACCGCATCCTTCGTATCGAAGTCGCCGACCACGACAGCGGTTGCGTTCGTCGGAACGTAATACGTGTGGAAGAAATCGCGGACGTCATCGATCGACGCCGCCTCGAGGTCTTGCATGCTGCCGATGACGGGATGCTTGTACGGATGAATTGTGAACGCCTGGTCGGCGATGATTTCCTGCAGGCGGCCGTAGGGCTGGTTCTCGATGCGCATTCGCCGCTCCTCCTTCACGACCTCGCGTTCGGTCGTGAAGATCGACGGTTCGATCCGCAGCGACGCCAGGCGGTCGGCCTCGAGCCAGAGCACGAGCGGAAGGTACTGCGACGGGACGGTCTCCCAGAACACCGTCGCGTCCTCGGTCGTATAGGCGTTGCTCTGTCCTCCGACGCTCGAGACGTAAGACGGATGCCCCTCCGGCTCCACGTTTTTGGAGCCCTTGAACATCATGTGTTCGAAGAGGTGCGCGAATCCCGTGCGTCCGGGCCGCTCGTTCTTCGAGCCGACGTGGTACCACATCTCGAGGTGCACGATCGGCGTCGAATGATCTTCCAGGAACACTACGCGCATCCCGTTCGACAGCGTGGTGGTGGTGTAGTCGAGCCGCGGCGGACGTACGGCGGCGTCTAGTACGGCGGCAAACACGAGCGAAACGACCATCGCGGCGAGGACCGCCGCGCGCCGGATCCCGGGGGACACGCGCATCAGAAACGATTATCGCTCAGCGGGAGAGCCGGGCCTCGAGGTCTGCGAGGCGCTGCTCCAGGTCTGCGATGGCTTTCTTCAACTGAGGGAGGCGACGGAAGATCGCCGACGATTTCAGCCAGTCGCGATTGGGGATGGCCGGATAGCCGGAGACAAAGGCTCCGGCATCGACAGAGTTCGGAATCCCCGTTTGCGCCGTCGCGACCATCCCCTTTCCGAGCGTGAGATGACCGGCAACGCCAACCTGCCCGGCGAGGGTCACGTTGTCTTCGACCGTCGTGCTGCCGGCGATGCCCACCTGCGCCGCCAGCAGCACTCCGCTGCCGATGCGAACGCCATGGGCAACCTGCACGAGGTTGTCGATCTTCGTCCCCGCACCAATGCGCGTTTCACCAACGGCCGGCCGATCGATCGCCGCGTTCGCGCCGATCTCCACGTCGTCCTCGATGACGACGCCTCCCACCTGCGGGATTTTGTAGTGGGCGCCGTGTTCGCCGCGCGCAAACCCGAATCCGTCGCTGCCGATGACGGCGCCGTCCTGAATCACCACCCGCTGACCGATCTGGACGCGCGCGCGGATCGAGACGCCAGCATGGATCACACAGTCGGCGCCGATCCGGGCGCCGGGACCAATCGTGACGTGCGGATACACGATCGTGCGGGCGCCGATCTCCGCGCCGTCGCCGATGCTGACGAACGCGGCGACGGACGCGTCGGGCGCGATGACGGCGCCTGTCGCGACGTCGGCCAGCCGGTGCACACCCGCCGGATGCACGTCCGCGGGCGCGAACAGCGCGACGGCATGGGCGAAGGCCAGATATGGGTTGCGGGCGCGCAGCATGGCGCACGGAGCCGCCTCGTCCTTCTCACCGAGAATGACGGCGGAGGCGCGCGTCGCGCGCATCTGCGCGATGTACTTCGGATTGGCAAAGAAGGTCAGATCGCCCGCCGTGGCGTCCTCGAGCGTCGTCACGCGCCGGATATCAATCGCGCCGTCGCCGTCGAGACGGCAGCCGAGGCGCTCCGCGAGGTCTTCGAGCAGCAACGCCGGCAGTATAAACGGGTTCCCGGGATCCCGGGGCTTCAGCGGTTCACGATTCGATCGCGCTCTTCTCGAAAAACGCGGCAAAGTGTTCGAGACCAAGTTCGGAAGCTACGGCGCGGACGCGCTCGGAACGTTCGTCCGGCTGTGCACCGATCAACGCACGCAGCGCCGCCAGACCGGCGCTCTGCTGCGCCGTCCAGTCGCAGGCCACGAGTCCCTGACGTGCGCCACGCACGCAGAGGAAATGTCCGACGACTCTGAACAGGAAGTAATAGGCCACGAGATTGGGACCGGGCAGCAGCGCGAGCGCCGCAGACCCGATCAGACCGAGGCTGTCGATGGCGAGCCAGAAGCGGTGCCGCTCGAAATCACGATTGAGCTGGCGTCGGAGGATCTCCAGCGCGTGGGGGTCAGTGAGATCGGCCGGATAGACCAGGGTGGCCGCCGTACGTCCTCGCAGCGTCCACAGGAGGCGCTGCTCCGCGATCGATTCGGCCACATACCGGAGGACACGTGCCTTGACGCGTGCCGCGAGGCTTCGCGGCTCGCCGGCGGACGGCGGCGCGTGCCGCTCGCGTTCAGCTTCGGCCATCGTCGCGCGGAAGCGATGCAGCGTACGCCGGACGATCCCGCTCGGAGCCGCGTCGGGTGAAGGCAGCTCCGCCGGCTGCTCGCAATACAGCTCGTAGCGGTCCGCGCCGACGGGCACCAGATACACCTGCATCTCCAAGGATCCTCGGCCCTTTGCTATCGCATCTGCAAAGATCTTCGCCGTTCTTTGCTACCATCGCGCGCATGCGCGCTGCCATCGCGCTTGCCGCCGCGCTGACGATGCAGCCCGCCGCCCCCGTGCGGCTGCACATCCGCGTGTTCAACGGCTCCGAGGAGGTGACCGCGGACACACGAGTGACGCTCTACAAAGCCGGCGAGCACGATTCCCCCGTTTCGGCGTCGGCCGTGAAAGCCGCGCTCGACGCGGCGGTGCCGCCGGGCATTTACGACGCCCAGGCGATTCTCGAGAAAGATTCCCGCGTCGTGAACATCCGCTGGGCCGAACGGCTCGTCGTGATGCCCTATCCGGACGAGGCGGGACATCACCTTGAAGTCATCAACTTCCAGACGGAATTCGGGGCGCTCGAAGTAAAGGGCGCCGGAGGCGGCGGACCGCAGGCAACGTTGTATGCTGCGGGCGCCAGGGATCGGGAGGCGGCCATCCCGGTGCGCGGTGATGGATATGTGTTGTTCGTCGCGCCCGCGGGCGCGTACGATGTGCGCGTCGACGACAACGGACGTGTCTCGTGGCACACCGGAATCGACGTGCCACGAGATCGGACTCGGTTCTGGATTGCGCCGTGACGCGTCTACACCCGGCTTCCCGTGAGGAGTCGCAGCACGATGATGACCAGCGCCACGACGAGAAGGATGTGGATCAACCCTCCCGCGACGTGCATGGCAAATCCGAGGACCCACAGAATCAGCAACAACACCACGATCGTCCAGAGCATGCAGCCTCCTGACAGCCTCTCGTTCGCTGTCTGCTATCGTGCAAGTGGAGTGCCACGCGAGGCGAGAACCGACTGAACCATGTCTGCTCCTGTCTCCGACCTCGAAGTGATCCAGCGCCTGCTGCTCGCAGCGGTGGCCGGAGGCGTCATCGGTGCCGAACGCGAATTCCGCCGCAAGAGCGCCGGCTTTCGCACGAACATCCTCATCGCGATGGGTTCGGCGCTCTTCACGATGCTGTCGGAAACGTTCGGAGGTGCGGCGGGCGGAGACACGCGGATCGCCGCGCAGATCGTCACGGGGATCGGTTTTCTTGGCGCCGGCGCCATCATCCGGACGAATCGCGACGTTCATGGCCTGACGACTGCCGCCACCGTGTGGGTCAACGCCGCGCTCGGGATGGCGGCGGGAGGCGGCGAGTACCACATGACCTTGATCGCCGCCGCGATCACGCTGGTCGTGCTGCTGATCCTCGCACCCCTCGAGCGAGGATTCGAGCGCTGGGCGGGTCGCGAGGAGCCGCCCGGTTAGCCGGTCATGCGGCTTATCGATCTCCGTCGGCTCGTCTGACCTTGCGCGGCAGGCGCGGCGGTGCATCCGGAGAGACCGTCGGTTTCCCGGCTTCCGCCCAGGCCGACGCGATCGCGGCCGCGGTGCCAGCCGTGGCTTCCCCCACACGCTTCTCGAGGATGGGCTGGGTCTTCGTGAAGAACGCGGCGAAGTAGGTGTCGTCGTATTCATCGCGCCCCGCGATCGCTGCGCGGTCTGCCGCCAGAATCGGGGACGTGAGCTGATAGCTGTCCGCAAGCGTCGCGAACACGAACTCGCGTAGGTTGCCGATGACGGGCAGCGGCGGCGCGATCACCTGCAGACGGCCGCTGTACCGCTCGAACAACTCCGTCTCGAACCGTGAATGGATTCCATTCTGCCCCGTCAGCTGGCCGTCGTAGTTGACGTTCGCGTGCAGCGGTTGATAACTGTCCTGGATGTAGTGCGCGAGCAGCGACGAGAACAGTTTCACGTCATCGCGGGCGTACGGCGCGCTGTCGATGTGGCGGAAGCTGTCGACGAGCCGCCGGTAGATCTCGTCCGTCCTCCAGGGGAGCGTGCCGTTCTTCAGCACGAAGTCTTCGCCCCGCTTCGCGACCGCTTCGGCGTAGTCGTGTGGGATCGCGGTGAACGGAAACGATCCCCAGGCGTCCATGTCCATGAAGTGGCGGGGCGGCTCGGCGGTCCACCCCACCGTACGGTAGGTGTCCGGATCGATCGCGTGTTCGACGATGGACACGCGGAACTTGTCGAAGAATGGACGAAGGCCTGCGGGCAGCCGGTCGACCGCCCGGTCGGTGATGAACTTGTGCGCGGTGAAACCCCACGCGTGGGTCACCGGCGCGGGCAGCGCGAGCGCCAGCGTCGCGATCGCGGCCGCCACCAGCCTTCGCATCGGAGCACTCTACTTCATAATCGAAGCGATGCCCCGGCTCGGCGCGCACATGTCGATACGCGGCGGCCTTCCGCGCGCCGTCGATCGGGCGCATGCCAGCGGATGCGCCGCCCTTCAGATCTTCACGAAGTCCGCAGGACAGTGGCGCGCGCGGCCGCTCCCCGACGACGAGGTCCGCGCATTCCGCCGGCGCGTGCGCGAGACCGGCATCCGCCCCGTCGTGGCGCACAACAGTTATCTGATCAACGTGGCCGCCGCAGACCGCATCCTGCGGCGCCGCTCGATTGCCGCACTCGTCGAGGAACTCGACCGCGCTGAAGCGCTCGGGCTCGACGGACTCGTCATGCACCCGGGCTCCTACACCAGCGGGTCAGAATCCGGAGGGCTGCGGCTGATTGCGGATGCGATCGCCGCCGTGTTCGACACCCGCCCCTACGGGCGAACGCGCCTGCTCCTCGAACACACCGCGGGCCAGGGCACGAACCTGGGCCACCGGTTCGAACACCTCGCAGGGATTATCGACGCGCTCGGCGGAAGCCCCCGTGTCGGCGTCTGTCTGGACACCTGTCATCTGCTCACCGCGGGCTATGACATCTGTTCTGAGGATGGATATCGCGAGACGTTCCGGCAGTTCGGCCGCATCGTTGGCTTCTCGCGGCTGAAGGCGCTCCATCTGAACGACTCGAAGAAGCCGTGCGCGAGCCGCGTCGATCGGCACGAGCACATTGGAAAGGGATGCATCGGGCTGGAGCCGTTCAGGTGGCTGCTGAACGACCCGCGCTTCGCGCGGCTGCCGATGCTGCTCGAAACCCCCAAGCTCGAGACCCGCGAATCGCTGCGCCAGTCGGACGTCGATCCGCTGGATGCCATGAACCTGTCGACGCTCCGCGCGCTGATCGATCACTCGTCCCCGAAGACCTCGGCCTCGAAGCGATAGACGTCGACGCCGCGGCGCCAGGCGTCCGACGCCATCCCTGCCTTGCGGCACGTGTGCGCGAGGAACTCTTCCCGATCCCATCCCCATTCGGGAGCGACTTGCGGCAAGAGCAGCCCGCGGCGCAAAGCGTCGGCCACGACGAGTCCGTGGCGGCCGATGACGATCGCGTTGGGGTCCGCCGGGTCGATGCGCTCGAGCGGCCCGAGTACCGACACCTCGAACTCTAGAAACGGCAGTTCGGCTTCGGTCACGGGCGGGAACCGCGGATCTTCGCGCGCCGCGTTGACAGCAACGCGCGCAATCTCCACCGCCAGCGCGGCGCGGCATTCGAGCGTTCCAATGCAGCCGCGGAGATCGCCCTCCTTCTTCAACGTGACGAACACGCCGCTGGCGGGCGGCGGATTGTCGAGCGCGACCGCCCGCAACGCGTGACCGGCCACCGCCGCGGCCACGGCCTCCCGCGCGATCTCGAGAATCGCCGCGCGCTGAGTTGCGTCAGTGGACATCCGTGAAGATCCCGAACGCCGCAGCGAGATAGCCGACGACGCCGCTGTTGTCGCCGGAGATTTCTCCCGAGTGCGCATACCGCAGCACGCGGGCGCTCGAGGCGCCGCGCGCGCTCGCGGCGCGCATCACCGCTATCGCCGGACCCCCGCCGCACGCGACGTACCGGCCCCTGTCGTGTTCCGGATATTGCTCGAACAGTGCAAGCAGCTGGTCGGCATCGAAGGCGCCGACGGCTGCTTGCACGCGCGAGTCGAGCGCGGCGGCCGTCGCGGCGTCGAAATAGTGTGACAAATCGGTGCTGGCGACGAGAAGGAGCCGCTTCTCCCGTGCGGCCGCGGCGAGCCCGCTGGCAAGCGAGAGGATCGTCTCGCGCACCTGATACCCCATGAGCAGCGGCACGATTGGCAGATCGGGCAACAGACGCTTGATGAACGGCAGCTGCATTTCGAGCGAGTGTTCGCGACGGTGCGCCGCATGGTAGGGATGAATGACGTCGCACGCCGCGCGAATGGAGTCCGCGAGATCGGCATCGATGGCGACGGGGCCGAATGGTGTTTCGAACGCGCCGTCGGGATACAGCGCCACGCCCTCGAACGCGACGAAGTGCGACGGGCCGACGAGAACCGCCGCATCGTAAGGGGCAGACGCCGCAGCCGCCTTGTACGAAAACGCGCCAACAGGTCCGGAGAACATCAGGCCGGCATGCGGCGCGATGACGGCCGTGACGTCGCCGCGCGGTACATCGCGCACCCCCGCGAGGCAGCCGTCGACCTCGCGCGCCAGCGCGCCCGGCGATCCTGGATACCACGTGCCCGCGACCGCGGCCGCTCTGTTCATCTGCTACGATCCCCGCGATGCCAACGCTCTCTGGATCCGACGTGCGACGCATCGCAGCGCTCGCGCGCCTCGAACTGACCGACGCCGAAGTCGAGCGGCTCACCGGTGAACTGGCCGCGATTCTCGACTACGCGGCACAGGTGCAGCGCGTTGACGTCCCCGCCGACCTCCGCATCGAAGAATCGACGCCGTTCGAGGGCGCGCCCGGAGCACCCGGGCGCCTTCGCGACGACGAGCCGATGCCCTCGCTCCCCCGTGCGGCCGTGCTGGACGACGCGCCGGGCGCCAACACCGCGGCGGGTTTCTTCACCGTACCACGGGTGCTCGGCTCGTGACGACCGACCCCCCGACGTCCGCGACGCCGCCCTTGACCGCCTGCGAAATTCGCGCCGCGATCGCGAGCGGCCGGAGCTCTGCGACCCAAGTCTGCCGCGAGACGCTGGACGCCATCGCTCGAGTGGATCCCGCCCTGCACGCATTCCTTCACGTGGATCGCGAGGGGGCGCTCGCACGAGCCGCGGAACTGGACCGGAATCCGCCATCCGATGCGCCGCTGCTCGGCGTCCCCGTGGCCCTGAAGGACAACATCTGCACGAAAGCACTGCCCACGAGCGCTGGATCGCGCCTGCTCGAACAGTATCGGCCCCCGTACGACGCGACAGTCGTGTCGCGTCTTCATGCAGCCGGCGCGATTGTCATCGGCAAGACGAACATGGACGAGTTCGCGATGGGCTCGTCGACTGAACATTCCGCGTTCGGGCCGACGTTCAACCCGTGGGCACGGGATCGAGTGCCCGGCGGCTCCAGCGGTGGTTCGGCGGCGGCTGTGTCGGCCGGACTGGTACCGCTCGCGCTCGGTTCGGATACCGGCGGCTCGGTGCGGCAGCCAGCGGCGCTCTGCGGCGTCGTTGGCATCAAACCCACGTATGGACGCGTGTCGCGCTACGGCCTCATCGCGTTCGCGTCATCGCTCGATCAGATTTCGCCGTTCGCACGCACGTCCGAAGATGCCGCGCTGGTGCTTCGCGTGATCAGCGGTCAGGACGCCTGCGACGCGACCACATCGTCCGCGCCACCCATCGATGCGGGCGCCGGCGATTTTTCGACGCTCGACGGCATCCGGGTCGGCGTACCGCGTCATCTGCTCGACGGCATCGAAGACGACGTGCGCGTTCGATTCGACGCCGCGCTGGCGGAACTCGCGGGCGCCGGTGCACGCCTGGTCGACGTCGAACTCCGGCATGCGCCGCTCGCGGTACCGGTCTATTACCTGGTCGGGAATGCCGAGGCGAGCTCGAATCTCGCTCGCTACGACGGCGTCCGCTACGGATTTCGCGCGAACGCCGACCGGGTGGCCGACATGTATTACGACACGCGCGCCGCGTTCGGCGCGGAAGTGAAGCGCCGGATCATGATTGGCACGTACGTCTTGAGCGCCGGCTACTGGGATGCGTTCTACTTGAAAGCACAGGCGCTGCGGGCACTCATTCGCCGCGACTACGCGGCGGCGTTCTCCGCCGTCGATGTCATCGCGACGCCGACGAGCCCCACGACCGCATTTCGCATCGGCGAGCGGTTGGACGACCCGCTGCGGATGTACTTGTCGGATGTTTTCACGGTACCCGCGAATCTGGCAGGGCTTCCCGCAATCTCGTTTCCGTGCGGCGAAGGGACCTCGGGCTTGCCTGTTGGAGTTCAGCTCACTGGACGGGCGTTCGAAGACGCACTGCTGCTCCGCGTCGCGCGGACGATCGAAACGCGCAGCGACTGGTTCACGCACCGGCCGCCAGTACGCGCGTAAGACTCTCCGCCTTCGGAATGTCAGATGTGGATCGAACGCGATCCGCTCACGCCACCGCCACCCGCGACGGCCGCGCCAGCGCCCACACAAGGAGCCCCAGCAGCACGAACGGCAGGAGGGGCAGCGCGAAGACCGCGCCGAGAACGAAAAGAACGAACAGTCCGACAACGGCGAGAATCGGCCCGACGACCATGAGCACGAGTCCGCCGACGAGCCATTTCAGGAGAAGCAGCGGAAGGAGGATGAGGCGCAGCGCCAGCTTCAGCGCCACCCCTACTACCAGGAGCACCGTGAAGAGCACGGCGCCGAGAAACAGCAGAAAACCCATGAGCATCAAAGCAGCCATTGCAGCGTGGGCCTCCCCTCTCTGGAAGTTACGCCGGTCGCCCCGGTGAAGTTCCGATCCGGTCTCAGCGCTCCCGGGGAGGGGTCGTGGGCGGAAGGGTGTACCCGATGAGGCCCTGCCGAACCTCCTGCATGGCCATGCGTTCGAGCTTGCCGGACGCGCCAGGCTGACGCTCGACCCGCGGCAGCGCGCCGCGACGCAACTGCTTCGCACGCTGCGCGGCGACATCGACGAAGAGAAATCGGCTCGTGATCGGAGGCGCGGGAACCGGCGGCTCGGCATTGGCCTCGAGCGCATCAGGTGCGTCGGTCATGCCGACAGTATAAGCCGCAAAAGAAAAGCGGCGCTGACGCGCCGCTTTTCTCAACTCCCTGCGACCAACTCCCAATTCCATCGTCCGCGCCCACTTCGCGGACGTGGACGACGGTACCGGGTTCCGAACTACTGCTGCACTTCGATCTGCTTCGGCTTCGCCTCTTCACGCTGCGGCAGCCGAATGGTGAGCACGCCATCTTTGTATGTAGCAGCGATGCGCGAGGCATCGACTGTCGCCGGCAGCGTGAAGGACCGGCTGAACGAACCGTACTGCCGCTCGATGCGATGGAACCGATCCTTCGACGTCTCGTGCTCCGACTTCCGCTCACCCTTCAACGTGAGCGTGCCGCTGTCGAACGTGACGGCGATGTCCTCACGCTTCATGTCGGGGAGTTCGGCCTTGATCACGAACTCGTGGCCCTCGCTCTCGAACACATCCACCGCAGGCACCCACGACCGGGAGTAGGGCTGGCCGTAGAAGTCCGCGAACATCTGATTCAGACGGTCGACTTCCATCGACGCCAGCTCGCGAACAGGATCCCAGCGAACCAGTGTCATGACGTTGTCCTCCTGGAGAAATGATTTCACGACCTCAATATACGAAATATATTAGTGGCTGTCAAGCATATGATCTGCGTAAATTATGCTCATATTTTATCGAGCTCCGACTAGCTCTGCCGTAACGCTTCCCCTGCGCGTCTCAGCGGCGGGCGCGCTAAAATCACCGGAATGACCCGGATCTTCGTCGAACGGCGGGAATTGCCGGAAGACCTGCAGGCCCTCCTCGATGTCATTTGGAACGATGGCGCTCGTGATGCCGCCATCCCGGCGGAGTGCACGCCGCCGCTGGATGTCCTCGAAACGGAAAGTGGCGTCGAAGTCGTCATGGACCTGCCAGGCATTGCGGCCTCCACCCTGCAGATCGTGTTCAGCAGGAACGTCCTCATCGTCGCCGGGCAGAAACTCCCGGCGCGCGAACATCCGGACGCCGCCTTCCATCTCGCGGAGCGCGCCTTCGGCCGCTTCGCGCGCGCCGTGCGCCTCGAGGGGGCGTACGATGCGGGCCGCGCCGACGCCTCGCTCGCCGCCGGCGAACTGCGCGTGCTCCTGCCGCGCATCGACGAGCGGCGGGGACGCGAAATCCGCATTCCGGTCCGTTAGCATGCGCATCCTGTTCATCGGCGACATCTTCGGACGTCCCGGCCGGGAAATCGTGCGCCGTGCGCTGCCCGCGCTCGTCGAACGCGAGTCGCTCGACTTCGTGATTGCGAACGTCGAGAACGCCGCCGCCGGCTTTGGGATCACAGGAGACATCGCCGACACGATCCTCGGCTACGGCGTCGATGCGATGACGACGGGCAATCACGTCTGGGACAAGAAAGAGGTCCTCGAGTACATGCCGCGCCAGCCGAAGCTGTTGCGGCCCGCGAACTTCCCCGCGGGCGTGCCCGGACGCGGCAGCTATCTCGGACGCACACGCACGGGCGAGCCGATCGCCATCGTGAATGTCATGGGCCGTATCTTCATGCAGCCGCTCGACGATCCTTTCAGCGTCGTGCTGAAGGAGATCGATGCGTTACGCGCGAAAGCTCGGGTCGTCATCGTCGATTTCCATGGCGAAGCCACGTCCGAGAAGGTGGCGATGGCGTGGCACCTGGACGGCCGGGTCACGGCCGTGTTCGGGACGCACACCCACGTGCAGACCGCCGACGAGCGCATCCTTCCGAAAGGGACCGCGGCCATGACCGACGTCGGCATGACCGGACCGCACGATTCGATCATCGGCGTCGTGACAGAAGCTGCCCTCGGGCGCTTCCTGACCTCCATGCCGGCGAAATTCGAGCCCGCCACGGGGCCGGGGCGGTTGAACGCCGTGATCGTGACGGCGGACAGGGCCACGGGCCGCGCCACGGCGATCGAAAGGCTCAATATGTCGGCCGACGAGGTCGATGCGCTGGCCGCCAGCGTACCGGCGGAGCGCTGACGATGGCCGACCTGTTCGACATGCCATTCGAAGAGGGCGACCGCTGGCCGCCCGACGACGACCTGCTGCCCGAACCGCCGCGGCGTGCACCGGTCGAGCGCCGCACCGTCACCGTGTCGGCGCTGACGTCGGCGATCCGCCGTCAGCTCGAAACGGGATTCGGCGACCTGTGGGTCGAGGGAGAGATCTCCAACTGCCGCCTCTGGAACACGGGCATCCTCTATTTCACGCTGAAGGACGACGGCGCGCAGATCAAGGCCGTCATGTTCCGCACCGCCGTCCGGTATCTCCGGTTCACGCCTGAAGACGGCCTCCACGTCGTTGCGCGCGGCCGCCTCGGCGTGTACGAACCGAAGGGCGAGTATCAGCTGGTGTGCGAGCACATCGAGCCTCACGGTCTCGGCGCGCTGCAGCTCGCGTTCGAACAGCTCAAGAGCCGGCTGCAGGCCGAGGGGCTGTTCGCGGCGGATCGCAAACGTCCGCTGCCGGCGTTTCCCAAGCGGATCGGCATCGTCACCTCGCTCGAGGGTGCCGCGGTGCGCGACATTCTGAAGGTGCTGAGGCGCAGGGCGCCGAATGCGAGCGTCCTCATCCGTCCGGCGCGCGTTCAGGGCGATGGCGCAGCCGACGAGATCGCGCGGGCGTTGAAGGCGCTGGCCCGCGTCGGCGACGTCGACGTGGTCATCGTCGGCCGCGGCGGCGGATCGGCAGAAGACCTCTGGGCGTTCAACGAGGAGCGTGTCGCGCGGATGATCGCGGCGTCTCCGGTGCCGGTCATTACCGGGATCGGGCACGAAGTCGATTTCACGATCGCTGACTTCGTCGCGGATGTTCGCGCTCCCACGCCGTCGGCGGCGGCGGAAATGGTCGTGGCGACGACAAACGAATTCTGCACGCGGATCGATCGGCTGTCCGCGAGACTGAGGGCGGCAGTGGGCGCCGACGTGCAGCGCCGCCGCGCGTACGTGCACACTCTCGGCAGCCGGCGCGGTCTCTCGGGCGTGCAGACGCGGGTCGCCATGCGCGGGCGGCATACGGCGGAACTGGACCACCAGCTCCGCGTCGCCGTGCTCGCGGCGGTCAACGGCCGCGCGCGGCGGTGGATGGCGCTGCGGCAACGGCTCGAACAGCGTGATCTGGCGAGACGGCTCGCCGTCGTTCGAACTCGTCTCACGGAAATCGGTGCGAGACTCGAAGCGTCGGCGCGTCGCACACATCATCGCGCGCATGCGTCGCTCCAGGCACTGTCGGGGAGGCTGGATAATCTGAGTCCCCTCGCGGTGCTCGCCCGCGGTTACGCCGTGTGCTGGACGGAAAACAAGGAACGGATTTTGCGCCGTGCGGCCGATGCCGCCGAAGGGGACCACGTCAGCGTGACGCTGGCTGAAGGGGAACTGGCGTGCAGGGTCGAACGCCTGCAGCGATGAGGAGCTCGTTGGATCACCTGTGCCATGGATGCGACCATCAAGGATTTTGAGAGCGCGATCGCGGAACTCGAATCGATCGTGAAGACGCTCGAGGGCGGCGATCTCGCGTTGGAGAAGTCGCTCGCGCTTTTCGAGCGCGGGGTCCAGCTCTCGCGGTTCTGCCACGCTCAGCTCGAACAGGCGGAACGCCGCATCGAGATTCTGACCGATCGCGGCGAGATCAAAGCGGCGCCCGCAACGCTCGGCGCGGACGAGGACGAGCGTCCGCGGTGAACGCGGAGCTGCGCGAGTGGCTCGGCGCTGCGCGGCGGGATGTCGATGCGGCGCTCGCGCGTTACCTGCCGGACGCGCCCGCGTCCCCCCTGCGCGTCTCCGAGTCGATGCGCTACAGCGTGTTCGCCGGAGGCAAGCGGCTGCGGCCCGTCCTTGCGCTCGCCGCAGCTGAAGCCGTCGCCGCGCACGCCGGCGGCGACGTCAGGCAGGCGCGGGCGCTCGCTCTGCCTGCCGCGTGTGCGCTGGAACTCGTGCACACGTACTCGCTGATCCACGACGATCTCCCGGCGATGGATGACGACACGCTGCGGCGCGGCCGTCCGACGAACCACGTCGTGTTCGGCGAGGGCCTTGCCATCCTGGCTGGCGACGCCCTGCTGACGGAGGCGTTCGCGCTGCTCGCGCGCGAACCACAGGACGCGCATCGGCATGTCGATGACCTCGCCGCGCGCAAGCTGCACGCGATCCAGACAATTGCCGACGCCGCCGGGGCATGCGGAATGGTGGGCGGCCAGGCGATCGATCTCGAGGCGGCGGGTACCGGCGCGGGATTCGACGCCGACGGACTGCGCGCCATGCACGCCCGAAAAACGGGCGCCCTCATTCGTGCGTCTGCGCTGGCCGGTGCAATCATGGCCGGCGGCAACCCGTCCCTGCTCGACGCGGTGGGGCGGTATGCCGCTGAACTCGGCCTGGCGTTCCAAATCATCGACGACGTCCTCGACGTCGAAGGGGCGTCGGCGGATCTCGGGAAGACGGCAGGCAAGGACGCCGCCGCCGGCAAACCGACGTACCCGGCGCTCTATGGATTGGAGCAGTCGCGCCATCTCGCAGCGGAGTGCGTCGATCGCGCGCTTCAGGCGATCGGCGCCGCGGGCATCGCGGGCCAGCTCCCCGCGATCGCGCGGTGGACCGTCGATCGAAGCCATTGACGTCGCGAGAACGGCTCGACGTGCTCGTCGTCGAACGCGGATTCGCCGGTTCGCGTGAGCGGGCGAGGGCGCTGATCCTTGCCGGGCAGGTACGCGTCAACGGCGCCGTCGTATCCAAGGCAGGGACGAGGGTCGACACCAGCGCGGTCATTGATCTCGCGCAGCCGGATCATCCCTACGTCGGCCGGGGTGGAATCAAGCTCGCGCATGCGCTCGACGCGTTCCAGGTAAATCCGTCGGGGGCCGTCGCGCTGGACGTCGGCGCGTCAACGGGCGGGTTCACTGACGTGCTGCTGCGGCGCGGCGCCGCGCACGTCGTGGCGCTCGACGTCGGGCATGGACAGCTCGACTGGAAATTGAGAAACGATCCCCGCGTGACCGTCATCGAGCGAGTGAATGCCCGCGCGTTGACGGCCGACCAGCTGCCGGCGGCGTTTCGCACGTTCGGTCTGATGACGATGGATCTCTCTTTTATTTCGCTGCGGCAGGTGCTGCCCGCAGTCGCGCCGCTGCTCGAACCCGGGGGTTCAGCGATTGCGCTCGTGAAGCCGCAGTTCGAGGCGGGCCGCGGCGAGGTCGGCAAGGGTGGCATCGTCACGGATCCGGCCGTGCAGTCGCGCGTGGTGGAGGATGTGGCCTCCGCGGCCGATAGTCTAGGATTGAGCCGCATCGCGTCCCTGGAATCGCCGATCACCGGCGCCGAGGGCAACCGCGAATTCTTTCTGCACCTGCGCCGCACATGAACCGAATCTCCAGGGTCGGCCTCGTCGCCAAGCGCCACCTCGACGCCGCTGCGGGCGTGCTGGCGGAGCTCGCCGGCTGGCTCGACGCCCGCGGCGTGCGCGCGGTGTTCGAAACGGAAACCGCGCAGCTCGCCGGCGTGCCGTCCGACTGGCACACCAGCTCACGCGACGATCTGCCCCGCGACTGCGACCTGATCGTCGTGCTGGGCGGCGATGGCACGCTCATCGGCATGGCGGGACGGATCGCCAGTGCGGCCGCGTCGGTCCCGATCCTCGGCGTGAATTTCGGCAGCCTCGGATTCCTGACCGAGATCACGCTCGACGAGTTGTTTCCGTCGCTCGAATCAGTGCTCAACGGCACCGCCTCAATCGAGCCGCGCGCACTGCTGACGGCGCGCACGATCCGCCAGGAGCAGCCGTTTGCCGAGCACACGGTGCTGAACGACATCGTCATAACGAAGGCGGCGCTCTCTCGAATCATCGAGATGACGATCACGGTCGGCGCCGACGCCGTCACCCGTGTCCGCGCGGACGGCCTCATCGTCGCCACACCCACCGGATCGACGGCCTACAACCTGGCCGCCGGAGGAGCGATCGTGCATCCCGCCGTCGACGCGGTGCTCATCACGCCCATCGCGCCGCACACGCTGGCGAACAGGCCGATAGTCATTCCCGCCAGCTCCGAGGTCCACATCCGGCCGATCATGGAGGCGAACGACGAAGTCTTCGTGACCTTCGATGGTCAGTCGGGTTTCCCACTCGCCGTCAACGACGTCGTGACGATCCGCCGATCGCGCCAGCCGCTGTATCTCGTCAAATCCGCCAACCGGACCTACTTCGACGTCCTGCGGCAGAAATTGAAGTGGGGTGGATAGGGAATCGTTAATTCCCAACTCCCAACTCCCAACTCCCAATTTCGATAAAGCCCGGTTGGGAGTTCAGTTGGGAATTGACTAGAAAATTGAGAATGAAATTGGGAATTGGGAGTTGGGAGTTGGGAGTTGGGACTTAAGGATTTCCTCCGCCGTCCTTGAGTTTGCGGTCGCGGAAATACTTCCGCTGAAATTCTTCCACGTTGCGGTTGTGCTCCTCGAGCGTCGAAGCAAACGCATGCGTGCCGTCGTTGCGGCTGACGAAGTACAGGTACGACACGTCCGCGGGATGCGCGGCGGCTTCGAGCGAGCTGCGTCCCGGATTGGCGATCGGACCGGGCGGCAGGCCGGCATACCGATAGGTGTTGTAGGGCGAGTCGAACGCGAGGCTCTCTCGGGTGAGATTGCCGTTGTATTGGCCCGCGCGCTCGAGCGCATAGATGACGGTGGGGTCGCACTGCAGTCCCATGCCGATCTTCAGGCGGTTGGAGTAGACGGCGGCGACGAGCGCGCGCTCGGATGCATCGCCGGTTTCCTTTTCGACGATGGACGCCAGCGTGACCAGCTGCCGCACGCCCAGGCCGCGTGAGGCCGCCTGCTCTCGAATCTCCGGCGTGAGCGCCTTCTGAAAGCCCGCTACCATCCGGGCGACGAGCTGGTCGGCGGTCGCGCGGCGCGGCAACGCATAGGTCTCCGGAAACAGGTAACCTTCGAGGTCTTCCGCCGCGGGATCGATGGACGAAACGAGCGCGGTTTTGTGCGCCGCGGTCATGAAGGCGTCAGCCGTGCCGAATCCCTTCTGCTCGTACAAGTCCGCCATCTGGCGCATCGTCAGCCCTTCGGGAAACGTGATCGGCCGCAGGTACACCTCGCCCCGCGCGATCATGTCGACGACCTGACGGGCGGTCAGCGGACGATCGAACCGGTACTCCCCTGCTTCGAGCCGCCGGCCTTTTCCCGTCAGCCACACGGCGAGCCGGAAGGTCACCGCATCGCGCACGACTCCCGCCTCCGCCAGACGGCGGCCGATGCCTGCCGGCCCGGCGCCCTGTGGAATCTCCACGAACTGCTCCGCACTTTCGTAACCTTTATAAGGACGGCTGACCCCCGCGAATAGCCAGACGACGACGCCGGCGGACAGCAGGATCAGAACGAGGCAGACGATAAGAAGGCGCTTCAACGCGGGAGACGGTGATCGAGATAGTCCTGCAAGATCAGGGCAGCGGCCATCGCATCGAGCCGGCGCTTGCGTTTCCGCCAGTCGGGCTCGCGTTCCGCAAGCAGCGCATCCGCCTCGTGGCTCGTCAGGCGTTCGTCCTGCAGGACGACAGGAAGCGCCGTGCGCGAGCCGAGGAGCGTCGACAGCGTGCGTACTCGCGCCGTCTGATCGTTCGGCTCACCGTTCAAACGCCGCGGCAGCCCGATGACGATCACGTCGACGTCGTCGCCCTCGTGCGCGAGGCGTGCGAGCTCGTCTGCAATCTGCGAGGCGACGGCCTCGAGATCGGCGGCGCTCGCGACTGTCTTCCAGGGCGACGCGAGCAGTCCCGTCGGATCCGAGAGCGCGAGGCCGATCCGCCGTTCTCCATAGTCGATGCCAAGGGCCCGCATCTTCACAGAGTACTACCAGATCCGGCGGTATAATGCGGCATCCCATGAAGCACCGTACGTCCGTCGTCGCAGTGATTGCGATGCTCTCCAGCGGAGCTGTGGCTTCAGGCACGTCGCAATCGCAATCGGACGACCTCTCGAAGCGCGCGGGCGAACGCCTGTCAGCTCTGCAGCAGGAATCCGACGCGCTCGCGACACGAGAGCGGACCCTGCTGGTGGATCTTCGAAAGCTCGAACTCGATCGGCAGATCAAGATCGAGAGGCTCGCTTCAATCGAGCACGATTCGGCGCAGGTGCAATCACAGCTGGCGGACGCGGAGCAGCGCGCGGCGACGCTCGCCGCAGAAGTCGAATCGGAACGCCCGGACGTCGAAGCGCGGTTCGTTCAGCTCTACAAGCTCGGACGCGTCGGCTACTGGCGGATGCTGCTCGACGTCGACAGCCTTCGGGAGCTGGGCCGCGCGTATCGAACGGCGTCGGCGCTGGGGCACATCGATCGCGAGCGGCTCGAGCAGCATCGCAGGAACGTCGCAGCGCTCGATGCGGAGCGCGCGACGCTTCGTCAGCGCGTTACGGAGCTTGCGCAACTGCAGCAGCAGGCGGAAACGGCTCGCGCCTCCGCCGCGCGCGCGGTCGCCGCACAGACGGCCCTCGTCAAATCGATCGACGAGCGCCGGGACCTCAACGCGCAGCTCACCGGCGAACTGCAGCAGGCCCGCGATCGCCTGCAATCCGAAGTCGAACGCATGCAGGCCGGCACGTCACGCGCGGCAGGCCTGCCGATTCGGCCGTTCAGAGGCGTCCTGCCGTGGCCGGCAGACGGGATCCCCATCCAGCGCGCGCACCGCGGCGCCTCGGCGGCCACCAGGAAAGGCATCGAACTCTCGCTGCCGGCGGGCCAGCCCGTCAAATCCGTCCACGAGGGAACGGTGGCGTTTGCCGACCAGTTCACCGGTTACGGGAACCTCGTCATCGTCGACCATGGGGACAACGACTTCTCGCTCTATGGCAATCTTCAGGCGTTGGCAGTGCACAAGGGCGACCGCGTGAAGGCCGGCTCGACGGTTGGCAGCTCCGGCCGCGACCCTGCCGGCAATCCGTCCCTCTATTTCGAGCTGCGGATCGACGGGCAGCCCGTGGATCCCCTACAATGGCTCAAGAGGTCCTGAAGCATTCATGACGACCCGTACCAGGCTTTCCGTGCTGCTGATCTCGACGCCGCTTCTCGCGTTCATCGTCATTGGCGGCGCGCTCGGCAGGGCCTCGTCCGGCGACGACGCGTTCCAGCACCTGCGAGTGTTCGAAGACGTCGTGTCGCTGATCCTCAACAACTATGTCGAGGAAGTGAAAGTCGATCACGTCATGGAAGGCGCGATGCGTGGTCTCGCCGACGGCCTGGACCCGGACAGTGCGTACCTCACGCCGGAAGAAGTGAAGGCGCTCGACGCTTCGGGTCCGTGTGCGTCGCTCTCGCCGAGCGCGGCCTGCGCATCCAGCGGCGTGCCTGCGGGAGACGTCGGCGTCGAACTCACCCGGCAGTACTACCTGCGCGTCATCGCAGCGCGCGATGGATCGCCGGCAGCCAGGGCTGGATTACAGACAGGCGATTACGTGCGTGCGATCGACGGGAAGCCGACGCGGGACATGTCGGTCTGGGAGGGCGCGCGCATGCTCCGTGGCACGCCCGGCTCCAAGGTGACGCTGACCGTCATCCGCGGCAATGCCGCAGACCCGCACGACGTGGCTCTCGTGCGCGAAACCTCGCCCGGATCGATCGTGAGCGGACGGCTTCTCGAGCCCGGCATCGGGGTGATCCGGATTGCGGCGTTTGGCACCGGAACGGCCGGCCGCGTCCGCGAGCAGGTGGAGCAACTGACCAGGGCAGGCGCCACGCATCTCATCATCGACCTGCGGCATACGGCGGAAGGGCCGTACGAGAACGGGATCGAAACCGCACGCCTGTTCGTGAAGGACGGCACCCTCGTTCAAATCGCGGGGCGCGACCCGCAGCAGAAGGCTGAGGAGAAGTCGGCGACGGCCAATCCGCCGGCATCGACGAAGGTGTCTCCAGCCGCCATCCGACAGACCATCTCGGCCCGACCGGGAGACGGCGCAATCGCCACGCCGGTGACGCTGCTCGTAACGACGGGCACGTCCGGGGCCGCGGAGCTGTTCGTTGCTGCGCTCGACGGGAACAAGCGCGCCGACGTGGTCGGCGAGCGCACGCTCGGCAGGGCCGGGGTGCAGAAGCTGGTTCGTCTTCCCGACGGCCGCGGCCTGTGGCTCACCTACGAGCGCTACGTCGCTCCATCGGGCGATACGATCTCGGGCCGCGGGATTGCCCCCGACCAGGAGGTCGATGAGCCTGATGTGGAGTGGGGTGAGCCGGTCCCCTCGACGGATCCCATCCTCGACGCGGCAGTCGCCCGCATCAAGAAATAACGATTGCCGGTTGGACGGCATTTGCGATTCCGCCGCTTGTCCATTAAACTGATCGTTCCGGCAAGGCCTGTGTTTTCAAGACATAGGCGCGTAGCTCAGTGGTTAGAGCGCCTGCTTGACACGCAGGAGGTCAGTGGTTCGACTCCACCCGCGCCTACCAGCCTTCGCTCACGCTTGCACATGCGAAACGTGAGCATCGGCTCGGCAAGCCACGCGAAGGCTGTCGCGCCGAAGCCGCGTAGCGGCGAAGGCGGACTCACCATGCTCCATGTCTGAGATCTCGGTTACGCTTCCTGACGGCTCCGTTCGCCAGGTGCCCGCCGGCAGCACGCCTGCCGACGTCGCGGCCGCGATCTCTCCACGCCTCGCCAAGGCGGCGATTGCCGCACTCGTCGACGGTCAGTTGACGGATCTGACGCGGCCGCTCACGAAGGACGCGTCGGTCGCCCTCGTCACCGACAAGGGACGCGAGGCGCTCCATGTTTACCGGCACAGCACCGCTCACCTGCTCGCCGCGGCCGTAACGCACTTGTTCCCCGGCGCCCAGTGCGGGATCGGGCCCGCCACCGAGGACGGATTCTTCTACGACTTCGTCGTCGAACGCCCGTTCGTCCCTGAGGACCTGGAAGCGATCGAGCGGAAGATGAAAGAGCTGGCGGCCGCCGACCTGGTCTACGAGCGACAGATCTGGCCGCGCGAGGAGGCGCTGCGCTTCTTCAAGGAACGCGGCGAGCCCCTCAAGGTGCAGCTGATCGAAGAGAAGACCGCGGGCCAGTCCGAGGTGTCGTGCTACACGATCAAGGACCGCGACCTGTTCGTGGACTTCTGCGTCGGACCGCACGTCCCTTCGTCTGGTCGCCTCAAGGCGTTCAAGCTCCTGAACACGTCGAACGCCTACTGGAAAGGCGACGCGAAGAACCAGCCGATGCAGCGGATCTACGGCACGGCGTTCTTCACCGACAAGGAACTGCAGGCGTATCTGCAGCGGATCGAGGAAGCGAAGAAGCGCGACCACCGGAAGCTCGGACGCGACCTCGGCCTGTTCATGTTCCACCCATGGGCGCCCGGCGCGACGTTCTGGTTCGGCAAGGGCACGACGCTGTACAACACGCTCGCAAACTACATGCGCGGCGTGCTCTTCCCTGCCGGGTACCAGGAAGTCAAGGCGCCGATCATCTTCAACAAGGCGTTGTGGGAAACGTCCGGGCACTGGGAGCACTATCGCGACAACATGTTCCTCGTGCAGTCGTCGGACGACGAGGAGATGGGGCTCAAGGCGATGAACTGCCCGGGCCACTTCCTCATGTTCGCCAGCGAAGTACGCAGCTACAAGGACCTGCCAATCCGGTTTCACGAACAGACGCCGCTGCACCGCAACGAGGCCTCCGGCGTGCTGTCGGGTTTGACGCGCGTGCGCCAGTTCTCACAGGACGATGCCCACTGCTTCGTGACGCAGGATCAGATCGGCCAAGAGGTCGAGCGCCTGCTGCGGCTCGTGCAGCGCGTGTACGGCGACTTCGGACTTCAGTACGAGGCCAAGCTCGGAACGAGACCCGCCAGCTACCTCGGCAGGCTGGAGACGTGGAATCATGCCGAAGCGCAGCTGCGGGACGCACTCGAGCGCGCGGGCATGGCGTACGTCCTGAACGAAGGGGACGGCGCGTTCTACGGGCCGAAGATCGATTTCGACATCACCGACGCGATCGGGCGCAAATGGCAGTGCGCCACGATTCAGCTCGACTATCAGATGCCGGAGCGGTTCGATCTGAAGTACATCGGCGCGGACAACGCCGAGCATCGGCCCGTCGTCATCCACCGCGCGATCTTCGGAAGCTTCGAGCGGTTCATTGCGATCCTGATCGAGCATTATGCCGGCGCGTTTCCGCTGTGGCTCGCGCCCGTGCAGGCTATCGTGCTGCCGATTGCCGATCGACACGCGGCGTATGCCCGCGACGTGCGCGACCGGCTCGCGGCAGCGGGTCTGCGGGTGGATATCGATGAACGGCAGGAAAAGGTAAACTATAAGATTCGCGAAGCCCAGCTGCAGAAAGTCCCCTACATGCTCGTCATCGGGGACCGCGAAGCGGCCGAGGGTACGGTGGCCGTCCGCAGCCGGAGCGGCGGAGACCAGGGCGGCCGGGCAGTCGACGCGTTCATCTCGGCGGCGCGGACCGAGATTGCCGCCAAGCGAGAACCGGAAAACGGACTGGCCGCGGCAAGCTGAAATTGGCAGTTGTCTGATAGGGGGTAGTTATCGCTTTTGATCGAAACCCGCGGCGGGACGACCGCACCCGGGTCAACGAACGGATCCGGGTCCGCGAGGTCCGGGTCATCGATGAAAACGGCGAACAGCTCGGGATCATGGCGCCGCCGCAGGCGCTGGCGATCGCGCGCCAGAAAGGTCTCGATCTCGTGGAGATCGCGGCGACGGCGGTACCGCCCGTCTGCCGCATCATGGACTTCGGGCGCTACCAGTACCAGGAACAGAAGCGGGCGCGCTCGGCCAAGAAACACCAGAAGATCATCGAGGTCAAGGAAATCAAGTTCCGGCCGAAGGTCGACGAGCACGACTACCAGTTCAAGAAGAAGCACATCGAGCGCTTCCTGGCCGAGGGGGACAAGGTCAAGGCGACGATCTTCTTCAGAGGCCGCGAAATGGCACACCCCGAGATCGGCCGCCGCATTCTCGAGCGGCTGATCGAAGAGCTCGCCGAAGTCGCGATCGCGGAAACGCAGCCGCGCCAGGAAGGCAACCAGATGCACACCATCCTGTCGCAGAAGGGCGGCGGAAAACGCACGGCGCCGAAGCCGAAGACGGAACAGACGACGGAGAACGCGTAAATGCCCAAGTTGAAGAGTCATCGCGGCGCCGCAAAGCGGTTCAAGAAGACCGGGACGGGGAAAGTCGTCCGGGCCAAGGCTTTCAAGCGTCACATCCTGACGAGCAAGACCCGCAGCCGCAAGCGGAAGCTTCGCGGAACGTTCGTCGCGGCGCCGGCCGATCAGGCCAAGCTGCGCAGGATGCTGCCGTAACGCCGTTGCCAGATTCCAGTTGCCAATTGCCCTGAGAGAGTAAGAGATGCCGAGAGTAAAAAGAGGAAACGTCCGCCGGGCGAAGCGCAAGAAGCTGCTCGCGCGAGCGAAAGGGTTCTACCAGACGAAGAGCAAGCTCTATCGTTCCGCGAAAGAGTCGGTGGATACGGCGCTCAAATATGCCTTCGTCGGCCGCCGGAACAAGAAACGCGACTTCCGCCGCCTGTGGGTGATGCGCATCAACGCCGCCGCGCGGGAACACGGGCTGACCTACGGACAGTTCATCGCCGGCTTGAAGGCGGCGGGCAATACGCTCGATCGAAAGAGCCTCGCGGATCTCGCCGTATCATCTCCCGCGTCGTTCGCCCGACTCGCGAAGGTGGCCGCCGAGGCGAAGCCGAAGCAGGCCGCCCCGCGCGCCTAGCCGTCCGGTTCTAGTAAGCTTCCCAGGAGATCAGGAGGTCAGGAGTCATCCTCTTGATCTCCGATCGCCCAACGAGTGCTCTAGAACCGCGAATGGACATTTCTTCTCTCCGCAGACAATTCGATGCCGATCTCGCTGCCGCAGCGAGTGAGGCGCAGTTGCGCGCGGTGCGGGACCGCTATCTTGCCCGCAGCGGGGGCCTCGTCTCGAACCTGCTCCGGGAGGTCAGTGCTGCGCCGGCGGCGGAGCGTCCCGTCCTTGGAAAACAGGCCAACGAGCTCAAGAAATACATCGACGACGCGATCAAAGCGTGTGTCGTCCGGACGACGTCGCCGGGAGCCGACGCGCTGGACGTCACACTCCCCGGGCGCCGGCCTCTGCTCGGCCATCGGCATCCGCTCACCCTGCTGCGCGAGCAGATCGAGGCCTTCTTCCAGCGCATCGGGTTCCTGATCGTCGAAGGCCCCGAACTCGAGGACGACTACCACAACTTCGAAGCGCTCAACATGCCGGCGGAGCATCCCGCGCGCGACATGCAGGACACGCTGTATCTCGCATCGCCGGTACGGTCCGCTGTCGGAGTGCTCGCGACGCTCCTGCGCACGCACACCTCGGGCATGCAGGTCCGCTACATGGAGCGGTTCCAGCCGCCTGTGCGTCTCATCGCACCCGGGCGCGTCTACCGTCGCGACAATCTCGACCTGACACATACGCCGATGTTCACCCAGGTCGAAGGTCTCGTCGTGGATGAGGGAATCACTCTGGCGGATCTCAAGGGGACCCTCGTCGCGTTCGCGCGGGAAATGTTCGGCGCCGATCGGCAGACACGGTTCCGTCCGAGCTTCTTCCCCTATACGGAGCCGAGCGCGGAACTCGACATCAGCTGCGCAGCCTGCAGTGGTACGGGATGCCCGATGTGCAAGCACACGGGATGGATCGAAGTACTCGGCAGCGGCATGGTGCACCCGGCCGTGTTCGAGGCGGTCGGCTACGATCCGGAGCGGTTCACGGGTTTCGCGTTCGGCGTCGGCATCGAGCGGATGGCGCTCCTCAAGTGGGGCGTCGAAGACATCCGTCTCTTTTACGAGAATGATCTGCG
This sequence comes from Vicinamibacterales bacterium, assembly GCA_035492775.1. Classification (GTDB taxonomy): domain Bacteria; phylum Acidobacteriota; class Vicinamibacteria; order Vicinamibacterales; family 2-12-FULL-66-21; genus DATJFQ01. Next base: position 87,755 of record DATJIW010000078.1, read on the forward strand.
CTTCCTGGAGCAGTTCCCGCTGTGAGGCTGCCGCTCGAGTGGCTCTACGAGTTCGTCGAGGTTCCGCGCGACCCGGATGCCGTCGCGCGCGCGCTCGGCCTGCGCGGGTTCGAAGTGGCTGCCGTCGAACACACGCCGCACGCGGTGATCGATTTCGAGATCACCGCGAACCGCCCCGACTGCCTGTCGATCGTCGGCCTCGCCCGGGAGGCCGCGGCGGCGTTCGGACAGGCGCTGAAGGTGCCGGAGGCGCGGGCCTCCTCTCCAGACGCCGCCGGGACAGCCGCAGCGGTCGACGTGGAGATTCAGGACGCGCTCGCCTGCCCACGCTATTGCGCGCAGGTATTCGAGGTCCGCGCTGGAAGTCCGACTCCCGCGTGGATGCGCGAGCGGCTCGAGGCGGCCGGGGTCCGCGCCATCGATCCGATCGTCGACGTCACGAATTACGTCATGCTCGAAACGGGGCACCCGACGCACGCGTTCGATCTGGAGAGACTTCGCGGCCGCGCCCTGCGCATCCGGCCGGCGAGTGCCGGTGAACGGATCCGCACCCTCGACGGCGTCGACCGCGCGCTCGACGCCGACATGCTCGTGATCGCCGACGCCGAGCGGCCTCAGGCGATCGCTGGCGTCATGGGCGGCGCCGAATCGGAGATCGGGGGCACGACACGGACGATGGTGCTGGAAAGCGCGTATTTTCAGCCGGCGTCGGTCCGGCGAACCAGCAAGCGTCTGGGTTTGAAAACGGAAGCCTCGTCACGGTTCGAGCGCGGCGCAGACATCAACGCAGCGCCGGCCGCGGTCGCGCGCGCGTCGGCGCTCTTCGAGCAGCTGGGGGTCGCGCAGGCTGCCGGGCCGCTGATCGACCGCTACCCCGCCCCGCGCCAGCCAGTCACGCTGACGCTGCGCGGCCGCCGCATCGCGCACGTGCTCGGTATGCCGGTCGCGGACAGCTCGGTCTCGCCAATCCTCACGCCGCTCGGCTTCGCAGTCGCACCGGAACAAGAAGGGCGACCTGACGCCGAACGAGAACACGAACAGGAACCGGGAATCCGCACTGCCGAACCGCCGAACCGCCGCACTGCCGAACCACGCGCGACATCCTGGTCTGTGACCGTTCCGACCTTCCGCGTCGACGTGCAGCGCGAAATCGATCTCATCGAAGAGGTCGCCAGGCACGACGGCTATGCCAGCCTTCCTGCGACGTTCCCGGAACTGGCCGCCGCGCAGGCTCCGCCCGACGCGCGCACGCTGCTCGATCGGCGGCTGCGGCACGTGCTGACCGCGTGCGGCATGTCGGAAGCGATGACGTTCGCGTTCATCGAGCGCGCGGCCGCACTTCCGTTCCTGCGGGACGCAGAACCTGCCGCCCTTGCGAATCCGTTGTCGGAGAAATACGCGGTGCTCCGCCCGTCGCTCGTCCCCGGTCTGATCGATGCGGCGGCCCACAACAGACGACGCGAGCGCAAGGATGTCCGGCTCTTCGAGACCGGGACCCGGTTCACTCCCTCCGGAGAAAACCGCGCCGTCGCGGGCATCTGGATGGGCGCGGCCGTGGCGGCGCACTGGGCCGAGAAGCCTCGACCCGTTGACTTCTACGACGTGAAGGGAATTGTAGAGGCGTTGCTCTCGGCGCTCGGGCTCGAAGCGCGGTTCGAGCCGCTGGCGCGAGGCTGCTTCGAGCAGGGATACAGCGCAGGGGTCGTGACGCCGGCAGGGACTGCGCTCGGCGAGATGGGTCAGCTCGCAGTCAGCGTACTCGATGCGCGCGGACTGTCGGCCTCGGAGCCGGCCTTCGTGTTCGAACTCGACGTCGACGCTGCGGCAGCGGCGCAACGCTCCGGCGATTTGCGCGCCGAATCGCTGCCCCGCTTCCCCGCGATCGTGCGCGACCTCTCGATTCTCGTCGACAATGGCTTGCCTGCAGCCACGGTTCGTGGCACTATCCGAGCGGCGGCCCCGGAAACGCTGGTCGGGATGATCGAATTCGATCGGTATCGAGGCGCGGGCGTACCTGAAGGACGGATCAGCCTCTCGCTGCGTCTGACGTTCCGTTCGACCGATCGGACGCTGACCGACGCCGAGGTCGACGCCGCCATGACCGGGATCGTCGAGGCGCTCGCGTCCGCACACGGCGCGGTTCGTCGCTGACAGCGGCTTCGGATCGGAACGGCGGGCGCGGGGCGCAAACGGCGCTCCCCGATTTCAAAAAGGAATTTGTATCGTGATGGCCAAAGCCGCGGTTGCGACGCGGTCGACGGAACTCGACTCCATCGATCGTCTGGAAGAAAAAGTCAAGGCGCTCGTCGGGGTCCTCGAGCGAATGAAGACGGACACGGTCCGCCTGAACGACGAGAATACCCGGTTGAAGGCGGACATGTCGCGTGCAAACGAGGAGAACACGCGGATGCGTGCCGACCTCGAGACCGCACGGACACGCCTGGGCGACGTCGAAGGCAGCAAAGCCGAACTGACCGCGCTGCGCGACGAGCGGGAGCACATTCGCGCCCGCGTCGCCGACATGCTGAACCAGATCGAAGCGTTGAATCTGTAACAGGTCGGAGGCGAAGCCTCCATCTACGCAAACTACGCAAAGATGGATCAAACGCGCGTGGTAACCGTGGAGATCAACGGCCAGCGGTATCCGATCCGCAGCCACCTCGACGCGTCCTACATCGCGGAGCTGGCGGCTTTCGTGGACCAGAAGATGTCGCTGGCGCATCGCGAGTGCCCGCAGGGCGACTCGCTGAAAGTCGCGGTCCTGGCCGCGCTCAATATCGCCGACGAGTGCTTCCGGGCGCGCGACGAGGATGCCGCGAGGCGGCGCGACATCAGCGCGCGCACCGAGGAGCTCGAGCGCATGCTCGATCTGGCACTCGGCGCCGAGCCTGCCGCCGACGTCGAACCGACGCCGCTGGTTCGATCGGTCGGCTCTCTCTGAAAATCTGCGATAATTACGAACAACAGAGTTCCAGCGACTCGACATTCGGCAGCTGGAACTCGCAGGTTCGTAGTTTCGCCGAGATCCCTGCTTTGCGCGTGATGGATCGGAGGCTCGGTTTGAGCCAATGTTCCATCCAAGCGAATCGCGACGCTGCGCCGTGTGCATGCCTCTGTTCCGAGGAAGCCTGACGCGTGGCTTGACCAGCGGTTCCACCTGCTTAGTGCAGGTTCAAACGACCTCCCCACACGGCAAAGCGGGGGCTTTCCGCGGCGTCGCCGCGAGGTGACGGGTACTTGGTACCTCGAATGGGTGCCGGGTATGAGGCGCCGCACCAACCCGCCCGGCCCCCATTCAAGGCACGAAAGCCCCCGGCATTCGGCGCGAAGCGCGGAGACCACCAAGATCTAGTACGCTTGCGCGTGACGATGGGTCCGGAAGCCGCTTCCGTGGTGTCGGCCGCTGTCGCAGCGGCGATCGGCTTCGGTGCTGCCGCTGTGTGGTTTGCGAGCAGGCGGCGCGCCGCCGAGGCGCTGGTGAGCAGCGCCAAACAGGCCGCCGCCACCGAACGCCAGCAGGGGCAGCGGGAGGCGGAGACGGCAAGAAAAGAAGCGCTCATCGAGGCACGTGAAGAGGCCCACCGCCTGATCTCCGACGCCGAACGGCAGGCGCACGCGCGGCGCGACGAGATGCTCGGACTCGAGCAGTCGCTGGCCGATCGGACGCGGGCGCTCGCCGACCGTCTCGCGGCGACCGAAGCCGTCGAACGCGACGTGACGGCCCGCGAAGCGTTGGCTTCCAGGCTTCGCGCGCAGGCGGAGGCGGCGCTCGCGCGCGCGGACCAGCTGGTCGCCGAACGCCACCGTGAACTGCAGCGCGTGTCCGGCCTTGGCGCAGACGAGGCGCGAGAGCTGCTCATGAGGCAGATCGAAGGCGACGCGCGCCGCGACGCAGCCAACCTGGTGAAACGCCTGGAGGCGGATGCACGTGAGACGGCCGCCCAGCGAGCCCGGCAGATCATCACGGACGCGATCCAGCGGAGCGCCGCCGAACACGCGATTGAGACGACCGTCTCCGTCGTCGACCTGCCGAGCGACGACATGAAGGGCCGGATCATCGGCCGCGAGGGGAGGAACATCCGCGCGCTCGAAACGGCCACCGGCGTCGAGCTCATCATCGACGACACGCCGGGCGCGATCATTCTGTCGTCCTTCGATCCGCTCCGTCGCGAAATCGCACGCCAGGCCATCGAACGGCTCATCGCCGACGGTCGGATCCATCCCGCGCGCATCGAGGAAGTCGTCGAAAAGGTCAAAGCCGAGGTCGAGCAGACCGTCCAGCGTGATGGCGAGGCCGCCGCCTTCGAGCTGGGCCTCTACGATCTGCATCCGGAAGTGCTGGCACTCATGGGACGCCTCAAGTTCCGTACGAGCTACGGACAGAACGTGCTGAACCATTCCCGCGAGGTCGCACTGCTCGCCGGAATCATGGCGAACGAGATCGGGCTCGACGCGCACGTCGCCACCCGGGCCGCGTTCCTTCACGACATCGGCAAAGCCATCGACCGCGATCTGCAGGGCACCCACCTGGAGCTCGGTCTCGAGTTCCTGCGGAAGCACGGCGAATCGGAGCCGGTCCTGCAGGCCGTCGCCGCCCATCACATGGATATAGACTGGCCGTCGCTCGAGGCAATGATCGTGCAGGCCGCTGACGCGATCTCCGCGGCGCGGCCCGGTGCCCGCCGCGAGATCCTCGAGTCATACGTCAAGCGGCTCGAAAAACTGGAAAGCATCGCGGAATCGTTCCAGGGCGTCTCCCGGGCGTTCGCCCTCCAGGCCGGACGCGAAATCCGCATCGTCGTCGAGAGCGAGCGCGTGTCGGACGAGGAAGCCGTCTGGCTGTCGAAGGACATCGCGCGCCGAATCGAGAACGAACTGGAATACCCGGGACAGATCAAGGTGACCGTTATTCGTGAGACACGCGCCGTTGAATACGCGCGCTGATGCCGCCGCCGTCCCTGGCGGAACCGTTGCCGACCTGGGCGAGCGGGATCTCATCGCCAGGATCCAAGAGCGCCTGCCGCCGGCCTCACGCGCTCTACTCGTCGGTATCGGCGACGATGCGGCCGTGCTCGAACCGCCGCGCGGGAGACTGGAAGTCCTGACAACCGACGGGCTCGTCGAGGGCATCCATTTCGATCGCCGTTTCAGCACGCCGTTCGACATCGGTTGGAAGGCGCTCGCAGTGAACCTGTCCGACATTGCCGCGATGGGCGCGGCACCGGCAGCGGCGCTCCTTTCACTGGCACTCCCGGAATCCATGGGGATTGACGCGCTTGACGGGTTGATCGACGGCTTTCTGAGCTTGGCCGGCGAATCCAGGGTCGGGCTCGCGGGCGGTAACGTGACGCGCTCACCGGGACCGCTCGTGGTGGACGTCACGGTAACGGGATCGGTCCGCCGGCGGGACGTGCTCCGGCGGAACGGCGCGAGACCCGGCGACGGGGTTTTCGTCACGGGGTCGATCGGTGCCGCGCGGGCCGGGCTGGAATTCCTGATGGCAGGCGGCAGTGAAATTTCGCTCGACGGAATGGATGCCTGCATCGAGCGCTACTGCCGCCCCGCTCCGCGTTACCGCATCGGCGCGCTCCTCGGCCGCGTGCGCGCCGCCACCGCGTGCATGGATTTGAGCGACGGCCTGGCAGATGCGGCCCGGCAGGTCGCGGAGGCGAGCGGCGTCGGGATTCGACTGACAGCCGACGCCCTGCCCGTGTCCGAAGCGTGCCGCCGCTGGTTCGACGAGCGCGGCGGTGACGCCATCGCGGCGGCTGCGGCCGGAGGAGACGATTACGAACTGCTGTTCACGGTTCCGAGGAAGCGGACCGGCCGGCTGCGACACGTCGTCCAGCAGGCGCGAAACGTACCCATCACGCGCATCGGCGAAATCACGGCGGAGAAAGGGGCCGAGCTGATTCGCAACGGCAGCAGGGAACCGCTGCCCGCCGGGTTCGTCCATTTTTGAGCCGCATGTCGTCGCCAAGAGTCCGCCGCTGGCTCAATCAGCTCCTGCACACGCACGACACGCCGCAGCGAACCGCGGCGGCCTACGCGCTGGGTGTGTTCTTCGGGTTCTCTCCCCTGCTCGGCCTGCATACCCTGCTGGGGATCACCCTCGCGTTTGCGCTGAACCTCAATCGCGTCGCGGTCCTCCTCGGCATCTACTCCAATCTTCCGTGGATTCTGCCGGCGTACTACACGCTGGCGACGATGCTCGGCGCGGCCCTGCTCCGCGCACGAATTCCGCCAGGGCTACTGCAGAATCTGACAGGCGCGTTCCGCGATGCGTCCTGGGCGGACTTCCGGCACCTCGCCCACGTGCTCAAACCGCTGCTCTGGTCATACGTGCTGGGCTCCGCGATAGGGGCTGGAATCCTTGCGTTCGTCGGGTACCGCGTGGCGCTCGCCACGATCGTCGCCCATCGCCGGCACCTCGCACGCCTGCAAGACCCTAAAAATCAATAAGTTACATAATTGCACCCCATCCATTTGGGGCTTTGACTGACCCCTCGCCGGCCGGTATAGTTGGGGGACGGTACCCGCGGGGACCGGTTCCACGGCGATGTTGATTTCACGATCTCTCGGCCGGAAACTGGTCGTCACGGCGACGGCCGCGGCGTCGTTCGTGTTCCTGCACGAGGCGACAGTGATCGACTCGATCATCGCGCCGCCCGCCCTTCAGGCAAGCGTCGGTGCGATCGACTCCCCCGCGCCGGGTTCCAGACTTCCCTTTACGGCCACCGCCTATTGCAAGGGGACCACGACCGCCTCCGGCGTCAACGTCAGAACGGGCATCGCGGCGGCGGATCCGGACCTGCTTCCGGTCGGCTCGGTGGTGCAGGTCGATCGCCTGGGCGACCGGTACAACGGCATCTACACGATCATGGACACCGGCCCTTCCGTTCAAGGGCGGCACATCGACATCTACATGTGGAATTGCAACGAAGCGCTTGCGCTCGGCCGCCGCGACGCATCGCTGACGGTTCTGAGGCTCGGGTGGAACCCGCGAGCCACCACGCCGAACCTGCTGCATCGGCTGTTCAGCCGATAACCGCCGTCAATTGTCGGCGGCGACGGCCGCCGGCCGCTCCTGATCCCGGTATTGGAGCTGATACAGCTTGAAATAGATCCCGCGCTGCGCAAGCAGTTCCTGGTGCGTCCCCGCCTCCCGCAGCTGCCCCTTGTGCAGAACGAGGATGTTATCCATGTCCTGAATCGTCGAGAGGCGGTGGGCGACGGCGATCGTCGTCCGTTCGGCCATCAGCACCTTGAGCGCGTCGCGGATCAGGAGTTCGGTCTCGGTGTCGACGCTCGAGGTCGCCTCGTCGAGGATCAGAATCCGCGGATCGAACGCAAGCGCCCGGGCAAACGACAGCAGCTGCTTCTGGCCGACCGACAGCGTGGCGCCGCGCTCGGCAACGGCCGCGCCGTACCCGCCGGGAAGCCTGCGGATGAATCCGTCCGCGTGAACGGCAGCCGCCGCGTGCGCGACGGCCTCGTCGGGGATCGCACCGTTGCCGAGGCGGATGTTGTCCGCGATCGTCCCGGTGAACAGCTGCACGTCCTGGAGCACGAGGCTGAACAGCCCCCGCAGCTCGGGCAGCGGCATCTCGCGAATGTCCACGCCGTCGATCGTGATGCGGCCGCGGCTCACGTCATAGAACCGCAGGAGCAGGTTGATGATCGTCGACTTCCCCGCCCCGGTGGCGCCGACGATGCCGACGCGCTCGCCGGGACGTACTTCGAACGAGACGTCGCGCAGCACGTAGTCGGGCTCCCCCGCATCCGTGGCGTTGTACGCGAACCACACGTGATCGAAGACGATGTGCCCGACCGCGTCCGTCTTCGGCCTGCGGCGCTCCGGAGCTGCCGTCGCATGAGCTGAGACGGGACTGACGATGCTGACCGGTTCGTCGAGCAGCTTGAAAATACGCTCCGACGACGCCATCGCGGCCTGCAGGATGTTGAACTTATCGGACATGTCGGAGATCGGACGGAAGAACCGCTGGGAATACAGCAGAAACGCGACGAGCGAGCCGAGCGTCAGCGCCCCCTGGAGGACCCAGCGTCCGCCGTACCAGATCGTGAGCGCCGCCGCGAGCGCGCCCACGATGTCGATCGCGGGATAGAAGACGGCGTAGTAGAAGATCGACTGGATGTTGGCCTCGCGGTGGTCGCGGTTGATGGCGTCGAACTGCCGGAACGCCCGCGCCTCGCGTCGGAACAGCTGCACGGTCGCCATGCCGGTGATGTGTTCCTGGAGGTACGCGTTGATCCTCGCGATGAGCCGCCGCACCGTCCGGTACGATTCCCTGACGTTCCGCCGGAACCACTGGGTCGCGATGACGATGAGCGGCAGCACGGCGAACGTGACGAGCGCGAGCTTCCAGTTCATCGAGAGCAGGACGATCATGATGCCGAGCAGCGTGAACACGTCGCCGAAAACGGAGACGACACCCGACGTGAACATGTCGTTGATCACGTCGACGTCGGTCGTCACGCGCGTCATCAGGCGGCCGACGGGATTCCTGTCGTAGAAGCGCAGGTCGATGCGCTGCAGGTGGGCGTAGATCTCCGCGCGCATGTCGAACATGATCCGCTGACCGGTCATCTGCAGCAGCCAGGTCTGCGTGTATTCCAGGCAGAACGAACCGATCAGGATGAACAGATACGCGAGCGCGATGCGGTTCACGCCGGCGAGATCGCGCGCCGGGATATAGCGGTCGATCGCCACCTTCATCAGGTAGGGCTGCGCGAGCTGCAGGACGGAGGCGGCGATGATGGCCGCCAGCGCCAGCCCTGCCTGCGGCCGGTAGGGACGCAGGTAGTGCAGCAGCCGCCGCATCAATCGCGCGTCGTACGCCTTCCCGAGAACGTCGTCGTCCTGCATCAGCTGGCCTGCAGCTCCTCCTCGAGCAGCTGTTTGCGGTGGAGCGCCGCGTAGAGTCCGTTGCGGCGCACGAGTTGGTCGTGCGTGCCGTGTTCGGCGATCCGTCCGTCGTCCAGGACGAAGATCTGGTCCGCCTCCCGCACGGTGGAGATCCGGTGCGCGACGATGATCGACGTGCGCTGGCGCATTACGGCGTGGAGGCGCGACAGGATCTCTTCTTCCGTGTAGGTGTCGACCGCGGAAAGGGCATCGTCCAGTATGAGAATGGACGGGTCGCCGAACAGCGCGCGGGCAATTGCCGTGCGCTGCTTCTGTCCGCCCGACAGCGTGATGCCACGTTCACCCACGGCCGTCTGGTACCCGCGCGGAAACGTCTCGACGTCCTTGTCGAGGCGCGCCACGGATGCGGCTTCGCGCACCAGCTCGACCGGCGCCCCGGCTTCCGGCGCCGAAAACGCCACGTTCTCCGCAATCGTGTCCGAGAAGAGAAACGGCTCCTGCGGGACGAAGCCGATCGCGCTCCGCAGCCGCTCGAGCGGAATTTCGCGGACGTCGACGCCGCCGATGAAGACCGTGCCCTTCGGCGGCTGGTGCATGCGCGGCAGCAGGCTGAGAATGGTGGACTTTCCGGAACCTGTCCCGCCGACGAACGCCACCGTCTGTCCCGCTTCGATGCGCAGGTTGATGTCACGCAGTACAGGTCGCTCGGAACCTGGATACGTGAACGTCAGGGACCTCAATTCGACCTCCCCGTCCATCCGCGCACAGCGGCCGTCCTCGGTGACCTCCGCATCGCTGATGGCGGGCTCCTGCCGCATGATTTCGAGCATGCGTTCCCACGACGCAAACCCGCGCTGCAGGATGTTCGTGACCCAGCCGAACGCGATCATGGGCCAGGCGAGCATGACCAGGTATCCGTTGAACGCGACGAACTCGCCGAGCGACATCTCGCCGCGAATGACCGCGCGGCTGCCGAGCCACAGCACCATGAGCGAGCCGAGCCCGAGGAAGAAGGTCATGCTCGGGTAGAACGCGCCCTGCAGCCGGATCAGCACTCGATTCCGTTCCAGGTACTCGAGATTCGATCGCCGGAAGCGCTCCTGCTCGTGCGCTTCCTGCCGGTAGGCACGGACGACGCGGACGCCGGCAAGCGCTTCCTGGACGACGGCGCTCACGTCCGAGAGCTGGGCCTGAATCTTCTCGAAGCGCTTGTGGATTGCGCTTCCGAAATATTTGACCGAGAGGGACACGAACGGCAGCGGAATCAGCGCGATGAGCGTCAAGCGCAGATCGATCGTCACCATCAGCGCGATGGCGACGACGAAAACGAGTACGGTCTGCGCCGAGTACATGACGGCCGGTCCGATCATCATGCGCACGGCGTTCAGATCGTTCGTCGCGCGCGACATGAGGTCGCCGGTGCGGCGCGCCTGGTAATACCCGAGGGGCAGCCGTTCGAGACGGGCGAAGAAGTCGTTCCGCATGTCGTATTCGATGTCCCGCGATGCGCCGATGACGATCCGGCGCATGAGGAACAGGAACACGCCGCGGACGAGCGAGATGCCGAGCAGCAGCCCCGCATAGAGCAGCAGCTTCTCGCGCGTCACGCCGAGATTGAGGTCATCGATCGCGTACTTCAGCACCCACGGCGACGCGAGCTGAAACGTCGTGGTAAGGAGCACGCATATGAAGCCTGTGACGAACGCGCGGCGGTAACGGATGACGTAGGGAAGCAGCGCGCGGACCGCAGCGGACATGGGCCTTCAGAATACCTCAGTGCGGTTCGGCGGCTCGGCGGTCGGCGCGAAACGCAGAAACGATCACAAAAAAAGGCGGCGGGTTTCCCCGCCGCCCTCCCCTCCTGGCGCGAATCCGTCGATTGCTCGATCGCTGCTAGAACTGAAACCGCGCGCCGAGCTGAAGTTTTCTCGGCGTATAGCTCGTGCTGTAGTCCGTGAGCACGAGGAACGTGGACGAGTTCTGGTTGCCCGCCGGATTCAGGAAGTTCGTCCGGTTGGTCAGGTTGAACACGTCCGCGGCGATCTCGAGCGTGCGCCCCGCCGTCAGCGGGAACTTGTAGCCGAAGCGCATGTCGAGTTGGAAGAAGCCCGGCCCACGCGCGCCGTTGCGTTCGCTCGTATAGTTCTTGACCGTGTAGGCGTTGGTGCCGTCACCGGAGTAGCTGCCGACGGGCAGCGGTTCGGCCTGGATGCCGTTCTGGTCCGGGTCGGTCGCGCTGTTGGTCAACGAAAACGGCGTCCCGCTCAACGCGCGCGCCACCCAGCTCAGGTTCAACCCGTGGGTGCGGGGAATGAGCGCGGTGCCGCTGACCGTAAAGTTGTTCGGGATGTCGAAGTCCGTCGGTCCTTGGTTCAGATCCAGGTTCATCTCCTGGCCGACCTGGAAATTGCTGCCCGGCGCGCCATTCCCAGACGTATTGCCGCGCGAACTTCCATACGTGTAGGAGACCTGGGCGCTGTAGTTGTTGCTGAATCGCTTCTTCAGCTGCAGCATGATCGCGTCGTAATCGACGCGCCCGGTGTTCCGGTATTGATTCACGTTGCCGACAAACGGCCGCATCGTCGGATGCGTCTGCTGCAGCTCCGCAAACGCCTGGTCCAGTGCCGGACTGCCGATGCGAACGGGGCTCGACTGGTTCACATTGGGAGTCGGCCGATGCAGCGGATTGAGATTCAGCACCATCAGCATGTCACGCTGACGGTTGTGCACGTAATCTCCCGATACGCTGAGGCTGTTCGCAATCTGCCGTTCGTAGCCGATTGTGTATTGATCGGTATATGGCGAATGCCGATCCGGATTGTCGAACACGACCGTGCCCGTGTTCTGCAGAATGCCGCCGCCGCCGAGCTGGTCCAGCAGTTCGTGATTGATGACCGGTCCGTTGATGAGGAACGGATCCGTCGGCAATTGGCCGTTCCGCGGCCCGAGGTCGGGGCCATTCGTCGGAGTGGTGAACGTCGTCGATGTGACGAACGGCGTCGCGGTCCAGAGTCCGCCAATCAGCTCGAGATGCTGGCGTTCGTAGAAGCGGCCATATCCCCCGCGCACGACAGCGTCGCCGCCCCCCATGTCATAGGTCACCCCGAGACGCGGAGCGAAGTTGTTGCCGTCGAACGGCGACTTGTCGACGAACGGGTCGTCCGTCTCGGGGATCGGGAACTTCTCGAAGTCGTACCGCAGGCCGAGGCTCAGCGTCAGCCTGGGCGTGAACCGCCATTTGTCCTGGGCGAATCCGGCGAAATAGTGGATCTTTTCGTACGTCGTTGTCGTTCCCCCCAGGCGGATCGACAGTCGATCCGGATAGGTGCGCGGATCGGCCTGGTTGAACGGCAGATTGTTCAGACCGAACGAGAAGGTGCCGTTCGCATTGCCGTCGTTGAGATTGTTGGCCCCCGTGTACTCGTACTGCACGCCGACCTTGATGTCGTGGTCGCCGTGTTTATTGGGCACGAACCAGGCCAGGGTGTCATCGAGCTGGATCGCGTCGTCGATGCGCGCCTGCGCCGTGTTGTCCTGCTGGTCCGAGTACGTCTGATACGCCAGTGTCGGGTCACACGTCGAGAGATCGCGTCCGTTCGTGTTGTAGCAGTGGTTCGCGAACGCGACGTTCTCGCGCGTCCACGTTACGCGCACCGTGTTGACCTTCGTATTCGAGAGCACGCTGTTGACGTTCGTGGAGAGCGTCTGATCGACGTCCGATTCCTCGCGCGCCGCGGCGACGGAGACGCGGCCGACAATCTGGTTCGTCTGCGGTGAACTCTCGCGCAGATAACGCACGCTGTACGTATTGTTGGGCGAGATCTGATGATCGCCGCGCGCGATCACGTTCCACACGCGGTCCTGCGTGGCCGTCGTGGTGCTGAGGTCCGGCCGCGCCGGGATGTTGATCGTGTTCGGTCGGTCGATCGCGAACCGCTCCAGGCTGAAGAAGTAGTGGAGTTTGTTCCTGACGACCGGCCCGCCGGCGGTGCCTCCCCAGCGGTCATACTTCGTATCGGCCTTCGGCAGGTCCTGCTGCTTGGCGAAGAAATCCGTTTCGGTCCACGCGCCGCGCTGGAAGTACCCGAATGCGCTGCCGTGCAGGGCGTTGGTTCCGGATTTCGTGACGGCGTTGACCACCGCGCCGGCGGTGCGGCCGAACTCCGCGTCGAACTGATTGGTGATGACCTGGAATTCCTGGAACGCCTCGATCGGCGTGCGCGCCTGCATGCCCGCCCGCTGACCGATCACGTCGTCGTTGTTGTTGCCGCCGTCGACGGCGTAGTTATTGTTGCGCGGATCCTGACCATTCACGCTGATCGAGTCCGAACCGAACGACTCCGTACTGATCGATGGGACGATGCCCGGCAGCAGCCCGACGAAACCAATGAAGTTCCCGTTGACACTCGGCAACTCGACCATCGTCTCGCTCGTGATGTTGCCGCCAATCTCCTTTGAGGTGACGTCCACGAGCGGGGACGCCGCCGAAACGTTCACCGTTTCCTCGAGCGAACCGACGTCCATCTTCACGTCGATCGTGGCGGTCTTGCCGACTTCGAGCACCAGTCCCTTGCGGTTGAACGTCTTGAAGCCTTGAAGCGCCGCAGTCACCTCGTACGTCCCGGGGGTTAGACCGCTGGCGATGAACGACCCGTCTGATCCGCTCTGGGTGTCGCGGAACATGCCGGTCGCCTGATTGCGAACGGTCACAGTCACGCCAGGAAGCACGGCTCCCTGGGCGTCGATTACTTTGCCACGAAGTTCGGTGGTGCCCTGCTGGGCGAAGGCAGGGATGGCGAGCAGGAGCGCGCACATCGCCCCAATCACACGGCGGAACATAAGCTGTCCTCCCCACGGCTTACGGTCTGACCGATTCAGTTTTGGAGTGCCGGAATCCCCATTCGTGGATCCGGCTGGCCATCAGGCTGGCAAGTGTCTCATCGTCGGACCTCTGCCGGATACCGCAAGTATACACAACGGCTGATAGAAGCCCAACTCCAGACGGGTATTGGTATCACGTCATCGAGATGCCGCTGACGTGGCCCCGCATCAGCGCGTCCTTCATCAGGCGGCTGCCGACATCGAGGTGTTCTTCCATGCGTCCGCGGGCGCCGGCGGGGTCGTGCGCCGCGATCGCTTCGACGATTTGACGGTGGGCCTCGGACGCGTTGTCCTGAAACGGCCCGAAGCTGACGCCGAGCGACATGAACCGATCGACCTGCGCGAGGCATCGCTCGATCAACTCGAGGGCGAGCCCGTTACGGGCCGCGCCGGCGATTGCGAGATGGAACTGGACGTTGGCCACTTCCGATTCGCGATAACTCTGCGATGCGCGAATCGGAACCGCCGCCAGTCGCCGCAGACGATCGATTTCCTCGGCGGTCGCCAGCTCGGCAGCACGTGCCGCGGCCGCACCCTCGAGCAGCCGACGGACGTCGAACGTGTCGTGAATCTGCTGGACCGTGACGCGCGCCACGAAATACCCGTGCCCGACGACACGCTCGAGATAGCCCTCCTGCCACAGGCGCGCGAGGCCCTCTCGAATAGGCGTGCGGCTCATCCCATGTTCAAGTGCGAGGGTGACTTCTGACAGAGGAGCGCCTGGACGGTATCGGCCTTCGACGATACCCGCCTTGAGGTTGCTGTAGGCGCGCTCGACATGCGGCGCCGGGCTGAGGCCGTCACGAGGCGAATCCGTGCGCCGCGGCGATCGTCCACGGGCCTTCATAATGATCTACTCCCTGGGCGGCCAGAGTATACCGGCAGGATACGCAAGGGCAAATAATGAAGAACTCCCAATTCCCAACGCCCAATTCCCAAATTGGGAGTTAAGAATGAGAATTGGGGGTTGGGAGTTGGGAATTGGGAGTTGAGAATGCTATCCTCAATAAGCCTTTCCCAGCAGGCTCCTGCGACCTGTTTTCCCAAAATCAACCGGGGCGAGAACCAGTCATGCGCATACGTCCGCTTCCGATCGTCGTCTGCCTGTCTGCGCTGCTCGGCGCCGCGGCGCCCGCGGCCGCCCAGTACGGCGCACAGCCCATTTCGAACCGCGCGACCGGCGAAACCTATCACGTCGAGGCCGGCATCTATTTCTGGGATCCGACGCCGGACCTGGTGATAGCGAGTGAAGCTTTGGGCCAGATTGCCGACCGGATTGACTTCGTCAATGACCTTGGCATCGAGAAGAGCACGTTCCGGCAGTTCCGAATCACCGTGCGGCCGGGCACGAAGCACAAATTCCGGTTCGAGTTCACTCCCGTTCGGTATGAAGCTCAGAAGACGATCACCCGGACTTTCGTCTTCAACGGCCAGCGCTACACGATCGGCCTGCCGGTGTCCTCCGAGGTGAAATGGAACGCGTATCGCTTCGGTTACGAATGGGATTTCGTCTATCTCGACCGCGGCTTCGTGGGACTGGTCCTCGAAACGAAATACACGGACGTCCAGGCGACGCTCAATGCAAACTTCGCCGGCTTCGCGGATACGGAATTCACGCACGCGAAAGCGCCGATTCCGGCGATCGGCATCACGGGCCGCGGCTACGTGACGTCGAACATCTCGATCACCGGCGAGTTCACGGGTTTCAAGCTGCCGCAGATCGGTTCGGACACGAGCGCTAACCGTTACAGCGGCAAGTACTTCGACTTCGACCTCTATGGAACGGTGAACTTCACCAACAACTTCGGCGTTGATGCCGGGTGGCGCTCGTTCGATGTCGACTATCTGGCCAAGAGCGATTCCGGCACGCTGAAGCTCAACGGGTTCTACTTTGGCGGGAAGGCTCGATTCTGAATTCAGCGCGGCTCAGTTCAGCCTCACCCAGGCGCCGAGGAATCGGGAATCCCTGCTCCCCTGCTCCGACGGACGGAAGCCAGACGACGAGCGCAACTGCACAAGTGCGGCGCCGCGGGACGCATCCATCGGCACCTGAAGGTCGCGCGTTTCACCGGGAGCGAGCGCGACCGTCTGATGCCAGGAGCCCGAGACGACGTCCAGCTCGTTCGACACCGGCGCGTTCCGAACGGTGAGCCTGACGACGGACGAGATCGCGTCGGGTGCCACGACGATCGACGTGGATCGGGCGCCACCCACCCAGAAGCCCGATGGCTCCGCGAAGGCACGGTCGTCGAGGAAATACACGATCGACCCGTCGTAGCGCACAGCGCGTCGCGCGGGCTCGCTCGTGAGGCGGTCGCGGGGGTCGAGCAGCCGCAACGGATGAAGCACCACGCGATTGATCGCATCGCGCGCCTGTTCGTCGACGCGGACCACGATCGACGGCACGTCGACGGGGAGCCGCAGCGTCACACCTGATTCGAGCACCGCCAGCGGCTGGGTGAGGATCGCGAACTGATCCTGCGCGATCCCGGCCATCAGCCATCCATCGCTGCGCTGCGCGTCGATCGAAAGCCGGTAATCGCCCGCAGGAACCCCCGGCAGGATCGCCAGCGGGCGGCCGCCGCGCGGACCCGGACGGGCGTGGGATGACGACACGTCGGCGGCGATCGACATCGAAGCGACGTAGTCTTCACGCGAGACGACTTTCTTCCCCCGCACGTCGACGACGATCGGCCTCGAAGATATCGCCCGAAGGGCCGCGAGCTGCGACGGCGCGGCGCGGAGCGGTGTTGCGCCCGTCGCCTGCCACACGATTGTTGCGCTGGCCATGATCATCGCGGCGGCCGACCACGTGACTGCGGCCGCCAGATGCCCCTCGCGCAAACGTGAGCGCCGCATCACGAGCACGATCAGGGCTGCGCCGGCTATCCAGGGGATTGCCGCGAACATTCCTGCGCGCGCAGCGGCATGCCGTGCCTCGACGGCTGTGCCGATCGGCAGCGGCACGAAGCCGGGAAGCGCCGATGGAAGATCCACGGCGCGGCTCGCCCACTCCGCCCATGGTGCGGCCGTCGCCCCCGATTCGTTGCGCGAGTGGTATGCCAGACGGCCGCCGCCAACGCCCACCATCGCCGCGGAAAGCCAGACACTCACGGCGAGCGCGGCAATCATCACCGCGCGCATCCCGGGGCGCCTCGATGTCTCCGCCCAGGCCTGCGCCGCCGGAAGCGCGAGAGGCAACACGAGCGGCACCAGGAATCGCGCAGGCCCGCTCCACCCTGCCCACCACATCGCGAATGTCGCGACGGCCAGCAGATATGGAATCCCGACGACCGCATATTCGAGGGCGAAACGCCGAAGGCGCGTGAATCCCACCAGCGCAACCGTGAGGACCGGCGCGGTGACCAGCAGCCCGAATCCCTGGTCGAAGAACAAGCCGCCAATCCCATTGGACAGATAACTGAACGAGTTCTGCGCCTGCCGTCCGTACGGCGCCGACGGATCCGGCATGCCGTAGACAATCACAAAGAAGAACAGCCACGACAGCGCGCTCGCGGCCGGCACGGCCAGAAACGCGATCGCCTTCGCAAGCGGGTTCGGGGTGCGCGACAGGCGCAGCAGCACCAGACCGCCAAGCGTCGCCGCGATCACCGCGAACCGCGTGTGCATCCACGGGAGCAGCGCCAGCGCGGCGCCGTGAAGGAACCACGGCATCCATCGTTCGCTCCGCGTGCGGCGTTCCCAGTCCGCGCGCATGAGCGCCCACACTCCGGTAAGCACGACGCCCGCACCGGGACCATCGGGATAGACCGTGAAGGTTTCCACCAGAAACGGCGCTGACAGCGCAACTGCCGCCCATCCGAACCATGCAGCCGCAGCGCTGTCCGTGAGCCGCCATGCGAGCCACCACGCCAGCGCCGACGCCGCGGCCGCCGCAAGCAGCAGGAACACGACGACCCCGTGATAGCCCGCGACCGCGAACGCCGGCAGCACGAGCGCCGGCACACCCGGGGCGTGAATCGAATAAATCTCGCCATTGCGGCCGCGCTGCACGTAGTCGGGATTGAGGTCGCCGGCGAAGTACGCGTGGTAATCCCCGCGGCGGTGGTTGTTCTCGATCTTCAAATCGTGGTCGTACAGCAGGCTCTGCGTGATGACGAGATAGTGCGGCTCGTCACCCCCGGGAAGCGATGGCGACGCAAACCACGCCGCAAGCGCAAACAGAACGAACGAGACGACGCCGGCGCGGAGACATTGTCTCGATGGCGGCGTCGCGTTGACGGTGAGGATGTCGCGACGCGTGACGGCCATCACCCCGAGGGCGCATCCCATCCACACGAGGCCGAGCATCGGGCCCGTCCAGATGAGGAACGCGGGCGGAACGCGGAACGGAATCCACGGCAGGAGCACGAGCGCAAGCGGCGAGATCGCGACGAGCACGCCGCGCGCGCGCCCCGGCCGCCAGGCAGCGGCGCCCGCGAACACGCCGACGATCAACGCGAGCGCCAGGTGCCACAGATCGATCGGCACCAGCGCCGCACGGCCCTGTCCGTCCGCTGTCAGCGCGAACGACGCGAACGACAGCCAGGCCGCGACGGCGACGATCGCGGCGGCGCACACGGCAGGCAATCGCGATGACGGTAGAATGACGGCAATTCTACATGGACGACCGTTCGGACCTGCGGCTTCGCGAAGCCGTGACGGTCTGCCTGGCAGGCCTCGCGCTCGCGGTCCTGATGACATGGCCGCTCGCTGCAGGGCTCGGCCGCCTCGGTAGAACCAGCAGTGCTGACGGTCAGTTCAGCATCTGGAACGTGTCGTGGGTCGCACAGACGATCGTCGCGGCGCCGCAGCGCCTCTTCGACGCGAACATCTTCTTCCCGCACTCGACCACCCTCGCGTATTCCGAAGCCAACGTCCTCGAAGGCATCGCGGGCGTGCCGGTCTGGTGGTCGACGCGCAATCCGTACGCCACGCTGAACGTCGTCGTCCTGCTCGCGTTCGCGACGTCGTTCGTTTGCATGTACTTTCTGGCGCGCCGGCTGTCGGGCCCCGGCGGTGCCGCCGTCGCGGGCGTGTTATACGCGTGCTGCCCGTATGTGTTCTCCCATACACCTCATATCCAGCTCCTCGTGACCGCGGGGCTGCCACTCTCGATGCTGATGCTCGACCGCGTCGTCGAATCGCCATCGCCCGCGCGCGGGCTCGGCCTCGGGCTCGCGCTTGCGGCGCAGACGCTGTCGTGTGCGTACTACGGCATCTTCGCGGCGCTGATGGTGGGGTCTGCTGCGCTCATGCTGAGCGCAACCCGCGGCACGTGGCGTCGGCCTGCGTATTGGCTCTCGCTCGCGGTCGGCGCGTTCGTGTCAATCGCACTCGTGCTGCCGGTGTTCGAGCAGTACCTGCGCGTCAGGAGTGAGACCGATTTCGGCCGCACTATCGATGACGCCGCACACTGGTCCGCAAAGCCGCAGGACTACATCGTATCGTCCGCGCACGCGCACGCATGGCTGCTCGACATCGCGAAGCACTTCGAGCACTGGGAGGAAGTGCTCTTTCCCGGAGTCCTCGCTGTGCTATTCGGTGCGGCGGGATTCGTCCTGACGGCACGCCGCGGAGCGGATCGCAGGGCCCGCGAAACGGCGCTGGTGTATGGTTCGCTCGGCGGATTGGCGCTCTGGAGTTCGTTCGGGCCGGCGGCGGGGCTGTACCGGCTGCTCTTTCATCTGCCGCTGTTCTCGTTTCTCCGCGCTCCGTCGCGCTTCGGCCTGATCGTCGCGCTGTCACTGTCGGTGTTTGCGGCCTTTGGAGTCGAGGCGCTACTGGCGCGCGTGCCGCGTCGCGCACGGCGGCTGGTCGCGGCATCGCTCGTCGCCGCGGCGCTTCTCGAGTTGAACGTGCTGCCATTCCCGTGGGAGCGGGCGCCGATCGTGCCGTCGCCGTATCGCGCGCTGGCGGCGCTGCCGCGTGCCCCGCTCGCGGAGTTTCCATTCTACGGCCAGCGCACCACGTTCCCGCTGCACGCCCAATACATGCTCTTCTCGACGGCGCACTGGATGCCGCTCGTGAACGGCTACAGCGACGTCATCCCGCTCGACTTCCGCGCCACGGCGAGGGTCCTATCGTCGTTTCCAACGAACGACGCATTCGCCGTCCTTCTCCGGCACCGGGTCCGCTACATCGGCGTGCACTGGGATATGTACGGTCCGCGCTCGGACGATATCCGCCGTCGGCTGGAGGCGTATTCGTCAAACCTCCGCGTCATCGCCGGCGACGCGAGGATGACTCTTTACGAGATCACCGGGTATCCGTAGGAGGAATTGCGTCAACTCCCAATTCCCAATTCCCAACTCCCAAGACGGCGCTCCGCACCCGCGCTCCGCACCCGCGCTCCGCACCCGCGCTCCGCACCCGCACGCCGCACCCGCACGCCGCACCCGCACCCCTAGCCTCCACCCTTCGTTTTTTTCTTGTGCGCACTCTTCTTTGAAGGCGCTTTCTTCTTCGTGGCCGTCGCGGGCTTTGCGGACTTGGCGTTCACGGTGTGTGCAGTCACGCGCATCGGCCGCGCGCCGGCCTCGCCGTAGAGACGCCGGTAATCCTCGGCCGTGCCGAGGATCCGCTTGACATAGTTCTGCGTCTCCGGGAACGGGATATCGTCGATGAATTCGTCCTCGTCGAGGCCGGGACGTTCCGCCTTCCATCGGACCACGCGGCTTTCGCCGGCATTGTAGCTGGCCAGTGCGTAGTACGCTCCGCCAAATTGCTGGACGAGCCGCGAAAAATACAGGGTGCCGAGCCGGATGTTCAGTTCCGGATTTGTCAGCATCGACGTGCTGAAGCGGCGGATCCCGAGCGATCGCGCAAGCGTCCGACCCGTAGCCGGAACGACCTGCATCAGCCCCCACGCGTTCGCATTCGAGCGAACGCCGGCGTCGAACGTCGACTCCTGCGCGATGAGCGCGGCGACGACGTAGGGGTCGAGGTCGTGTTGCGTGGAGTAGCGCTTGATCCAGTCCCAGTACGTCAGGGGATAGATGATCTGCAGAATCTCGGCGGGCAGATCCTCCCCGCCGAACGCGAGATGCTGCGGGTACGCGCGGCGCATGAGCGTGATCGCTTTTCGGAGTTCACCTTTCTGGTGATACACCCACGCGATCGTCGCGTCGATCACCGGCGAGCTGGCCGAGGTCTTCTGCGCGAACCGCAGTTCGTCCAGCGCATCGTCATACAGCCCCGCAGCGAGCAGCTTGCGGATCACCGGCGCGTTCGGCGGCGGCTCGACGGCGGGGGCCTGAAGTGAGCGCGCGGTCGCGGGAACGATGGCACCCGACGCGTCGGGAGCCGCGTTGTTGGAAAGCCGGCGGCTTGCGAGGCGGCCGTAGTACGAATTCATGTAGTCCGTGTAGACGAGCCGCAGCCGCGCATCGGCAGTCGCCCGGTCACCCATGTGCGCCCGGGCGCGCGCCGCCCAGTACAGGTAGGGCGGGCGATAGTCGGAGTGCGGGAAGTTCGCGGCGGCTGACTCGAAGACCCGGACGGTTTCCGCATAGTTACCCGTCTTGTAGCACCACCAGCCGTACTTCCACGCGGCTCGCTCGGCGCGCGTACCGTGCGGAAATTTCTCGTACAGCTCCTGAAATGCCTTCGCCGCGAGATCATCCTGATTCGCGAGGATGTAGTACGTCCCGAGATTGTTGAGGGCGTCCTCGGACCACGAGCTGTCGGGGAAATCGGCGACGAGGGCGTGCGTGAGCGCGACGTACTGGTCACGATCGCCAATCCCGCCAATGGAGCCGAGGTAGAAGTATCGGGCCTCCGCCTTGCGCGACGCGCGATCGAGATACGGCTGCAACCCGTCGCGCGCGGCGACGAATTGCTTGAGGAAATAGTTGCACTCGGCGATGCGGAGGTCGATGAGCTCGCGATCGTCGCCGGTCACCTGATTCTGGAGCGACTGGAAGGCGGGCAGCGCCTCCGAATATCGACGCGCGCCGAAGAGCAGCGATGCCCTGCCGAGATCCAGCTTGTAGCTGTTCTTGACGATCTGATCCTGCAGCGGCGAGAGGGCGGCGCCGGCGAGCGTTGCCGCGTCGCTCAGCGGGAACTCGTAAAAGACGCGCAGGTACGCCTGGGCCGCGCGCTGGCGATCGCCGGCCGCGAGCGCCGCGCGCCCCAGACGCATCAGCACATCGTCTGGCGCCGCGGTCTTCTGCGAGGAGACTTTCTCATAGATGTCCGCGGCGGCGCGCGGATCGCCGCGAAGCTCGGCGGCCTCCCCGAGCGCGAGGAGCGACGCGACCGCCAGATTACCCTGAGGCTTGCGATCGACGAGTGCGCTCAAGACGCGCGTCGCCTCGGATCCGTGTGACAGACGGAGTTCCGCGAGCCCCTGGTAGTACGCCGCGTAGTCGCCGAGCGGTCCACCTTCGGCGTAGGCGTGCTCTGCCGCCGTGAGCGTGGCGGCGTAATTGCCGGCGGCATACGCGGCCGCCGCCGCCGCGAGAGACGCACTGTCGCGTGCAGTGCGTTCGCTGCGGGGCGGCACGAGCCAGAAATCGTCGACGTTCTGCGGCAGTGCCGCGTGCGCCGTCGGCTCGAGCAGCGGCTGCGTCGGGGCCGCGGGTTGCGCCGTGCCCTGCTGTGGCGGCTGGGGGTCTGGCGCCTGCGCGGCTGGACGAACAGGAAGCGACAAGACCGCCGCGACCGTCACCGCGGCGATGGGAACACGAGATACGGGCATCATCAAACGGCGGAGCCGAGCAGCGCCGCGTCGCCGTCCGCGAGCGTCTGCACGAGTTCCTGTTGAAAGTAGACCGAGCGTCCGCCGATCGCCGGCGGAACGCGTTCTTCGTAGAGGCGGCGCGCGCGGTCGATCTCGGGGCGCAGCCGCTGCAGCAGATCGCGCTGCTGCCGGCCGAGGCGAATGGCCGGCTCGTTGTAAAGGATGATTTCCGACAGCAGCAGCCGCGCGTATCGCCGTGCGCGCTGCTCCTCGTCTGAATGTGAGGAGATCGAGCCCGCCTCGGCGCGGCCGCCGATCGCCTGACCGGTGCGCGCGGCGGTTACGGCTCCGAGCACCAGCGACGCGTGTCGTGACATCGCATCGACGGCGTCGGCCCAATCGCGGTTCGAGAGGTGCGCGTGTGATTTCGGCCCGTACCCGTCGAGCAACCCGATCGCGGCGTCCGCGTAGAGAACGGCGACCACTCGCTCGCCCACGCTGAGCGGTACGGCAACGGCCGTGTGGTCTGGGCCGATCCCGGCGAATGCCGGCGGCGGCACATCGATATTGGAAGTCTGCAGCTCGCGGCCGCGCACGGCGTGTGCGAGCAGGCCGGTGCCGCTCAACGAGGTTTCGAACGGCGTGCCGCTCGTCGATGGAAATCCAGCCGTGCGGAACGAGCTGAGCCGATCGCCGCTGACGACGAAGATGGCGGCCCGGCCGGCCACGGCGGCGGCGTGTTCCGTCAACGTTTCGAGGGCATGCGTCAGCGAGATGCTCTGATCGAGCGCGCGCAGCGCCGCGACAACGGCCCGGGTGGTCTGCCGCGCCGTGGCAGCCTCGATTTCGCGCGCGGCGAGTGCCGATTCGATGCGCTCGCGCTCGTCGGCAATCGCGTGCTCGGCGCGAATGCGTTCGGCGGCCAGGGTGCGTTCGAGTTCTTCGCGCGTGCGCCCCACGGACTCGGCAAGATGGCGCTCCGCGTCGGCGCGGACCCGCGCGATCGTTTCTGCGGTGTCGCGTTCGGCCTCCGCGCGAGCCCGTTCAATCGCTTCTGACGCGGCGCGCTCGGCGTCGTCTGTTGCCTGAGCGATCGCATCGGCCGCGGCGCGCTCGGCCTCAGCCTTTGCCTGTGCGATGGCGTCAGCGACAGTCCGCTCGGCGTCCGCACGTACCTGCGCGATCCTGTCGGCAGCCGCGCGTTCCGCGTCCGCGCGCGCGCTGGCGATTGCGTCTTCGGCGTGACGGTCTGCCCCGGCCCGCACCTGCGCGATCGTCTCCGACGCGTGACGCTCGGCGTCGGCCCGCGCCTGCGCGATCGCTTCCGCGGCAACCCGCTCAGCGTCGGATCGCGCCTGCGCGATCGCGTCGGCGGCGCTCCGCTCGATTTCGGCGCGCGTACGCGCGATCGCGTCGCTCGCGTGGCGCTCGGCCTCGGCGCGCGCATGCGCAACCAGTTCGGTCGCGCGACGCTCGGCATCGGCCCGCGCTTCAGCCACGACAGTAGCGGCGTGCCGCTCCGCATCGCTGCGCACCTGCGCGATCGTGTCGGCCGCGCGGCGTTCCGCCTCGAAGCGGATGGTGGCTGCGGTTTCTTCGACGCGGCGATCGGCCTCGGCGCGAGCCGCACGCAGTTCGGCCTCGAGCCGGGCGGTCCATTCTTCGCGTTGAGTGTCGAGCTTTTGTGTGAACGCGCGTTCGGTCTCGTCGCGGGTGCGACGCCGTGCGTCATCCAGCGCGGCCGCGTACTGAATTGAGAACGCAGCCAGCTGAGCGTCGAGCACACTCCTGAGCTGGCGCTGGAGCATGTCCACGGGAGCGCCGGACTCGTCCGGAGGCATGTGTTCGCATTATCGGGGGGCGGATCCGGCAAGTCAAGGCCGGAAACGGCGCAACTCCCCTGTTACCAGTAACTTGACCATCGCGCCGCGCGGCGGTACAATTAAAAGTCCGAGGCCCCCAGGCGGCCCGGCTCAGGGCAGAACCCCGAGTGATCAGAAGGGGGCGAATCAGCTTCGACGGAGATGCGGTTTCGACGGATGCGTGCCGAGGACCATCACCCTCGTTAATCAGATGGAAAACAACCTAACTGCGGATACGCAGCTCGCTCTCGCAGCGTAAAACCCTGTGAGCGTCCCTCCTCAGCAGCCTGCGGCTGGGGAACGGATGTCATTTAAGCAGGCTGGCGGGCTCCGGCTGATTCGGACGGAGCCGGCGAGATTTTCCGGATCTGGTTTCCGGCTTTTCTTCGCCGCGACTTGAGGCCGGGAGCGACATATCAGACGCGGCTACGCATGTAGATGCCGTCGGGGATGTATTTTCGGACCCGGGTGCAACTCCCGGCGCCTCCATTTTCTTCCGAGGGGCTTCGCCCCTCGGACTCCCCTACTCGCGCTCTCGCTCGGCGCCTTCGGCCGCCTCCCTCCGATCGCGAGGCTCGCATCGCTCCGCTCGCTCGGGCCTTCTCGGGGCTTCGACGCTGTTTCCCCTTCTCGCATCGCTGCGCTCGCTCGCTGGGTTTCGCCGCTCGGTTTCCCTCCTCGCATCGCTCCGCTCGCTCGCGCCTTCTCGGGGCTTCGACGCTGTTTTCCCCTTCTCGCATCGCTGCGCTCGCTCGCTGGGTTTCGCCGCTCGGTTTCCCTTCTCGCGTCGATCCCCTCGCTCGCAGGCTTGCGCCGCTCGAATGTTCCGGGATGGTCTGTTCGTGACGTGGATTGTCGTGAGCTACGGGAACACGCTCGTGACGATCTGCCATTGACCATGGCGCTGGAGCCATGTGTCTACGTATATCCCGTCACTGCTGTTGTCTTTCCCCTCCCGTGTGGCCTTCTGCGAGTAGCGACCGGTGACCGTCGCGACGGTTCCGTTCACGTTGACATGCAGATCGTCGATCTCGACGGACTTGTACTTGTCGCCGCCGGAGCGAAGCCGCTCAACCCATTTCGACTTCGGCGTGAATTCAAAGTGAGGCTTCTTGTCAGGTCCCGTGTCCACGACGATGAGCACGTAGTCGTCCGCCGCCTCGCGTGTTCTTTACGGCCTCCCCATGGATGTCGACAGCGCTTCAATCGGACTCATACACGTGTGCAGCATTGACACCTCCTGCGACATATAGCAACCTTGCAGCTGTTTTGACGAGCTGAAAATCCGAGGCGGAGACGACGCCGAAGCAGGAAGCAAGGAGTGCAAAGACAGATGACACAGGACGACATGCGGCGTTGGGCCGCCATCGGCGCCGAACAGAGACTCGTGCAGCTGGCGGAGGAAGCCGCCGCCATCTACGCCGCTTTCCCGGAGCTGCGGGATCGCAAGCAGCGCTCGCGCCTGAACGCGTTGACGGGCACCGCGAGTTCCAGCGGTCGCTCCGAAGCATCCGCCGCCATGGCGCGCCCGCGTCGACGACGTCGGCTGTCGCCGGAAGCACGTAAGCGAATCAGCGACGCGCAGAAAGCCCGGTGGGCCAGACATCGGAAAGCGGCCGCCGCCAGGTAGCAAGTCACCGCCTTCAATTCTCAATCGACGCAGCCGCCGCCGACGCTCAGTCGCCGGCGGTTGCCGTTTCCCCACGCGACCGCTGTGCAGGTACCAGCTGATTGCCTCCACCGACACGTCGGCGGGCGTGAGATCGGCCTGTTGGGTCAGTTTCGGGGCGCTACCGCTGTCGTTTCAGCTTCTCGAATCGTGGCAATGGTTCGTCGGACAGCACCTCCGCCCACTGGTCGTACACCTCTCCGGATCGCCGATAGCCACCGTGCGACGCGACGACCGCCGAGCAATCGGCCACGAAGACGTCGGGACACTCTCGTTCGATGATGTCCGGGTGTTCCGGTCCTGTGTAGCCGAGCGCACGGTCCAGCGCGCCGATGCGGTACCCGAATTTCAGAACGGAATCCTTCGATGAGTGGTACACGAACGCGCGCCGGCAGGAGACGAGCGATTCGTTGAATTCCTTCGCCGGCTCCAGCGACTCGTTGTCGATCGCCGCGGCGGTCAACAGCAGGTTGTCCACCCATACCTGGTGTGCAAACGCCATCGCCTGCAATGCAACGCGAGCCCCGAGGCTGTGCGTCTGAACATCCACGGTGTGTGCCGCAGAATTCAGGCGCTTCATGAATTCCCGGAAGTAAGATGCCGAACGATTCGCCCATGGCACCGCGGCAAAGAAGGCGAGCTGGGTCTGAAATCCCGGCCACAGGAAGCCGAGGGCGAGGTCGTAATTGCCTGCGCCGATGAGCCCCCGCTTCGTGAGTTCCGCTTCGACGTTTCCGTACGCAGCCGCGACGCTCTTGATCGGATTTCGATAGCCGTGGACGAGGACGAGCACGTGCATATCCCGAACGGCATCGAGGAACTCTCCTTCCGCCAGGTCCGTGAAGGTGGTGGTGTCCGAGAGCCTGGGATACCGCCGCAGCTGCAGATCGGCGAAGAAATCATTGCTGTCAAAGTGCTTGCGGCAGCTGGCGAGGATCATTCGACGCTCCTGAGTGTGGACTCGTCACATAACCATTGTCGCGCCAGACACCTTCGAGGAGCATGGCTGAATGCAGCAGTCAATCGCGCTCATCGGGTTGTGCCTCGTCCTCTCCGCGCCGGCGCAGCTGGCGTCGTCTGACACGAGCGCCCGCGAGCAAGCCGTCCGGACGTTTTTCCGACTGCGCGAACAGATGCTCGGCGAACGCGGATCGCCGGCAGATGTCGACGCACTGCTGGCGCTGTTCGCGCCGGGTGCCAGTTACGAACATCCCGCTGCGGGCGTCCGCATGACACTGGACGAGGCTCGCCGCGGGATGCTGGCGCATCTTGGCGAAGGCCGCGAAGTCCAGCTGATCATCGTGCGTGTGCTGCGGGGGAATACGTTTGTAGCGGTTGAAACCACGCTCGCATATAACGTGCAGCGCGATGGCAAGGAACAACACATCAACCGTTCGGGAATTGCGTTGTTCGAATTTCAAGGCGCCAGGATTTCACGGGTCGCCGAGTACTGAGTCACCTTTTTCGTCTGCGACCGCACTCCGGGCTTGCGCGACTGCCGGCCGCCCGCGCGTTTTCCGAACCCGATCGCATGCGTCAGCAACAGCGGAAACGCCTTGTAGAAGGCTGCGGCTTCTGCTGCCAGCTGCATCAGGCGTTCCCGTGCACCTATCAGGGCCCAGCGCTCGAGGTCCGGTTGTTTCATCTCGGTAACTCCTGCCAGGCAGACGCAAAATCCGCTTTCATCGGACGCCGCTGTGCGGCCGCAATCCGCCAGCGAATTCCGGCCGTGGCTCGAGGGGGCGCGGCCCATCTGAATCGCCCGCCGGACACCACGGACCGGCGGTGAGCGCCCGATCCTTCGTGCGATGGGCAGCCGCTTCGAATCGTTTCGCCGCCACCTCGAAATGCTCCGGCTCGATCGTCATGTCGCCTGACTGCGAGGCCAACGCCGCGGCGTAGGATCCCATCACAGTCAGATAGTGCATCAAGTGGTACCTGGCTGTTCGCCACGCGACGATGCCGGCTTCCGTTCTGAAATTCGCTGAAACGTAAGGACGATACCGCGACTGCAGTGCGCGGATCGTTCGGTGGCTGACGCGCGCGTTCGTGGCGCCGCAGCCGAAAGCAAAACAGAACTGCCCGAGGACACTCTCGACTTCCTGTTCGAATTCCGTCATGTCGTTTCTCCCCTTCTGAGAACCACGTGACGTCCCGAAGAACGACGGTTTCGAAAGTTCGAACACACAATCTTTTTCTTCACGAGAGCTGTTCGAAATCGAAGCGGAAATGGCACGAATCGTACGCGCGTTCCCCGAGCTGCGTCGCTCCAGGGGCATCCCGACTCGACTGAGACTCGCGCCAAAACGACGGCTCGTTTACGCACCGAGGCACTCAGACAGGCACTGAGGCTTCGGGAGCTCTCAGGTATTCCCAACTCCCAATTCCCAACTCCCAACTACCGATTCCAATTTCCGATTCACAATTTCATCTCACTCGGGAATTGGGAGTGGTTGGGAATTGGTGTCAATTGGGAGTTGGGAATTGGCATTGGGAATTGGGAGTTGAGCAATATCCCCGCGGATCGATGAGTTAGACCCGGACCGACTCCGGATCGAGTCGTGCATCGCCGGGGGACGTCGGGGGCCAGCGCGGGTGCCCCGTTCGTGAGAACCGAGGCGCCGCCTGAGCGCGTCTTCAGAGCGAGGGTTCAGCAATGAATTACACGGTCGGGTATTTGATTGGCAGTCTCGCGAAGGCCTCCATCAACCGCAAGCTGGCGGGTGCCCTCGTGTTGCTCGCCCCGCCGCAACTGACGATGGAGGAGATCTCGTTTGCAGACCTCCCGCTCTACAGCTATGACTATGATGCCGACTACCCGCCGGCGGCACGCGCGTTCAAGGAGGCGTTCAGCAAGGCGGACGCGGTGCTGTTCGTCACGCCCGAGTACAACCGTTCGATTCCAGGCGCCTTGAAAAACGCGATCGACTGGGCGAGCCGTCCTTACGGGCAGAACTCATTCGCGCGGAAGCCGTCGGCCATGATCGGAACGTCTCCCGGGAGGATCGGGACGGCGGTCGGCCAGCAGCACCTTCGGAGCATCCTGAGCTTCTGCAATTCGCCGCAGATGAATTCGATCGAGGCATATCTTCAGTTCACGCCCGGGCTCATCACCGATGCAGGCGAGGTCACCGACCCGGCAATCGCCGAATTCCTGCGCAACTACATGACCGAATTCCACGCGTTCATCCGGCGCGTCTATGCGGCGCTGCCCCGTGGGTGAGAAACCTGTAGGCCACGGAGAAGATTAACTAAGAGGCCACGGAGGCCACGGAGAGTCACACTCAGGAAGAGATGGGACTCGCTCGCGCATTTCGCAGCTTGAAACAACCATTCTCCGTGGCCTCCGTGGCCTCTTAGTCGATCTTCTCTTCTCTCTCTATGGTTTCTCTACGGCCTCCCCCGGGCGCGGATATACTTCCGCGCACCAATGAAAAAAGCTCAGGCGCGTGCCTGGGGCATTGCCGGCTACGTTGCGGCAGCCATCGGCATGAGCTGGCCGCTGCCGCGGTACCTCAGCACGATGCTGCCGGGACCTGTCGGCGGCGACACCGGCGTGTACATCTGGAATCTGTGGCTGTTCCGGCACGAGATCCTCGTACACCACCGCCTGCCGTATTTCACGAGCGAAATCCTGTCGCTCACCGCGCCAGTCGACTTGAGCCTTCACAACTACACGGTCTTTGACGACCTGCTGGCATTCCCGCTCATCCCGCTCATCGGGCCAGTGGCCGCCTACAACGTCATCTACCTCACCGCATGCGTGCTCGCGGCGGCGGCCATGTTCTTTCTGGCGCTTCGTGTCTGCCGCTCGGCGCCCGCCGCGTGGCTGGCCGGACTGCTCTTCGCCTGGTCGCCCGCGCTCGTGGCACGCGGCGAAGCGCACCTGAGCCTCGTGAACGCGGCGGCCCTTCCGGCATTCGTTCTGGCATTCGAGCGATGGTGGGAGCGCGGACGCGTCCGCGACGCGTTCATCGCCGGCGTCGTCGTTGCGTGGGCGGTCATGTCGGATCCGTACTACGGCGTGTACTGCGTCATCCTCGCCGTCGCGCTCGTGTGCGCGCGCTGCGTGCGGATTCGCCGAGGTCCTCCGCAACTGGACAGGGCATGGATCGTCCGGGCGGTCGCCGTGGCCATTTCGGCAGCGGCGGCGCTCGTCGCAGCCATCCGGCTGACCGGGGGTTTCGAAGCCCACGTCCTGGGCCGAAGCATAAAAGCGTATACGCCTTACACGCCGATGCTCGTGCTGACGACGCTGTGCGCGGTGATCGCCGTGCTCGTCATCCGACCGCGGGTGTCGATCGTGCGCGCCTTGCAGCCGAGGCGTGCGGCGGTCGGACTCGTGGCTGCCGCGGCGGGTTGCGGGCTGCCGCTCCTTCCCTTTTTCATTGCGCTCCGGGCGCGGATTTCGGATGGCGGACGATTCCACGCGCCGATTTTCTGGCGCAGTAGTCCCGCCGGTGTGGATTTGCTGGCGCTGGTCTCCCCGAACCCCAATAACGTTCTGTTCCGCGACTGGCTGCGACCCTGGGTCGAGCGTCAGCCCGGCGGGTTCGCCGAGAACGTCGCGTCGCTGACGTTTGTGGCGCTCGGCGTCGTGATATTTGCGATGTGGCGGTATCGCTTCCGGCCGTCGCGGACATGGTTGACGCTGACCGTCGCGTTCGCGCTGCTCTCGCTGGGACCGTTCGTCCGCGTCGCCGGCGTCAATACCTTTGTCCCCGGCCCATGGGCGCTTCTTCGCTACGTTCCAGTCGTGGCGTCCGCACGGATGCCCGCGCGATTCGCCGCCCCGATGATGATGGCGCTTGCGATCGTGTTCGCAGAAACGCTCGCGTTCATCGGCAGCCCGGATCGGTCGCACCGGCGTCTCGTCTTCAGTGCGGTAGGCATCGCGCTCGCCCTCGAGCTCGCGCCCGTGCCGCGTCCGCTGTACAGCGCCGCGATCCCCGCGATTTATCAGACCATCGCCGCCGACCCGCGAGTCATCCGAATCATGGAGCTGCCGCTCGGCTTCCGCGACGGCGAGTCGTCGTATGGAAACTTCACCGCCGCCTCTCAGTTCTATCAGACATTCCACGAGAAGCCGTTGATTGGCGGCTACCTGTCGCGCATCTCCCGGCGGGCGCTCGAACGACAGTTCCGCTTCCCTGTCGTCCGGACGATTACCACGCTCAGCGAGGGACACGATCCAACGGCGTGGCAGCGTGAGATCCTTCTCGTGGCGGCGCGGGGTTTCGCTGCGCGCGCCCGGCTGGGATATGTAGTGATCGACTGCAGCCGTACGTCGCCGGCGTTGAGGGATCTGACGATCGAGGCGTTTGGACTCGTCAAGATTGGCGAAGACGGTCCGTACGAGCTGTACCGGGTGCCGCTCGATCAGCTGCCGATCGGGCCGGAAGACGCGCGGTTTAGGTCGCCCGCCATCGCGCCTATCGAGCGTTAGGGCGCGTCCTGTAGACCGCAGAGGTATTCACTAAGAGACCACGAAGGCCACGGAGGAGCGGCCGTCCTGTCCGCGCGGAACGCGCGGCAGACAGGTGAAAGAGATCCGGGAAATGAGCCGCTTCCCGCCAAACGTGCGGTTCATTTCCCGGATCTCTTTCGCCTGTCTGTCAGGCCGGCCTTTGCCGGCCTGACAGGACGGCCGTCCGGCCCATGCATTCAACTCTCCGTGGCCTCCGTGGCCTCTCAGTGAGTTCCGGGGGCCTTCTTCCCGTCCTTTGCCTTCCACCCGACGGTTGACATTCACCGAGACGCGGAGCCAGTATGTGGTCGAGCGCTCGGGGCGCCCGCGGGTCCGCGCGAAGGACTGAGTCCACCCTTCAGAATTCACGACTGCACGGCTGTCTCCGTGCTGGCCGGATTGCGGACCGCCGGCATTCAGCATGGAGGTCACATGACGGCCACGCAGTTACCCGAGCGCCCGGATCTCGAGCAGCTCAAGCGCCAGGCAAAGGACCTGCTGCGCAACGCCCGCGCAGGGGATTCCGCCGCCCTCGCGCGTTTCCGAATACTGCCGGCGTTCACGCACGCAACCGACGCCGCGCTCGCGCGGGCCGCGGTAGCGCTGCACGACGCGCAATCGGTGATCGCGCGCGAGCACGGGTTCGACTCGTGGAATGCGCTGCGCGAGCGGGTCGAGGATCTGACGCTCGAATTCGGAGCTGCCGTCGACCAGTTCGTCGAAGCGGCCACGAGCGGGCGCGCCGATCGCGCGGAACGGCTGCTCGAAATGCATCCCGGCGTTGCACGCGCCAGTTTCCATACCGAGCTCCTCCTCGGCGACGTCGCGGGCGTTGCGGCACGCCTTGCGCGCGACGGCGACCTGGCGACAGCCATCGGCGGTCCGCGCGGATGGCAGCCGCTCCACTACGTGTGTTACACGTCCGCAGGCGGGCGCTCTGGCGAACGCGAAGCAGGTCTGAGCGCGATCGCCCGCGAGCTGATCGCGCACGGCGCGGATCCGAATCTCAAGTTTCCGTGGCTGCATCACGAGGTGCATCGACCGGTCCTGTGGGGCGCTGTGATGATCGTGCACTCGCTTGCGCTCGCGGAGACGCTCCTCGACGCCGGAGCGGACCCGAGCGACGGGGTCACGCTGCCGCTCGCGGCAAGCGCGGGCAACGTCGCGGCGCTCGATCTGCTGCTCGCGCACGGCGCGGACGTCAATCGTCCCTGGGCCACCGACAACTCCGCGCCGCTCTACGCGATTCTGCATTGGTCGCGGACGATGGATGGCGTGCGGTGGCTGCTCGAACATGGCGCCGATCCCGATCCGGTCTTTCCCCCGAACGGCGAGACGCCGCTTCACGTGGTCGCCGCCAATGGCGACCCGGATATTGCATCAGCGCTGGTCGCGCGCGGCGCCGATGTGTCGCGTCCGCGTGGAGACGGCCGGACCGCGTATGCCATCGCGGAACTGAACGGAAATACCGGAGTGGCGGACTGGCTGCTGGCGCACGGCGCCTCCGCCGACCTGTCGCCGGTAGACCGCCTCGTCGCAGCGTGCAGCCGCGGCGATCGACCGACCCTGACGGCGCTCCTCGCGTCCCGGCCGGATCTCCCCAATCAGCTCGGGCCCGAACATTACGCGGCGTTTTATCGCGCGGCCGAACGCAACGATACGCCGGCGCTCGAGGCGATGCTCGCCTGCGGGTTCGACCCGAATCGCGGCGACGAGTCCATCGGTAAGACCGCACTGCACGCAGCGGCGATGGAGGGCTGGCCCGAGGCGGTCCGTATGCTTCTCGCGCACGGCGCCTCGGTGTCGGTGCGCGATCGCGAATTCAAGGCCCAGCCGCTCCTGTGGGCGGCTGAAGGATCCCGGATGCAGCATCCGGGGCGCGACTACGCGGCCGTGGGCCGGATGCTTCTCGACGCGGGCTCGCCGACCGACTGGAAGAATCCGGGCGAGGAACCATCCGAGGGGATTCTCGACATCGTGAACGCCTGGCGAGGCATCGCCTGAGCATTCACGGTCCGTCACCGGCGCAGGGCGACGATGACCGCGAACGGGCCCGACCGCCAGGCAACCTCGGAACGAAAGCCGGCCGTCCTCAGAAGATCGAGTTCGGTCGGCAGCGGCATGTAGACGTCCTCGTGCGACCATGCGGCGAAGTACGCGTCCGCGCGTCGTGCCGAGTACGTGCGCCTGAGGTGCGTGCGCCAGGCGTCGCGTTGCTGCGCGGCGAGTCCGCGATCCGCGGCTGGACAGCAGTCCACGATCACCAGACGTCCGCCCGGACGAAGCGCACGCCGGAGACGTCCGTAGAGTGCGGCTTTTGCATCTCTGGTCCGCACATGATGCAGCGCGAGCGACGCGACGAACGCGTCGCAGCGCGGCACGTCGACGCGCACGAACGATCCTTCCCGCAGCACCGCGCGGGAGCCGAGCCGCGCCTCGGCGGCGCGCAGCATCCCCTCGTCCAGATCGATGCCGACCAGTTGCGCGTGCGCGCACCGCTCGAGACATCGCTCGGCGAGCGCGCCCGTTCCGACGCCGAGATCGACGATCGATCGCTCATCGCCGCGGAGTGCCGCGGCCCCGGCGTCGAGCATCGCGTCGTAATCCGGGATGAACGTCCGGATGCGCGCATCGTACTCTCCCAGATCGATCCCGAGGTGCTGCGCAACGTTGTGTCTGTCGACCGAACGAGCCCGATTCCGTTTCATATCTGCGCCATCCCTCGCCACGGACTCCCCTCGCGCGTCATCGGCCGGATTGACGTAGGATCGCGGCCATGAAGAACGTCTTCGCAGCCGTCGCCGCCGTGAGCGTAGGCCTGTCCCTTCAACAGGCGCCGCAGGCACCGCCGCGAACAGAAGTTTACCTGGCATCCCTGTCGAGCGGCACCGCTCCTGCCGCGGCGGGCCCTCTCGTCAACATCAGCCAGAGTCCCGGCTACGACAACCAACCGAGTTATACGCCCGACGGACGGTCGGTGTTGTTCACCTCAGACCGCGTCGATCGTCAGACCGATATCTTCCGATACGACATGTCGTCGACGTCGCTCACGCGCCTCACGCACGATCCCGAGAATGAGTACTCGCCGCTCGTGATGCCGGGCGGCCGCACGTTTTCCGTCGTCCACGGCGACGAGCAGTCGCTGTGGTCGTACGACCTCGACGGATCGAACGGACATCTCCTGTATCAGCACAAAGGGAAGATCGGCTACCACGTCTGGATCGACGCGACGCACGTCGGCATCTTCGTGCTCGGCGGGGAGAGCGCCCCGAACACGCTGCAGATCGCGGATGTGAAGGGCGGCGAGATTGTCCCGATCGCCTCTTCGATCGGCCGTTCGCTGCTCATCCGCCCCAACAGGGGGACGGTGACCTTCATCGACAAGGCCCGTCAAGGGCATTGGCTCGTCAAAGACCTCGATCCCGGGACACGGGCGATCTCGACGCTGGTCGAAACCCCGGCCGGAAGCGAGGACTGCGCGTGGGATTCGAAGACGGGACTCCTGTTGATGGCGAGCGGCACGACGATCTTCGGGTGGTCCCCGTCGAACAGCGCCGCGGGATGGACGAAGGTCGGCGATCTCGCCGGCGAAGGCGTCTCGAACATCACACGGCTTGCGGTAAATCCGGTCGTGAGCGCCGAGGCCGCCGGCCGGCTCGCGCTCGTCGCGGAACCAGCCGCTCGATAACCTCATGACAAAGACGCGGCGCGAGCCATTGATTCCAACGGCGGACGCGGTGCGCCACGCGATCCGCACCGCGTGGCGCGGCCTCCGCCGCGCTCCCGCGCTGACGGTCCTCATCGTCGCGATGCTCGCAATGGGCATTGCTGCGGCGACCGCGATATTCAGCCTCGTGGAGG
The DNA here is from genome assembly GCA_035492775.1 of Vicinamibacterales bacterium. Taxonomy (GTDB): domain Bacteria; phylum Acidobacteriota; class Vicinamibacteria; order Vicinamibacterales; family 2-12-FULL-66-21; genus DATJFQ01. The sequence goes on from DATJIW010000078.1 coordinate 123,068, forward strand.
TCCTCCTGCTGCGCCCGGTGGCCGGGGTCGCCGACTCCGCGCGGGTGGTCTCCGTGGAACGAAGCGGCAGGGGCACGATCGACATCTTCTCGTATCCCGATTACCTCGACCTTCGCGACGGCGTCTCGTCCGACCTGGATCTGGCGGCATTCAGGCGCGCCTCGTTCGATGTCCGGGGGGATCAGAGCCTGCACGTCACGGGCGCGCTCGTCAGCGGCAACTATTTCGACGTGCTCGGCGTGCGCGCTCGGCTGGGCCGCACTCTCGACACCGCGGATGCGAGCGCCACCGTCGCCGTGATCGGTCATGCGTGCTGGCGGCAGCTCTTTGGCGGAAGCCCCGACGTGATCGGCCGCCCGATGGGCATCAACGGCCATCCGTTCACGATCGTGGGCGTGCTGCCGCCGGCATTCGAAGGAACGTATCCCGGGCAGATCGACATGGTGTGGGTCCCCCTCTCGGCACAACCTCTCGTGATGCCCCGTATGTCGCGGGGAGTCCTCGGCAATCGGAACTCGCGGTGGGTCCAGATCATGGGGCGCCTGAGAGGATCCGCCTCGGAGGCGAGCGCTGGCGTGCGGCTGGAGGCAACGGGCCATCAGATCGCGCAGGCGTTCCCCGGCGATCACGCGGAGGGAACCGTAACGCTTCGCGGCGGATTGGGACTCGCGTCCGACGATCGCGTGCAGATGTCTCGCCTGCTGTCCGTGCTCGGCGCGGCTGCGGCACTCCTGCTTTCCATCGCGTGCGGAAACGCGGCGAACCTGCTGCTCGCGCGGGTGCAGGACCGTCGTCGTGAAATCGAAATCCGGCGCGCGCTCGGCGCAAGTTCCGGGCGACTGGCCATCGACCTTCTGGCCGAAGGAGCGATCCTCGCGGCCGCATCGGCCGCGTGTGGCGTGTGGCTGGCACCAAGAGCCGTCGTGTGGCTGACCGCACTCGCGGGTCCCGGTTACGGCATCGCGCCGCACACAGACGTCGTGGACTGGCGTGCCGGCGCATTCGCGGTCGCGATCTCGATCCTGATCACGCTCGTCTTCACGATGCTGCCGCTCCGTGGAATCGCGGCCACGCGCACTCACTTCGCGTTGCGGTCGAGCGGACGTACGGCTTCTACGCGGCGGACCGCCGTACGGTCAGCGCTCGTGGCGCTCCAGGTGGCGTTCTCCGTGATCCTCGGCGTCGGCGCCGCTCTCGGCCTGCGCACGATGCACAACATTGACGCGATCGACCCTGGTTACGCCACGTCCGGCCTCACGACGGCGACGTATGCGCTCGATCTGCATGGTTATACCGGCGAGCGCAGCGCGCAGTTCTTCCAACGGCTTGCGGACTCGTTGCGATCGGAGCCTGGCATCGGCGCCGTCAGCTGGTCGACGGCTGTCCCCCCCGTGCTGTACGGCGGCCGCCGGTCGGTCTTCCGGCTCGGAGAAGCGCCGCCGCAACAGGAACTGCAGCAGCACGAGGAGACGCTCGGCGTGCGGACCGACGAGGCGAGCGTCGGCCCGCATTTTTTCGACGCAATGCGGATTGCCATGCATAGCGGCCGTGGATTCACGGAGCAGGACCGACCGGGAGCGCAGGCGGTTGCTGTCGTGAACCGCGCACTCGCCGAACGACTGTGGCCCGGCCAGGAACCAATAGGGAAGTTTCTGGAAGCGCCTCCGTACAGCGGCGGCGTGCCGCCTCCGATGCAGGTAGTTGGAGTGGCGGAGGATACCCGACACGAGTCGCTGCTGAGCAGCACGGGGCCGGTGTTGTACCTGCCCTTCCTTCAGAATCCGGATACACGTGCCACGCTGATAATGCAGTCGACCGAGACCGGACTGGCCGCAGCAGCGCTCAGACGCGCGAGTGCGGCCATCGATCCGGATGTACCGGCGACTGCCATTCAGGACATTGCCGACTACGACGCGGCGACGCTCTGGGAACAGCGTTCCGTGGCGGCCGCATTCGGCCTGTTCGCAATCACTGCCCTCGCGCTGGCGGCAATCGGCGTCTACGCCGTGCTGGCGCACGACGTCGCGTCGAGGAGGCGCGAGCTGGCGATTCGCGTGGCGCTCGGCGCGTCCACCAGGCGCGTGGCGGGGCTCGTGGTTCGTGAAGCCGTGCGGCTGGCACTCATGGGCGCTTCGGCGGGGACGGTGCTGGCGCTCGCTGGCAGCGGACGTTTGCGGGACGTTCTGTTCGGCGTCAATCCCCGCGATCCGGTGGCCATGACGGCGGTGCCCGTCTTGCTGCTGGCGGTCGCGGCGCTGGCGAGCGCGGTTCCCGCGCATCGCGCCGCCCAGGCCGATCCAGGCGAGGCGCTCCGCGCCGAATAGCCTTGCCGTGGCCGCCGGCTACGTATCGGTTAATGCGCGGTGCAATGCGGCAACGATCAAATCAGCATCCGCGGTCGTCAGCGGCATCGGCCCGCGCATCTTGATGACATTGTGATGCGGTCCGTCGGTGCCAGTGAGTACGCGCAGCTCGCGCATCCGGTTCACGATCGCCGCCGCCTCTTCCGCCGCCGGTTCCAGCGTCCGTCGATCGCGCACGAGTTCGACTCCCACGAACAGGCCCGAGCCGCGCACGTCGCCAATCAGCTCGTGCTGCGTTTGAAGCTGCCGCAATCCTGCGATCAGGTGCTTCCCGACCGCAAGCGCGTGGGCTTGACGCCCTTCGTCGATTGTCGCGCGAAGGGTGGCGAGTCCCGCCGCGCACGCTGCGGTACTGCCGCCGAACGTGCTGAAGAACTCCATCCCGTTGTCGAAGCTGTCCGCAATTTCTCTGGTGGTCACCACCGCTCCGAGCGGATAGCCGTTGGCGATCGGCTTGCCGAGCACGACGATATCGGGTATGACGCCATGCTGTTCGAAGGCCCAGAAATGCGTTCCAACGCGGCCGAATCCGGTTTGCACCTCATCCGCGATCGTCAGGCCGCCCGCCTCGCGCACGAGACGGTACACCTCTGACAAGAATCCATCCGGCAGCATGATCTGGCCGCCGACGCTCGGGCAGGTCTCGGCGATATAGCCGCACAACCGGCCACCGCCCGTGCGCACGCGATCGATCACCGCGCCCACCTCGCGCGCGTACTTCACGCCGGCCTCGGGATCGCTCGCACGGTATGGGCCGCGGTACACGTCCGGCACCGGCGATTGGTGCACCCAGCCGGGCGGTGGTTCGCCGCCGGGGCCTCGGTGCTTGTACGGGCTGATGTCGATCAGTGTCGTCGTATGGCCGTGATAGGCCGCATCCATCACGACGAGGTCGCGCGAGTGTGTGTGTGTATGTGCAAGGCGCAGCGCCAGCTCGTTCGCCTCGCTGCCCGATGCAGTGAAGAAGCAGACGCGGAGCGGCGGCGGAAAGCACTCCGTCAACGCCGTCGCGTACTCGACGACGATCTCCTGAAGGTATCGCGTGTTGGTGTTGAGAATCCCCAGCTGCGAGGCCGCCGCGCGGACGACGGCGGGATGCGAGTGGCCGACGTGGGGGACGTTGTTGTACGCGTCGATGTACGTGCGTCCAGCCTCGTCGAAGACGTATTGCATCCACCCGCGTACGAGCTGCAGCGGACGCGCGCCGTACGAAAGACTCACGTTGGACCCGAACCGGCTCCGCCTCGATGCGAGCAGATCGCTCGCAGGCAAATGGCCGACGAACCGCTCCGGCGGAATTCCGAGGAGCAGGTTCGGGTCCGGAGACAGGCTCAGCCACGTACCTGCTTCGCCGGGCGGTGCGACGCCGTTGAAATTGCACGGCACGTCCAACATATCCGCGATGATCTGGAAATGGACATGCGGCCACCAGTCGCCGTTGGCCGGCGGCGCGCCGACGGAGCCGATTCGGTGTCCTGCCGCAATCGGCGTTCCCGGAGTCAGTTCGAGCACACCGCGATCGAGATGGCCGTAGAGCGTGTAGAACGTCAGCGGGCCGGAATCGTCCGCGACGTCGTGGCGCAAGACGATGACGGGTCCGTAGTCCAGCCGTTGCGCGGCGTCCATGACGCCGTGCACGACGCCGTCCAGGGGCGCGAAGAGCGGCGCGCCTGGCGCGAGCGTCAGGTCGATGCCGAGGTGAATCGTCCGTCGCTCGTCGGTGACGGCGCCGCTCGCATACGCGTCCGTTGCGTAGAGCACACGCGGCTCGCCGTAGCCTCCGGCGGCAACGTCGGCACCTGCGGCGCTCATCGCATCGAACACACGGCGCGTCAATGGCCCGGCCGCATTCTCCGCCGGATCGCTGCTGACGAGCGGACTGCCAACGCTCAAATCGAGACCGAGTACCGGTGTGACGCGGAGGTCGCGTCCGGTGAGGTGCGCGAACGTTCCCGCTTTCGCACGCAGCCAGCCCGCGATCCGGGAAGACTGCGCGACTGCCGCCAGACCGCACGCGTCGCGAAGACGATACCGCGCCAGCCGCGGGTGAATGCGCGCGAGCCGCGGAAGCGTCTCGCGAATGGACTCCTGGCTGACACCCAGGTACTCGTCGCCGGGCCGCTCCGACTGCTGAACGCCCGCAACGGCCACGCTGACGGCGAGCCGCAGGCACATCAGCGGAAACAGCACGGCGAACTCGTCGTCCGTCAGCGGCCGGACCGCGTGGTAGCCGCGCGCCACTGCCGCGGCGGCGGCGAGCGGATCCTGTTCGCCCAGCGAGGCGTAGGCCATCGCGACCGCGAGGCCGTTCACCGTGTGGCTGAAGACCATGTCGCCGAAGTCGACGAGCCCGGTGACGCGCTCGGCCCGCCTGTTCACGAGCACGTTGTGGTCGTTCGCGTCGTTGTGGATCACGCTGCGGGCGAGCGTCGCCAGGCGTGGAACGACGGATGTTTCGTGCAGCCGCAGGAATCCTTCTACGACACCGCGCAACTCGTGATTGGCCATGCGCGGCAGTTCCCGCCGGATGATGGCTGGTGCCGCGTGCAGGTCCCAGTGGAATTCGCGGTGCAGCGCCGGATGGTCGAAGTGCTCGAGCGCGGCGTCGATCGTCGCGACCGCGTTGCCCATGGTCTCGAGAAGCGCGCCGCTGCGCCACCTCACCCGCGCGAGCGGCTCGCCGTCGATCCACGTGATCAGGCGCACGCGATGGACGCCGCTCTGACCGATCTCTGCGCCGGCACGTGTGGAAACGAGCGTCGGCGTGAGGCCGGTCGCCGAGAGCTGCCGCATGGCGGCGTTCTCGGCCTCGAGCATGGCGGTCGTCTCGCGCGCGTTGGCGATTTTGAGGACGTATCGCGCGCCGTCCGCGGCGTCGAGCCGAATGTTGCAATCCCGCTCGCTCGGAAGGGACGCCGCAGTCGCGTCGATGCCGTACAGCTCGCGCGCGATCCGGACGGCGGTCTGTTCGCCCACGTCGGGCGGATCGGCGAAGAAGGTCGGCACCCGCTGATTATGGCGGATGCCGGCCGCCGGGCGCGTGCTGAGCGGCTTACCGCCCGTCGTCGCCGCGATCGCGCCGCCGGATTAAGTCATCGACGCTCAAATTCGTCACGCCGCGCTGCTGCAGGCGGCGGATGTAATCGAGGTCCACGCCGTGGTCGCGCATGCGGATCATGGAATCGATCGGCAGGTCTTTGTAGCCGAGGCCCGCGAGACCGCGGGCGTACTCCGGATCGACGCCGTGGTCGCGCATCCGGACGAGCATATCGATCGAGACGTTCTTGTAGCCCGCATCCGCGAGGCCTCGCACGTACTCGGGATCCACGCCGTGGTCGCGCATGTGAATGAGCGTATCGACCGGCACGTCCTTGTAACCGGACGATGCGACCGCTCGGGCGAATTCGGGATCGACGCCGTGGTCGCGCGCCTTGACGAAATCAGCGACATCCGCCGACTTGTATCCGATGTCGCGCATGCCCTTGACGTACTCGGGATCCACCCCATGGTCGCGGAGCCGCACGAGCTCGTCGGCCTCGAGCTTCGGGAAACCCTGAGCGGCCATGCCCTTCACGTAGTCGGGATCGACCCCATGGTCGCGCATCCGGACCAGGGGCTCGAGCGCGCCCAGCTTGTAGCCGAGCGCCGACATTCCCTTCACGTAGTCCAGGCTCACACCGTGTTCTGCTGCGCGCACGAGTGTGTGCACGTCCGGCAGGGCGTAACCCTCGGCCTTGATGCCTTCAATGTAGGTAACTCCGACGTCCGCCATCGCCAGCCGGTATTGCTCCTGCGGTGTCGGCGCGCCGAGGCCATACTTCGCGATGCGCGACGGAAACGCCGGGTCGGGAGCGAAACTGTATGTCCCGCCGCACATCTGGCTGCGGCACACGCCATCGAACGTGAACGCGCCCGCATCACGCCGGCTCACGAAATGAACCGTGCCGTCGACGATGCGTCCGCCACGGATGGCGGCCGTCATTCCAGGTTCGTTCAGCCCTTCGAACCGCGACATGGGAACCGTGGTCCCGTTTTGGGAGTGCGTCGTCCGCAAACTGACGTAGACCATACCCGGCCGCCCGGACGGACGGAGTTCCCATGTCCCGGCAAATTCCTGGGTGTCGGAACGATCGCGATTCTGTGTCACGAGCCCGGCGCGCGGGACGCCTCCAGGAGTGCCCGCGGACAGCACTTCGGCGTTCCGGGGCACGGCCTTCGCCTGCAACGCGGCAATCGGAACGAGGAGCAAACAGGACACGACAGCTGCCGCCAATTTGAGACGGCGCGTCAGGGGCCGTCGGTTACGGTCGTCGTCGATGACGGCGAGAAGGCGCTGTTCGAGCTGCCGTGCGCGAGCCATGCCGAGGGCCGGCGCGGGCGCCGGTACGCCGCGAAACGCGTGCGCGATCTCGAGGAGATGACCCGCGTACTCGCGCGCGACCGTGCCTGCCGTTATCACGCGATCGTCGCACGCGAATTCCCGTTCGACCCGCAGCCGTCGTGCGGCCAACCATACGCCCGGGTGCGGCCAGTAGAGAGCACACGCGAGCGCGGCAAACCGCTGTGCGAGACAGTCGGCGCGCGCCACGTGCGCCAGCTCGTGAAGAATCACGGCCGTTCTCCGCTCGGTACTCCATCGCGCTGAACCGGAGGGCAGCACGATGGCCGCGTGCCGCGTACCGAACGTGAACGGCATCACCTCGTCGTCGGCCCGCAGCAGGCGAACCGGGCGGCGAATCTGCAGCTGGCGCGCGCACGTGCGTGCGAGCTCAATCGAATCACCATCCACGACAACCTCTGACCGTGCGATGAGTCGTCTTAGGGCAAACTGCCCGATCACCAACCGCGCCAGCAGGAACGCAACGCCTGCCGAATAGAGCGCGAAGGCGAACCAGATGGGATCGAATGACCGGCGCGCCGCGATGGCGGACGCGGGCTGCGCCGGAGCCGCTGTCACTGCGAGTGGCGCCGATGCGCCTCGAGAAATGGTGAACGGCGCCCGCGTGATTGCGTCTGCCACATCGGCCCGTACTGCGGCCGGGACCGGGATGTGGACGGACCAGGCGGGAAGCGCGGCAACCGCGAGCGGGAGCACGAGCAGGGCGAGGACGGTCATCGTCCACACGAAATGCCGTGTGGCGGCGGATCCGCGCCGGCGGGTCACCAGATCAACCAGCGCGGCAACCGCAAGGACGACCGATGCCTTGATCGCGAGGTCAAGGGCCAACGTACTCATCGCCTGCCTCCTTGTTCCCGGGCACGCTTCAAGAGCGTGCTCAACCGCTGGTACTCGTCGTCCGAGAGCGGCTCGCCGCTCATATCGAGCAGCGCCGCGGCGGCCGACCCGGGTGAGTTGTTGAAGAACGTGCGCACCAGCTGCTTCAGCGCCGTCCGGCTCGCGGCCTCCGGCGCGACGGCGGGGAAATATACGAAGCGCGGGCCTTCGTACTCGCGGCCGAGCAGCCGCCGGTCGATCATGATGTCGAGCAATTTTCGAACGCTCGAGGCGCTCGAGGCATCCGGCAGCTCGGCGCGGATCTCTTCGACCGTTGCCCGCCGCCGGCGGTGCAGGATTTCCATGATTTGCGCTTCGCGGCGCGTCAGGTTCGTCTGTGACAAGCGGTTCATGAACGCGTCATCGGACCTTGTGGGCGCGAAAAATTTCGCGCACAGCGAATATATTCGCGCGCGCCGGTGTCTGTCAAGCCTCCGCGTTTGAGAGGCCTCGAACTCCCGCACCACCCGCCCCCGCACCTGATAAAATTCGCTCCCTCTCTTTTTATCCGTCCTGTTCGGAGGAGCCAGTGTCTATTGCACGTCGAAGATCCACATTCGTCTTGGGGTTCATCGCGGCCGCCGTCGCCGGCGCGGTGATGCTGAGTCCGACCGTGTTCGCGCAACGGCGCGGCGGCGGAGCGACCGTCGGCGACAACGCCGGCACGTTCGGGCCGCTGCGGTGGCGCAGCGTCGGCCCGCAGCGCGGGGGGCGCTCGATCGCTGTCGCGGGCAGCGCACAGCGTCCGCTCGAGTACTATTTCGGCGCCACGGGCGGCGGCCTCTGGAAGACGACCGATGGCGGCGGCACCTGGCAGCCGGTCACCGACGGCAAGATCACCAGCTCGTCCGTTGGCGCCGTCGCGGTCGCGCCGTCAAACCCCGACGTCGTCTACATCGGCACCGGTGAGAGCGAGATCCGCGGCAACATCGCACCCGGGGACGGCGTCTACAAGAGCACCGACGCCGGAAAAACCTGGACGCACATCGGCCTCGAGGACGCGCAGAACATTTCGAAGATCCGCGTCAACCCGACCAATCCCGACATCGTGTTCGTCGCGGCCTTCGGCCATCACGCGGCGCCGAACGAGCAGCGCGGGATTTTTCGATCGAAGGACGGCGGCAAGACCTGGGAGAAGGTCCTCTATCGCGATCCGAAGACAGCGGGCATCGAAGTCGTGTTCGATCCGAACAACTCGAACGTGCTCTACGCCGCGTTGTGGGAAGCGTTCCGCAATACGTACATGATGTCGAGCGGCGGTCCCGGGAGCGGCCTGTTCAAAACCACCGACGGCGGCGACCACTGGACCGAAATCTCCCGCAATCCAGGCCTGCCGAAGGGCACCCTCGGCAAGATTGGAATGGACGTCTCGCGGGCCGACAGCAACCGCGTCTACGCGCAGATCGAAGCGGAGGACGGCGGGACGTTCATGTCGGACGACGCGGGCGCAACGTGGACGAAGGTCAGCGAAAACCGCGACGTCCGCCAGCGCGCGTTCTACTACACGCGCGTGTACGCCGACCCGAAGGACAAGGACACCTTCTATGAACCCAACGTCGGGTTCATGAAGACCACCGACGCGGGTAAGACGTGGACGCAGCTGCGTCCGCCGCACGGCGACAACCACGACTTGTGGATCGACCCGACGAACCAGAAGCGGTTTATCCTCTCGAACGACGGCGGCGCGACGGTCACGACGAACGGCGGCCAGACCTGGACCGACCTCGACTTCCCGACCGCGCAGTTCTATCACGTGATTACGACCAGCGACGTGCCCTATCACGTGTGCGGCGCGCAACAGGACAACTCCACCGCATGCGTCGGCAGCCAGGCGTCCTTTTTCGGCCCGGGGCTCTCCGGCGGCGGGCCGGGCACGGCCGCGAGCGCCGACCAGACCTTCTATACGGCGGGCGGCGGCGAGAGCGGCTACATCGCACAGGACCCGAAGAACCCGGACATTCTGTTCGCCGGGTCGTACGGCGGCCTGCTGACGCGCCTCAATCGGAAAACACGGCAGGAACAGGAGATCAACCCCTATCCTGACAACCCGATGGGCTACGCCACGAAGGACATCGCCGAGCGGTTCCAGTGGACGTTTCCGATCGTCTTCTCGCCGGTCGATCCCACGGCGCTCTACGTCGGATCGCAGCACGTCTGGCTGACGCACGACGGCGGCCACAGCTGGACGAAGATCAGCCCTGACCTCACGCGTCACGACCCGAAGACGATGGGCGACTCCGGGGGACCGATCACACGCGACGAGACCGGCGTCGAAACCTACGCGACGATCTTCACGATCGCTCCGTCATCGCAGGATGCCAATCTGATCTGGACCGGATCCGACGACGGGTATGTGTTCGTGACCCGCGACGGCGGCAAGAACTGGACGAACGTCACGCCGAAGGACATGCCGGACTTCGCGCGCATCAGCCTGATCGAAGCGTCACCGCACCGTCCCGGGACGGCGTATATCGCGGCGAATCACTATCAGTTCGATGATTTTGCCCCATACGTCTGGCGGACGGACGACTACGGCCAGACGTGGACGAAGATCGTCAACGGCATCGCGCCTGACCACTACGTTCGCGCGATTCGCGAAGACACCGTCCGCGCGAAGATGCTCTACCTCGGTACCGAGCATGGCATCTACATCTCCTTCGACGACGGCGCGAACTGGCAGTCGCTGAAGCAGAACCTGCCGGACACGCCGGTGCACGACATCAAGGTCGAAGCACGGGACCTGGTGATCGCGACGCACGGCCGCGGATTCTACGTGATGGACAACATCTCTCCGCTCCGGCAGTGGGGCGTCCAGACGACGGAAGACCTGCATCTCTTCAAGCCCAACGACGCGCTGCGCGGCCTCGATCGCTCGCTTGCCATCGACTACGTGCTCAAGAACGCGGCACAGAAGATCACGATCGATTTCCTCGACGCCAGGGGAAGCGTGATCCGCAGCTTCGAGAACACCGCAGCCGACGCCGAGAAGCCGGCCGAGCAGGGGAACGAGGACTTCGGCCGTCCGCGGGATCCGAAACCGCCGCTGACCGCCGGCATGCATCGCCTCAACTGGGATCTCCGCTACAAGGGCGCAGCGGATTTCCCGGGCATGGTCATGTGGGCGGCGAGCACGCGTGGTCCCGTTGCGCCGCCCGGAACGTACCAGGTACGCGTGACGGCCGACGGCCAGACCCAGACGCAGCCGTTCGCGGTGAAGCGCGAGCCGCACATCCTTGCGGACGTCACCGACGCGGATCTGCAGAAGGAGTTCGATCTCGCGATGCAGATCAGCCAGAAGACGTCCCAGGCGAACGAGGCGGTGCTGATGGTGCGCGGGATCCGTCCGCAGATCAACGAGCGGAAGAACAAGCTGGATGACAAGACGGGTCCGACGGCGAAGGCGCTCGACCAGCTCCAGGAGCACCTGACCGCCGTCGAGACGTCGCTCTATCAGGTCAACAACCAGAGCAGCGAAGACCCGTTGAACTTCCCGATCAAGTTGAACAACAAGGTCGCCGCAGTGCAAGGCGTCGTCGAATCCGGCGATACCGCTCCGACCGAGCAGAGCTACGAAGTGTTCAAGATGCTGTCGGGCAGGGTCGACGAGCACCTGAACGCGCTCGACACGGCGGTCAAGACCGAGCTGCCGCGCGTCAACCAGATGCTGCAACGCCAGAAGATCGCGCCGATCAAGGCGGAGCCGCTCGATCCGAACAAGCCGGCAGAGAAGGACAAGGACAAGAAGGACAAGAAGGACAAGGACAAGAAGGACGCCGCCAAGGCCCGCTGAACGCCGATTCAGGGAGCACGGTTCGTCAGCCGTGCTCCCACGTTCGTCCCTTCCCGGTCACGCTTCATCCCACTGCCGGATCGTCGGCCCCGGTGGATTCCATACAATTCGCGCTGGAGGAACGCCTTTCGCCGGAACAACAAGGAGGATGGACATGTCTCGTTGGATGGGTGTTGCACTGACGTGCGCAATTCTCGCCGCGTGCGGCGGATCGCCGAACGCACCAAACCAGCCCGGGGTGAACATCACCGGTCTTCAGGTGCAGATTCAAAACAACAGCGACGGGAGTCATGACTACTCGGTCACCTACACGGTGCACAACGGAGGACCGGCGGACGCAATGCTGACGGGGATCGACGCGTTGCTGACTGCCAAGGGCAGCCAGGTGGAGGCGTTCAGCGTGGGCTTCGGCAGCGGAAGGCCGGCACCTGCCTCGCAGTTCGTGGCACCAACCGTAACGACGTTCACGACTCCCGCGGGAATTCCGCTCGCGGACTCGTTTACGTTGACCGTCCATTACACCGCAGGCGATGGCGAACAGACCGTTTCGCGCACCACTCCGCTCGGATAGGAGTGGCCGATTCGAGTGAATGCCGGGGACGTCCGCGGGCGAAGTCTGGCCGGCGCCGGCCATAAAATCGTCGGATCACCAGACTTGCGATCGCGCAGGCGCGATCGAGCGGGGAATCTTGGCGGCACCGTTTTCGCGTAGGCGCGAACGGGACCGCGAGGGTGAACTTTCCCGTCTATCAACACCACCGCTGCCGCTTTTGCGGCGTCGCCGACTCTCTATCGGAGGACATCCTCGTCAAGAGCGACGTCGTCGTGCTCACCTGGCGTTGCGCAGCCTGCGGCGCCGAGTGGCGGCCTACCGTGGACGAGCAACTGAAGCCGGATCGCCGTGTGGGACCGCCGGATCGCCGGCGCATCTCGCGCGGCGACCGGCGGAAGTCGTAGTCGCCGTCAGCCGTGGTGCCGTAAGGTTCCCGGCCGTCGGACGGGTCAAGGCTGCTCGACGATGGCGCCCTTCATCACGTAGCAGATCACGGGATTCGCGCCCTGGTTCTTGATGTCGGGATCGAGCTTGAACGCCTGCGACACCGTGCCATTCGTCTGCGTCAGATCGACGGTGATGCTGTAGTAGTACTCGGGATTGTTCGGGCCCGACTGGAAGTCGTCGGTGCACTCCACGGTCGTCGCGCTCGTCACATCGGGCAATCCCCCCGGCCAGCCGGCATTGAAGACGATCGCGTCGAGCGCGTCGAACGTCGGTGAAAAACCGCTCGGCACGTTCGATGTGGTCAGCGTCCACGTCAGGAGATTGTTCCCCGACGAGACGGCGACGACGGGAGGAACGGTCCATCGCGGCGCGTTCGCCGGAATCGTCCATTGGCCGGTGGCGCTGTTGTACGAGATGCCGTGGAAATCGACGTGGACGGGAATCGGCACTCCAGTGGGCGGCATGATGCTCTCCTTCGCAAGACGGTCATTCCGGGTTCGTCGGCGCGTGTGCGCGCCAGTCCATGAGCAGAGCGGGGTGGCGATAGCCGGTTGCCAGCAGATGTTCGACGAGCGGCCGCGCGTCGTCCACGCGGTCGAGCGCGAGGAGCGCCCGCGCGCGCAACGCGAGCATGCGGCGATCCTGCACGACGCCCTCGGTCGCGGCGAGCGCCGCGGTGCGTTCGCGAGCAGCCTCGGCCGGCTGCCCGAGATGCTCCGACGCGGCCGCCTGCAGGAGGTGCGCCTCACCGGCGTACGTGGCGACGTCGCGTCGCTTCGCGAGGATTGGCGCGAGCTCGCCTGCGACGGCGGCTGCATGTGCCGATGCGAGCTGGAACGCGCGCCGATCGAACGAGAGCCATCCGGCGCCCAGCTCGGCGACCGCAAGATCCTGCCGCAGGCCGAAGTTCGTCGGTGACTTCTGAACCAGCGCCGAGAGGATGCGCTGTGCGTCGCGAAAACGCGCCTCGGCCTCCTCGCGGTTGCCGGTCCAGCGAAGCACGTGCCCGACGCGATTTTCGGCGACAGCGAAATCCCGTTGCCAGTCGGCATTTGCCGGATCCAGCGTCGTCAGCGCCGAGGTGACGTCGAGCGCCTTGCGCGCCTGTACGAGCGCGGGTTGCAGCTCGTTGCGATCTTCATAAGCGCGGGACAGATAGCTCAGGGCCACGTAAAGATCGCTCTTGATAGACTCGTCGCGGGGAGCGCGCGCCACGAGCGACTCGCGAATCCGCAGGTCGTCCGTGTAGTGCTGCAGCGCGAGATCTCCTTCGCCCATCCGATCGAGCACGACACCGAGACGGTTGTGCGCGACCGCCAGGTCCTGCTGGCGTGCGGCAGAGCCGGGTGCGTTCTGCGCCAGCGCCGTTTTGATCGCCAGCGCGCGCTCGAGGCTGCTCCGCGCGCCCCCGAAGTCGCCCTTCGCCTCCTGGATGAACGCCACACCGCCCTGCGCGTACGACAGCTCGAGCTGCCAGTCGGCGTTCGATGGATTGCGGGCGACCAGGCGTTCGGCAACCAATCTATATGCCGTCAGGTGCTCGAGCGCGCCGTCGAGATCGCCCTGAAACCGGAGCGCGTCCGCGAGGTAGAAGTGCGCGTACGCCAGCCGCAGCTGCCAATCGGTGTTGGACGGATCGCGCGCCGTGAGGCTCTCCGCCTCCGAGAGTGATTCGCGAAACGATTCGATCGCTCCCTTCAGATCTCCGCGCGCCTGACGCACCGCTCCAATCTGGTAGACAGTCTGGACGCGCTGAGAGAGTTCTTCGCCGCTCAACGACCCGGCGGGTACCGAGGCGAAGTAGGACATCGCTTTTCCGTCGACGTCTTCGAGCAGCTCGAGGCGTCCCGCTTTCTCGAGCTTGGTGCGAAGGTCCCCGAGCATGAATCCGATGAGGTCGTCGGCCTGTGCACGCCGTCGATCGGCGTCGGCGCGCGCGCGCACCGCGACCGTCCGTTCGCGTCGGAGGTCGATGGTGTATTTGACGGTTCCCGCGACGAGCGCCAGCGCTGCCGCGGCGGCGGCGATCCAGCGCAGCCGCCGTTTGGGCTTGTCGTGAATCCACTGGAGCCGGGCTCGCGTTTCGACGGCCGTCGGACGGCTGGCCGGAGCGAGAGCGGTCAGAGAGCGGATGGTCTCGGCAAGATCGCGGCTCAGACCGCGCACCGGTTCGGTGCGCGCGGCACGGACACGCTCGACGAGCTCCGGAACGTCGGTTCCTGCCGGGTACGCCCGCCTTCCGGTAAAGAGCTCCTGCAGTAGAAGGCCGTACGAAAACATGTCGCTGGCCGTCGTGGCCGCTTCCCCGCGCGCCTGTTCGGGGCTCATGTATGCGACGGTGCCGGTGATGCCTTCGGCGCGTGTCTCGTACGCGGGCCCCCCGGACGTCGAACCTCCGCCCATCGTCCTGGTCAGGTCGGTATCGGCAGCTGTCAGCAACGCGAGCGCGGTCGCCACTGATTGGTGCGGCACGACTCCACGGCCGGCGTCGGGGCGCGCGAGGCCGAAGTCCAGCACTTTCACGTCGCCGCTGGCGGTGATCATCACGTTGCCCGGCTTGAGGTCTCTGTGAACGATCCCTGCCTCGTGAGTGACCACGAGCACCGATGCGATCTGCGCGGCAATGCGGAGCTTCTCCGCCTCTGCGATGCCGTGCTCGAGCGCATCCTTCAGGTTCTTGCCGTCGACGAGTTCGAGAACGAGCCAGTCGTGATCGCCGTCGCGGAGGTAGTCGTACGCGCGGCAGATGTTGGGATGATCGAGCTGTGAGAGGATCCGCGCTTCCCGCAGGAACCGCGCCCGCGCGTCCTCGTCCAGACGCTTGTCGACGCGGATCGCCTTCAGCGCCACGCGGCGCTGGAGGGTCTCGTCAATGGCGGCATAGACCTCGCCCATGCCTCCCGCGCCGAGCGGGTAAAGGATTCGGTAGTGTGAAATCCTGCCGTCGAGCGCCGCAGGAGTGGAGGGCATGAAGCCGTGCGCAGGGCATTCAACACCGGCGCACGGCCATTGTCAATTCGGCTGGGGGGCTGGCGGCTAGCGTTTCTGGACGAGCACCGTCTTGACCCACCCGGAGGCCGTGCTGGTCTGGACGTTGACGTAGCCGTCCTTCGCATCCCCGATGACCACCAGTTCCTCGCCCCGCGCGAGCGTTGCGACGGCCTTCGACGTGTCGGTCGCTTCCGCGTACAGCTTGATGTTCGCGATCTTGGGCACGAGCACGTCGCCCTCGTTGAAGCCGCCGCTGGAGTGCTTCGCGCCACCCGCCGCGGCTTCCTGATGCAGGGATCCGACGCTCCGCTTCAGGCTCGGATCCGCGCGCACCGCCTTCACGATGTTGTTGTAGTTGTCGAGGAGCGCCGCGGCGATGATCTTCCCTTCGTTCGTGTTGCCGTACCCGCCGCCCGCCGCGCCGCCCGAGCCGCCGAACAGGCCGGCGCCGAGTCCCATGTCGGCCTTCTTGGTGCTGCCCTCGGCTGCGGCCACCTGCACGCCGGAGCGGGAATCGGCGACGAGCATGCTCGTCTGCGCTTCCTTGAACTTCAAGCCGCCCGCGACCGCGCCGACCTTGTGGCCGAACATCCCGGCCACGGCGCCGCCCGCGCCTCCGGCATTGTTCTCGGAGAACACGACCGACGGCGTCATGATGAAGTCGGCGGCCACCATCTGTCCACGTCCCATGTTCGAGCCCGAGCGCGCTTCACCAGCGTCGGCGAGCTGCCGTTCCTGCATCATGTTGTGCATGCCAACGCCGCGCTCGACGACGATGAAGCAGTTCGACTGCTGAATCATCATGCGAATCAGGCCGACCGGCGACGAGAGGTGATACCTGCTGAGCGCGACGAGCACTTCGTCCTGCGGTTCGACTACGGCCATCGCGGCCATCGGAGCGTCACAGTGCTCGAGGCCTTTCTCTCCCTGCGAGCCTTCGGTTCCTGCCGATCCCTGAACGACACTGCCGCCCTGTCCCTGTTTCGGTTTCGTGATGCCGCCCTGTGCGAGCACCTGCGAGGCAGTGAAACAAAGCAGAACGCACACCGATGCGGCGATCCGGTTCCCTCTGATGTTCATAGAGCCTCCAGCCGAGATTGGGGGGAATTATACGGCAGCTATGTCATGATCGGACGCGGTGCATCTTCGTTTCGTCCATGCGGCCGCCGCCGCCGTCATTTCGGTGGTTGCCGTGGTCTCGGCGGCGCAGACTCCCGCGCCCGCGGCTCCTTACACCGTCGTCGCCCGAAGCGGACGTCAACCGCTGGCGGTCCGGACCATCAACGGGCAGGAAATGTTCGCGCTCGACGACCTGGCGAGGCTGTTCAATCTGAACGTCCGCGACGACGCGCTGGCGGGCGGCATTACGGTTTCCGCGAACAATCAAACGATCGTCATGACGGCGCAGCAGCCGCTCGCTTCGATCGGCGGACGGATGATCTCGCTGCCCGCGGCGCCGGTCCGCGAGGGACGGTCGTGGCTCGTCCCGGTCGACTTTGTCGCACGCGCACTGGCGCCGATCAGCCAGCAGCGCGTCGAACTGCGAAAACCCTCGCGGCTCCTGCTCGTCGGGGACGTCCGGCTTCCGCGGATTGCCGCGCGCGCCGAGCCCCTGGGCGCGGTGACGCGGGTGACCGTCGACGTCGCGCCGCAAACGCCGCACACGGTCACGCAGGAGGGATCGCGGCTGCTGCTGCGATTCGACGCGGACGCGCTCGACCTCGCCGATGTCCGGCTGACGCCGAACGACGTCCTGCAGGGCATCCATCCGGGGGACGCGCCGTCGATCCTGGCGTTCGATCTCGGTCCGAGGTTCGCCTCCTTTCGCGTGTCGGATCAACCGCAGCTCACGCCAAACGCCGGCCGTGTGGTGGTCGACCTCTCGGCGCAGACGGAGGCGGCCCCGAATGCGCCGCCGGGCGCAGCGCCGCCAGTGGCACAGCCACCGGCCGGTGAGCCGCCGCCGTTGCTGGACCTGCCATCGCAGGCGGGTCTGCGCAGCATCGTCATCGATCCCGGCCACGGCGGCGATGACGCGGGCGCGAGAGGTACGGCCGGGACGCTCGAGAAGAACGTGACGCTCGCCATCGCGCGCAAACTGAAAGCGGCGCTCGAATCGCGGCTGGGCGTCCGCGTGCTGCTCTCGCGCGACAGCGATCAGAACGTCAACGTGGATCAGCGAGCCGCGGTCGCGAACAACAACAAGGCCGATCTGTTCCTGAGCATCCACGCCAACGCATCGGTCCGTGCCGGCGCCTCTGGCGTCGAGGTCTTTTCGATGAGCGCAGACGGGAACGGTGCGCCGCCCGCGCGGAGCACGCCGGAGTCTCTGCCGGTGCTCGGCGGCGGCAGCCGCGACATCGACGTGATCCCTTGGGAGACCGCGCAGACGCGGTTCCTCGATCAATCGGGGTCGCTGGCGCGCACGCTGGAAGCGGCGTTGCGTGAGCGGGTGCCAATGAGCCGCCACGCGCTCATTCAGGCGCCGCTCCGCGTGCTCGTCGGCGCCAACATGCCGGCGGCACTCGTCGAAGCAGGCTTCCTCACCAATCCCGCGCAGGAAAAGCAGCTCGCCGGCGAGGAGTATCAGAACGCGGTGGTGCAGGCGCTGGTGGACGGGATCGTACGATTCCGCGCGTCCGCGCCAGGAGGCGCCCGATGACACGCCGCGCGCTCGCCGTCGCGGTCATCGCCGCGCTCGCCTTCGTGATGGGGTGGGCGCTGTTCGTGGCGCTGCCGCACTGGTATCGTCGCGCCCCGCCGGCGGCCGCGACAGCGAACCCGTCGCCGTCGCCGGTCGACGCAGCGCAGGCCGCCGCGGCGCGCAAGATTACCGCGACGCTTTATTACGTCAGCGACGATGGCATGGCGCTGGTGGGGACGCAGAAGGAGGTGCCCTACGCCGCCGCCGTCGCCGACCAGGCGCGCGCTATTCTCGAAGCGCAGCTCGCGCCGGCGCTGCCCCTGGTCTCCGCCATCCCCGCAGGAACGAAGCTGAAACAGGTGTTCGTGACCGAGCGGGGCGACGCTTTCGTTGATTTCTCGGCTGACATCACCGCCGGTCATCCCGGCGGATCGCTCGAGGAAACGCTCACCGTCTACACGGTCGTCGACGTGCTGGCCGTCAACCTTCCAGCGATCACGCACGTGCAGATCCTCGTCGACGGGAAGGAAGTCGATACGCTCGCCGGCCACGTCGACCTGCGGCAACCGCTCGCCAAGAGCCTCGATTGGGTGGTTCATGACACGCACTGATGGACGTTCGACTTCTGACCTTCGGCCCACGACGATCACGCCGGGGTTTCTGGCGCACGCGGAAGGATCCGTGCTCATCGAGGTGGGGCGCACGCGCGTCATCTGCGCCGCGAGCATCGAGGATCGCGTCCCGCCGTTCCTGCGGAACACCGGAAAAGGCTGGGTCACGGCGGAATACGGCATGCTGCCCCGGGCCACGTCAACGCGTACGCAGCGCGAGGCGAGCGCGGGAAAGATCGGCGGCCGGACCCAGGAAATCCAGCGACTGATCGGGCGATCGCTGCGCTCCGTCACCAGGCTGACCGACCTCGGCGAGCGGACGATCTGGATCGACTGCGATGTGATCCAGGCGGATGGCGGCACGCGGACAGCGTCGATCACCGGGGGCTTCGTCGCGCTCGCGCTTGCGCTGCAGCGGATGAAGGAGCTTGCGTTGATTCGGGAAGTACCGCTCACGGACTTCGTCGCAGCCACCTCGGTCGGCATCGTCGACGGCGCGGCGCTCCTCGACCTCGCGTACGACGAGGACTCGCGAGCCGAGGTCGACATGAACTTCGTGAAGACGGGACAGGGCAAGTTCATCGAGCTGCAGGGCACCGCCGAAGGACAGCCGTTCGACCGCCGCGCGCTCGACGCGCTGATGGAGCTCGCCGACGCGGGCATCAAACAGCTCGTCGAGATGCAAAAGGCGATCGTCGGGGATGTCGTCCGGAAATAAGCTGCTCATCGCCACCACCAATCCGGGAAAGATCCGCGAGATCCGCGGCATCCTCTCGGGCGCGCCCGTCGTGCTGGCGACGCTCGAGGACTTCCCACGCCTTCCCGAGCCGGAAGAAACGGGCGCTACGTTCGCCGAAAACGCGCGGCTCAAGGCGCGGTATTACTCGGAGCAGCTCGGGCTGCCAGCCGTCGCAGACGACTCCGGCCTCGAGATCGACGCGCTCGGCGGCGCACCCGGCGTGCACTCGGCGCGGTGGCACGGCACCGACTATGCGACGAAATTCGCCGTCATCTATCGCGAGCTGGGGTCGCGCGGGCTGGTCACCAGCCCGGCGCGCTTCGTGGCGCAGATCGCCGTGGCGCATGCCGATGTGATCCTGTTCGAAGCCATCGGCGTCGTCGAGGGCGAGATTGCACCGGAGCCGCGGGGACAGTACGGATTCGGCTACGACCCCATCTTCTTCTTCCCGCCGTACGGCTGCACGCTGGGTGAGGTCGACGGCGAACGTAAGGCCGCCGTCAGCCACCGCGGCCAGGCGTTTCGCGAGCTCCGCGCGTGGCTCTCCACAGGTTCCAACCTTTCCTAGCATCCCGGCCATCTAATCGGCATGAAACACGGATTTCTCGCCGTGATGCTGGCCTGTGCATTCCCTGGAATCGGGTATGACGCCGTCAACGCGGGACCACGCACGCAACCGGCGGCGGCCGCGATTCACGGCACGTGGCACTCCGATGCCGGCAATTACTGGACTCGCAATGAAGACGGCCATTGGATTTCCATCCAGCTCGACCGCGACGACAACCACAACAGCCTGAGCGTGCCGGCCGGCGACGTGCCGTCGCTCGCCGACGGCTCAGCCAGCGGTCCGGTCCACTTCACCGTTCAGCGGGACGCCGGGACGTACACGTTCGACGGCACTGAACGCAGCGGGCGCGGCGCGGGCGATTTCGTGTTCGCGGTGAATCCGGAGTACGTCGCTGGCATGGCGCGCCTCGGATATCAGGGGCTGACGACCGAGGACGTGTGGCGTTTCGCGACCTTCGACATCACGCGCGACTACGTCACCGGCTTCAAGAACGCCGGCTATTCGCTTAGCGAAGACGAGCTGATCAAGACCCGCATCCACGGCGCCACTCCCGCCTTCCTCGAACAGGTGAAACAACAGGGCCTCGGACAGCCGCCGGTCGAAGACCTGGTCAAGATGCGCATACACGGAGTCACGCCGGAGTTCATCAAAGCGATGCGCGATCTCGGGTACGCGAATCTCTCGATCGACGAGCTCATCGAGCTGCGCATTCACGGCGTCACGCCGGAGTATGTCCGGCAAATGGCGGATGACGGGTTCAAGAGTGCGCCGCTGGATCGTCTCGTCCAGTTCCGGATCCATGGTGTCACGCCGGAGTTCATCAAGTCGTTCGCCGATCTCGGCTACAAGGGCCTCGACGCGGACGATCTCGTCAAGATACGGATCCATGGCGTCACGACCGACTTCGTAAAGGCGCTGAGCGATCTGGGCTACAAAAACGTGCCGGTCGACGACCTCGTGAAAATGCGGATCCACGGGGTCACGCCGGAGTACATCCGTCAGATGCGCGAAGTGGGATACGGCAAGGAAGATGTCGATCAGCTCGTCGCCTTCCGTATTCACGGCGTCGATCAGCAGTTCGTCCGCGACCTGGAGTCGCATGGTTTCAAGAACCTCTCTGCCGACGACCTGGTCGACTTCAGCATTCACGGGCGCCGCTGGATAGATCGCCGATAGGGCATGCGGAATCGGGGTGCGAGTGCGGCCCGCATTCCGCACGCCGCACCCGTACCCCGCACCCACACGCCGCCCCCACATCCCGCCCCCGCA
>DATJIW010000079.1:0-41599 GCA_035492775.1 Vicinamibacterales bacterium
CGCGCGCTGCAGTGCGGGGGCTTCAGCGCCGGCCCCCCCCTACACGCTCTCTCGTGCGCCGCTGTCGTCGGCGCCCATCGTTCGCGTGACGCGCTTCGCGTTGCTCGCGCGCTGCAGTGCGGGGGCTTCGCCCCGCCGGCCCCCCTACACGCTCTCTCGTGCGCCGCTGTCGTCGGCGCCCACCGTTCGCGTGGCGCGCTTCGCGTTGTTCGCGCGCTGCAGTGCGGGGGCGAACGGGCTTATGCCCCCGACGCGGATGTTCAGCCGGGTTCTTCGAGCGCGAGCACTCCTTGTCGGTACCTCTACGAGCCGTAGCTCGCCCACGCTATACCGGAGGCTCGTCGCGGGGCTGGACGAGCCCGCACCGCGCGACTGCAGATCCACGCCGCAATCCGCCGGCTTGTTCGCCGTTTGACGGGCGGCGAGATGGCGCGCTACTTGCTCCAGCTCGAAAGGGCCTCCTTTCCGACGACCCTCTCGACGACCTGGAATCCCTCGCTCCGCAATTTCTGACGGTCCTGTTGGCATCAGCAATCGAAGAAGGAACAGATTATGAAGTCCACACACACGGCGCGACGCATCGTGGTGCCTCCGGTCCTTCTCCTTTCGAGCGCCTTGTGCCTGTGGTCCATGCCGGCGCTCGCCCAGGCACGCGCTCAACGCCTGTCCGACAAGGACGTCAAGGCGCTGATCGAGCAGGTCGATAACGGGCGCGACAAGTTCGAAGGCAACCTCGATGGCCAGTTCAAGGGTTCGACCGTGCGCGGATCGAACAGCGAGGTGAAGGTCTCCGGCGCTCTCCAGGACTATCAGGACAACACCAAGAAACTCAAGGACCGATTCACTCCCGATTATTCGGCAAGCGCCGAGGTTCTCACGGTCCTCAAACAATCCAACGCCATCGAGAGGTTCATGCAGGGCGCCGCGAGCACGATGAAGGGCCGCAGCGAGTGGGATCGCCAGACGGAGAATCTCAAACGGCTGGCAGCCGCGTACGGCACCACGTTTCCGCTGCCGGAGGGCGGCACGGTCCGCCGCATGAACGACAAGGAGACGGCCGCCGCAGCCGCCGCCATGGCTTCCGCCGCGGATCGTTTCAAGAAGGAGCTCGACAAAGACAAGACCCTGCAGAAACCGGAAAAGGACGCTGCGAAAAAGGATGTCGAGCTGCTGATCGACCTGGCCAATGATGTGAAGTCGCGCACGGGCGATGGCAAGCTGGCCACAGGAGAAATGACGCAGCTTGTTGCGCAGACAGCCAAGGTCCAGACGTTTGTCGCCGCGCATCCTCCCGCGAGCATGACCAACTGGGAGAGCGTGCAGGCGTCGCTTGGAAAACTGAAGCAGGCGTTCGGCCTGGAGCCGTGAGAGGGCTGGCCGGACAGTTCCTGTAACGGTCAGCCAGGATCAGGAAGTGCAGCGTCGTCCGGTCCAGCGGCGCAGCACGCGCGGATCAGCGCAATCTTCATTCGTCATCACGTTCCTGTCGCCCGGCCTTCGCTTCTTCCATCAGGGTGATGGCCACATCGCGATTACCGTGACGGCCAGAAAGTATGCGGATGTTCCCGGGACAGGCAGCGTCCAACCCTTAAAATAGCCGTGGCCGCAATCGGGTCACAACGCCGTTCCAGCCGTGCGGGGATGACGACGTCATCCCCGGGTCATCGCGGAATCACACGAATCAGGAGATCGCCGCGGCGCGTATCAGAGCCGGGCTGATTCGCGGTTGTCGCGTAGATCGATCCGTCCGGCGCCACGGCCACCTCCCGGATCGACCCGAAACGCCCCGCCAGCATCGGCACAGGCGTCGCGAGCGTGTCGTTCGGCCACGTCAGTCGATAGATCGATTGTTGTTGCGGACTGGCGGTGACGGCCGTAAGTGGTGTCGCGTCCTCGACAAACTCGAGCGCGGTGAGATCCGGCGCCGCAAGAGAGAACCGGCGGGACACGGCCACGGACATTCGTCCGGTTTGGAGCGAGCGCGCGGAGAGGGAAACCGCTTCGATCGTAGACTTGCCGTCGCGCGTAACCAGGTCCCAGAGGTCGGTTGAACCGGACGGCCAGCCGATCGCACGGAGATTGCCGTGGCCGGCGGAGAGAACCGGTCCTCCCGATGGATTGTCGCGAGGCGTCGTACCGTCTCGCTCGAGCCGTACGATTGAGCCTTCGTACACGGAATCACGGGCTCCGACGGCCGACGAGTCGGAGATCGAGATGTAAAGTCTGGCGTCCGGACCGACACGGATGCGCGTACGGCCGACCGTGTCGCCGACGGGCAGCTCCGCGACGACGGCGCTTTCGCCAAGAGTTCCAGACGCTTCCGTGTATCTCATCACGCGCACCACGCGGCGCGAGCCGTCTTCAACGACCTGCGACGACCAGAGGATGTGATTCGCGGCGAACGCGCGGTCAAGCGTCAGGTCCGGCAGCCCGGCCTCTCCAGGCACCCCGGACTCGTTCAGCATGAGCGATGGGTCGGCGCGCAGCACACCGTTCTCGATGACGAGAATCCGATCCGGCTCTGCGACGAACACTCGGCCGTCAGGTGCCGGCGCAATCGCCGTCGGCGCATGCAACTGATCGGAAATCACCGCGACCCGCTGCTCCTCGCGCCGATCGGGAGACGCCGCAGTGGACGACGTGCCGTTGCCGGCCATACTGCCGGGCTTTCGTGTGTTCCGGGGATCGACTGCCTGCGCCGAAGAAATGGAATTCGGGGACACGACTTTGAACACGATCAACGGATCGGACAGCTCGCTTTGCAGCGTGACCCCGTCTTGCGTTCGTACCGCCGCGAGCTGCAGGGTGTGCTGTCCGGTCGTAAGCGGCGGCAGCGGCGCATTGCACGGATATCCCGCCGGGCTGGCCGCGAAGCTGCACGACGTGCGCGCGAGGTTGCCCACGACCCCGTCCACGAACACACGGTAGGACAGCGATTGCAGATCGGCGACGCTCGCGGCGGATTGATCCCAGCCCATGTTCTCGCTTCCCGTCACCTGCACCACTCCGTTGGCGGGTGGGGTTGTCGGAGGAGTTGTCCCCGGAGCCGGAGACGCATTTCCGCCGCCGCATGCGGCGATCATCGCGAGAGCGGTGATCGCAACGACGACGCGGAGGACGGACGTGACCGATTGCATGGACGAGCCGATGGATACGCGACGCGCGGCTCACATACTACCGCGTTGCCGGAGCGGCGGCGCACGCTGACGGCGCACGATCCAAGCTCATCGCTGCAATCGCGGTCGCCTCTATGTGGGTATAGGTCGCCCCCCCCGAGCCCATCAGCTGAGCGATTCGCTGTGGAGAACGGTGTTGCGGCGGCTGCGCCTTCGCCCGGCCGCATAGATACCCACGCCGATCAGGTTCGCCGCGGCAAGCGTCCCGCAAATCTTTGCCGCAAACGCCGTCCAGCTCGCGACGTCGATGATGGGGAAGATGGACAGAAGCGAGTAGAGGAGCGACACGCTGAATCCGGCGGCTGATGCCGCCTTCAGCCACAGCGGCACCTGCACACCAAGTTTCCGTCCGCCGACGAGCGGAATGGCAAACAGGGCAAGATAACAGAACGCATACAGAATGCCCGCCGCGTTGTCGAGGAGTTGAAACGCCTCCTGCACGCCGACGCCCACTTGACCCGCCATGGCGAGGGCGAGCGTGAGCACGCCGACGAACAGAATCGAGTTGTGCGGCGTGCGAAAACGCGGGTGAAGGCGGGTGAACCACGCAGGGAGCAGGCCGTCCCACCCCGCAACCATCGGCAACCGCGAGTTGCCCGCGAAGACCAGCGACACGTTGCCGATCTGCCGCAGGACGAGGAGAAGAATGAGCGCGGGTGCGATCAGGCGCGCGAATCCGAGGCCATGGAACCCCATCGAGAGCGTCTGCGGGATCGGGCTGACGAGGTCGATCCGGTCCTGCGGCACGATGGCGAGGACGCTGTCGGTGCCGAGGATGAACATGAGCGCGATGACGGGCACCGCGGCCATCACGGCCCGGCCGATCGAGCGCGCCGGATCGCGGCACTCGCCGGCGAGAATGGCGACGTACTCGAAGCCGCTGAACGCGCCGAGCGCCATCTTGCCGAAGATATTCAACGTCAGGAGCGACATCGTCGGCATGGCGGTCGTCAGGGGGTGATATTCGACGCGCGCGCCACCAGCCATCGCGACGAACGGCACCGCGATGAGCCCGACATACGTCACGATCTGGGCAGCGCCGCCGATGCCCTGGAGCCACTTGCCGACGCGCAATCCGAGAAGCGAGACGACCGTCAGCGCCACGATGCACACCGCGCTCACGAGCGGGGTGTACCACCACGCCAGTGCGACCGATCCGTTCACCGGCTGCAGCAGATAGGCGAGGTTGGTGGCAATCATCACGCCGAAGGTCGCAATGAGCAGGACGGCATAGGCCCACAGATTCCACGCCGTGAGAAATCCGAGGAACTCGCCGAGCCCTGCACTGGCCCACTGATAGAGACCACCCTCGAGCGGCATCAATCGATTGAGCCAGATCACGACGGCAGCCTGCGGCAGGTAGAAGAGCGCGATGGCCAGGCACCAGAACACCAGATGGGCCGGCCCGAGTTTCGCCGCCGTTCCGACCCAGCCGGATCCGACGACGTACATGATCTGCGTGAGGATCAGCGTCGCGAGGCCGAGCTCCTTGCGGAAGCCC
The DNA here is from genome assembly GCA_035492775.1 of Vicinamibacterales bacterium. Lineage (GTDB taxonomy): Bacteria > Acidobacteriota > Vicinamibacteria > Vicinamibacterales > 2-12-FULL-66-21 > DATJFQ01. The sequence goes on from DATJIW010000079.1 coordinate 4,678, forward strand.
GCACTTCTCGCCTCGACCTCGCTGACGCGCGCCGCACGTTCGCTGATCATGCGGGCGTGCTACTCGACGGCCTGGGTGTCGTGGCTCGGACCGTCCTTGCCCGAGACGATCCGCTGAACAGACACACCAGGACTGACATCCACGCAGCTCAGACGGTAGCAGCGCATGAGGCGATCGGCGTCGCCGGTGTTGCACCCGGGTTCGTTATTTTGCCTTGTGCGGATCGCACTGATCGGGACCGTTATCCCTCGCGTCCCAGACGCACCGTTCGCCCTCCGTCTTGAACCTTCCGTTCGACGGCCGGCACAGATCGCGGCCGGTCTCGTTTCCGGCCCAGACACACTTCGCGCCCTCGCGCTTGAATCGGCCCTGAGTGACGGGCGTGCACTGGTTCGGGCCGTTGTCGGCCGCGTCCCACACGCACTTGTCGCCCTCCTTTTTGTAGCGTCCGGAGGCATCCCCGGTGAACGCAGTGCCGGCGAACGCGGCCGTGAGGAGCAAGGCGGGAATCAGCATGTTCTTCATGGAAGACTTCTCCTACTTCCAGTTACTCGAATTCTGTCGGAATCGCGCCGGGACCTCCGGCTTCTTCGCGGCCGGCGCGGCCTCGGGCTCGCCGGATGCGGCGGCGATCTCGCGCTCGAGCTCGTCGTCGTTGGGGAGACCCGACATCTGATCGACGAAGATCATCGACTGCTGCGAAGGGATCTCGAACTTCTTTCCGCATGTGCGGCACGTGACCTCATCGTCCAGCCGCAGGATATAGTCGCGCAGCTTCGCGAACTTCGCGCGGTCGCGTTCGTCGGCGCCGGCCGGCGGACGGTCCTTCCGGGTACGGCGCACCCATCGGAGGCTGTAATCATTGGCGCGGTGGCACTTGGGGCAGGTCAGACGCGCCGGGCGCGTCTCGGGCTTATCCGTGAAAAACGCACGTTCGTCGAGAGCCATGGCCCAATGGTAGCAGCCCGAGGGCATGCGGGCTGGACAGAGGGGAGATAATTCGGACATGGCTGATGGCGATCCGGAATCGACGCACGAGGAGCACGCCAGACTGCTGCGCCAGACGCGCGAGCTGGCGCTCGAACACCGGCACCTGCAGGAGCATCCGGAGGATTTCCTCGGACACCGGCGGCACTACCAGCGGCTGGAACGCCAGATGATGGAACTGCAGCAGCACATCGTGCGGATCAGGAAGGAATGCCGGCGCTAGGCGCTACTCCTTCCCGAGCCCGTGCGGTGCCCAGCCGCTCACGATCGTCTTCGCCATCCGCGCGATCAGCATTTCCCCTTCGTTCTCCGGCGTCCAGCTCGTGTCGACGTTCTCGTAGGTAAACGCCGAGATGACAATCGGACCGTCTTTCGTGAAGACGATCCCCACGTCGTTTCTGACATGGTCGAGGCTGCCGGTCTTGTTTGCGACGTGACTCGCGACTTCGGTGGTATCCGCGTCTTCGAGATAGTGCGGAATGCAGTTGCGCCAGAACTGGTGCTCCATGATGTCGATCATCCGGTCGCACAGTTTCTGATCGCCTGCATCGCATCGCTGAATCGATTCGAGGATGCCCGCCATCTCCCGGGCCGTCGTCCGACCGATACCGAACGGTTTCAACTCCGGGCTTTGATCGCCCTCGGTGGGACGCCCGATCGGACGGATGCTCGTCGTGACCGGGAAGCCCAGCGATCGAAGACGCGCGTTCACACGCTCGCGGCCGACGTGCTCGAGGACGAGATTCGTCGCGGTGTTGTCGCTCTGAGTGATCATCAGCACGAGCGCCGTTTCGAAGTTGACTGGTGCCGGCGTATGGAAGAGCAGCAGCACGCCCGATCCAGAGACTTGATCTTCTTTGTGCAGTGTCAGGGTGTCGTCGAACGACAGCTTGCCGTCCTTTATCTGATACATCGCTTCCAGCATGATCGCGACCTTGATCACCGACGCGGTGTTCACGGCCGTGTCGGGATTGATCGCGACCGTCTGCCCGGTGCGGATGGCCTTCGCATAGAGCGACACCTTCCCGTGGTGATGCGAAGCAAGGTCGTCCATCAGATGCTGCATCGTCGCATCCGGACGATCGGCGGCCGCGTTGGCGCGAGTGGGTTGCGCGCTGAGGGGTTGCAGGAGCCACGCCGCATACATCAGGATCGCCGCGGCCGATCGTGGGAATCTCATTGGCGGTTCGTCCTCCAGCAGAGGAGCCGCATTCTAGGCGATCTGGCAGTCCCGCTGCCGTGGCAGCGCTTCAGCGCAGGTTGGCGGCCTTCAGCTGCTCGAACGCGTCGAGCGACTCTCGCTCCTTGTCGTCGGCAAGCCGGAGAACCCGCATGTTCGAAGAGTGCAGCGCCCGCGCGCGCAGTTCCCAGCTCTCGCGGCGCAACTGCAGGTAGTGTTGAGCGTCCTGGACGAGGACGTGCTGTTCGGTCGGCACGGCGTGCAGCTGGCCGAGCCGCGCCTGTGCGTCGCGCATTTCCGGCAGGATCGCGTGGTCGATCAAATCGGCGAGCGCTTTGGCGGACGTCGTTCCGCGTTTGAACTGACCAACGGCCTTCGCGTAGGGCTCCGCCGTCTGCGCTTCGAGCCCGACTACGCGCGCGATTTCAGGCCGCGCATCAAACGTGCTCACCGACGGCACACCCAGCATGACGATCGTGATGGCCGTCGAACCTGCGAGCAGCGCGACGCGGATGGGCGCCGGCGAGTTTTCCTGGATCGTCCCCACCAGGGTGAATCCCGCCACCACGCCGAACGTGAGCGCTGCGATATTCCCCGTCAGAGCGCCGGCATTCGACACGATCGACGCCAGGACGAACAGGCCCGCGACCGGCGCAAGCAGCCGGTAGCCCTCTCGCGGGATCTTCAGATCGGAGGGCGCACGCAGACTCTGCACCGCCCAGACAATGAGAAGACCATACAGGCCGTACAGCGCCCCGGCCGCGCCCGTCGTCATGACGACCGGGTGTCGAGCGAGGTAGATCGTGTTCGCGAGAAGGCCCGACGCAGCAAAGACGGTCCCGAACACGATGTGGCCGAATATCGACTCCACGACGACGCCGAGCTGGACGATGGCGAGGATGTCGATCGCCAGCGACAGGACGCCGCGATGCTGGAACATCGCGGTGAACACCCGCCACCATTCGCCGCCCGTCGTTCGAGGGGCCAGAAGGTAGATGATCGCGATCGCGAGCGCGACGAAAGGCTTGCCCGCCCGCGCGCGAATTGCCTCGAGCCAGGGCGCGCACGCCTCGAGATCGGCGCGGACCGCCCGACCCGCAGTCCTGGCGCGCGCGATGATGATGCCGAGCGCGCGCCGGCGCTCGTCGGGCTTCATCACGTAAATGCCGAACCCGGCGATGATCAACAGGGCAAAGAGAAACATGGGCCGCGTTCGGGACATGGCTCAAAACCGATGCCATCCGATGTCCGAAATCCGGCCCATTCTCGAGTGGTTCGGAACCCGGCCGGCCTTTGTCGTTTCAGATTTGGGATACAGGCGCCAGATACGTGATCTTCACGTCAGGCGGACGTCGCTCTTGAAGATGATGAACACGAGTGCGACGTCGAGCAGCGCGACCCACGAGAAGAACATCCCGGCGCCGTGCAGCACGAACCGGAGTCCGTACCAGCCGCCAATCCACAGCGCCAGAAACGTGACGAGCCCGCGCATCCGCAGCTCTTCCCAGAACCAGCCATAACCCAGCAGGATCCAGAACGTGACGTGCGCGATGAGCGCGCCGATTCCCGCTGACACGGCAAATTACTATACTTGCGCGCATGCGCATCCTGTCTGCGATTGTCACGCTGTCCTTATTCACCGCTGCTCCGTTTGCCTTTCAGACTGCTTCGTCCACGCGCGTCGAGCCTTCAGCCGCCATGCAGTGGCGCCAGATCGGTCCGACGCGGGCCGGCCGCGCTCGCGCCGTAGCCGGCGTTCCGAGCCAGCCCAACGTCGCCTACATCGGCTTCGACAACGGCGGTGTCTGGCGATCGACGGACTACGGCTCCAACTGGATGCCGCTCTTCGATCGCGAGCCGACGGGGTCGATCGGCGCCATCGCCGTTGCGCCATCCGATCCGAACATCATCTACGTCGGGTCCGGCGCCGGCATCATCCGCCCCGACCTTGCGACCGGAAACGGCGTTTATAAATCCACCGACGGCGGCAGGACGTGGACGCATCTCGGTCTGGAGGACACCGAGATGATCGCGATGATCGATGTCTCGCCGCGCGATCCCAACCGCATCTTCGTCGCGGCACTGGGGCATCCATACGGCCCCAACGAAAACCGCGGCATTTATCGCTCCACCGATGGCGGGGCGCACTTCGAGAAGGTCCTCTACAAGGACGCCTACACCAGCGGCAGCGACGTCCGTATCGATCCGAACAACCCGGAAGTGGTCTATGCCGCACTCTGGCAGCAGCAGCAGAGTTTCGTCGAAGGGCAGGAGTTTGCCGGGACCACCGGGGGCATCTTCAAGTCGACCGACGGCGGCACGACATGGCAGCCGTTGACGGAGGGACTGCCGCAGGTCACCCAGGCGAATCTCGCGCTGTCGGCGAGCAGTGCGGACACGCTTTACGCGATGATCGCCTTCGCACCGTCAGACGCGGGTGGGCGTGCAGGCCGGGGCGGCGGCCGCGGAGCCGGTGGCGGCACCGCGCTCTACAAATCGACCGACGGCGGCGCGCACTGGACGCTGGCGGCTGGGAGCCGTCAGCCCGATCCGCGTCCGCTCGCGCGCATCGGCGGCGGCGACCTTCCCACGATCACGGTCGATCCGAAGAACGCGAACGTGGTGTACAGCTGTTCGACGGTGCTCTGGCGCACCGACGACGGGGGAGCGACATGGAGCGCCGTGCGCGGAGCGCCTGGCGGCGATGACTATCAGAAGATCTGGATCAACCCGATCAACCCCGACGTTCTGGTCGTCGTCTCGGACCAGGGCGCCGTCATCTCCGCCAATCGCGGCGTGAGCTGGAGCAACTGGTACACGCAGCCGACCGCCGCGATGTATCACGTGTCGACCGACAACGCGTTTCCGTACAGCGTCTGCGGCGGACAGCAGGACTCCGGATCAGCGTGCGTGCTGAGCCGCGGCAACGACGGCGAGATCACCTTCCGCGACTGGCGGCCGGTGAACATTCAGGAATACGGCGAAGCCGCTCCCGATCCGAAGGACCCGACGCTCGTCTACGGCAGCGCCCGAACGAACGTCTCGCTCTACAACCGGCGGACCGGCCAGACGCGGAGCGTGGGCCCCGACACGAGTGGCGGCGGCACGGGTCAGTCGTTCGCACGGAACGTTCGTACGATGCCGCTCGAATGGTCGCCGGTGGACCCGCACGTGCTGTTCTACGCGCAAGACGCCGTCTACAAGACGATCGACGGCGGCAATCACTGGTCGCGCATCAGCGGCGACCTGGCGCGCCAGACGTGGGAGGTTCCCGCGAATACGGGCAAGTACGCCGGGACCGTGACGCCCGCGCCAATCGGCACGATAACGGCGCTCTCGCCATCGCCCCGGAATATCAACGTGCTCTGGGCCGGCACGGACGACGGGAACATCCAGGTGACGACGAACGGCGGGACCTCGTGGACCAACGCCACGCCGCCTCAGATCAAGCCCTGGACCCGCATCTTCAATATCGAGGCCGGTCACTTCGATACGCAAACGGCGTATGCCGCGGCGAACACGATGCGGATCGACGACTTCAACCCGCACTTCTGGCGCACGCACGACGGCGGAAAAACCTGGACCGAGATCAACAACGGGATCGCTGCCGGATGGGTGTCGAACTCGATTCGCGAGGATCCGAAGCAGAAAGGACTGCTGTATGCCTCGACCGACACGCAGGTGTGGGTGTCCTACGACGACGGCGATTCCTGGGAGTCGCTGCGGCTGAACATGCCGGCCATTTCTGTACGCGACCTCCAGTTGAAAGACGACCCGACCTGCCGCTGTGCGGACCTGATTGCCGGAACGCACGGTCGAGGGTACTGGATCCTGGACGATGTGACCCCTCTGCGCGACGCGGCCGCGATCCGCTCGGCGGCGTCCGCCGGAACGGCGTATCTCGTGAAACCAGCGCCGGCGATTCGCGTGCGCTTCGGGATGAACGATCCGACGCCGTGGCCGCCGGAAGTGCCGGCGGGCCAGAATCCGCCGCCCGGCGCTCTGCTCGACTACTTCCTCGCGCAGGACTCATCGTCTCCGGTCACGATCGAAATCCTCGATCCGTCGGGACAGGTCGTGCGCACTTACTCGAGCGAGGATCCCGTGCGAGATCCGGATCCTGCGGCGGATCCGGAGGCCTACAACAAGGTGTGCCAGGAGAATCCCGCAGCGCCTGACTGCGGGCTGCCGCTCTATTGGCCCGGTCCGCAGATAGTAGTGTCCAGCAAAGCAGGCATGCATCGCGTCATCTGGGACCTGCGGTACCAACCCCTCACAGAAGGCGGCGGACGCGGAGGCGGCGGAGCGGCCGTGCCGCACCGGACATATGCATCAGTGAACGCGCCGTGGGCTCCGCCGGGAAGTTACAACGTACGCTTGACGGTCGACGGGCAGCACTATACGCAGCCGCTGCAGCTTCATCTCGATCCCCGGGTGAAGACGCCGGCGCCCGGTCTCACGCAGCTGACGACGCTGACCAAGGAGATGTACGAAGGGGCCCGGAAGCTGCATGAGGCGGCGGAGCAGGCTCGCGGCCTCGCGACCGCGCTCGATCAGGCCGGTCCCGACGGGGCAACTCTGAAAGAAGCAGTCACCGCGCTTGCGCCGCCGCAGCGTGCCGGCGGACGTGGCGCGTTCCCCGCATTCGGGGGCCCCGGACGCGGAGGCCCTGCCGGTCCGCCCACCCTCGACGGCGCGAGCGGCGCCATGATGGCGGCCGCAATGGGCATGCAGGGGGCTGACGTGACGCCGACGGCGCGCGACGTCCAGGCCTGCGCCGACGCGCGTCGTCAGAGCGCGGCCGTGATGGCGAAGTGGAACAGAATTACGACCGTCGATCTGCCGGCGCTCAACGCGAAGCGAAAAGCCGCCGGTCAGCCCGCCATCTCGATAGGGAAATAGGGAGAATCTGCGTCAACTCCCAATTCCCAATTCCCAACAACTCCCAACTGTCAAACAAAATTTTGGGAGTTGGGGGTTGGGAGTTGGGAATTGACGCGATTCACCTACTGAATATTCAATCCATCGAAAGTACACGTGGCCGACGCGGATGTCGTGTGGCTCGTGACCGCCAGCCCGACGTACACCGTGGTTGCCATCGGAATCGTGTCCGTGCCGACGAGCGTCCACGTCACGCCGTCTGCGGATTCGTAAGCCGAGAAGAGATTTCCGGCCCGGGAGAGTTTGATCCATCGCGGCGCCTGGCTCAGCGTGCCGCTCGTGTGAACGCTGTCGATCCCGGTCGCGTCGCGCCGCTGGAATGCGACGCCCTTCGCCGATGATACGAACAGCGACGCGTGCGCGGAATTCGCCGCGAGCGTTTCGCGGATCATGATCCCTGCCTTCACCCACGTCGAGACGTTCTGGACGGATGCGACTCGGACGACGACCGTTCGGTCGCCCGTCAAGGGCTCGTATGCGTAGTGGAACTGATCCGACGTTCCCCAGATGTCGACGCCCGAGCCCTTCACGGTGAATGTGCCGTTCGCGAACGAGGCTGCGCCCGGGAGCGGGACGCTGCCGATGTCGGAGTGGGCCCAGCCTGCCGGCAGCGTTGACGGCGGTGGCGGCGCCGTGACCGTCACCGTGACGGGTGACGAGGTCCCGGTCGCCCCGAGATTGTCGGTTGCCACCGCAGTGACGGTATATGTTCCAGCCGACACTCCGGTCCAGGTGGATGTGTATGGCGACGACGTGGACGATCCGAGCAGGTTCTGGCCCGAGTAGAAATCCACACGCGCCACCGAACCGTCGGTATCGGCAGCCGACGCGACGAGTGCGATCGTCGCCGGAGCGGTGAACGAGGCGCCCGAGGCGGGCGACGTCAGCGTCGCCGTTGGCGCCGTGTTGCCGGGCGGTCCAGATGCTCCAGCCGTCACGGCAACACTGTCGAAGGTGGCCGTTGCGAGTACGCCATTGATGTGGCTCGAGACCCCAAGGCCGATGTCCACCGTTGCGCCCATCTGGAACGTGTCGCTCGCGACGGCCGACCAGGAGACGCCGTCGACGGACTCGAAAGCCGAGATCGTGTTGCCGGTGCGGGTGAGTTTCACCCATCGGGGCGCGGTCGTGAAGCTTCCCGACGTACTGACGCTCCCGGCGCCGGCGGACAGACGGCGCTGGAAGGCGACGCCCTTGCCGGGCGATACGAGCATGAACGCCTGCGCCGCGGATGGCGACGTCGAGTTACGAATCATCACGCCCGCTTTGGTCCAGCTCGCGACGTTCTGCACGGAAGCGACGCGTGCGACGATGGAGCCGTCGCCCGCCAGCGTCGTGTACGCGTATTGAAGCGCGTCGCTGGTGCCCCAGACGTCCGCGCCGGCCCCTGTGATCGTGAACACGCCGTTCGAGGCAACGGCCGATCCCGCAGCACCGGTCGACCCGATGTCCCCGTGCGTCCATCCATTCGGCAGCGTGGACGGCGGCGGCTGCGCGGCCGTAATCGTCACCGTCACCGGCGCGGACGTAGTGGTCGCGCCGAGCGCGTCGATCGCGACTGCCGTCAACGAGTACGTGCCGGCAGACGCACCGGTCCACGAGACGCCATACGGCGACGTCGAATCGCTGCCGACGAGCGTCGTGCCCGCGTAGAAATCAACCCTGGCAATCCCGTCGCTGTCCGAGGCGGTCGCTGCCAGCGAAATCGACGCGGGCGCCTGGACCGTCGTCCCCTGCGCCGGGCTCGTGAGGGTGACAGCCGGCGGTGTATTCGGCACCGCGGCGGTGATGGAAATATTGTCGAATCCGGCGGTCGCCAGCACGCCGTTCACGTGGCTCGAGACGGCAAGGCCCACGTCGATGGTCGTGCCCATCGCGAACGTGTCGGCGGCGACGCGCGACCACGCGACGCCGTCGACGGATTCGAACGCCGTGATCGTATTTCCAGCGCGCGTGAGTTTCACCCAGCGCGGCGCCGTGGAGAAGCTGCCGGGAGTGCTGACGCTCCCGGCGCCATCGCTGAGGCGGCGCTGGAACGCCAGACCTTTGCCCGGCGAAACGAGCATGAATGCCTGAGCGGCAGAAGGCGACAGCGAATTCCTGAACATGACGCCGGCCTTCGTCCAGGTCGCGACGTTCTGGACAGAGGCCACTCGCGCGACGATCGAACCATCGCCCGTGAGCGTCTGATACGCATATTGCAACGCGTCGGCGGTGTTCCACACGTCCGCGCCGGCTCCGGTGACGGACAGGCCGTTCGCCGTTGCCGTCGTGTTGCCAACGGCGCCGGTCGATCCGACGTCCGTGTTCAGCCAGCCGTTGGGGAGCGGCGCCGCCGTGACGGTGACCGTCACTGGCGACGATGTGGCGGTCGTCCCGGAGTTGTCGGTAGCGACGGCCGTCAGCACATACGTGCCCGGCAGCACATTGGTCCACGTCGCCGAGAACGGGGCGGCAAATGCGTTACCGACAAGCGTGGTGCCGGCGAAGAAATCAACCCGCGAAACCGTGCCGTCACTGTCGCTGGCGTTCGCCGTCAGGCCAAACGTGCCGGGCGCTGTAGTCGTGGCACCGTTCACGGGACTGGTCAACGAGACTGTGGGCGGCGCGCTCGCGGTATTGCAGTGCGTCAGCGTGGTCCCGTCGAACGACGCCCCGTCGATGCCGATGGCGCTCAGCGTGAGGTTACAGGCGTCGGCGGTGAGCTTCACGTACTCGTTGCGCGAAGCACTGAACGCCGTCCACGTGCTCGTACCGGCTGGATAGAGCGGCGCGCCACCGCCGCCGGTCACGACGTAGGTGACGGCGTGATCCGTCGGCACGGTGCTTTCGCGGATCGGAACGGTGCGCTCGTAGTCGTGCTCATGGCCCGAGAGCACGAGCTCCACGCCGTACCGTTCGAACAGCGGTCCGAATGCGACGCGCACGTCGAGCGACGATCCGTGTTCACCGCCTGAGCTGTACGGCGCGCGGTGCAGCACGGCCACTTTCCACGGCTGCGTCGTGGCCGCAAGATCGGCTTCGAGCCACCGCAGCTGTTCCGCCTGGCGGGTGGGATCGAGGAAGGTGTACTCGGTGTCGAGCCCGATCACGTGCACCGGGCCGTAGTCGAAACTGTAGTACCGCTCGGCATGATCCGGAAACGCCGCGCTCGCGCCGTTGCGCGGAAGCGAAAAGAGATCGAGATACGCCTGCCCGTTGTTGTTGGTCGCCCGGCTGTCGTGGTTCCCTTCGATGGGCGAGAGGGCGCGCGCTCCAAGCCATTTGTAGATGTCGAAGAAGTACGACTGATACGTCGTGTAGGAGGCGTCCCCTTGTCCGTCAGGCGTGCCGTAGGCAATGTCGCCGGCATGCAGGGCGATGTCGAATGAGTCGCGCCCGATCAGATCGGCAAGCTGTTGCTGCTCCACCGATCCGGTGCCGCTGTCGGCAAATGCGACGAAGGTCACGGAACCGGACCCGGTTGCCGGACCCGTGCGGAAGGACGCTTGCGGGGACGTCGCGGCGCCGCTGTTGAACGTCTGATACGTATAGCTCGTCGAGGCGGCGAGGCCCGGCAGCGTGGCCTCGTACTGGTAATAGTCGAACGCGAGTCCGGACTGCGTGGCAGAAACGAGGTGCGACACTGCTGCCGCAGTCGTCGTGACCGCACCCGCCGCGTTGTAGCGGACTTCACCCGCGCCTGATTCCTTCGTCGCCCACACCACGACCATGGAGTGATTCGTGGGCTGCTGCAGGTACGGGCCGCGCACGACGCTGAACGTTGGCGCGCTCCCGCCGCCCACGGTCACGGAGACGGCCGGTGAAGTGGTCGACGCGAACAGATTGTCGGTCGCGACTGCGGTCACCGAATACGTGCCCGCCGGGACATTCTTCCACGTCACGGTATACGGAGAGGAGGAGGCCGTTCCGATCAGAGCGGATCCGTTGTAGAAGTCCACGCGAGCAACCGTGCCGTCCCTGTCGCTGGCGTTCGCGGAGAGCGAGACGGTTGCCGGCGCCGTGAACGTGGCGCCGCTGGCCGGGCTCGTGAGCGCGACCGATGGCGCCTTGTTGGATGTGCCCGCAGTGCCGGCGGTGGTGAAACTCACGACCGAACCGGTCGCCGTGACGCCAGCCGCGGTTTTCGAGACGATTTTCCAGTAGTACGTCGTCCCTGGCTGCAGCGCGGGCAGGGCGTACGTTTTGTCATCCGTCGTAGACTGGCTCGGGCCGAGGCTCAGATTTGCCTGCAGCAGCGGCGGGTTCGGCGTCGTGCCGAAGTAGACATCGTAGACGTGCGCCCACAAGCCGCCGTTCCACTGCAGCGACGTTCCAGTTGCGGGGACGCCGGTCGCGCCGCCGGCGGGTCCGCGATAGGACGGCGTGTCGGGCGGGAGGGGAACGAACGGCTTCGTCTCGATGTAGCCGGACTCGTTGTTCCACTTGCGATCGAACTGCGCCGCCAGCCAGTCGAACACCCAGGGCTTGCCGGTGAAGTAATTGTGCTCGCGCTGCGTGTCGCTCGAGGGTTCGGTCCAGTTCGAGGAGCCGAAGATCGCGAGGTGCGATCCATACAGGACGATGGCCTTCTCGTGATCGATGCCCTGGTGACCGTCGAAGCGGACCGACACCCCATTCGCATACATCTGGTCGACGTAGTACGCGTCCCACAGCCGCAGCGGATTGCGATACTCGGTCTCATCGGTAATCAGGCGCACCGGGATGCCGCGCTGGACCGCGGCGAGCATCGCTGCCGGGTGCGCCGCGTCGGTGATGCGGAACATCTGCACGTCAATCGCCTGGTTTTCGGCGTTGTAGGCTGCGACGGCGCGATCGCGGTAGCTCTCGTCGGGCGGAAAATTCAGCTCGGGGTCGATGGGATAGACGGGAAAGCTTCGCGTGAGCGGTCCTGAGATATTCGCGTAGTTCACGAACTCCGTCGTGCTCGTCCAGAGATCGTCGAACTTCGTCATGAAGCTCTGGACGAGCGCGGGATCGTTCGTGAAGGCGACGACTTCATCCGTGTAGTTGATGAAGGGCTGGTCGGGCGTCATCTCGAAGGGCGCGTAGTTGGCGCCGGCGAATTCGAGCTGTCCCTGCCCGACGAAAATGGCGGTCTTCCAATGGAGGATGCCGCTCGTGACGCGGTTCCGCATCGGGATCCCCGCGGCGGCCAGTTGATCGTTCTGCGTCACGCACGTCGGATGCTGCTCGACGCAGCGCGGGTCCATCAGGAGCCGGATCTTGACGCCGCGGTTCCACGCGTTGACGAGCGCCGACGCATAGCGCGCGTCGGTCATCATCCAGAAGCCCATGTCGATCTCGACGGTTTCCTGGTTGATGTAGGCGAGAATGTCCGCGCGGCAATCCTCGTACGCGGGATCGCAGAGGCGTTGCTCCGGCGGAAGAGGAGCGGCAGCTGCCGGACGCGCCCACGCGCACACCAGAAGGAGGAAGGAAACGACCGAGAACACACGAAGCCGGGACCAGGGCATGGCGGTAGAGTCGAGAGCTGCTGCGTTCACAATGGCGAACGCCCAGCGGGTCACGATGGATGGTAAATGGACAGTGCGGTGCCGCGCGGCTGTCGCACGACATACAAGGATACCGAGTGCGCAGCAATCTCGCTGGTATTTCTTGCAGATGAGCTCCTGAATCGCTGAGGTATTCTTACGCCTGAGCAGGCGCGACACGTGAGACACTGGACCCGAAATGACTGAGTGGTCGGCGGCCGATCGCGTGCTCCTGCATCTGTCGGTCAATGGCGAACCCGTGAGCGTCGCGTTCGCACCAAACAAGACCCTGCTCGAAGTGCTTCGCGAAGATCTGCAGCTCACGGGGACGAAGCACGGCTGCGAGCTTGGAGAGTGCGGCGCGTGTGCGGTGCTGGTCGACGACGTGCCGGTGCTCTCGTGTCTGACGCTCGGTCTCGCCTGCGAGGGCAAGTCCGTTCGGACGATTGAAGGCGTCGCTGAGGGAAGCCGGCTGCATCCGCTCCAGGCCGCGTTCGCCGATCTCGGCGGCTCGCAGTGCGGCTACTGCACCAGCGGGATGATTCTCACCGCGCTGGCGCTTTTCGAACACAACCCGTCGCCCACGCGGGATGAGATCCGGGAGGCCCTCTCGGGCAACATCTGCCGGTGCACCGGGTATCAGCAGATCGTCGACGCCGTCGAAGCGGCGTCCGCCATCGTTCGCCAGAACGCTCCGACCCCGTCTCCTGCGCGATGAACGAGCGCACGCACAGCGTCATCGGCCTGCCGCGCCGGCGTGTCGACGGCCGCGCCAAGGCGACGGGTCAAACGCGGTACGCGGACGATATCGTGATGCCGCGGATGCTCTTCGCGAAACTCCTGCGCTCGCCGCTGCCGCACGCGCGCATCGTGTCGATTGAAACGTCCCGCGCCGAGTCGCACGGCGGTGTCCATCTCGTGCTCACCGGACGCGATTTACCGATTTCGTACGGCATCCTGCCCGTGAGCCAGGACGAGCACGCGCTCTGTCCGGACACAGTGCGCTTCGTCGGCGATCCGGTCGCGCTCGTCGTCGCACGCGACGAGGCGACTGCCTCGGATGCCTGCGAGCTGATCGACGTCCGGTACGAACCGCGCAGAACGATCGCGGACCCTGAAGACGCGTTGGCCATCGAGGAACCGCGCATCCACGCCTACGGCGAACATGGCAACGTCCACAAGCTCGCCGCCATGCAGTTCGGCGACATCGACGCGGCGATGGCGGATGCCGACGAAGTCTTCGAAGACGTGTTCTTCTACGAAGGCAATACGCATCTGGCGCTCGAGCAGCACGCGACGGTCGCGTGGCTCGACGGCGACGGCAAGCTCGTCGTCTGTTCGAGCACGCAGACACCGCATTACCTTCATCGCGCGCTCGCAAAAGCCCTCGCGATTCCGGCGCAGCACATCCGCGTCATTGCGGCCCCCAACGGCGGCGGCTTCGGCGGCAAGAGCGATCCGTTCAACCACGAAATCGCAGTAGCGAAAGCGGCGCTCGTCCTCGATCGCCCCGTGAAGATCACCTTGACCCGCGAAGAGGTCTTTTACTGTCATCGAGGAAGACATCCCGTCCTGATGAAATTCCGGACAGGAGTGAAGCGCGACGGCACGATCACCGCCGTCGATCTGCAGACGCTACTGGACGGCGGGGCCTACGGCTCGTATGGCGTTGCCAGCACGTTTTATACGGGCGCGCTGCAGACGGTGACCTACCACGTGCCGACCTATCGATTCCGCGGCTGCCGCGTCTTCACCAACAAGGCTCCATGCGGCCCGAAGCGAGGTCACGGCACCCCGCAAAGCCGGTTCGGCCAGGAAGTGCAGCTCGACAAGATTGCGGAACGCCTCCGCCTGAATCCCGCGGAGCTGCGGCTCCGGATCCTCGAGCACCCCGATGCCCTGACCGCCAACTTTCTCCGCGTGCGGACGATCGGCCTGGCCGAGTGCATCCGCCGCGTCGTCGCGGCATCCGAGTTCGACACGCGGCACCGCCGGATGGGCCGCGGTCGCGGTCTGGGGCTGGCGTGCTCGTCGTATCTCTCGGGAGCAGGGCTGCCGATCTACTGGAACGAGATGCCGCATTCGAGCGTGCAGTTGAAGCTCGATCGCAGCGGAGGCGTCACCGCATTCTGCGGTGCCTCGGAGATCGGCCAGGGTTCCGATGACGTCCTCGTCGCGTGCGTTGCAGAGGTGCTTGGCATCGAGCCGTTCGATGTCCGCGCCGTGACGGGAGATACGGATCTCACGCCGGTCGATCTCGGGTCTTACTCGAGCCGTGTCACCTTGATGATGGGGAATGCCGCGATTCAGGCGGCGGAGCGAGCCCGCGACATCCTGGCGGCCGCGGTCAGCCGCAAGCTCGATGTGCCGGCATCGCGCCTGGTCTTCGCGGAACGCCGCGTATTCGATTCGGAGAATCCGGATCAGGGCATGACGTTCCGGGACGCGGTCTGCGCGGCCGAAGCGATGAGCGGCGCCGTTGGATCCGTCGGCTCGTACACGCCGCCGAAGTCGGAGGCGCGGTTCAAGGGGGGCGGCGTGGGACCGTCGCCCACGTACTCATATACGGCTGCCGTCGTCGAGGTCGAGGTCGACGAATCGACCGGCTGGATCAGCGTGCCTCGCGTCTGGGTCGCACACGACATCGGCCGGGCCCTCAATCCCGTGCTCGCCCGCGGGCAGGTCGAGGGCAGCGTCTACATGGCACTCGGAGAAGCGCTGATGGAGGAGCAGGCCTATCGCCGGCTTCCGCCGCGGCTCTCGAACGCGCTCGTCCACAAGTTCCCATCGATGCTCGAGTACAAGAGCCTGACATCGCTCGACATGCCGGAGGTGTTCACCGAACTCGTGGAGGATCCCGATCCCGCCGGCCCCTTTGGCGCGAAAGAGGTCGGGCAGGGGCCGCTCCTGCCGATCATGCCCGCCGTCGCGAACGCGGTGTACGACGCGGTCGGTGTTCGTGTGCACGAAGTGCCAATCACGCCGGAGAAAATCGTGAAGGCGCTCGCCGAGCTCGCGGGCGGCAAGCCAGGCTACGTCGGTCCCGCGTCGTTCCCGGATATCGCGTGGCCCGAAGCGCTGATGGTGCCGCCGCCGTGGGAGGGCGGCACGGGTCAGGCGACGAACCAGCGACAGCGTGAGAAGCCCTCGGGGGCTGGAGCGCCGCGTCGATGATCCGCCTCCCCGCATTCGACTACTACGCGCCGCGAACGATCACGGAGTCGGTCGATCTCCTTGCGGCGCATCCGGGCGCCATGCTGCTCGCGGGAGGCACGGACCTTGTACCGAACATGAAGCGGCGACAGCAGACACCGCCTGCCCTTGTGAGTCTCGCCGGCGTCGCCGAACTGAAGCATCGGTCGTTCGGCGGTACCCACGGTTTCGGCGCCGGCCTCACCTTGTCCGAGATCCTTCGCGACGATGCGGTGCGGCGCGAGTGCGGCGCGCTCTACGAAGCCGCAGCGCAGGTTGCCACCCCGCACCTGCGCGCGATGGGGACGCTCGGCGGCAACCTGTGCCTGGACACCCGTTGCAACTACTACGATCAGTCCTACGAGTGGCGCAAGGCGATCGATTTCTGCATGAAGAAGGACGGCGAGCGCTGCTGGGTGGCGCTGTCGAGCCCGACATGCCTGGCGGTGTCGTCGACGGATACGGCCCCCGCGCTCATCGCGCTCGGCGCACACGTCGTGCTCGTTTCGGCGGCCGGCACGCGGACGCTGTCCCTCGCGGATCTCTACGCAAACGACGGCATGCAGTACCTCACGCGTCGGAGCGACGAAATCCTGACGCGCGTCGATCTGCCCGACCAAGCCGGCTGGCGCAGCACGTACTGGAAGCTGCGGCGGCGCGGCTCGTTCGATTTTCCCGTCCTGGGCGTGGCCGCCGCGGTGAAGCTCTCCGCGGACGGAACGATCGAGGATGCACGCATCGTGCTCGGCGCGGTCGCGTCGCGGCCGCTCGTCAGCGAACGGGCTTCTCGGGCACTGCTGGGAGGGCCGCTCTCCGACGAGGCAATCGCCCGCGCGGCCGACCTGGCCTTTGCCATCGCCAAGCCGATGGACAACACCGACTTTGCGCTGGTCTGGCGCAAGCGGGTGACGCGCGATTTCGTCGCGTATGCGCTCCGCCAACTCCGCGGCGATGACATGCGCGCGGTTCGGAGGCAGCTGACGCGGCGTTCGCTGGCCGGTTTGCACTATTAATCCAGCCGGACGGCCGGCACCAGCACACCGGCGCCAGTCGCTCGCGCGCGACGACCGTCCCGCACACGCGACGGACTCCAGACACCAGGCGTCGCGAATGCGGGCAGACTCGCGCTTCGGCAGTGGCACGCCGTTTGTGACGGGATTCCAGGCCATGGAACGCTTCATTCAGGACATCCGTTACGCCCTGCGCAGTCTGATCCGGCAGCCCGCGTTTGCCGCGACGGCGATCGTGACGCTCTCCCTCGGCATCGGCGCCACCACGGCGATCTTCAGCGCCGTCGACGCTATCGTCCTGCGGCCGCTGCCGTTCCCGCGGGCGGACCGCATCGTTGCCGTCGGGAATTACTGGACCAAAACGGGACTGCGGGCGACGACGGTCTCGGCCCCGGATTTCCACGATTGGGAGGCGCAGAATCACAGCTTTTCTGCGATCGCGTATTACATCGGCGGCGAGATCAGCGTGACCGTGAACGGAGCCGCCGACTACGCGGCCGTTTATCGCGTGACGCCTGGCTTCTTCGACGTGCTGGGTGCGCGCGCGCATTCCGGACGGCTCCTGAGCCGGGACGAACAGCAGCCGGGTGGCCCGAGCGCCGTCGTGATTACCGACGCGTTCTGGCGGAAGCAATTCAACGCCGACCGTCGGGCGATCGGCGCGACGGTGAAATTCAACGACACGCTCTTCACGATTGCCGGCGTGCTGGATCGCGGCGTCCGTTTTCCTGCGCGCGCCGACATCTACATGCCGGCGTGGAGGTGGTCCGAGACGACGTCGCGGTCCGCGCACAACTACACCGTCGTCGCGCGCCTGCGGGACGGCGTCACGCTGCAGCAGGCGAACTCCGACATGACGGCCGTTGCACAGCGGTTGTCGGCCATGTACCCGAACACGAACGCCACGAAGCTGACGTTCGTGATGCCGCTCCAGGAGCAGGTCGTCGGGACCACGAAGAGCACGCTCTACCTGCTGTTTGGCGCCGTCGGACTCGTGCTGCTCATCGCGTGCGCGAACGTGGCCAATCTGCTGCTGGCGCGCTCGACCGTGCGTCAGCGCGAGATGGTCGTTCGTGCCGCTGTCGGCGCTACACGCGGCCGGCTGGTCCGGCAGCTGCTCACGGAAAGTGCCGTGCTGGGGATCGCCGCCGGCGCCGTCGGTGCGTGGATCGCGCGTCTGGGAATGCTCGCGCTCGTCAGGATCGCGCCGGCAAATCTCCCGCGACTCGACGAGGTACACGTCGATTCCGTGGCGCTGGTCTTTGCGATTGCCGTCGCGCTGCTGGCCAGCGTGTTCTTCGGACTTGCGCCCGCCGTGCAGGTCTCGCGGGTCGAGCTCGTCGATGGCCTGCGGCAGGGCGGGAAGGGCTCCGCCATTGGTGCCCGAGGCGGCTTCGCGCGAAGCGTCTTCGTCGTCGCGGAAATTGCCCTGGCTGTGGTCCTCGTGGCGGGAGCCGCGCTGCTTGCGCGCAGCCTGGCGGCGCTGATGGCTGTCGACCTGGGATTTGGTCCCGACCGCATTCTCGTGCTCCAGACGAACGTTCCTGTCAGCCAATCGGGGGACGCGGCCCGCGCGACGGAGTTCTATCGCGGACTCCTCGCGGAATTGCGCGGCGTACCGGGCGTGGGCGCCGTCGCGGGGGTGAGAGGGCTGCCCACCGCGCCGCGGTCGAACGGGGGCTACTGGATCGAGGGAGGTCCCGGTCCCGACCAGACGGGCGTTCAGTCCAGGCAGGCGATCTTCACCGTTGTCACGCCCGATTACTTCCGCACGATGCAGATACCGATGAAGACGGGCCGGGACTTCACCGACGCAGACCGGCACGAGGCGCCGTTTGTCGCGATCGTCAACGAAACGCTCGCGCATCAGGCGTTTCCCGGAGAGAACCCGATCGGCAAACGCATTCAATGCGGGCTCGATTCGCCGAACTTCATGGCGATCGTCGGCGTCGTGGGAGACGTGCGGACGAAAGGACCCGCGCTGCCGGCGCAGGCCGAGATTTACATGCCGTTCGAGCAGCATCCGAACTTTTCGACCGCACTCAGCATCGTGGCGCGAACAGGCACGCCGGATCCGCTCGCGCTGACGGACACCCTGCGCCGCACGATCAGCGCTCGCAACGCGGACGTTCCCGTCAAGGCGACGACGATGACCTCGACGCTGGAGACGGCGTCCGCGACGCCGCGCTTTCAGACATTCCTGCTCGTGACGTTCGCGATCGTCGCACTCGCGCTCGCGATGGCGGGGGTCTACGGCGTAATGGCATACACGGTCAACCAGCGCATTCCGGAACTCGGCGTGCGAATCGCGCTTGGCGCGACGCCGGAGACGATCCTGGGGCTGGTACTCGGCGAAGGCGCGCGGCTCGCGGCGATCGGCCTCGGCCTTGGCATCGGACTCGCGCTGTTGTCCGGACGCGCGCTGCAGGGCGTGCTGTTCGGGGTGACAGCCCGCGACCCGCTCATGCTTGGAGCTGTCTCGCTGGTGGTGGCGATCGCGACGCTGCTCGCGTGCTACATCCCGGGCCGTCGTGCGGTGCGCGTCGATCCGATGGTCGCGTTACGGGCAGAGTAGTTCAGACCACAGCGGGCAGCACGAAGAGCGCTACCACCTCGCCATCGTCGCCGCGGCGAACGTCGGCACGGCCGCCGTGAGCCCGGGCGATCCTCGCTGCGGCGTTCAGCAGCAGCGTCCGTTCGGTTGCCGCCGAGTGGACCGCCGGTGTGGCGTCGAAGAACGTTGCGAGCGCCTCTTCGCTCAATCCCAGTCCGCTCGCCGCAACCTCTATCATCAGAGCCGGGCGCGGCTGAACACCATGGACCTTGAGCTGGACGACCGGATCATCATTGTCCTGATGACGGGAGGCTGACAACAGATCGCAAAAGGCGTCAACGGCCCCAGCGATGGCGCGCGTCGTCTCGCCCGCATCGATCACGATCCGATACGACGCGTCCTCGACGGACATCTTGAAGCGGACGCCGCTGAACCTGCGTGCCGGCCGGATTGCGTGCATGACACGCTCCGCCATTTCCCCGGCGGTTACTTCACGGCGCGCCAACGGGACGTCTCCGGCGATCGTTTCTGCTGCGCGGGCGACACGCGCCGCGCGATCGAGTTCGATCCGCAGCGCGCGGTCGAAGGTCCCGAGCGGCGATCGACGATCCGCATTCGCGTGGTGGCTGAGCACATCGAGCCGATCGGCAATCAGTCCGAGCGCCGCTCGCAGCGTACGGGCTGCATCGTCCGGTTTGTCGCGAAGCGCAGCTGCCGGTTCGACCACCTGCGGGACCTGGCGCGAAGCAGCCGCGACGCGCATGCCCACCAACTCATCTACGTAGTGACGGTCATGGCGCATGCGAAAGCCGGGAGGAAGGCCTTGCCGGACGGGCGCGGGCTCTTCGAGAATCGGTTCGTCGTCGTCTTCGGATGAATCAGCGAGCAGTAGATCGTCGGTCGCCGGGTCTTGCGCATTCTCCGCCGGGTTCTTCACGAGGTCCCCTTCCGCCGAACGTCGGGCAGCCGCCCGAGATGCGAGCCCATGCCCGCACAGATCCTGTTGTGAATGAAGGCGCTTCAGGATACCGCAGGTCGCGCAAACCGAGTAGTAACTTTCTCGACCTCGCTGTTGCTCCCTGCCTATTCCGCTGCCCGCGCAGGCGGCGGCGCGGAAGCGTGGAAGTCGTTGTAGAACCTTGGAACGTACGAGTCGAGCAGCGCCGCGACTCGATCGGGGTCCTGCGAGCGAACTATCAGCCCCGCATGGTGCCGTTTTCGGATTCGATGCACGATTTCCTCGTCTGTGTACGCGCTCATGTCCGGTTCGGGCTGTCGCGCGAGCGACAGCACGATGCCGGCAGCGTCGGTACGTGTCGACGGCGGCGGATACGTGCCGTGCTCGCCCGCGATTTCAAGACGCGCCCACTCGCGCCACAGGTTTACGCCGGTCGCCGCCTCCACGACGTCGACGATGTACGCGCCGCCTACGCGCGCTGACGTCTCGAGAAAGTGCAGAGTGCCGTCTGTGCTCCTGATGAACTCCGTGTGCGAAACGCCGCGGAGCATCCCGAACGCATCCAGAACGCGTGCGTTCAGCGCCTTGATGCCACGCGCCGTTTCATCGGACGGCGACAGCGTCCTCGTCACGAAGATTCCACCCTCGTGGGCGACGGCCATGGGCGGAGTGCCGTATCGGCTGGTCGCCGCAAACACCACTGTTCGATCGAACACGATCGAGTCCGCGTGATAAACGTCGCCGGTGACGAACTGCTCCAGGAGGTAGTCCGCCCTTGCGTCGCCGAGAGCGCCGACGACATCCCACAGTTCGCCTCGGTTCGCGACCTTCTTGATGCCGATCGCGGCGGCCTGGAACCGTGGTTTGACGACCCACGGCGGCGGCACGCGGCGCATCCAGTCCTCGATCGCCGCGTCGTTGACGAGCGACACGAAGTCCGGACAGGCGATGCCCGCGCTCCGCGCCCGCGCACGCATCGCGAGCTTGTCGCGAAACGCCCGCGCGGTCGTTTCGCCCATGCCCGGTACCCACAGATACTCGCGCAGCATGGCCGCCAGTTCGACGTCGAAGTCGTCGAGCGCAACGATTCGATCGAGCTGTTCGGAGCGAGCGAGGTACGCGGCACCTTTCCGAATCTCGTCCTCTGGCATGTCGCGACGAACGTAGAAGAACTCGTCGATCGATTCCCGCGGCCAGTCCGATTCGCGCAGCTGTTCTTCCGTCAGCAGCAGCACCCGGCAGCCCCGTCGGCGGCACTCACGCAGGAACTCGTCGCCTTTGCGATAGGTGGCGATGCACAGAAACGTGATGGCCATGGGGAAGGTATATCGTCAACGCCACGGCGACACAACTCCCAACGGTCATCTCCTGGTCGCCTGAGGCATCCAGCACACCACGTCCTGCCGCTTCGAGAAGTGCAGCAGCCCCGGTCCGGCCAGCTCGATGCCGAGCGGTTGGGTCATCGTGTTCGTGAGGATCTCGGCACGCGCGGGCTGCAGCGGCCAGGGTGGATGATGGATCTCGAGACGGTAAGGACGATGGAAGAGATCGATCGCATAGAGGCAATATCGTTCCGTCAGGAAGTACTCGAGCGAGCCCGGACTGGGTACGGATGGACTGCCGGCGGGCGCATATTGCGCCTGGAACGTCGCCGATGGCCCCCACGTCCGGCGGCTGTTGTATTGGATTGACCAGCCGGCGCGGACGCTCATCTGTGCCGTGTAGTAGGGCAGGCGCAGCAGCGTGCGCGCCGTAGCCACTGCCGCGGAGCTGCCGGCATCGAGACTGAAGAAATAGACCCCGGGCTTGTCGTCGACGCGCACGTACGTTCGGACGTTCAACTCCGGAAACGCCGACACCCCGGGGATCGATGGCGCCAGCCGCGGACCGACGTTCGTCATGTGAAACGGAACGACCGCAATCCATGCCTGCCCCTCGAACGTGTCGATCGTGAAGTCCTCCGGCACGATCGTGCGGAGCGCGGCGGCGTCGACCCGCCAGTGCGCGAACAGCAGGTCGTTCCAGGTCTGGGTCATCACCCATGGCCCGTCTCGCATCGGCCACGGACGATGACTGCGTTCTTCGAGAATGCCGTAATTGAAATCGCTCATCGCCGGCGCGCTACGAGCCGGTCGGCACGATCTGTGAAATCAACCGTGCGGAGGATTGCCGGTGTGGCCGAGGTACGAAGCGCGGCCGTGCCATTTGTGGAGGCATCATGCTGAGCGTGCTCGCGCGTGTCCTGCTCGTCGCCCTGATTGCGGTGACCCTTACTGGTTGCGCGGCGGTCGCCGGCATCTTCAAGGCCGGCTTCTGGGTTGGCATTGTCATCGCCGTCATCGTCGTCGTGATCCTGTTCGCGTTGTTCGGCCGGCGCGGGTGAGCGCCGCCCGGCGGCAGCGAGAGACGACGGCCGCAAAGGCTGTGGTATAAAGCGTCTCGTTCCGGACCAACGAAGCCGCGGCGCTTCGTCTGTCATGGAACCGGGATCCGGGGCGGAGCCCTGGTGGAGCGAGGACGATCCCATGCCGACGGCGCCTCTCGTACTGCACCGGCGTTTCGGACAGACCGCGCGCAGAGACGCGTGGTGGGTCCAGCCGCTGGTGGTGTTTCTCGGTCTCTCGGTTTTCCTGGTCTATTCCACGTGGGCGGCGTTTCAGGGGACGCATTACACGTACGGCCCCTATCTGTCCCCGTTCTACTCGCCGGAAATCTTCGGCGGATCTCCGCATAGCTGGTTCGGTCCACGTCCGGCGCTGTGGCCGCCCTGGGTCGCCTTCTCGCCGGCGCTGCTCATCCTTCCGATCCCGGCGCTGTTCCGGCTCACGTGCTACTACTATCGCGGAGCGTACTACAAGGCGTTCTGGGCAGATCCGCCCTCGTGCACGGTCGGCGAGCCCCGCCACAGTTATTGGGGAGAGCAGTCGTTCCCGCTCATCCTGCAGAACGTGCACCGCTACATGCTGTTTCTCTCGATGTTCGTACTGCTGTTCCTCGCCTGGGACGCGTTTTCCGCGTTCTGGTTTCCGGATCCCGCGACGGGTGCGATCCGGTTCGGCATCGGCGTCGGAAGCCTCGTGCTGACGGTCAACGCCTTCCTTCTGAGTGGATATCTCTTCGGCTGTCATTCGCTCCGTCATGTGGTGGGCGGATGCCGGGATCAGTTGTCTCGCGCGCCTCTGGGCGTGAAGACCTACGACTGCGTCAGCTGCCTCAATCGCGGCCACATGATCTGGGCCTGGTGCAGCCTGTGCAGCGTCGGCTTCGCGGATCTCTACGTCCGCCTGTGCTCGATGGGCATCTGGACCGACTTCAGGATCTTTTGATGCCCGATTACGAGACCCACGAATACGACGTTCTGGTCATCGGCGCCGGCGGTGCGGGGCTGCGAGCGGCAATCGAAGCGGCCGGAGCCGGTGTGTCGGTCGGCCTCGTGTGCAAGTCGCTCCTCGGCAAGGCGCACACCGTGATGGCCGAAGGCGGCATCGCCGCGACGCTCGCCAACGCTGACGACCGCGACAACTGGCGGGTGCACTTCGCCGATACGATGCGCGGCGGCCAATACGTCAACAACTGGCGGATGGCCGAACTTCACGCGCGCGAGGCGCCCGATCGGGTTCGCGAGCTCGAAGCGTGGGGCGCGGTATTCGATCGCACGGCGGACGGCCGGATCCTGCAGCGCAACTTCGGCGGGCACCGGTATCCGCGTCTGGCGCACGTCGGCGACCGCACCGGCCTCGAATTGATCCGCACGCTTCAGGACCGCGCGATCTATCTCGCGATTGACGTGCACATGGAATGCACGGTGATCGCGCTCATCAAGGACGGCAGCCGCGCGGCCGGGGCGCTCGCCTATGGCCGGGATCGCGGCCGCTTCTTCCTTTTCCGCGCGAAGGCGATCGTGATGGCCACGGGCGGTGTCGGGCGCGCCTATCGGATTACCAGCAACAGCTGGGAGGGTACGGGCGACGGCCACGCGCTCGCGTATGAGGCGGGCGCCGAGTTGATGGACATGGAGTTCGTCCAGTTCCATCCCACCGGCATGGTGTGGCCGCCAAGCGTCCGCGGCATTCTCGTCACGGAAGGCGTCCGCGGTGAAGGCGGCGTGCTGCGCAACAGCGAGGGACGCCGCTTCATGTTCGACGACATCCCGGAGCTGTACCGCTCCCAAACGGCCGACAACGAAGACGAGGGATTCCGGTACACACAGGGCGATCGCGACGCGCGGCGTCCACCGGAGCTGCTCACCCGCGACCACGTCGCCCGCTGCATCCGGCGGGAGGTCAGGGCGGGCCGGGGGAGCCCGCACGGCGGCGTCTTCCTCGACATCGCGTGGATCAAGAGCCGCATCCCGAATGCGGAAGAGCACATCCGCCGCAAGCTGCCCAGCATGTATCACCAGTTCAAGCAGCTCGCGGACATCGATATCACCCGCGAGCCGATGGAAGTCGGTCCCACGACGCACTACATCATGGGCGGCATACGCGTCGACGCGGACACACAGATGTCGACCGTTCCGGGTTTGTTCGCGGCCGGCGAATGTGCGGCCGGCATCAACGGCGCGAATCGGCTGGGCGGCAACTCGCTGTCGGACCTCCTCGTCTTCGGGCGCCGCGCCGGAGAGCACGCCGCGGCGTTCGCCCGTACCAACGGCTCGCCGGCGATCGATGCCGGGCAGGTAGACATGGCCGCACGCGCTGCACTCGAGCCGTTCGATCGGACGGGCACGCCCGACGGCCCGTTCCAGGTCCAGCACGATCTGCAAGATCTCATGCAGGACAAAGTCGGCATCGTCCGGACCGCGGACGAGATGACGGCAGCGGTCGAGGAACTGCAGCGTCTGCGTGATCGCGCGCGCAACGTCGGCGTGGCGGGTCACCGTGAGTTCAACACCGGGTGGCATGCCGCACTCGACCTGCGCAATCTGTTGACGGTGTCGGAAGCGATCGCACGCTCTGCGCTCGAGCGGCGAGAGAGCCGTGGCGGTCACTTCCGCGAAGACTATCCAGCGAAGGACCCGGCCTATGCCGGTTTCAACATCGTCGTCCGCAAGGAGGACGCGGGCGGGATGGCCGTGGAGCGCGCGCCGCTCCCCGGCATGCCGGACGAACTCAAGGCGATCGTCGAAGAGATGAAATAGGAGCCTCATGCCTCCAAGTGCGACGTTCCGGATCTGGCGTGGTGACGCGGCGGGAGGCCGGTTCCAGGATTACTCGACGCCGGTGTCCGACGGCATGGTCGTCCTCGACGCCGTCCATCAGATCCAGGCGGAGCAGGCGAACGACCTGGCCGTCAGATGGAATTGCAAGGCGGGGAAGTGCGGATCGTGTTCCGCCGAGATCAACGGCCAGCCACGGCTGATGTGCATGACGCGGCTGAACCAGATCGATCTGACTGCGCCGGTGACTGTCGAGCCGATGCGGGCGTTCCCTCCGATCAAAGATCTCGTAACGGACGTGTCGTGGAATTTCACCGTCAAGAAAACGATCGCGGCGTTCCGGCCGCGCAAGCCGGACGCTCCGGACGGCACGTGGCGGATGCGGCAGCAGGACGCGGAACGCGTTCAGGAGTTCCGGAAGTGCATCGAGTGCTTCCTCTGCCAGGACGTCTGCCACGTCCTGCGCGAGCACCGGCTGTTCGACGGCTTCATCGGGCCGCGGTTCCTCACGTATGCCGCGGCGCTCGAGATGCACCCGCTCGACGCCGCGCACCGCGCCGGCGACCTCAAACGGCGCCACGGCATCGGCTATTGCAACATCACCAAATGCTGTACGAACGTCTGCCCCGAGGGCATACACATCACCGACAACGCGATCATCCCGCTCAAGGAACGCGTCGTCGACGAGTTGTACGATCCGACGGTCAAGCTGCTTCGATTCTTCAGGCGTGAATAACGGAGGTTCGGATGTTTGAACTGAAACCGCTCTCTCCTGGCGGCATCGACGCGGCGCTCGAGAAGGCCGAGCGCTACCGGCTCCTCAACGAGCCCTGGGAAGCGGAAAGCATCTGTCTCGACGTGCTGAACGTCGACCCCGGGCGTCAGGAAGCCGTGATCATGCTGCTGCTCGCGCTGACCGACCAGTTCGGCCACGGTCCGGCATCGCTCGTCCGCCACGCGCGCGAAGTGCTGTACCAGATCAGCGACGACTATCAGCGCGCGTACTACGAAGGCATACTCTGCGAGCGCCAGGGCAAGGCCCTGCTCGATCGTCAATCGCCCGGTGCGGGTCCCAACGTCTACGAGTGGATCCGCGACGCGATGGACTGCTACGAGAAGGCGGCGGCGATCCGGCCGCCCGGCAACGACGACGCGCTGTTGCGGTGGAACACGTGCGTGCGGGTGCTCGATCGGCATCCGGACGTACGACCAGGAACTGTGGACTACCAGCCGCTGACGCTCGAGTGACCGCTAATCGGCGGAAACCGAGTACGAGAGCGACGCGAAGAACTTGTCGATGTCTGCCTTGGCGCCGGCGACCGTCCGGGCCGGTCCCGTCACCTTGATGTAGTACTGGCCGCCGGGTGTCTCCACCACGGCGGCGATCAGCCGGTAGCCGGGCTTATTGAAGTGCTCGCTCGCCCCTGGTCTCATTTCGGCGACATACGTTCCTGACACGTCGACGGACGATACGGATAGGCCGTTGATCGTCCGCATCTCGGTTTTCGCGGCCTGTTTCGCCGGCTGACCGTCGGGTTCCTGCATCTGGCCGATCCACCTGTCGATGTTCGCCTGGGCGCTTCCGCCGCCTTGCGCTCCGAAGAAGTAGACGATGAGCTCCGCGTCGTCCGCATCGCCTGCGGCGTGAGGAATGACGAACTCCGCCACCCGCATGGTGCTGGAGGGCGGACGTGTGTGCCAGCCGGCCGGAGCCTTGAAATCGAGATGACCGGACGTTGCCTGGAGGGCGGCGGCGAGCGAGAGGGCGACGAGCAGAGGGCGCATCGACTCATCCTATCGCGAGTTCCTCCAGCGGTCCTGCCGAGCGGGGTTGTATCTTTCTTGTAACGTTTGAGATAATTTTGCCGATCCACCTCCATCGTCCGGCGTGGAACACAGAGGAGAAAACATGTTGCGATTCAGCAGCCGCTGGGTGGCGGCAGTCATCGTCCTGCTTGCGCTCGTCGTCACGGTTTCGTCCGCGTTCGCGCAGTCGCAGGCCACCAATGGGGCTATCGAAGGCACTATTACCGACGCATCGGGCGCAGTCCTCCCGGGTGTTACCGTAACCTTGACGCAGACGGAAACGGGCGCCGAGCGCACCGCCGTTTCGAACGACAAGGGCTTGTATCGTGCGCCGCTGCTGCCGATCGGCACGTACACCGTGAAGGCCGAGCTGCAGGGCTTCAAGACATTTCAGCAGACCGGCGTGAAGGTGAGCGTCGGTGAGACGGCAGTCGTCAACGCCGCCATGAGCGTGGGCGAGCTGTCGGAGACGATCAGCGTGAGCGCGGCAGACGCGCCGGCGCTCGACCCGGCCCGCATCGACGTCGGCCATACGATGAGCGATGCCGAGGTGCACAACCTGCCGCTCGTCGCGCGCAACCCGTACAACTTCGCGCTCGTGCAGCCGGGGGTGACGGGCACCGAGAACGTAGAGTTCGGCGTACCCCACCTCGCGGCGAACGGCGCCTCGATGCGCATCAACTACATGATCGACGGCAACACCAATACCGAGAAGGACCGCGCGGGTCTGCGGCTGCTGCCGATGTCGGAAGTGATGATCCAGGAAGTCAAGGTCGTGACGACCGGCTTCGCGCCGGAGTTCGGCCAGACCATGGGAATGGTCTACAACGCGATCACCCCGTCGGGGACGAATCAGTTCCACGGTGAGGCGAGCTATCTGTTCCGCAGGAATCCGTTCAGCGCGTTCCCGTTCTACTTCGGGTGCGGCAGCACGACTCAGGTGAAGGACTGTCCGTCGCTCGACACAGTTGTCGCGAACTCGGGGAAGTCGAAGAGCGATCTCCGTCCGGCGACCAAAGTGGACACCGGGACCGCGGACGTGGGCGGTCCGATCATCCGGAACAAGCTGTTCTTCTACGGCGGGTGGGAGCAGACGCGGCGCGATCTGTCGTCGACCAGCCTCATCACGGTCTCGCCGGCGGTCGTTGCGGCCGTCGGTGTCAAACCGCAGCCCGCCGCGGCGCCCAACGTGCAGACCGCGAAGTTCGCGATCGCGAAGGGCGACTACCAGATGAATCAGGCGAACCGGCTGACCGCGCGGTGGATCCGGTTCCATAACGATGCGCCGTACAACAGCGGCGGCGGCACGGCGACGCTCGAGCGTGCGACGGACTTCCTCGATGCGATGGACTCGACCGCGGCACAGCTCGTGTCCTCGCTGGGCGGCACGAAACTGAACGAGCTGCGCGTGCAGTACGCCCATCGCCACCAGTCGTCGGTCGCCAATTCGGATTCCGGTGTCGCGCCGGCGATCACAATCAACACACCCGCCATTTCGTTCGGCGCACCGCTGGGCAGCACGGGGCAGGGCAACGCCGGGTTCGAGTTCAAGCAGAACATCACGCAGGTGATCGACAACTTCACCTATATCCGCGGCGTTCACAACTTCAAGACGGGCGTCGACTGGCAGCACATCTACGACCAGCGGACCAGCGCGCCGCAGTTCATCTACACCTTCCCGACGGTCGACGCGTACCTTGCCGCGAAGAGCGGCGCGGACCCGTTCTCGTACTCGACGATGTCGCAGATCACCGGCGATCTCTCGTTCAACATGTCGACGAACGTCGTCAGCACGTTTATCCAGGACGACTGGCAGTTCCGTCCGTCCGTGAAAGTGCTGTACGGCGTCCGCTACGACCTCTATAAGTACCCGGCGGGGCTGTCGAACGCGCCACTCGACCAGACGCACAGCTTCAACACCGATACGAACAATTTCGGACCGCGCGTCGGCGTCGCCTGGGCCATCGGTCGAGAGATGGTCCTCCGTGCCAGCACCGGTTTGATGTTCGACCAGCCGATTCTTGGCGGTTACGAGCAGGCGCTGCAGTTGTCGGGTTCGCCGACTGCTCCGGTCTACTCCTTCAACCCGACGACACCGGGCGCCCCGGCTTTCCCTGGCGGCACCAACGCGGGGACGCTCAGCCAGCAGTCGCCGTGGGCGGTCAGCCAGGACTTCCAGGTTGCGCACACGTGGCAGAGCAACGCGCAGCTCGAGCGCGCGTTCGGCAACAACTTCACGACATCGATCGCGGTGATGTATGCGAAGGGCGACCAGCTGCCGGTCGTGAACGACGTCAACCTGATCAACCCGGTCGGCGTTCTCGCCGACGGCCGGCCGATCTACAGCACCGCCGTGAACGGCTCGACGCGTCAGGATCCGCGCTTCAATCACATCCTCGAGGTGGAATCGATCGGCGTGTCCGACTTCAAGTCGATGACGCTGCAGGCGACCAAGCGCTTCGCTGACGGGCTGCTGTTCAACGTCCAGTACTCGCTTGGCAAGGGCATCGACGACACGCCGCTGCGGACGCAGCTGACCGTGCAGTCCGAAGCCGGTCCGTCTGATCCGAGCAACCTCGAACGGGACAAGGGACCCAATCCGCTCGACATGCGCCACAACTTCACGGGCAACGTGATTTACACGTCGGTGAATCATTCGTCGAACGCGTTCGTCCACGGGTTGCTGAACGGCAACGAAATCGGCGTGCTGCTGCAGTTCAACAGCGGCCTGCCGGTGAACATCAGCGCAAACCAGGATTTGAACAGCGACAGCACCAGCAGCGACCGTCCGCTGTTCGTCTCGCGCAACTCGCTGTATCTGCCGGCGCGCAAGAACGTCGACATGCGCTACACGCGGTGGATTCCGATCGCCGGCTCGACGCGCGGCGAATTCATCGTCGAACTGAAGAACGTGTTCAACACGACGCAGCTGTCCGGCATCAACACCCAGATACGTGTCGATGCGGCCGGCAACCCACTGACGCCGATTCCGAGCGATGCGAACGACTTCGTCAATCCCTCTGGTTTCGAGCAGCGCAAGCTGCAGCTCGGGTTCAAGGTGAGATTCTGAAGGCGCGGTGAACTGGTGGACTGGAGGTCACGCAGGTGTCTGCCGGGCGTACCTCCAGTCCGCCAAATCCGGTTCACCGTTCATCAACTCTTGAACGCACCAATCCACCAATTCTCCGATTCACCAATCCTCCGACTGCTATGCGCCGTCTCCTGACCTTCGCTCTGGCCGTCTCCGCCCTCGTTACCGCCTCCGCGCAGAACCGCATGTCGTTCTCCGTCGTGTCGTCCGACAGCGGACACGTCGCGCTGGGGCTGGCGATTCGAAAACTGAACGTGTCCGGCACGTTCATGCAGTCGGCCGCGCATCCTGACGACGAGCACAATGCGCTCTTCGCGCTGTATACGCGGGGGATGGGGCTGCGATCGATCGACCTGCAGACCAACCGCGGCGAGGGCGGCCAGAACGAGATCGGCCCGGAGCTCTTCCGCGACATCGGCGTCCTGCGGACATCGGAGCTCCTCTCCGCCCACCGCATCGACGGCGCGGAGCAGTACTTCACGCGGGCGCTCGACTACGGGTACTCGTTCAGCCCCGAGGAAGTCATCGACAAATGGGGACGCGACGTCATCGTGGGTGACTTCGTGCGGCAGATCCGGACGTTCCGGCCGGACGTGTTCCTCACGATGAACATCCAGGGACGAGGCGGTGATCGCGCGCACGAAGCGACGACAATACTCGCGCGCGAGGCGTGGAAGGTCTCCGGCGATCCAAACGCGTACCCAGAACAGATTGAAGAAGGACTGCGCCCATGGCAGCCGCCGAAGCTCTATTTCACCGGCGGCCGCGGTGTGATTCCTTCGTCGTTCAATCCGGGCGCAACCGCGCGGCCAACAGCTCCGCAGCCGCCGCCGGCGTCCGCGCAAACGGCCGACACCAGCCGTCTCTGCCGGGTGAATACCGGAGCGTACGACGAACTTCTCGGCCGCACCTACACAGACATCGGCACCGACGCCCACAGCAATCACAAGTGCCAGGGCACCGGCGGCCTGCCGGCGATCCCCGGCGTGCAGGTCGGCGCACGGGGCCGCGGCGGCCAGGCGATCATGACGTATCAGCTCGTCGCGACGACGATCCCGGGGCAGATGGAGAAGGACGAAACCTCGCTCTTCGACGGGATAGACACGAGCCTCGCCGGTATCGCCCGCTTCGCGGGTCAGAACCCGCCGCAGGCGTTGACGGCCGGCCTGAACGCGATCGTGCAGCAGGCGGAACTTGCGCAAAAGGCATTCGCATCCGGCAGCGATGCAGCGACGGCGGCGCCCATCGGGGCGGGTCTGACGGCCGTCCGCTCGCTGCTGTCGCAGCTCGGCTCGATGGGGCTGTCCGACTCGGCGAAGTACGAACTCGAGTTCCGGTTGAAGCAGAAGGAACGCGACTATCAGGATGCAGTCGTAGCGGCACACGGTCTCAAATTCGAGGCAATCGCCGACGATGGCCTGATCGTGGCGGGGCAGCCAATCAAGCTGTCCCTCGTCGCGCTGAATCGAGGCGCGACGGATGTCGATGTCACCGGCGTCGCAGTCGCGGGGCTGTCCGGCGCGGCATGTGCTGCGGGGCCTGCGAAAGCAGGAGCGGTGTACTCGTGTTCGGTGGACGCCAGTGTCCCGGCAGACGCGAAGCTCACGCAGCCGTATTTCCACGACAATTACTGGAAGCATCCCGGGAACCCCGCACGCGAGGACTTCGATCCGGGCGTGCCCTTCGGGATCGCCTTCGCGCCGTCGCCGTTCCACGTCACCTATCGGGTCAAGGCCGGCGCGGTCGACATCACCGAGGACCAGCCGATTCAGTTCCGCTACGTAAAGGACGTTTACGAAGGCGACAAGCGGATGGAGCTGACAGTCGTCCCCGCCTTCTCGGTGCGGATGACGCCGGGGCTTGCAGTCATTCCGGCGCCCAGGGCCGGTGAATCGCAGCCACTCGATCGTGAAATTCACGTGACGGTCACGAATGGCACCAAAGCGTCGGCGAGGGCAATCGTGACGTTGAACGCGCCTGCTGGATGGAAGGTCACGCCGGCCAATGCGCAAGTCGATTTCGAGCACGAGGACGAGGCGCTGTCGGCGCGGTTCCGGGTGACCGCGCCCGCGAACGTCGCGGTTGGCGAGTATCCGGTCCGGGCGATCGTGACGTCGTCGGTGACCGGCGATCAGAAATTCGTGAATGGCTATCAGGAGATCGAGTATCCGCACGTCGAGCGGCGGCAGGTGATCAAGGCGGCGCAGACGTCGGTCAAGGTCGTCGACGTGAAGACCACTCCCGGGATCACCGTCGGCTACATCGTGGGCGTGGGCGATCAGGTGCCGCCGGCGATCGAGCAGCTCGGCGCGAAAGTCGAGTTCATCGATGCCGACGAACTCGCGTGGGGCAACCTCTCGAAGTACGACGTCATCATGACGGGCGTGCGCGCGTACGAGCGCCGCGACGATCTCCGCGCCTATAATCGCCGGCTGCTCGATTACGTCGAGCGTGGCGGCACGGTGCTGGTCCAGTACAACAAGATGGAGTTCAACCAGCAGCAGTACGGACCGTGGCCGGCAAAGGTCAGCACCAATCGCGTGTCCGATGAGGACGTGCCGGTGCAGGTGCTGCAGAAAGAGGATCCGGTCTTCACTCGGCCCAACCGCGTGACCGCGCAGACGTGGAAGGGCTGGGTGCAGGAGCGCGGGCTGTATTTCCTCGGCGACAAGGACCCGAAATACACCGACCTCGTCTCGATGGTCGATTCGTTCCCCGATAACCCCGGAACCAAGCTGGGCGCGCTCGTGGAAGCGAAGTACGGCAAGGGGCGGTGGATTTACATCGGTCTGGGCCTCTGGCGCCAGCTGCCGGCCGGAACGGACGGGGCGTACCAGCTGCTGGCGAACATGATCAGCCTCTCGAAGACGCCATCGGTCCCGGCCGTCAAGTAGGAGCGCACTCCGAACCGGATTTCATCGTCACTCGTCCCGGCGGTCGCCTGGATGCGACCCGCCGGTGTAAACTTTTGGTTTCTCGATGCTCAGGACGATCGGCGCCGCCCTCCTTCTCGTCGTATTTCTCGCCGGTGCTTCTCTCGTGGCGTACGCTCGATGGACGCAGCCGATCGCTCAGGCCGACGCCGCGCTGGCGGATGGACGGCTCGACGAGGCGATCGCCGGCTATCGTGCGGGTGAATCGCGGTTCGACCAGCTGCCTGCCGCCCGTCAGCTCTTCGAGTCCGAGTACGCGCGGGCGTATGGCAACCATCTCTGGGCGCTGTATCGCGCGAAGCGCTACGACGAAGTCATCGATCTCGCCGACCGGGGTCCTGCCGCCGCATCGCCGCACTTCTATTCCGGATGCGCGTTTTTTCTGAAAGGCGCGGCGGAGGAGCAGCCGGAAACCCGACTTGGCTGGTTCACTCGCGCGGAAGAGGAGTTCCACAAGGCGCTGGACGCGTCGCCGGGCGACTGGGATACCAAGTACGATTTCGAGCTGACCACGCGCCTGGCGTCGGAACTGCGTCGGCAGCCGAAAACTCCGCCGAAACAATTGATGCAGCTCCTCCGTCCTCCGCAGACCGGCGCCAAGCAGCAGCGCCGCGTCGGTTGATCGGTTCCCCTTTCCGATGCGCTTCCTGAGGCCGGAATTCGCAAACTGGTGGCAGCTCCTGCCCGTGCTCTTTGCGTGCTGCACGGTTCATGCGCTGTATCTGGTCTACGTGCGGCGACGTCCGCCGATCGCCTCCCGGTTCGCCCGCCTGTCGCGCCGGTCCAACTGGGCACGCACGATTGCCGTCATGACCGCCGCCATGCTGATGGGCGGCTGTCTCGTGTTCGCACTGGCGCGTCCGCAGGCGTCGCTCACCGAGCGGACACCCGAATACGAGAGGCAGGACCTGGTGCTGATCCTGGATCGCTCCGCGTCGATGCGCGCCCACGACGTCTCCCCCTCGCGGTTTTCGCGCGCGGTTGCCGAGATCAAGAACTTCCTGCAGCACAAGCCCGAGAGCATCGATCGCGTCGGCCTCGTCGGCTTCGCCGGAGGGTCGCTCGTGCTCTCGTACCTGACGAGCGACCTCGATACCGTCGCGTTCTTTCTCGACTGGGTCGACCAGGATCCGCAGACACTGCTCGGGACGAACATCGGCGCCGCTCTGAAGAACGCCACCGAGGTCGCCACCCGCGACGACCGGAAGACGAACAAGATCTTCCTGCTCATCTCCGACGGAGAGGACTACGGCGGTGAGCTCGAGCGGCAGGTCGCGGCCTATCGTGCGGCCGGACTCCGCGTCCACTGCATCGGCATCGGCTCGGACAGCGAAGTGCCGATTCCAGTGCGCGAACCCGATGGCCGCGAGACACCGCTGCGTGACGACGATGGACGAATCGTCAGGACACGCTTCGAGGAGTCGACGCTCCGCCAGATTGCCGCGGCGACCGGAGGCGAGTACGTCCGGTCGACGACGGGGAACGAGCTCGTCAAGGCCATCAACGACATCGCGCTCAGCGAACGGAAGATCGTGGGCTGGCGCACGACGACCGACTATCGCGATCTCTATCCGGAGGCGCTGGCCGCGGCGGCTGCCGCGGGGGTGATGCTGTGGATTCTGTTCTGAATACGACCGTCGAGAGCGCCGGCGAGATCGTTGCCGGGCTGGAGGCCGAAGTCGGCAAGGTCATCGTCGGTCAGCGCACGCTGATCCGCCGGATGTTGACGGCTCTCTTCGCCGCCATTCCGTTCTCCGCGTCGAGGGAGCGGCCGCGGACCGGGTGCGGGCATCTGCTGCTCGAAGGGGTCCCGGGCGTCGCGAAAACACTGACCGCTACAACGATCGCGCAGGCGATATCGGCGAAGTTCCAGCGCGTCCAGCTCACACCCGACCTGCTGCCGGCCGACATCCTCGGCACCCGGATCTACGACGCAAAGACCGCGTCGTTCCGTACCGAGCCGGGACCGATTTTCACCAACATCCTGCTCGCCGACGAGATCAACCGCGCGACCCCCAAAACGCAGAGCGCCCTGCTGGAAGCGATGCAGGAGCGTCAGGTGACGATCGCCGACACGACGTTCCCGCTCGATGATCCGTTCTGGGTGCTGGCGACGCAGAATCCCGTCGAGCAGGAGGGTGTGTACACCCTTCCCGAAGCACAGCTCGACCGCTTCTCGATGATGCTGCGCGTCGGCTATCCCTCGGGTGCCGAAGAGGTGGCCATGCTGCAGGTCCGCATGTCCGAAACGCGGATCGAGCGGCGCGTGACGCCCGAGGACGTCAACCTCCTGCGCGAGTTCATTCGCTCGCACGTGTTCGTCGACGAGAAGATCCTCGAGTACATCGTCCGGCTCGGCCGCGCGACCCGGGATCCCGGAGAGTGCGGGCGCGGAGACCTGCAGGAACTGCTGCAGCTTGGCATTTCACCCCGTTCGTACCAGCACGTGCTCGCGCTCGCCCGGGTGACGGCGTTCCTTCACGGGCGGGCGTGGGCGCTGCCGGAAGACGTCAAGGAGATCTTCTGCGATGCCGCGCGGCACCGCATTGCGCGGACCGTGCGTGCGCAGGCCGAGGGTGTGGACACGGACACGATCCTTCACGAACTGCTCGCGGCCGTGCCGATCCCATGATCCCCCAGCACGTCATGCGCGAGCTGCGGTACATCGAGCTGATGACCGCGCGGAAGATCCGCAACCAGCGCGTCGGCGCCTATCAGAGCCCGCTGCGCGGTCCGGGGTTCGACTTCGACGAGCACCAGCCGTATCGTCCGGGCGACGATGTGCGGCGGATCGACTGGAACGTCACGGCGCGCGTCGGCGCACCCTACGTCCGGCACACGCATGCGGAACGCGAGCTGAACGTCGTGGTCGCGATGGACGTGTCGCGGTCGATGCTCCTCGGAGGCGCCGGGTACTCGAAGAGAGAGGCATTGACGTTCATCACGGGCTCGATTCTCTTCTCGGCACTGTCCGATCAGGTGAACACGGGGTTCCTGGCGTATAGCGATCGTGTCCACGAGTGGACGCCGCCGCGGCGTGCGCGCGCGGCTGCGTGGGACGTGCTGCAGAAGATGTGGGCGGTGTCGTCGGGCGCGAAGCGCACGAGCATGGCGCCGGCGATCGCCCACCTGCTCACATCGCTGAAGCGCGTCAGCATGGTGTTCTTCGTATCGGATTTCATGCTGGCGGACGACTCGCTTGCGAGCCGCCCGCTGACGGAGCTCGGGGCGCGTCACGACTTGATTGCCGTCGTCCCGCAGGATCCTCAGGAGACGCACCTGCCGTCAGGAGCGGGGTATCTGCGTCTGCGGGATCTCGAAACGGGTAAGCGGGTGACCGTCGCGCTGAACGGTCGTTCGCGGGCGGCGTATGAGGCGGCAGCGCGCGAGCGGCGGGACGCGCTCGTGCGGGCGTTTTATCGCGTGCCGATGGACCACGTCTTCGTTCCGACGGATCGGAGCCCGGTGCTGCCGGTCCTGTCTCTGTTCGCCAGGAGGCTCGCGTGAGAAAAGGGGACAGCCGCCATTTTTTGCGAAAAATGGGGACAGCCTGGGAGCACCGCCCCGGCTGTCCCCTTTTTTGTCGAAAAATGGCGGCTGTCCCCATTAACTGTCGC
>DATJIW010000080.1:0-119873 GCA_035492775.1 Vicinamibacterales bacterium
CGGGGGTATATCGAGTTGAGCGGGACGAGCATGTCGACCGCGGTCGTGTCCGGTGCGGCGGCGCTGCTGCTGCAGGCGCGGCCGGCGCTGACGCCGGTGCAGGTGAAGATTGCGCTGCAGATGACGGCGTCGGCGGTGCCAGGCGCGGGGCTGATTGAGGCGGGTGCGGGGAGTCTGAATGTCGTCGGTGCGCTCGCGCTGGTGTCAGGTCCCTTCGACTCTCTTCACGACGTGACCATCGGCGGTGAACTTGTAAAACCGGTCGCCTTCGCGTTTGGCGACGTCGCAGATATCCCCTCAAATCGTGCATCAGCAACCATCTTGGTCTGGGGAAGCAACGGCATTCTCAGCTTCGACAACCCCCAACCTCTCTCTCTTTTGTTCTTGGAATCGGAAAAGGTCGCGCCAGACATTTTGGTCTGGGGAAACACGATTAACGCAGATGTTCTCGTGTGGGGGAGCACAGTTCGCGCGGACATTCTCGTCTGGGGAAACATTCTGGTCTGGGGCAGTAACGTAACTCCTGACATTCTCGTGTGGGGAAATGGCAGCGTTCAGAGCGACGTGCTGGTGTGGGGGGAGACGGGCCACTCACTTCTGTAATCGACTCGCGGAGACTAAAATGACTATAATCGCGTGGGGCTCATAGTCCGATAGTACTAAAGCCTCTTGACGCCACGGCCTATCCGTGGCGTTTCGCTTTATGAAACACGCTGAACGTCTTCCGATGTGGGGACGCGTGTACGTCGCCACTGTCGTCGCGCTCGGGGCGGTGACTATTTTGGTCTCTGCCTACCAGCTGAACGTGCGGCCAATCGGTTGGAATTGGTTCGTCCTTGCTTTACTTACGCTTCTTTCGGGACTTGCAACCGTAACACTTCCTTCTGTTGCCGCCACGATATCAGTCTCGGAGACATTTGTTTTTACGTCAGTCCTTCTGTTTGGACCTGCTGCTGGCACACTCACAGTAACCCTAGACGTCCTGGCGATTTCATTGTGGCTCGCCCGGCGTAAAGACCCCAACTATAGGATTGCGTTTAACGTCTTCGCGTTGCCAGCGGCTTTGTGGGTCGGCGCCCAGGTCTTCTACATTCTCTCGCGCGTACAACCTCTCGCGCTATCCGACGCACCGGTTCAGATCTCATCGCTACTTTTTCCTCTTGTTGCATTCACGGTTACCTACTTCGGTCTAAATAGCTGGCTAATCGCGATCGCAATATGGTTCGAAACCAAGCAATCGCCATTCAAGATCTGGAAAAACAATTTCGCCATTCTGTCGCTGAACTACTTCGGCGGTGCCTCAGTTGCAGCCTTACTAGTAACTTATACGCGGAACCTAGATTACACATATATTGCGTTCGTTCTGCCGCTACTCGCAGTCTTGTACTTCACATTCTCGACCGCCATGGGTAGGGTAAAGGACGCCAACCGACATCTAAGTGAATTGAATTCACTCTATATGTCTACGATTGAGACCTTAGCAATGGCAATCGATGCTAAGGACCAGATCACACACGGCCACATTCGACGAGTCCAGATGTACGCTGTGGGTCTCGCAAAGCATCTTGGCGTCAGTGACAGCGAACAGATCAGCGCCATCGAAGCGGCATCCCTGCTTCACGACATGGGTAAGCTGGCGGTCCCTGAATACATCTTGAATAAGCCCGGCCCTTTGACCGCGGCGGAATTTGAAAAGATGAAGATGCACGCGAGTATCGGCGCCGATATACTTTCGGCGATAACGTTCCCGTACCCCGTCGTTCCGATCGTCAGACATCACCACGAAAATTGGAATGGCACTGGCTATCCCGACGGTCTTGTGGGTGCTGATATTCCAATCGGAGCCCGGATTCTTTCTGTGGTTGATTGCTTCGATGCATTGACATCAGACCGCCCGTATCGTCCTCGATTGACCGACAAAGACGCAATCAAGATTCTTCTTGAGCGGCGCGGAACAATGTACGATCCACTGGTCGTCGACACCTTTATCCGCGTACATCATCAGATCACGCCCAGCACTGAATTGACTTCGACGTCGCGTTCACTTCGAGCGATCGCGGACTCATCATCGTCTCTTCGTTTGTCCGAAGCTGCTGGGCGTAGCCTTGATGAAATCTCCGCAGGGAGCGATGAGACGCTCACGCTCTTCGATTTGGCGCGCACTCTGCGCCCCAACTTATCGACCGATGACATCGCTGAGTCAGCAATCCAGCATGTACGCAGGCTTGTACCGTTCTCCCTCTGCATACTTTATCTACTTGACGTTGATAGCGATGAACTCTTGAGCGCTTACGCAACCGGTGCGCAGGCTGCCCTTGTGTCCGATATAAGAATTCCTCGGGGACATCGACTTTCGGGGTGGGTCGCGGCCAACAGACAGACGATTAGAAATTCGGATCCAGTGCTTGATTTCGGCGAGTCTGCTCGCGCAATGTCACCAAGGCTTCACAGTTCGCTCAGCACAGCCGTAGTGGCAAACGGTGAACTCGTCGGCGTTCTCACATTTTATTCAATCCCGAAGGACGCGTTCCGAACGGATCACGAACGCGTTGTGGAGCATGTAGCACGACAGATCGCCGAACCACTTCGAGCGGCCAGAACTAGAAGTCAGGAAACAATGCGAGAGCAATCGTCGCGCAGCGCCGATATCCCGTTCCTTGATTTGTCGTTCACAAATGCACGCACAGCGGTGGTGTCGAACCCAGGTGCGCTGTTATTG
This sequence comes from Vicinamibacterales bacterium, assembly GCA_035492775.1. Classification (GTDB taxonomy): domain Bacteria; phylum Acidobacteriota; class Vicinamibacteria; order Vicinamibacterales; family 2-12-FULL-66-21; genus DATJFQ01. The sequence goes on from DATJIW010000080.1 coordinate 2,720, forward strand.
ATTGACGTTGACAGAATTCACGAGCCGCAGTTGGACCAGGATTTTACGTCTTCTTTTGAACACGTCGTCCATCGGGTACGCGCAATGCTGCGCCCAATGGATATGCTGTACCGGTACGGAGCACGCTCCTTAGTGGTGATCCTGCCGAGCATGACCGACAGATCGGCGGAGGCGCTTCAGAACCGACTTCTGATGGCCCTCTCGGCCGGCCGTGACGGTGACCCGACTTCACACGTTCGCATCACAGCGGCGACTAACCCCCCTGATGGGCGATCGATCGCTGACCTGCTTGAGGTCGCCAGTCGGCGCTCCCCACGTTCTTCTGAGTTCACGGCGGACGACCACAATGGTCTAATACACTGACATGAGTCGTGCTCTGACAACTGTACGCGGGCTTATCCGTTCTGGTCGCTTCACCCGAGCATTCGAGGTGCTGACTGGCAGCGCATCTCAGGAAGACAGACGCACCGCCGATGGTACGCTTGCCGAAGCGGAGTTGCTCGTTCTCTTAGGCTCCATTCGGGAAGGAGCAGCTAAACTATCGCGGCTCGTCAGTGAACGTCAGCAGGCTGATGTTCAAGCTCGCTCACACTGGCTCGCTGGGCAGGCGGACTATTATCTTGGACGGCCAGTCAGCGCGAAAGCTCACCTCGAGTCGGCCAAGAAGATAGCCCACACAGTCAAGGACCAGCATCCGCAGCTGTATGCGACCGTCATTCTGACGGCTCTGCGCCTCGCGTCGCGCGCGGCGTCCGCTGATCAGCTAGATCGTGAGATCAAGGAGGTGCGCCGGGCCGCTGCTCGGGCCGCTGATTCCCACCTACTTGCGGATTTGCGTTTGACAGTTGCTGAGCTCGAAACGCGCAAAGGGTTCTTCCAGGAGGCTCTTCGGCATTTAGAACAAGCGCAGAAGCTGCTAAGCAACGAAGCGAATCTCTTCACAGAAGGTGTGATGTGGAATCACAGAAGCAACATATTCGCTTTAAGCGGAGACACGTTCGCTGCACGTGAGTGCGCTATTCGCGCTTTGAACTGCACCGAAGAATCCGGTCATTTTCGCGTTCGCATCGGCGCTCAACTGAACATTGTGCAGCTCGATTTAGCTGAAGGAAAGACAGGCGATGTCGAAGGACGATTGCGAAAATTGATAGGAAGTTCGGTTGATCATTTTCAGCTGCGTGTCGCAGGCTTGGATGCGCTGGCGAATTTCTATTTAGCAGTCGGAGATATCGCTAAGGCGAGGCATTGTTTGGCCGCTATTCTCCGGGCGCGACGGTCAGCTGGCGACAACCAGAATAGTTGGGAGTACTTGACTGAAACCTACTCGCGAGCGAATCTCGCGCTCCTCGATCCGAATCGCGACCATGCTGAGAAGCTTCTGCTAAAGGGTCTCGAGAGCGCCACGGCGGCCGGGGACATGATCTGGGTGAGGAATTTTCAACTGAGGCTCGCTCAGATTAAGGCGCGTTCCACGTCGGCCGAGGCGACTAGTCGTCTGATTCCTGTGATGCTAACGGCACACAGAAATGCTGAGACGTTTTCGCGGGTGTGTTTAACGCGCGCCGTTATCGAGGATGCACTGCGGTTGCCCACTGCGCGTGAACACCTTGACCGCGTCGGAAGAATTACTAGTGCACTTAATCTGTTTTCGATCAGAGAAGACGCTAGAACCATTGGATTTGATCTGACTCAAGGTCATTCGTCATCCAGTCCCGTTTTCGATGACGCCGCGGCGCTCATAGAGCTGGCGGGGTATCCCCACGTCCTTGCCCGCGAGGCGTTCGCGCTGCTCTCCGGGGCGCAGGTCGCCGAGCGCCTGGCGCTCGTGGCGCGCGGCGCCGACGGGGTGCGCGTGCTGTCCAGCGTCAACTGGGAAACCGCCGACGCCGCGCGCGCGGCCGCGAACCCGGCGGACCGGCTCCAGATCGTCTGCGGCCCGCATCGCGACGAGACCTGGGAGGTCATCGCCGAGCTCAAGCCCTCCCTCGCCGACCGGTGCACCGCGGTCGCCGTACGCCAGCTCGTGGATACGGCGGTCACGCTCGACCACTATCGCCGCGAGGAGAAGCAGCGCACGGCCCTCTGGCCCGCCGACTCCTTCGAGACCGACGGCGGACTGTTCATGTCCGAGCAGATGTCCGACCTGCTCGCGATCGCGCGTCGGGTGGCGCCCGCCGACATCACGGTCCTCCTCACCGGCGAGACCGGGACCGGCAAGGAAGTCCTCGCCCGCGCCATCCATCGCGCCTCGCCGCGCGCCGCTAAACCGTTCGTGCCCTTCAACTGCACCGCGGTGCCGCGCGACATGCTCGAGAGCCAGCTGTTCGGCTATCGCAAGGGGGCGTTCACCGGCGCCGACGTCACCTTCGAAGGGGTCATCCGCGGCGCGGCCGGCGGAACGCTCTTCCTCGACGAAATCGCGGAGATCGGCCCGGATGTTCAGCCGAAACTCCTGCGCTTCCTGGAAACGCACGAGGTGCACGGCCTGGGAGAGCAGCACCCGGTGAAGGTCGACGTCCGACTCCTCGCCGCCACCAACGCCGACATCGAGGCGATGGTCGCCGACGGGCGCTTCCGGGAAGATCTCTTCTATCGGCTCAATGTCATCCGTCTGAAACTGCCGCCGCTTCGCGAGCGCCGCGAGGAGATTCCGCCGCTCATCGATCACTACCTGCGAAAGGCGGCGGAGGAGCTGCGCAAAGGGCGCCTCTCGCTCGACGACGAGACGCTCGAGTACCTGCTGTTGTACGCATGGCCGGGCAACGTGCGGCAGCTGGTCAACGAGATTCGGCGCATTGCCGCGTTTGCGGAACCGGACAGCGTGATCACGCCGGCGCTGCTCTCCCCGGAGATCCAGGCCTCGCGCCGCACGGTTCGCGTCGCCGATGGTGACTCGCCTGAAGTACGGGTGCACCTCGACCAGCCGATGGGCGACGCACTGGAGGCCATCGAACAAGCCATGGTGCGCCGCGCGCTCGAACGCTCGCACGGCAACTACGAGACGGCAGCCCGGCTCCTCGGCATTTCGCGCAAGGGCCTGTTCCTGAAACGCCGCCGCTGGGGAATGCAGCGGGCAAGCTGAATTCAAACGTCCGGCTGCCAGTCTCCGGCTGATAGCTGGCAGCCTTCGCGTCGCCGTCTCTCATCCGTCGTTCTGCGTCCTCCGGCCTCTCCGTTCCGCTCCTCCGTCCGATTTGCGGCAACCTTCCGCTCACCCCTCTCGTCAAACACCACAATGTGGTTTAAATCCGAAACTGCCGCGCTCGGCGATTTCGAGCAGCTCGTCCTTTTTGGCGTCCTCCGTCTCGGCGACGAGGCGTACGGGGCCGCCATCCGACAGGAAATCCACGCGCGGTCCGGTCGCGACGTGTCGATCAACGCCGTCTACACGACGCTCGACCGCCTCGAAGGCAAGCGCCTCCTTCGATCCTGGGTCGGCGAACCGACCGCGCAGCGCGGTGGGCGCCGGCGGAAGCACTACGCCCTCACGCCGGTCGGGACCGCATCGTTGCGGCGCGCCTATCAGGCCGTTCTCGCCATGGCCGACGGCTTCGAGCGGCGACTGGACGTGAAATGATGCCGCAGCCCCCGCGGCTGGCCTGGCAGCTGCTCGCCCGCCGGGTTCCCGCGCCCTGGCGCGAGTTCGTGCTCGGCGATCTCGAAGAAGAATTTCGCGCACGCGCGGAAACCGATCCTCCCTCCGCGCGCCGCTGGTTCTGGCGCCAGGCCCTCCGGTGCGCGATCCATCCGCCGCGCACGGCGCAGGCCTATCCCTACTCGACGTTTTCTCCTGGAGACTTCTGGATGCGAACTCTCATCGGCGACATCAGATACGGCGTTCGCGTGCTGCGCCGGTCACCCTCCTTCGCCCTCGCGGTGATCGTCGTGTTCGCGCTCGGGATCGGAGCCAACACCGCCATCTTCAGCATCGTCAACACGGTGCTGCTCCGTCCGCTGCCGTTCCAGGACTCGGACCGGCTCGTGCGCCTGTTTCACGTGCCCCCGCAGTCCACTTTTCCCGGATTGAAAACGTTCTCGATCTCGCCGGCGAATTTCCTGGACTGGCAGCGCCGCGCGAGGTCCTTCGACGGAATGGCGATGTATCAGTTCCGCGAGTTTGCGTTGACGGGCAGCGGCGGCGCCGAATCGATCCTCGCCGCGGCGGTGGGGAAAGGGTTTTTCGACATCGTCGGTACCAAGCCGGCGCTCGGACGCACTTTCCTGCCCGAAGAAGACGATCCTGCGCACGGACACGCCGCCATCCTTTCGGACGCGTTCTGGAGGAGTCACTTCGGGGCGGCGCCCGACATCGTCGGACGGACGCTGACGCTCGACGGCCGGCGGTACGACATCGTTGGTGTGATGCCGCCGAAATTTTCCAACCGCGCATGGTCGGCGACTGGCAGGGACATCTGGGTTCCTCTCGCACAGACCGACGAGCAGAAGGCGGTCCGCGACAACCACAACCTTCAGGCGATCGCACGGCTTCGGCCTGGCGTGACGGTCGCGCAGGCCTCGGCCGAGATGCAGGCGATTTCGCGGCAGCTCGAGGCCGAGTATCCGAAGGAAGATGCCGGCTGGGGCGCGACGGTGATTTCGCTCCGCGAACTGATCGTCGGCGACATCCGCCTGTCGCTCGTGATGCTGCTGTCGGCGGTCGCGCTCGTGCTGCTCATCGCCTGCGCCAACGTCGGGAATCTTCTTTTCGCTCGCGCGCTGGCGCGGCGAAAAGAAATCGCCATTCGCTCGGCGCTCGGGGCCGCGCGCCGCCGCGTCCTGGCTCAGCTCCTCGTCGAGACCCTGCTGCTGGCAGGCGCCGGCGGAGCGCTCGGCCTGTTGCTGGCTAAGCAGGCGTTGTCGGCCGGTGCAACGCTGCTCGCCGACCAGGTTCCGCGCGCCGACGAACTGACGATGGACTGGCGCGTCGTGTCGTTCGTCGTCGGGCTGTCGCTGCTCACCGGCATCCTTGCGGGCGCGTTCCCCGCGTTCCGTGCGGGCCGTACCGACCTGAACGAAACGCTCAAGGAAGGGGGACGGCACGACAGCGCCGTCGGCGTCCGCACGCGCCGTGTCCTGATCGTGTGCGAGGTCGCCTTGTCGGTGGTGCTCCTGATGGGGGCGTCCCTCATGATCCGCACGCTGGCCAACCTGCGCAACGTCGACGCCGGTTTCGATCCCCACGGCGTTCTGGCGATGCGCGTTTCCCTCGCAACGTCGCGCTTTCACTCGGGCGGGCAGATGTTCGATTCGCTCGACCACACGCTGGCCGAACTCCGGGCCCTGCCGGGCGTCCAGGCTGCCGGCGCGATCGACGACCTCCCGGTGACCGGCGGATCCGTTCAGCCGATCGTTCTGGAGGGGCATCCCGAACTGCTGCCGAGCGACCAGCCGACGGTGAACGTGCGCACGATCAGGCCCGGATATCTCGCGACGATGCGTATCCCCGTCGTTCGCGGCCGCGACATCGTCGACTCCGACGACAACGTCATGCTGGTCAGCCGCGCAACGGCAAAGCTGCTCTGGGGCAGCGAGGATCCGATCGGCCGCCGCGTCTCGCTTCCGCTCCAGTCGAAGTCGACGATGATGCAGGTGATCGGGATCGTGGGCGACGTCAAGCAATCGGACCTGACGATGCCGGTGGATCCTACGGTGTACGAGGTCACCCGAGAGTCGTTGACCGACGCGCTCGCCAAGGGCTCGGCCGGCAGTTTCGGGGTTGCCGTCGTGCTGCGGAGCACCGTCCCGCCGCTATCGGTCGCGCAGTCGGCCGTCGCGGCGGTCCATCGTGTCGATCCGACGTCGCCGGTGGACGACGTGAAAACGATGGACGCCATACTGGACGACACGACGACCGCGCAGCGCTTCAGCGCGACACTGCTCGGCGCGTTCGCCGGGCTGGCGCTCATCCTGGCGTCGGTCGGAATCTACAGCGTGCTGTCGTATATCGTCAGAGGTCGCAGCCGGGAGATCGGGATCCGCACCGCGCTCGGCGCCAGCGCGTCCGCCGTGGTGCGGATGGTCATCGTGGAAGGCATGACGCCGGCGGCGCTGGGAATCGTCGTCGGCGCTGCTGCCGCGCTGCTCTCGGCGCGGCTGCTGGAGAAGCTGGTGTTCGGCGTCAGCGCGTCGGACCCGCTCACGCTGGCGCTCGTGACCGGATCGCTCGCGGCGGTCGCTCTGCTCGCGAGCCTCGTCCCGGCGTATCGCGCGACGCGCGTGGATCCGATTGCGGTGCTGCGCGCCTGACGCGCGCCGTCATCCGCCGAAGTACGACGGGATCGGCATGTCGCGCATCGTGTGCAGTCCGGGCGGGACTTCGAGGATCTTCGGGATCGAATTGACCGTGATCGACGCGGTCGCGACGTCGCCGTGCACGCCGCCGGCAATTTTCATCTTCAAGGCCGGCGACCCGGTGACCTCGACGGCGTCGAACGACTCCGGCGCGCCGAGATACGCTTCCATGTGGAGCGTGATGATCGGCTTCCCCAGCCGATAGCCGATCCCGTCCTGCACGATCCCGCACACGTATCCCGGGTCGACCGCGAGGAACTCGCTCGCTACCGTCTGGGTCGCGATCTTCGGCTGGATCTCGTCGGTGATCCGGTCGAGCTTCCATCCCATCGCATCCGCGATCATGGAAATCGATTCCGCCAGGCCGACGTGGCGGACCGTGCCGTCGTCGACTTTCTTCTGGAACTGCTCGCGCGTCAGGCCGGCGCCGATCTTCTGCTGGAACGGCAGACGGCGGATCCGCGCATCCTGGATGCGATCGACGCGAATCGCCTCCACACGCTCGCACACACCGGTGAGCGTGATCGGCAGGGCATCCATGGCGAACCCGGGGTTCACGCCGGTACCGAGCACCGCCACCCTGGCCTTCTTCGCCATCTGGTGCAGCGCCCGCGCGTACTTCATGCGCTCGCGCGTGGGATACGCCAGCTCCTCGGTCGTCGACACGATGGGGACCCTCAGTTTGAGGATCGCCTCCATCTGCGGCATGACCTTCTTCAACGACGACTGCGTGCACAGCACGACGACGTCGGGCTTCGACGACTTGATCGCCTTCCGCGCATCGTCGGACACCCTGACCTTCAGCGCCCGGCCGACGCCGGCGACGTCGCCGAGGTCCTTCCCCACCTTCGCGGGGTCGATATCGACCGCGCCGACGATGCGGAATCCGCGGCGCTCGGCGCACTGCCGGACGACGGCGGCGCCGATCGGGCCGAGCCCGAAGTGCAGGACGCGGATGGGACCCTTCCGTGTAGCCATCGACAACACTCCTCGAAAGAATTAATGAAGACCGATCCGCGATTATACCTGCGTTGGTGTAGGATTCCGGTGGCCGGGGCCGCGTTGCGCGCCGCCCCGCCGGATCCCTTTCCTCCATGAGCACGTCGCGATCGTTTCGCAACGCCCGGATCCTCATCGTGGACGATGAGCCGGGCAACGTCGAGATCCTGCAGCGAATCCTCGCCCGTGCCGGCTTCACACGACTCGAGAGCACGACCGACTCGCGCGAGGCGGTCGAACTGTACGTTCGCCATCGGCCGGATCTGATCCTTCTCGACCTCCACATGCCGCATCTCGACGGCCTCGAGGTGATGCGGCGGCTCAACGAGATCGCCGAAGCCACGTATCTGCCCATCCTGATTCTGTCGGCCGATGAAACGCCGGAAGCGAAGCGCGAGGCGCTGTCGCGCGGCGCGAAGGACTTCGTCAGCAAACCGTTCCAGCAGGATGAAATCCTGCTGCGGATCCGGACGCTGCTCGAGACGCGGTTCCTCTACATCCAGGTGCAGAGCCAGAACCAGCTGCTCGAAGCGAAGGTGCGCGAGCGGACGCGCGCGCTGGAGGAGGCGCAGATCGAGATCGTGGAGCGGCTCGCGATGGCTGCCGAATTCCGCGATGACAACACGGGCCAGCACACGCAGCGCGTCGGGCAGATGTCGGCGCTCATCGCGCGGCAGCTCGGGATGCCCGACACCCAGGTCGCGCTGATGCGCCGCGCAGCGCCGCTGCACGACGTCGGCAAGATCGGCGTTCCGGATGCGATCCTGCTCAAGATGGGAAAGCTGACAGTGGAAGAGTTCGAGATCGTGAAGACGCACACGACGATCGGTGCGCGGATCCTGTCGGGCGGAAAGTTTCCGCTGCTCCGGCTCGCCGAGGAGATCGCGTTCTCGCATCACGAGCGCTGGGACGGCAGCGGCTACGCCAACATCGCCGGCACGAACATTCCACTTCCTGGCCGCATCGTGACCGTCGCCGACGTGTTCGACGCGCTGACGCAGCAGCGCCCCTACAAGCCGGCGTGGTCGGTCAGCGACGCCATCGCGGAAATCGAGCGGCAGCGCGGACGGCAATTCGACCCGGGCGTGGTGGATGCGTTTCTCCGCGTGATCGAAGGACAGCATCTGCAGAACGCAGCCGGACACACCGGGCCTGATATATTCGCCTCATGAGCGCGCAGACCGAAGCGATCGTCGAATGGCTGCAGGCGAAACTGAAGGCCGCGGGCAGCAGCGGGTTCGTCGTCGGGCTGAGCGGAGGGATCGATTCGGCGGTCGTGGTGCGCCTGTGCCAGCTGGCGGCGCCCGGCGCAGTGGTCGGCGTCGTGATGCCGTGCCACAGCGACCCGCGCGACGAAACGGACGCGATGCTCGTCGCCAGCCACTTCAACGTCCCCGCGCTGCGTCTGGATCTGGCGCCCGCGTTCGACGTCTTGAAGGAGTCGCTGCACCAGGCCGTCGCCGCGCTGCCGTCCGGCATCACTCCGGTCACGCCTGGAGAGGCCACCGACATCAAGGCGCGCGTGCCGCTTGCCAACATCAAGCCGCGGCTGCGGATGACCACGCTGTACTACGTCGCCAATATGCTGAACTACCTCGTCGCAGGAACGGGCAATCGAAGCGAGCTGGCGATCGGGTACTTCACGAAGTATGGCGATGGCGGCGTCGATTTGCTCCCGATTGGCAACCTCCTCAAGAGTGACGTTCGCGCAGCGGCTCGCGAATTGGGCGTTCCGACAGCCGTGATCGAGAAGGCGCCCAGCGCCGGCCTCTGGCTCGGACAGACGGATGAAGACGAAATGGGCTTCACCTACGCCGACCTCGAGAACTACCTCACTGTCGGCCCGGACGCGGTAGCGCCCGCGCTGGGTATGCGCATCGAGCGGCTCATGCGCGCCAGCGAACACAAACGGGCATTGGCCCCGGCGCCCGCCGCACGATGAAGCGCCGGATCAACTACACAACGTCACAACACCAGACGCGTCGTCAGTAGGAGCCTTGACCGGTTGGAGAGTCGAGTCGTTGACGCTGCGTCGTGCCGCCGGAAATTCCAGGAGATGAACCGGTGAAGCGAATCCTCTTCGCAATCGCATTGACCTTCTCTGTCCCGCTGCTGGGCCGCGCGCAGACGGCGATTCCCACGCCGGAACAGTTCTTCGGCTTCCAGATGGGGACCGACGGCAAACTGGCGCGCTGGGACAAGATCGTCGATTACATGCGGCAGGTCTCGAACGCGTCGGACCGCGTACGCTTCCGCGAGCTGGGGAAATCGACGAACGGCAACCCGTTCGTCGCGCTCGAGATCAGCAGCCCGGCGACGCTGAAGAATCTGGATCACTACAAGCAGCTGGAGCGGAAGCTGTATTTCCAGGGCGGCGCGCCGAGCGACGCCGACCTGGACGAGATCGTCCGCGACGGCAAGGTCGTGATCGTCATCACCTGCAGCATCCACGCGACCGAGATCGGTGCCACACAGATGGCCGTCGATCTCGTTCATCGCCTCGCCACGGATGATTCGCCGAGGGTGAAGAAGATCCTCGACAACGTGATCTTCGTGCTCGTCCCGAGCCTGAACCCGGACGGCCAGATGATGGTCACCGACTGGTTCGACAAGAACGTCGGGACCCCGTTCGAGAGCAGCCAGATTCCATGGCTGTATCACCCATACGTCGGGCACGACAACAACCGCGACATGTACATGTTCACGCAGAAGGAAAGCCGGCTGACGGCAAAGCTGCTGTGGGCGGACTGGTTTCCGGCGGTCTGGCTCGACGAGCATCAGATGGGCAGCAACGCCGCCCGCATTTTCGTAATGCCGGCAACGGATCCCATCAACCCGAACGTGCATCCGCTCATCTATCGGTGGAATGGCATCCTGGGACAATCGCAGGCTGCCGCTCTCGAAGCCGCCGGCAAGGAAGGCATCATCTACAACTCCACGTACACGAATTTCTGGGAAGGCGCGATGGCGTGGAGCGGATGGTGGCACAACGAAGTCGGCCTGCTGACGGAGGTGGCGAGCGTCCGTGTCGCCGCGCCAACCGACCAGCTTCGCGCGTCGCCGAACCGGACGGGCGCCGGCGATGCCGCGTCGACAAGCGGCCGCGGTGGGGCCGCTGGGGGCGGGCGCGGAGGCCGCGGGGAAAGCGGCGCACCGGACGCGCCGCTCGCGCCGCCGACTGACAGCCAGCCACGGACCGAGTATCCGCGTCCCTGGATGGGCGGTCACTGGACCCTGAAAGACATCGTCGATTACGAGTCGATCGCCACCATGGCGCTGCTCGAGACCGTGGCGGATCGCCGTGAGACGCTGCTCCGGCAAATCTACGACGTCAATAAGGCGACGGTGAACTCCGGCTGGTCCGACGGCTACCGTGTCGCGATCATTCCGTCGAACGGCCAGCAGGATCCGCGCGAAGCGGCGCACGTCGTCGAGAAGCTGCAGATGGCGGGCGTCAGCGTCGGGCGCGCCAACAAGGCCTTCGAAATGGAGGGGAAGCACTACGCCGAGGGAACGTTCATCGTGCCCTTCAACCAGGTGTTCGGGCGATATGCGAAGGACATGCTCGAGCGGCAGACGTATCCGGAAGTGCGCCGTTCACCGTCGTCGCCTCCGGAACCGCCATACGACGTCACGGCGTGGTCGCTTGGAATGCTGCTGGGCGTGAACGTGGACTTCAGCAGGTCCGCTGCGCCGGAAGACCTGGATCTCACCGTGCTGACCGATACGCCGAAGCCGACGGGCGAGGTCACCGGCACTGGCGCGAAATTCGAGTTCGACTACAAAGGGCCGGATACCGCCGCCGCGATGAACGCGCTGCTCAAGAACGGTGCGAAAGTCGCGTTCGACGGCCCGTCGCACGTGGCGGTCACCGGCGCCACGCGCAGGCAGATGGAGTCGATAGCCGCAGAGTACGGGTTGTCCGTCAGGGCGACGGATGCGGCGCCGCGCGGCGCCGCCCCCATCCCGATCCACGTTCCCCGCATCGGCATGTACCAGCCATTCAACGGCGGGAACATGGACGAGGGATGGACGCGCTGGGTCCTCGAACAGTACGGATTCCAGTCGAGCCCGCTGCACAACGCCGATATCCGCGCCGGCCATCTGCGCGATCGCTACGATGCGATCATCCTCGCGGATCAAAGTACGCGCTCGATCGTGGACGGGGTGAACGGCGCAGGGATCCGCCCGGAATATCGTGGCGGCATCGGCGACGACGGCGTCGAGGCACTGCAGGACTTCGTCGCGCATGGCGGAACGCTGATCACGCTCGGAGCGGCGTCAGATCTCGCAATCGAGCGGCTCGGCGTACCGGTGAAGGATTTGAAGCAGGGGCTCACGCGTGATCAGCACTTCGCGCCGGGAACGATTCTCAACGTCGAAATCGACACGGCCAATCCGCTTGGCTACGGCGTCGCGCCAGACACCTACGGCTTCTACAACAACAGCCCGTTCTTCGACGTGCTCGACGGGTTCTCGTCGCAGAAGGTCTCGGTCATCGCGCGTTATCCGAATCAGGACGTCGTCGCCTCGGGCTGGCTGAAGGGAGAGGACCTGATGCAGGGCCGTCCGGCCGTCGTCTCGGTGGACATGAATCCGGGACGCATCGTGCTGTTCGGCCTGCGTCCGCAGCACCGCGCGCAGACGCACGCAACGTTTCCGCTGCTGTTCAACGCGCTGTATATGGCTGCGAAGTAGCGCGCTCGCTAATGGCTGCCCTTGACCGCGTCTATGATGTGCCGCGCCGAGATCCCGTAGCGGTCGAGCAGTTCTTCGGGCTGGCCTGAGCGCGCGATTTCACGGACCGCGAGTCTCGTGACGGCGACGCCGTCCACGGCGAGCGCCTCGCTCGCTGCATCGCCCAGGCCGCCGCTCGCGTAGTGATCCTCAACCGTGATGACGCGCCGTTTGGTGGCCTTCGCGCAGGCGCGCAGCGTTGCCGAATCGATCGGCTGGACCGAATAGGCGTCGATGACGCGGATCGCGACCCCGACTTTCTGCAGCTCGTCGTACGCCTTCAACGCCTCGAATACGGTCACGCCAGCGCCGACGACCGTGGCTTCGTCGTTCGCGCTCTGGCGGAGCACGCGCGAGCCGCCGATCGGGAACTCTTCGGACGGGTCGTACAGCACTGGCGTCTTCGGACGCGACGTGCGCATGTAGACCATGCCCTTGTGCCGCGCCATCTCATTCACGAGCCGGGCCGTGCTGACCGCTTCACACGGATACAGGACGACGCAATCGGGAACAGCGCGCATCATCGACAGATCCTCGAGGGCCATCTGCGACGGTCCGTCCTCGCCGATCGATATCCCCGCGTGCGAGCCGGTGAGCTTCACGTTGACGAACGAGATGCCCGCCATGCGGATGAAGTCGGCCGCGCGCGTCAGGAAGCACGCGAACGTCGATGCGAATGGAATCGCCCCGCGCGCTGCAAGGCCCATCGCCGCGCCGACCATCACCTGCTCCGCGATGAAGTTCTCGTAAAACCGATCCTTGAACTCCTTCTCGAACTTGTCGCTGAAGGTCGAGTTCTTCACGTCGGCATCGAGCGCGACGATCCGGTCGTCGACCGCGCCGACGGCCGCGAGCGCCACACCCCAGGCCTCGCGCGTCGCCACCACGTCGCCTTTCTTATAGGCAGGTGCTGCGAGGCGGCTGTAATCCGTACGGGCTGCCCTGCCCGCAGCGGCCGACGGCCGGGGGATGTCCGGCCTTGCGGCACCGGGCACGAGTTGCCGCTGCAGCTCCGCGAGCGCCGCGTCCTCCTCCGGCCCTTTCTTCAACGCCTTGCCGTGCCATCCGTCCTTGCCGGCAATCGAGGCCACACCCTGTCCCTTCACCGTGCGCGCCAGAATGACCGTCGGCCGCCCCTTCGTGGAGCGCGCCTCCGCAAGCGCATCGAGGATCGCCTGCATGTCGTGACCGTCAATCACGATCGCGTGCCAGCCGAACGCCGTCCATCGCTTCGCGAACTCGTCCATGTTGTGCCCGAACTGCGTGGCACGGCTCTGCCCGAGGCCGTTGACGTCCACGATGGCGCAGAGGTTGTCGAGCTTCTGGAACGCGCCGACGTCCGCGGCTTCCCACACCGAGCCCTCGGCGGACTCACCGTCCCCGAGAACCACGTACGTGCGATAGTCGGACCCGATCCGTCGCGCGTTGAGCGCAGTGCCGATAGCCGCACAGATGCCCTGCCCGAGCGATCCGGTCGCGACGTCGACGAACGCCAGCCGCGGGGTCGGATGACCCTCGAGATCCGACCCGATCGTGCGCAGCTTCAGGAGGTCTTCTCGCGGGAAGAGCCCGGCTTCCGCCCACGCGGCATAGAGCAGCGGCGCTGCGTGCCCTTTCGAGAGCACGAATCGATCGTTCTCCGGCAGCTGCGGGTTTTTCGGGTCGTAGCGCATTTCGCTGAAGAACAGCGCCGCGACGATGTCGGCGGCCGACATGCAGCTTGTGGGATGGCCGCTGCCGGCTTCCGACGTGGCGCGGACCGAGTCGATGCGGAGCTGAGCGGCGATGTTTCGAAGGGCGTCAATCGAAGCGGGCATGCCTGAATCTTATCTGATGGCCACGTCGCGTGCCGCGAGGAGCCAGCACGCCGCGTCAGGACCATGGACGACCGCGGCCGGACGAGCCCGATCGAGTGCGCCCTGTGCGACTCCCTGGAACGTCGCGTCCCGGGATGCGCGGTCGAGCCCGGCAAAAAAGGCTGCCGCGTCGCAGTTCTCGAAATACGGCGTCCGCGGTTCTCTGAGCAACCCGACATCCCGCTCTTCGACGATGCGGTCGACGAACCCGCCGCCCGGGGCCGGGAACGCCCGCAGTGCATAATGCCCGACTTCTTCGGCCATCATTCGATATGGTTCGTCTCCCGTGAGTGCGTACGCCGCCAGCAAGGCCTCGCCTGTGGCGATCTGATCGCCAAGCAGGCCGTTGAACCGCTCACCCGCGTCCACGAAATGCGCGACACCACCGCCGGGACGATAGGCGGAGAGCAGGAATCCCTCGAACTGACGCAGCGTAGTCTGCGCCAGCGATCGATCGTCGAGCAGCTCCGCGGCGCCGAGCAGCGCGCCCGCAGCGCGCGCGGTCGAGGCGGCAAAGACGCGCGTGCCCGCTTCGCTGCTGACATAACCACCGCGATCTGATGCGAGCGATCCGACGAAGTCAGCCAACCGCCTGGCCCGGGCGCGGTCGGCCTCGCGGCCAAACGTCGACGCGGCTTCGACGAATGCCGCGAGCAGCCGCGCATTCGTGTCGAGCAGTTTTTCGACGTGCGGCAACTGCCAGTCGCGCGTGGTCGCATAGCGATAGTAGCCGCCCGAGGCGGCGTCGCAGAGCCCGCCGTCCGCGATGGCGTCGAGCGTTCGGTCGACGATGAAGCGATAGCGCGAATCCTGCGTTTCGCGAAACAGTGCCATCGCGAGCCGCAATGGGGACGTCAGCGGGAACTTCGGTTCGATTCCGAAGCCGCCGTATACCTCGTCGAACAAGGCGAACACGTCAGAGGCGGCCGGCGCCGGCGCGGACCGGTCAGCAGAAGCCGTGTCCTCCGGCCGCGGCACGTCATGCGCGACGGGCGCGCCGTTCGGTAGACGTGCGAAGGCGTCCGCCACCTGGCCGAGAACGCCCGCCATGCGCATCGCATCGAGATAGGTGCCGCCGCCAATCAACGCACCCTCCGGCGTCAGAAACGCCGTCGTCGGCCAGCCGCCAAGGTTGTACCGGTCGTTGATGTCGGGGCGCTCGTCGGTGTCGACGCGGACGGCGAGGTAGCGCGCGGCGGCAAACGCCTGCACAGCG
Organism: Vicinamibacterales bacterium; assembly: GCA_035492775.1. Lineage (GTDB taxonomy): Bacteria > Acidobacteriota > Vicinamibacteria > Vicinamibacterales > 2-12-FULL-66-21 > DATJFQ01. The sequence goes on from DATJIW010000080.1 coordinate 17,819, forward strand.
GGATCGGCGTACGTCGTGCGATCCATCTCGTGGCACGCGCGGCACCACGCGGCGGAGATCGAGAGCAGTATGGGTTTGCGTTCGCGAGCGGCGCGCGCGAACGTCTCCGCGGTCCAGGGGAGCCACTCCATGAATTGGTGAATTGGTGAGTTCCGGTTTACCTGCATAATAATGAATCAATGCTTGCGCTGCGGTACGCCGCACTGCTGGCGCTCGTGGTGTGGGTCGGCGGGCTGCTCGCGCTGGGAGCGATCGCGGCGCCCGCGATCTTCGACGTAACGGCGTGGCGGCACACGCCGGATGGACGCGTGCTCGCCGGAGCGATTTTCGGCGAGACGCTGCGGCGCTTTCACTTCGTCTCGTATGCGGCAGGAGGCCTCCTGCTGCTGACGCTCGTCACCCGTGCCATTCTCGGGCCGCGTCCGCGCCGCTTCGCCTGGCGCGCCGCACTCGCAACCCTGATGCTCGCCGCGGCGCTCGTCAGCGGCATCGCCGTGACGTCGAGGATTGAATCGGTCCAGGCCTCCATCGGCGGGCCGGTGTCTGCGCTGAGCGAAACCGACGCGCGACGCGTGGCGTTCGGGCGTCTGCACGCGCTCTCGACCGGCCTCGCGCTCGTACCGATCGTCGGCGGGCTTGCCTTGATGTACTGGGAGTTGAAGGGATGACAGATATGGACCGCCGCGACCTCGCGACGGCAATCAGCTCGGCGATCGCCGCCGCTCCCGACGCGGACGCGGCGATGACGCAGGCCGTCGAGCTCCTCAAAGATGGCGTGCCGGACTACACGTGGGTCGGCATCTACCTCATGGAAGGTGACCACGAGCTGGTGCTCGGCCCGTTCCGCGGCAAGCCGTCGCCCCACACACGGATCGCGCTCGGCAGCGGCATCTGCGGCGCCGCCGCGACCGAGAAGGCCACGATCGTGGTCGATGACGTGAATGCCGATGCTCGGTATCTGGCATGCAGCATCGAAACGAAATCGGAGATCGTGGTCCCGATCATGGACGGCATGCGCGTGCTCGGCGAGATCGACATCGACAGCGACCGGCCCGCCGCGTTCGGGGCCGACGACCGGGCGCTGCTGGAGCCGATCGCCGCGCTGCTCGCCGACCGGCTCGTCGATCGCGAAGCGTGACCCTCGAATCGAGATCCATGCACACGATTACGCTCATCCCCGGCGATGGCATCGGTCCGGAAGTGACCGAGGCGGTGCTGCGCATCTTCGTGGCGGCCGGCGTGCAGGTCGAGTGGGACCGCCAGGACGCCGGTGTCGTCGCGTTCCAACGGTTCGGTCAATCGCTGCCGGCGGAACTCCTCGACTCGGTGAAGCGCAACAAGGTCGCGCTGAAGGGTCCCGTCACGACGCCGATCGCGGAAGGCTTCACGAGCGTCAACGTCGGCCTCCGCAAGGCGCTCGACCTGTATGCGAACCTTCGTCCCGTCCACAACCTGCCGGGCATCAAGAGCCGGTTCGAGAACGTGGACCTCGTGATCGTGCGCGAGAACACCGAAGATCTGTATGCAGGGCTCGAGCACCAGATCGTGCCCGGCATCGTCGAGAGCATCAAGATCATCACGGAACGGGCGTCGACGCGCATCGCGAAGTTCGCCTTCGAGCACGCGCGGAAATTCGGACGGAAACGCGTGACGGCGATCCACAAGGCGAACATCATGAAGCTGAGCGACGGTCTCTTCCTCGAGAGCGCCCGCAACGTCTCGCGCGAGTACACCGACGTCGGCTACGACGAGCGGATCGTCGATGCGGCGTGCATGCACCTCGTCATGCACCCCGAGCGGATGGACGTGCTGCTGCTGCCGAATCTCTACGGCGACATCGTGTCGGATCTGTGCGCGGGGCTCGTCGGCGGCCTGGGTGTCGTGCCGGGGGCGAACATCGGCGAGCACGCGGCGGTGTTCGAAGCGGTCCATGGAAGCGCGCCCGATATCGCAGATCAGAACCTCGCCAACCCGACGGCCCTGCTCCTCTCGGCATTACTCATGCTGGACTATCTTGGAGAGCGGGAGCGGGCCGAACGGATCCGCACCGCGCTCACGCGCGTGCTGACCGACGGCCGCGTCCGGACGCGGGACCTTGGGGGGACCGCCCGAACGACCGAATTCACCGATGCGATCTGCCGGGAAATCGAGAGCGCGGTGGTATAGTTCAGTCGTGCTGGCGGACGACATCACCCAGGCGGTGCTCGCGCGCAAAGACGTCGCGAAGTACCTCCGGGGCGGCCACGGCCAGTCGGAACTCGAGGCGCGGGAGCGCATTACCGGCTACCTCGACGAACTGCGGACAACGCAGCGCTATCCGATCTACCGCGCACTCAAGCATCCGCTGTACCCCATCATCCTGCGGAAGATCCAGCGGATCGACGAGCACGTCGAGATTCCGCAGCAGGCGACGCGCAAGGGCCGCGTCATCTATATCTCGAACCACAAAAGCCATCTCGACTATCTCGTCGAGCCGCTGGCGCTCGACGACAACGGCATCCGTCCGCCGGTGACCGCCGCGGGCATCAACCTGTTTGGCGGTGCGCTCGGCGTGCTCCATCGTCACGTCACCGGCGCCGTCCCGATCCGCCGCAACACGAAGGATCCCGCGTACCTCGTTACGTTGAAAGCGTACATCGCGGAACTCCTGCAGCGGCACGACCTGCTCTTCTATATCGAAGGCGGCCGCAGCTACACGGGGGAGCTGAAGGCGCCCAAGACGGGGCTGCTGCACGCGACGATGCAGGCGCAACTCGACGGCGTGGTGATCGTGCCGCTCGCCGTCGCGTACGACCTCGTACTGGAAGACCACATCCTCGCGCGCCAGGGCACGAAACGGGGCCAGCGTCCGTTCAGGCGCGAAGTGGCGGAGATGGTGCGCTACGCGGTTCGATATGAATCGCGGGCCTTTACGACGTTCGGCACGCCGATTTCACTGACAGGCTACGACCCGGATTCGCGGCGCGACGTCATGGCGCTCGCGCACCACGTGAGGGACACCATCGGCCTCCTGTACAAAGTGCTGCCGACGGCTGTTGTCGCGGCGGCCATGCGGCCGTCGATCGTGCGGCGGGAGCTGGAGGCGCGGGCCGACGAGATCCTGGCAATCCTCAAAGACAGCCGCGCGAACCTCGGCGTCCGCAACGGGCGCGAAGCGGTGGAGAGCGGGGGGGCGATGCTCGAGGAACGCGGCGTGCTGCACGTCGATCGCACGGGCCGCTTCCGCGTCCGCGAGCGCAACGTCCTGCGCTACTACGCCCGGACGCTGCAGCACCTGCTCAGCGTACCGCGGGGCGGCCGCACGCATTAGCCCGCGTCCAGTGCTCGACGCCCTGTCAAAGGCTTTCTTCCATTTACTCGCGGGCAGCTCGTCGCTCAAGCGGATGGCGTCGAGGTACGGCATGCGGCCCGGCGGAGGGTTCGCCAGGCGCTTCATCGCCGGCGAAGATCTTCACGAAGCGGTAGCCGCCGCCCGCGTTCTTCAGGCGAGCGGACTCTCTATCACCCTCGACTATCTTGGCGAGAGCGTCGCCTCGGCAGCCGAAGCGGACGCGGCGACGCGCGCATACGTCGGCGTCATCCAGGAGATCGCCGCGTCGGGGGTCGAGCGGAATATTTCCCTCAAGCTGACGCAGCTCGGACTCACGATCGACCGCGCCACGTGCGTGGACAATCTCCGGCGCATTCTCGATGCGGCGCAGCCGGGCGGATTCTTCGTGCGGATCGACATGGAGGATTCGACCTTCACCGCCGTCACCCTGGACGTCTTCGAGACGATGTGGCAGCAGGGGTATCGGAACGCCGGTGTCGTCCTGCAGTCGTATCTCCAGCGCAGCGAGCAGGATGCGACCCGGATGAACGACCTTGGGGCTCGCGTGAGGCTCGTGAAGGGAGCCTATAAAGAGCCGAAGGAGGTTGCGTTCCAGTCCAAAGCGGACGTGGACGCTGCCTACGTCCGGATCATGCAGCAGCTGCTGCTGAAGGGAACCTTCCCGGCCATCGCGACGCACGATCCCGCGATGATCGACGCGACGCGGGCGTTTGCACGCGGGCAGGCCATCGCGCCTTCGCGCTTCGAGTTCCAGATGCTCTATGGCATCCGCCGCGACCTGCAGGCAGCGCTGCACGCGGACGGATGGGGGATGCGCGTCTACGTTCCATTCGGCCGTGAATGGTTCCCTTACTTCATGCGGCGGCTGGCGGAGCGGCCCGCAAACGTCGGTTTCGTAATCCGGGGAATACTCCGGGACCGGTAGCCTGTAAGCCCTTACGTACCATCCCTTCCGGATACCGTCGAGCTGTCCCTCCCATTTCCACATCTGCCGGCCTGTCGCCGTAAGTGAAGGAAAAATCGCTGGCACCCCTCTTGATATGCCTGAGCCACGAGGGAGGAGCGGAACGGTTCAGGCTCGTTCGGCGTCCTTAGGTAGAAAGGGTGACTCCGATGGTGACCGATTATCCCCAGCAGCTCACAGCAACGACGGAGGTTAACGAGCGCGCGGCGTCCAGCGTGATGGAGCGTGCGATCGGACGTCTCAGCCAGGTATTTTGCGGCTTCCGCGGCCACGACTCAGTGCTGCACTTCGAAGGCAACCGGGTCATGATGCGGTGCACGTCGTGCGGCCACGACAGCCCCGGCTGGGAGATCACCGGTCGCGGTCCGCGGAAGCGCTACGAGGGCGACGCTCGCCGTCATCTCCTCAAACCGCAGCGGCTGGTGCTCCGAAAAACGGCCTGAATCCGCAGGGTTTCTGCGAAACGCGCGACCCTAGACCGCTGGCTGGCCGCCGCACCATGCCAGCGCCATTTCGGCCAGCACATCGCGGCACGTGAGAACGTCGTTTACGACGACGAATTCCTCGGTGCTGTGGAGACCGGCACCGCCGGGACCGTAGAGGACCGACGGAACTCCGGCGCCCGCGAGGACCGCGGCATCTGTCCAGAAACTCATACCTCCGAAGGCCTGCACACGATGCGTGACGCGCCCGGCTGCGGCGGCCAGTGTCTCTCCCACCGCGTGCCGCGGGGGCAGTTCGTAGGCAGGACGCGAGAACAGCAGCCGCGCCTCGGCATCGAAAGCGGGGTCTTCGGAGCGGAGCGCTGTCAGGATTTCGTCTAGCTCCCGCCAGACTAATTGGACGGTTTCACCGGGAATCGTCCGCCGTTCCAGCTTCAGCACGCACCGGTCGGGATAGCTGCTCAACTCGCGCCCGCCGGCGATTATCGAGGCGTGGGCCGACGCCGTTCCCAGCAGCGCGTGGGGCGTCGAAGACTGTAATCGGCGAGTGAGCGCCTCCAGTCTCGAGAGTACGCGTCCCATGTACAGAATCGCGTCGCGGCCGTCTGCGGGGCGGCTGCCATGAGCGGCGCGGCCGCGCGTTTCCACTTCGAGCCACGCGAACCCCTTGTGCGCGACCGCGATCTGCAGGTCGGTGGGCTCGGTCACGATGCCGGCGTCGGCCTTCCATTCGCGCACGAGCGCGTCCGCTCCGCAGCTTGCGTACTCCTCGTCCACGACGGCGGCGATGATCAGACGGCCCGTCGGCAGGCCGTGCTCCGCTACGACCCGGGCGGCGTCGATCATGGCGGCCACGCCCCCTTTCATGTCCTGGGCGCCGCGGCCGTACAGTCGTCCATCGCGTTCGACCGGCGAGAAGGGAGCGGTCATCCCCGCGACGCCGACCGTGTCGATATGGCCGCACAGCATCAGGGATGGACCCGGCGCGCGGCCGTCGAGCACTCCAATGATGTTGGCGCGGTCGCCGTCAGCGGTCTGGCGGATCACGTCGAGTCCAATCCGGCGAAGATGCTCGGCGATGGCGTTCCCGATCTCCGTTTCACCGGCGGCGCCGGGGACGAGCGCTGGATTGACCGAATCAATTGCGACGAGATCGCGCAGCAGCGAGATGGCAGGGTCCATATTCAGGCGGGCGATTCATCATATTCCACCGGCGACGACGGAGACGACCGACAACGGACGACGATAGTATTACGAATGATGTCTCTCGCGGGAAAGGTCGCCGTGATCACCGGGGCGTCGTCAGGCATCGGACTGGCGTGCGCGCACGAGTTCGCGCGGCGCGGGGCCGCCGTCGTCCTCGGCGCGCGCCGTAAGGACCGTCTCGACGAAGCCGTCGACGAGATCACGCGGTCTGGTGGACGCGCGACCGCGCTCGCCGTCGACGTCACGCGGGAAGCAGACGTCGATGCGCTCGTCGGTGAAGCGACATCGCGGTTCGGCCGCCTCGACGTGATGCTGTGCAACGCGGGATTCGGCTATTACGGAACGCTCGAACAGACGCCGCCCGCGACGATGCGGGAGATGATGGACGTCAATTACATGGGCACGTTTGTCGGCGCGCGTGCGGCCATGCCGATCTTCCGCGCTCAGCAGAGCGGTCATCTGATTTTCGTCTCCTCCATCGTGGCCCGGCGGGGCATCGCATTCATGGGGGGATATACGGCAACGAAGGCGGCGCAGTCGGGGCTTGCCGAAGCGCTCAGGGCAGAGTTCGTCGGGACGCCGATCCACGTGACGTGCGTCTACCCGGTCTCGACGGAGACCGAGTTCCGCGACGCGATGGTGCGCCACTCCGGGCACAGGATCACAGGCCTTGGCCCGCGACAACCCGTCGAACTCGTCGCGCGGGCCATCGCGGACTGCGTCGAACGGCCGCGCCCGGAAGTGTATCCACACGCGAAGTCCCGCGCGCTTGGCATCATTTCGCTGCTCGCGCCCGCCCTCACTGACCGCTTCGTACGCAAGTTCGCGCGGCGCCGCGACGCGGCGGCGGAATCGTGATCGCGGGCGACCCCTTCGCCACCGCGCGGGCTCTGGCGCGCGCGGTCCGCGACGAGGGCGGACGCGCGCTGATCGTCGGCGGATGGGTCCGCGATCGCCTGCTCGGCCTCGAATGCAAGGACATCGATGTCGAGGTCTTCGGCGTCGAAGCCGAGGCACTGAAGAACCTCCTCGGCGCGTTCGGCTCCGTCAATACCGTAGGAGAAAGCTTCACCGTCTACAAAGTCGCCGAACTGGACGTGTCGCTCCCTCGACGCGAGTCGAAGGTGGGCCGCGGCCACAAGGCGTTCGCGGTCGCCGGCGAGCCGGGGCTGTCGATCGAGGAAGCCGCGCGCCGGCGCGATTTCACGATCAACGCGATTTCGTGGGACCCCCTGACCGGCGAGTACCTCGACCCGTTCGGCGGCCGTCAGGACCTCGAACGACGTGTGCTCCGCGCCGTCGATTCACGGACGTTCGGCGAGGATAGTCTGCGGGTGCTTCGCGCGATGCAGTTCGCGGCGCGCTTCGAGTTCGCGATCGATCCCGGCACGAGGGCCATCTGCGAGCGCATCGATGTGAGCGATCTGCCGCCGGAGCGGATCTGGGGAGAGATCGAGAAACTGCTCTTGAAGGCGCGGCGGCCGTCCATCGGATTCGCGCTCGGGCTGGAATTGGGTGTCATTGCGCGGCTCTTTCCCGAAATGCTCACGCTCGTGGACTGCCCGCAAGAACCGGAGTGGCATCCTGAAGGCGACGTCTGGGTGCACACGCTGCTCGTGATCGACGAGGCCCGGAAACGGATCGACGACCTCGGATATCCGGAGCAGGTCACCGTCATGCTCGGCGCGGTCTGCCACGATCTCGGCAAACCGGCGACGACCGCTTTCATCGATGGCCGGATCCGATCGCTCGAGCACGAGGAGGAAGGGGTCAAACCTTCGGTGTCGCTGCTGGATCGACTCAACCTCCACACGCTGCAGGGCTACGACGTGCGGCGCCAGGTCCTGGGAATCGTGGCCAACCATCTCAAGCCGGGGATGTTTTTCAAATCCGAGCCAAAGGCTGGCGACGGAGCGTTCCGCCGCCTCGCGCAGAAGGTCGACCTCGACCTGCTGGCGCGGGTCGCCAAAGCCGACTGCGAGGGCCGCGGCGGCGGGTTCGATTGTTCGGCGATGGACTGGTTCGTCGAACGTGCGCGGGCGCTCGGCGTCGAACACGAGCCGCCGAAGCCGCTCGTTCTCGGACGGCACCTGCTGCAGCTCGGAATGCGACCCGGTCCGTCGATCGGTGAGGTGCTGAAGGAAGTGTACGAGCGACAGCTCGATGGAACGGTCGCCACGTTCGACGACGCGTTCGCGCTCGCAGGCCGGATCGCGCGGGAGAGGCAGCTATACTGAGCGCGGTGCTGGGCCTTACGTCATCGTCTTCTCGCACGGCCGCCGTGCTGACGTTCGCACTTGCGGCGATCCTTCCCTCCATCGCTTCGGCGCAGCAGCAGCAGGAACCGATCGGGATGTTTGCGGCTGACGTGCGCGGCGTGTTCGCGCGGCACAAGCAGGAGCCGAGCGTCGCGACGGACCTCAACGTCACGCCGGCGAACCTGCCGACGCGCAGCTTCGGTTTCGCCGCAGGCGCGCAGGTCTATCCGGTGCATGCGGGAAAGGTCACGCTCGGGTTCGGAGCGCACTTCGTCGTCGCCCGCGGCAGCGAGACGCTCGAGCCTCCGCCGCCGGGGACGTCCACGGGGACCATGCCGTCGACGGTGACGTACGGCACGGTCCGGAGGCATTTCACCTCATTCGCGCCGGAGGTTTCGCTGAACTTCGGCCACAAGAACGGCTGGAGCTACATCAGCGGCGGCCTCGGCCGATCGAAGCTCTATCTCGACAGGGCCGACATTCCGGCGAGCGGCACGCCAGGACGGCAGACGATCAACTACGGCGCCGGCGCCCGCTGGTTCAACACCCACCACCTCGCCTTTTCAGTCGACGTGCGCTGGTACTCCGTCGCGGAGCAACTGGCGACCGCGACCGTGGTCGCGCAACCTCGGACGACGCTGCTGGTGTTGAGCGGAGGTATCTCGCTGAAATGAAATAATTCCCAACTCCCAACTCCCAATTCCCAATTCCCAATTCCTAATGCCTAACTCCCAATTCCCAATTCCCAAAGTACCCGCCCGGGTTGGGAATAGACGCAGTGCCGCCTATTGAAGGTGCTTCTTGAAGAAGTCGAGCACCATCGGCCACGCCTGTTCGGTAGCCTTCATGTTGCCGGGCGCCTGCTCGTTGCCGGACTGCTGCCGCAGGAAACCGTGCCCAGCGCCGTCGAAGATACGGGGCTCGTAGTCGACGCCGTGCTTGGCGAGCTCCCCTTGCGCAAGATCGATATTCGCGTTCACCCGGTTGTCGTTGCCGCCATATAGACCGAGAATTGGAGCCTTCGCATGCGCGTAACGCTCCGCTTCGGTTGGCATCGGGCCGTAGAACGAGACGGCGGCGTCCAGCGCCGGCTGATAGATCGCATAGCCGAAGCTGGTGCCGCCGCCCCAGCAGAAGCCGACCGTGCCTACCCGTCCGTTGGCCGACGGAATCGTTTTCGCGTACGCGCGGACGGCGTCGAGGATTCGATTCGTGTCCTGAAAAGTCAGGTTGCGGATCGCCTGTGTGGCGCCCTGTTCTCCGAGCTCTTCGCTGCCGCCGCCATTCGGCGCCATCCCCGAGAGGAAGTCGGGAGCAATCGCGATGTACCCGTCGCGCGCGAGCTGGTCGGCGACGCCGCGGACCCAGTCGCTGAGGCCAAAGATCTCGTGAATCACGATGACGACGGGCGCCTTGTCTTTTCGCTCCGGATACACGACGAACGATTTGATCTTCCTGTTGCCGTCGTTGACGTCCACCCATTCCTGGTGGCGCGGCGAGTTCTTCAGACGGTCGGCCGCACCCCCGGCATCCGGCGGCAGGTTCGGATTGCTCTGCGCCGGCGCTGCAGACGGCGCCTGCTGTTCCATCATGTGACCGGCGTGCGGATCGACTGCTCCCTGTGGCGTCTGCGCCGCCGGCGCGGCGAGCGCCGCAGCACAAAGCCACGTGAACACCTGACGCTTCATCGCTTTTCCTCCATTCGCCATTCTTCCAGGAGCCGGGGCACGGCGCCGGATGCCGAGTGCAGCGTTGGCGACCAGCCGATCGCGCGCGACCTCGTGCTCGCAAGCCGTTGATCGAGCGCAAGGATGTCGGCATAGCTGCCCATCTTCTTCCGTGCTTCCGGCAGCGGCACGCGGCGGATCGTCGGCGGGAGCGCCGTGTGTGAGGCAATGGCCGACACGAGGTCGTTCACCGTCTCGTCCGCCCCGTCGGTCGCGTGATAAATCCCCGAAGCGGCCGGCGTCTTTACCAGGCGGAGATACAGCTCTCCCACGTCGCGGTTGTACACGAGCGGCCAGTGGTTCTCGCCGGAGCCGATGATCCGAATGAGCCCGTTCGAGGCTTCCTTCAACAGATCCCCGACGATCCCCCGGCGGCCGCCATACACAATCCCCGGCCGGACGACGATCGCGCGCATGCCGCTCGACTGCAGGGCGAGCACCCGCGCCTCGTGCGCCTGCCGCCACATCATGCTGTCGGGCGGATTGGCCGCCGCTGTTTCGTCCACGACAAGCGGCGCCGGTCCAAGCACCGAGTTGCCAGATGTGTAGATGACGAACCGATCCTCACGGCTTGGGAGAGCACAGATCACGTCGAGCGCTGCCTGATCCACCGTGCGGACGCGCGCCCCGTATTCAGTCGCCGCATGAATGATTCCGTCGGCAACGGCCGCCGCATCGCGCCACGTCGCCGGCTGCATGAGATTGCCAAGCACCGGGTATGCACCGCGGCGCTGCACGTCGGCAGCCGCGTCGGTCGTGCGGACGAGCGCATCCACGTGCTGTCCGCCGCGGACGAGCGCATCGAGGATTGCTCTCCCGAGATACCCCGTACCACCGGTAAGGAAAATTCGCATCTCGCGCGCTTGCCATCATAATTCACACAACATGCCCAGGCGCACGCTGCTGGACTTCCTGTCCGACCTCGAGTCCACGCCGTCCACAGCAGCGGCCGACTTCCTGACCTACGACGACGGATACCGGACATGGACCTGGACGTACGCGCAGCTCGCTGACGCATCGGCGGCGTTCGCCGCGCGCCTCGCCGACGCTTCGATCCGCGGTGGAGACGCCATCGCGATCTGGAGCGAGAACCGTCCTGAATGGATCGCGGCGCTCTGGGGATGTCTGCTCGAAGGCGTCGTGCTCGTTCCGATCGACTACCGCGCCTCGCCGGAATTCCTGCTCAAGGTGGCCGGCATCGTCAACGCGCGCGGCGTCATCGTCGGCGACACGGTGGATGCCGACAGCCTGGGAACGTCACGGGTGATCTGGAGAACATCGGAGTTGCGGGCGTCCTCGTCCGTCGTCCGTCGGCCGTTATCGCCGGAAGCCTCGGAGATTGGGCCCGATACGACTGCCGAGATCATCTTTACTTCCGGAGCAACGGCCGAGCCGAAGGGAGTCGTGCTGACGCACAGGAACGTGCTCGCGAACATCGTTCCGATTGAAAAAGAAGTCGCGCACTATCGGAAGTACATCCGGCTCTTCAGCCCTATTCGGTTTCTCAACCTGCTGCCGCTCAGTCACATGTTCGGCCAGGCGATGGCCACGTTCGTCCCGCCGATGCTGCCCGGCCTCGTCGTCTTCACCCGCAGCTACGCACCCCAGGACGTGATCCGTCAAATTCGCGATCGGCGGATCTCCGTGCTGGTGTGCGTGCCGAAGATGCTCGAAGTGCTCAAGGAGCATGTGATCCGTGTCGCTCCGGAAGCAGCGACGCCGCCGGGCGCCGATATGCACTGGGCTCGCCGATGGTGGAAGTACCGCCGGATCCATCGAATGTTCGGATTCAAATTCTGGGCGATGGTGGTGGGCGCGGCGCCGCTCGATCCGGAACTCGAAGCGTTCTGGGGACGCCTGGGATTTGCCGTCGTCCAGGGATATGGCCTGACGGAGACGGCGCCGATTGTCACGCTCAATCACCCGCTGCGGGCCGCGCGCGGCGCGGTGGGAAAGCCAATTGCCGGCGTAGAGGTCCGGATTGCCGACGACGGCGAAATCCTCGTACGCGGAGAGAACGTCACACGCGGGTACTACAACGCACCGGAGGAAACACGGGCCGCGTTCGAGGACGGCTGGTTCCACACGGGCGACATCGGTGAATTCGACGATCGCGGTCAGCTGCACATCAAGGGCCGTAAGAAAGAGATGATCGTCACGCCCGAGGGGCTGAACGTCTTTCCGGAAGACGTCGAGCGCGCGCTGAACGCTCAACCGGGTGTGCGCGACGCGGCCGTCGTGGGCGCTCCCCTGCCGGGTACGACCGCCGAGCGCGTCCAGGCGGTCATGGTCGTGGAGCCGGGCACCGATCTGGACGCCGTCGTCCGCGCGGCGAATGCGGAGCTTGCCGATCATCAGCGCATTCGCGCGGCCGTCGTCTGGCCGCAGGCGGAGCTTCCCCGGACGGAAGGTACCAGGAAATTGAAGCGGCGCGAGCTGCGCAACTGGCTGACGGGCGGAGGAGCGAGGCGGGAAGTTGGAGGCGCCACTGTCGGTGAGAAGACCGGTGCACGCGGAGTCGTCGAGGTGTTGCAGCGATTCGCGCCAGGCCGGACCATCACTCCGGAGACGACAATCGAGGAGTTGGGTTTCAGCTCGCTCGAACGCGTCGAGCTGATGATGGCGCTCGAGGAGGCGCTTCAGGTCACGATCGACGAATCGGGGTTCGCCGCAGCAAAAACGGTCGCCGACCTGGAGGGCCTCACCAAAGCAGTCGTCCTTTCAGAGGATGAAACCGCTTTCGCGGGTTCCGCCTCCGCATCTTCGGTGCTCGGACAGGACTCGGCGCCTTCGCGACCTCGACCCGAGGGCGACATCGCTTTCCCTTCCTGGAATCGCAGCTGGCCGGTTCGGATCGTGCGGCGCGCGAGCTTACCGACCTGGATCCTGCCGCTCGGACGGATTTTCGCGCGCGTGAAGGTCGAAGGTCTGGAGAACCTCGAAGGGGTTGCGGGCCCGGTGATTTTCGCGTCCAACCACCAGAGTCATTTCGATACTCCGGTGATTCTCGATTCGCTGCCGCCGCGATGGCGCTACCGGGCCGCGCCGGCGATGGCCAAGGAATTCTTCAAGGCTCACTTCTTCCCGGAGCAGTACGGCCGCGCAGCCTGGTTTACCAACAGCCTCAACTACTACCTGGCGTCGTTTTTCTTCAATGCATTTCCTCTGCCGCAGCGGGAGGCCGGGACCCGTCAGACGCTGCGTTACGTCGGTGAACTGCTGGGCGGCGGCTACTCGATCCTCATCTTTCCGGAAGGGAAGCGGACACAGGCCGGTGAGATCAACCAGTTCCAGCCGGGCGTGGGCATGATGGCCGCGCGGCTGGAGGTGCCGGTCGTACCCGTACGCCTCGAGGGGCTTGACCGAATCCTGCATTCGTCGGCGTTCTTTCCAACGGTTGGCCGCGGACGCTGCGCATTCGGGCGCGCCATGTCCTTGCAGGGCCACGACTACGCGGCCCTGACGCGTCAAATAGAAGACGCCGTCAAAGCATTGTAGGCGCGTCATTTGCATTCGGACGCAAAATCTGGCACAATCTTTGATTTGAGAAAGGACAGAATTTGAGCAAGGACGATCTGATTGATGTGCAAGGCACCGTCGTAGCGGTCCACAGCGGCGGGCTGTACCGCGTGCAGTGCGACCAGGGCCACGAAGTGCTGGCACAGCTCAGCGGCCGGATGCGCCGCTTCCGAATCAAGGTTGTTCCGGGTGACCGCGTCACCGTCGGTGTTTCCCCCTACGACCCGGTCCGGGGCATCATCACCTTCCGCGCTCGCTGACGAACATTTTGAATCCCGATACAAACCACTCCGCCCCTGGCCGACGCCGCCGCGGCCGTCCGCGACGTTCGACGCGTACCGATCGAATCGTCGTCTCGCACAGGCCGCAGTCGACCGACCGGCCGCAGGCGCACTACGACCCTTCACCCACCCCGTTCGATACCCTCGGCCTCGATACCGCCCTGCTCGAGGGCATCGCGGTCCGCGGTTTCCAGCGCACGACGCCGATTCAGAGCGCCGTCATTCCGATCGCGCTGCGCGGCGACGACGTCATCGGCTGTGCTGATACCGGTACCGGCAAGACGGTCGCCTTCGTCCTGCCGATCCTGCACCGCATGCTGCGCACGCGCGCGGCCGATCCGGCCGATCGTGGCTACACGCGTGTGCTGATCCTCGCGCCGACGCGCGAGCTGTGCGTGCAGATCGAGGATGACGTGCAGGGGTTCGCGTACCACACGGATCTGACGAGCGTCGCGGTTTACGGCGGCGTCCCGATGGATCCGCAGGAACGGGCGCTCAAAGCCGGCGTCGACATCGTCGTCGCAACGCCCGGCAGGCTGATGGACCATCAGCGCAACGGCGCCGTCGATTTCTCCCGCGTTGACACGCTCGTCCTCGACGAAGCGGATCGGATGATGGACATGGGCTTCTGGCCTGACGTCCGCCGCATCGTGCAGACGCTCCCGGCGGCGCGGCAGACGCTGCTCTTCTCCGCCACCATGCCCGACGAAGTCATGCGGCTGGTCACCGAAGTCGTGCGCGACGCGCAATATGTGCAGATCGGATCCGCGGGCGGACCCGCCAAATCGATCACGCATGCGGTGCAGGCCGTCGCGGCGTCCGAAAAAACCGAGTGGCTGGCGCGCTTCCTCGGACAGACGGACGGGCCGGTGCTGGTGTTCGTGCGGACAAAACAGGGAGCCGAGCGCCTCGCGCGGCGGCTCGCGGGTTTCGGCCTGCGCGCGGCGGCGCTGCACGCGGATCGCACGCAGCAGCAGCGGACGCAGGCCGTCGAAGGATTCCGGGGAGGGCATTACACCGTCCTCGTGGCGACCGACGTCGCGGCGCGCGGACTCGACATCGACGGCATCACGCACGTCGTCAATTTCGAGGTGCCTGGATCCCGCGAGACGTACGTGCACCGCGTCGGCCGCACCGGCCGCGCCGCCGCTACCGGCACTGCACTGACACTCGTCGCGCCGGAGGAACAGCGCGCGTTGCAAGCGCTTCAACGATCCTTCGGACCAGAATTGCAGGGATAGATGGACGACACCAATCCGTTTGGAACCCCACCCCCGCCCGCGCCCGCCGAGGAACCGGCCAGCGCTCCCGCCGAACCGCTCGTCGATCCGGCGGTCGTGAAATTTCGTTCGTGCCGCTGGCGCGCGCAGCCCGACGAAGGGGAGTACTGCACGCACCGCGACGTGCTGCCGTTCGCGGGCAAAGAAGGCTTCAAGCCGGAGTCATGGTGCCCCGACTGCGCGTTCTACAAGCTCCGGCGGACTCCCAAGAAGCGGGAACGCTCTGAGTACACTTATTGATGAATTGAGATAATTCCCAACTCCCAATTCCCAATTCTCACCTGTCAAGCGTCAATCCCCAATCGTTTCAGTTCCAAATCCTCTTGATTGAATTGGGAGTTGGGAATTGGGAGTTGGGAATTGGCGCTAATCACTGAATTCCCTGGCCAGCTCGATCCATTCACCATTGGGCGCCAGCTCCTGATACGTCCGCCAGTGCGGCTTCGCCTCGGGCGAGTGGCCGGTCTTCTCGAGCGTCACGGCCAGGTAGAAATGCGCGTCGGGGTAACCCGGGTTGAGCGCGACGGCGTCGCGGTAGCAGACGAGCGCATCCCGATATCGCCCGAGATCGTGATGGATGTTGCCCAGGTTGAAATGCGCCTCGAAGCAATCCGGGTCGAGTCCGATCGCCCGTTCGTACAACGCCTGCGCTTCGATCAGCTCGTCCCGCGCGTAGTGGATGTTCGCGAGGTTCACGATCGCGGGCACCAGGTCGGGATCGATCACCAGCGCCTTCCGGTAGGCGGCCGCGGCGCTTTCCATCTTCTTCTCGTCGCCGTCGTCCAGCCGCGATCCCTCGACGAAGTACTTCGCCGCCAGCGCCGACTGCGGGTCGCTGAACGGGAAGGCGACGCCGGGTGCGGGGCCGGACGCGCGGTCGGGCATTTGCGGCCTGGTCTCGCGCTGCGGCAGCGCGACGACCTTCGCGGTCGCCGTGTTGGTCGAATGGAAGTCGAGCTGCAGCTGTCCCGCGTGTTCCGCCGCAAGGGCGCGAAGCGCCACTTTCAGAGGAACCGCCCGATCGAGTTCGTGCGCGAGCTGCTTGATCGCGGCGATGTCGTGGAAGTCGTAGAGGCGTTCAGCCCCCGCCGCACGCGCCGCCGGTTTGATGAGTCCCCACTTCTCCAGGTAGCGGAGATGGTTCTCGGTGATCCGCGGGTAGAGATGGCGGATGTCGCGAACGCCGGATCCGGATGACACTTCCGCGAAAGATGCGCGAGGCCGCGCGGAATGTCAAGCAATAGAATAGGTGGAATGCTGCTCGCAGGCGACATCGGCGGGACCAAGACGCTGCTCGGCCTGTTCGACTCGGCGCCCGATCGCCCCGTATCGATCGAAGTCGGGGAGTTCACGACGCTCGACTACGACGATCTCGTGCCGATGATCCGCGAGTTCCTGAAGGCGCGCGGCGTGGAGGCGCGCGCGATCACTGCGGCGAGCTTCGGCGTCGCGGGCGCCGTCACGGATCAGGTAGCACGGCTCACGAACGTACCGTGGCTGGTCGATGCAGCGGCGATTTCGCAGGCGGGCGATTTGCGCCAGGTGACCCTGCTCAACGATCTCGAGGCGATGGCGTTCTCGGTGCCGGTGCTCGAGCCGAAGGAACTGGGCGTCCTGCAGCATGGCGTTGCGCAGCCAGCCGGCAACGCGTGCGTCATCGCGGCGGGCACCGGGCTCGGCGAGGCGCTCCTGCACAATATCGACGGACGCTTCATCCCCGGCGCTTCCGAAGGCGGCCATGCCGATTGGGCGGCCCGGACGCCGCGGGAAGTGCAGATGCTGTCTACGCTCACCAGCATCTACGGCCGTGTCAGCGTGGAGCACATCGTCTCGGGACCGGGTCTGGTGAACATCTATCAGTTCACGCACCAGGCGTTCGGGTCGAAGACCCTGCTGTGGCCGTCCGCGTACCTCCCGGCTCGCACGTGCAGTTCCGTCGGAACCGTCGCGGACCCCGTCGACCTGCCAGCCGCCATCAGTCGATCCGCGCTCGAGCGCCGCTGTGCCCCCTGTGTCGAGACGCTCGAACTCTTCGTCGGCGCGTATGGAGCGGAAGCGGGCAACCTGGCACTCCGCAGCGTGGCGACCGCCGGCGTCTACGTCGGCGGCGGGATTGCCCCGAAAATCCTGCCAGCGCTCCAGGACGGCATCTTCCTCGATGCGTTCCGCTCAAAGGATCCGATGGCCGACTTCGTCACCAGCTTCCCGGTCGCGGTGATTCTCAACCCCGAAGCCGGACTGCTCGGCGCCGCGGTACACGCCAACGAACGTTGAACCCACAGCAGAAGCACCACCAAACCGCGGCAGATCGCGCGGCCGCGCTGTATAATCGCCAGCCGTACTAATGGAGGTGCACTGAATGTTTTCCGCACGTTCGCGTCCGTGGCTGTTCGTGTTTATTCTGTCCTTTCTCGCACTGCCCGCTCTGGCCCAGCAGACCGGATCGATTTCCGGTAAAGTGACCGATTCGAGCGGCGGCGTGCTGCCTGGCGTCACCGTCGAGGCTCGTTCGAACGTCCTCCCCGGTCCCCGCGTGGCGACGACCGACGCTGACGGCGTCTTCCAGTTGCCGGCGCTCCCGCCGGGCGACTACACCGTCACCTACACGCTGCAGGGCATGCAGACCGTCACCAAGAAAGTCGCCGTGCAGCTCTCCCAGAACACCGCGGCCGATGCCCAGCTCGCCGTAGGCGGGGTCACGGAAACCGTGAACGTCACCGCTGAAACGACAATGGCGGACAAGACGTCCGCCGCGATCACGAGCGGCATCACGAGCTCGGAGATCCGCCAGCTTCCGGTGGGCACGCAGTACCGCGATCTCGTGAATCTGATCCCCGGCGTGCAGTACACGCAGGATCAGGTCCGTGGGCCGAGCGCAGGCGCCAGCGGCCAGGACAACGTCTACAACTTCGACGGCGTGAACGTGACGCTGCCGCTGTTCGGCACGCTCTCCGCCGAGCCGACGTCACAGGACATCGCGCAGGTCACCGTCGTCAAAGGCGGCGCCAAGGCAGTCGACTTCAATCGCGCGGGCGGCTTCGCGATCGACTCGGTCAGCAAATCCGGGACGGATCGCTACAGCGGTGAGGTGAGTTACCGCTTCCAGAGCCACTCCATGGCGGCCGACCAGGTCAACGGCGCGGCGTCGAGGTATGACGAGAACCGCGGCTGGACCGACCTGAATTTCGGCGGTCCGATCGTCAAGGAGAAGGCGTACTTCTATGCGTCGTATTACCGGCCGACGCAGAGCCGACAGAACGCGGCGACCGCCTACGGAGCCGTGCCGGATTTCGACAGCACCCGCAACGAGGGCTTCGGCAAGGTGACGATCACGCCGACGCATTCCACGCTGGTGAACGTGAGCTACCGCAACTCGCACCGCCTCGACAAGGGCGACCAGTTCGGTGCCGCGACGGCGGGAACGGCCGGAACCGGCAACGAGATCTGGCAGCGGATCGGCACGGCTGACGCATCGTGGGTCATCAACGGCTCGAACGTTGTGACGTTCAAGTACACGCACTTCGAGAACCCGAACCGTGGCCGTCCGGACAATGTCTCCCCGGCGGTGATCAATACGGCGATCGGCACGCACCTCGACATCGCGAACCTGGACACACTCGGCGCGTTCATCGTTCCGAAGATCGGCAGCGACGCTGCTGCAAACGCGTTCGTCGCCCCCATCATCAATCAATACGGGTTCCCGTGCACCGCGGCGCTCGTGTCGGCGAGCCTCTGTTCAGTCGTCGGCGCGAATGCGGGCGGCGGCGTCGTTGGATACGGATCAGAGTTCGACAGCGACAACTTCTTCCGGGATGCGGGCCAGCTCGCGTACAACACGACCCTCACCGGGATGGGCCTCCGGCACAACGTCCACGTCGGATATCAGCAGTACATCGATTCGGAGGACCTGGTCCGCAGTTCGAACGGGTGGGGCTTGATCACGGTTCCGGCCGGCACGACCCCCTTCCAGGGAACGCCGATCTTCTATCAGGCGACGTTCCAGTCGCAGGGCATCGGCGCGCTGCCGAAGATCCACTCGGAGTATCGCTCGAAGAGTATCGAGGCGAACGACACCATCAACTGGAACAACTGGACGTTCAACGTCGGGCTCGTGATGAGCCACGACGATCTGTACGGACAGGGACTGCAGCCCGATGCGTCGGCTCCGTCCGGCTTCGTAAAGGCCACAGGGACCAGCTCGGAATCGCGGAAGTACAAGGAATACGCGATTCCGTTCAGCAAGATGATCCAGCCGCGGCTCAGCACGACGTGGGCGTACAACGGCAAGGACACCATCTTCGCGAGCTACGCGCGCTACAACCCCGCGGCCAGCTCACTGCCGCGCGCGGCGTCCTGGGACCGCAACCTCGCCGCGACGCAGAACGCGGATTTCGACGCGAACGGCAACCTGTTCGCGGTGGAGACCGTCGCCTCGTCTACCGGCAAACTGTTCGTGCCAGACCTGACGCCACGGCGTTTCGACGAGTGGTTGTTCGGCACCGCGCGCCAGTTCACCCCGTCGCTGACCGGCCGCGCGTACTTCCGGTACCGGAAGGGCTCGCACTACTGGGAAGACACGAACAACAATGCCCGAATTGCCTACAACGAGGGCAACACGACGGTACCGGGCACTGACGCGAACCTCCCGCACGACTACTACATCCCCGATCTTGGCGTGCAGGCAGGTCCCCTCGGCGGGGGCCAGAACAGCTACGTCATCGCGGAGCTGGACGGCGCGTTCACCGACTATCGCGAGCTGACGCTCGAAACCGAATATCGCAAGGGACCGGTCTGGATCCAGGGCTCCTACACCCGCAGCCGGTACTACGGCAACTTCGACCAGGACGGCTCGGCGTCCGCGACCGCGAACGGCGGCGACTCGAACGACTCGAACATCTTCATCGGGTCGTCGAACATCGCGGACGGCGCGGGCCGGCAACTGTGGGACAACAAGCTCGGAACGCTCCGCGGCGATCGGCCGAACGCGTTCAAGATCTACGGCGCGTACGGGCTAGGGTGGCATGCGACCGTCGGCGCGTTCGCCGTCGCGCAGTCGGGGCAGCCCTGGGAGACGCACAGCTATCTGCCCTACGCGGCGCTGACCGGGAGCACGAGCAATACGGCCCGGTACGCCGAACCCGCCGGTTCGCATCGCTCACCATCGCACGCGCAGCTGGACGTGAACTACACGCAGGAGATCCCCGTCATGAACCGCTTCCGCGCGGCCGCGACGCTCTACCTGTTCAATGTGTTCAATTCGCAGACCGGCTACAGCATTTCGCCGAACTTCAACGACGCGCTATACGGCCAGCCGCTGCGCTACTTCGATCCTCGACGTCTGGAGGTGACGTTCAGGCTCACGTACTGAGCGCTGACAGCCGCGCAACATCGCAATTACCAACCGCGCGAGGTGCCGTCACCTTGCGTGGTTGGAGGTTGAGGCGTCGCGTCGTGACCGTTATTTGAACAACCGGTCTTTCTCGATGAGCGGACGCGTTACGGCGTCCGCTTTTTTTCTGGCCA
The DNA here is from genome assembly GCA_035492775.1 of Vicinamibacterales bacterium. Classification (GTDB taxonomy): domain Bacteria; phylum Acidobacteriota; class Vicinamibacteria; order Vicinamibacterales; family 2-12-FULL-66-21; genus DATJFQ01. The sequence continues at coordinate 38,351 of DATJIW010000080.1, forward strand.
GTTCGATTCGATCGCGCGCGTCGGGCTCGCGAAGCAGCACCGCCACCTCGGCGCGCTTGAACACCGCCATGGGGTAGTCCGGGCTGGATGGCGGGACGCGGTCCAACGCGTCGCGAGCGTCGGCAAACCGGCTCTGGTCCATGTAGAGGACGCCGAGATCGAGGTCGTGGTCGAAGGCAGCGCCCTGCGCCGCCCGAGCGCGCGTGAAGGCGTCGATCGCGACCGGCGTATTTCCCGCTTCCATCGCAATCGAACCCAGGTGCACGAGCTGCCCGGCGGTCGGAGGCCGAAGCGTATACAGCTTCTGCCGGAGCGCGACCGCGTCGGCAAAGCGTTTCTGCTCCTCACGGAGGTCGGCCACCGCTTCGACGATGGGCACGCGATCCGGAAAGCGCGCGAGCGCCCGCTGAAGCAGCGGCTCCGCGCGCGCCACGTCGTCATAGTGCGCGTAGTGCAGCCCCAGATATACGTCGACGTCGGGCGAATCGGGGGCAATCCGCTTCGCTTCGGAAAACAGCGCCTCGGCCTCCGCGCGTCGGCCGATCATCGATTGTGAGACGGCGAGCCTGAGGGTGGCGTCGAGATTGCCGGGATCCGCTGCGCGGACCTTCTCGAGGACCGGGATGGCCGCCCGGTAGTCGGCGGCGGCAAAGAGGCCGGACGCCTTCTCGATCGTCGGAAGCAGCCCGACCATGTCCGCCGGCCGCGGCGCATTCTTGCGGACGACAGGGGCAACATCGGCGCCGACGTAGCCCAGGCTCGCGAGCCGCGCGCGCGACGCCGCGTCGAGCGAATCCGGCGCACGCGCGATCTCCGTCGACGGCACGGGATAGTCGCTGATGGCCTCGCGCAGCGCGCCCGGCAGATTCGCTCCCGTGCCCAGATCGTGCGCTTCACCAGGATCCGCGCCGAGATCGTACGCTTCCATCCGTCCCGCTTCGATCGCTTTCATCGTTCCATCGACCGCCATCACCTGCGGCTGCCATCCATAGTCGAGAAACGGCTTCATTGCCTCTCCAAGGACGGGTCCATCGTCCATCGTCCGTCGTCCATCGTCCTTCGTCCTTCGCCCCCCCTCCGAGCCACGCAGGCTGTCCTGCGCGCCGAGGCCGGCCCAATCGAGGATCGTGTAGAAGACCCGGCGCGTACTCACCGCCTCGTCGCTGACACCTGCCGCGACACCTGAACCCGCGATCACGAGCGGCACGTGCATCGTCGACTGATACAGCAGCGTGCCGTGCTGCTGCTCGCCGTGATCGCCGAGGCCTTCCCCGTGATCCGCGACGAGGAGGATCGCAGCGTTCGTGCCGGCGGCCGCATCCCATGCATCGAGCAAGCGTCCCAGTTCGTGATCCATGGACGCGATCTCGCCCAGGTACGGAGACGAGGCGTACTGCGACCGATACGGCTCCGGCGGCGCGTAGGGGTAATGCGGGTCGTAGTAGTGGACCCACATGAAGCGCGGCTGTGCCGACGTGGACTTCAGCTCCGCGACCGCCGCGTCGGTCGTCTGTGCCGCGCTGCGTTCCTCCTGTCCGTGGGGCATCCGATCGTCATAAACGTCGAATCCTCGCGCGAGGCCGAACTGCCGCGCCAGCACGAACGCCGAGACGAACGCCGCCGTCCTGTAGCCGGCGTCGTGCAGTCTCGCCGCAATCGTCGGGAAGTTGCTGTCGAGCGTGCGGCCGTTCTGATGGATGCCGTGACCCGCCGGATACAGCCCGGTCAACAACGTCGTGTGCGACGGCAGCGTTTCCGGCACGGCGGCGTACCCATTGCGAAATCGGAGGCCGCGCGCAGCGACGCGGTTGAACGACGGTGTTGAAATCTTCGCCGCTTCCGGGCCGATCGAGTCGGCGCGAGTCGTATCGAGCGTAACCAGCAGGATGGACGGCGGCTTCGCTGGTGCCCTTCCGCCGCACGCTGTGAGTACGGCGCACGAGGCGCCGACGAGAGCGCTGCTAACGCTCTTTCGTCCCCGATGCCATCCGATCCTCATTCATTACCTTTTCAATGGCGTCGGGTTCGACAGGCACGAACGCAGACATGTTCACAGGTCGGCCACGATCTCATTCGCTCTGGCCGGCGATGGAGGTCATCATGACGGGCGATTTTACCCCGGGGAGCTGTGGCGCTCACGATCTCGCGTCCGCAGCGTGGTGACGTCTTCTCTATGTCCGAGTACGGCTGCCGGCAACGAGCAGGATGACCCCGGCCGCGACGGCGACACCGCCGAAGATCGGTGACAGCGGCAACATGTGGTGCTCCTGTCGTTCCGCCTGAATCGGACCGATGTCGACCACTTTTTTTCGCTCGGTCCACCCGATGCCGCCGAAGGCCAGCGCCACGAGACCGACCACAATGAGAACCGCGCCAATAATCTTCATCTGCTCCTCGTTCCGCCGGCCCCCAAGCTGGACCGCCGACCAGTTCGACCTCTGCAATGCCGCTGCCATAGAATCACAGCGTTGCGAGTTCTGACGCTCGATATAGGAACCTCATCGGTTCGGGCGACCATCTACGGCGAGAAACTGCGCCCGATCCGCCCGCCGGCCCAAGTGAAGTACAGCTGGCACATCCGCGGCGACGGCAGCGTCGAGCTGCCCGCCGCCCGGCTCGAACGAATTCTCCAGACCGCAATCGACACTGCTCTGGCCGGTATCCGTGGGGACGTCGAACTGGTGGCGACGGCAGCGTTCTGGCACAGCCTCGTCGGCGTCGACAGTGCCGGCCGTGCGATCACTCCGGTCATTCCGTGGAGCGATACCCGCGCTTCGGCCGAGGCGACCGAACTTCGCGAGCGGCTCGACGAAAGTGCCGTCCATGCCAGAACCGGCTGCCGTCTTCACCCGACCTATTGGCCGGCGCGCCTTCGCTGGTTCAGGACGCGCGACCCGCGGACGTTCCAGCGTGTCCACCGCTGGATGTCGTTTCCGGCATATCTGCAGCACCGTTGGGTGGGAAGCCACGCCGAGAGCCTTTCGCAAGCGTCCGGCACGGGGATGTTCGTCGCTTTTACGGGATGGGACGTCGAGTTGTGTCGCGCGTGCGAGGTCGAACCTCGCCAGCTTGGCGAGCTGGTGGATCTGGATGCTAACGATGCCGGCCTCGGCGCGGGCGGGGCACGGCGGTGGCCGGCGCTGAAACGCGCGCGCTGGCTACCCGCGCTGGGCGACGGCGCCGCAAACAACCTCGGCGCCGGTTGTGTGGACGGCATGCGGGCCGCGCTGATGATCGGGACCTCGGGAGCGCTGCGGGTCGCGTGGCCGTCCCAAAGCGTGCCGGAGGTTCCCTCGTCGCTCTGGCGCTACTGGATCGATCGCAGGCGCGTGATCGTCGGCGGCGCACTCAGCAACGGCGGCAACCTGGTGGCGTGGCTGCGCGACACACTCGATATCGCGATCGACCGCAAGCTGGATGCGAGACTGGCGCGCATTCCGCCCGACGCGCACGGCCTCACCGTACTGCCGTTTCTCGCAGGAGATCGCAGCCCTGACTACCGCCCCGACGCGCACGCGGTGTTCGCGGGTCTTCGCCTTGCCACCACACGGTACGACATCGTTCGCGCCGCGCTCGAAGCGGTCGCGTACCGGTTCCTCGCCGTTTTCGGCGCGCTGGACGGCGTCAGACTCGTGCCGCACGTTGTCGCCACCGGCACCGCGCTTCGCGCGTCTGCCGTGTGGGTCCAGATCCTCTCCGACGTACTCGGACGCCCGATCGGCGTACCGGCCGAAGACGAGGTGACGAGCCGTGGTGCCGCGATCGCGGGGTTCGAGCGGTCAGGTCTCACGGACGCTCCGCCTCCCCGCATCGCCCGGACGTTCACGCCGGACCGCCGCGCCCACGCCGTTTATCGCGCCGCCGCCGAGCGGCAGCAAGCGATGATCGATTCGCTCGATCCGCTTCACTCCTAGCGGAAAATCCCTTTCAGCTTTCTTCCGAGCGACGAGAAAAATCCCTGCACCGCGCGGCGGATCTGCTGTTTTACCGTGCCCTGGTGGATGGGACACAGCCGCGTGGGAATGTCGTCGCCCTGCTTGAAATACTCGGTATAGGCCGGGCACTCCTGCACCGGCTTCAGGTACGACACGCTGCACAACTGCATTTCCTCGAGTCCGTCCGGTTCTTCGAATGCGGCTGGCGGCCGGCGACGGGCCGCAGCTTTCATGAACTCCGACCAGACGGGCAGCGCATAGCGCGCGCCGTACGCTTCGCGGCCGATCGTCGCAGGCTGATCGAGTCCGACCCACACCCCCGTCACGACAGACGAAGAGAATCCGACGAACCACGCGTCCTTGAAGTCGTCGGTCGTCCCGGTCTTCCCACCGATCGGAAACCGGATGCCGTAAGTGGTCCGTGCGGCAGTTCCGGTGCCGCGGCCGACGACATCCTCGAGCATCGACACCATTTGAAATGCGACCTGCTCCGACACGACCCGCTGGCCCTGAACGGGGTTCGAATACGCGACGGCGCCGTCTGCATCGAGGACGCGCGTGATTCCGCGCGGCTGCACGGAAAGACCGCCGTTGGGAAACACCGCGTACGCGGCGGTCAATTCGAGCGGAGTGACAACGCCGGTCCCGAGCGACAGCGAGGGAACGTCAGGAAGGTCGCGAAGGCCGACGTCGGACGCGAGCCGGAGAACCGGACGCGTTCCGACTTTCTCCTGCAGCAGCGTCGCCGCGCGGTTGTTGGATTCGAGGAGTGCCGCACGCAGCGTCAACGCGTCCGCGCTTTCGCCGCCCGCATTGCGCGGCGCCCACTCATCCGGACCCTGCGGCTTGATCGAGTCCAGCCCGGTCAGCACGGACACGGGCGAATATCCGTTGCTGAGCGCAACGGCATAGAGAAACGGCTTGAACGCCGACCCGGGCTGCCGGCGGCTTCGCCACGCGCGGTTGTACTGCGATTCGCGGAAGTCGCGCCCGCCAACCATCGCCAGGACGTCGCCCGTCGCCGGGTCGATCGCGACGAGCGCGACCTGCAGATCCGGGTTGCCGAAACGACGGGTCCAGTCGGCCACCGCGTGTTCGGCCGCATCCTGCAGTTCCGGTACGAACGTCGTCTTCACCTGCCAGTCTGGCGGGTGATCGCCTCCAAACCGATCGCGGAACTGCTGCCGGAGAAACTCTTTCGCGTAGCCCCACTGCGCTTGGGTCGCATTGGGATACGGGCGGATCCGCAGACGCGCCTTGAGGGCTGCCTGCTCCTGCGCGGGCGTGATGTAACCCTCCTCTCGCATGCGCTGGAGGACGACGTGGCTGCGGTCCAACGCTCCATCCAGGTTCGACCACGGGGACAGGGCCGATGGAGCCTGGATCAACCCCGCTATCAGCGCCGCCTCCGGCAGGCTGACGGCGCTCGCGTTGTGACCGAACAGATTCCGCGACATCGTCTCGACGCCGTAGACACCGCCGCTCAAATACACCCGGTTCAGATACAGCTCGAGAATCTGCTGCTTCGTCAGTTCCTGCTCGAGCAGCAACGCGAGGACGGCCTCCTGAAGCTTGCGGCCAAAAGTCTTCTTGTTCGAGAGAAACAGCGTGCGCGCGAGCTGCTGGGTGAGGGTGCTGCCGCCTTCAGCCAGCCCTCCTCCCCGTACATCGCGGTACACGGCGCGCGTCGTGCCGAGCGGATCGATCCCGAAGTGATGGTAGAACCGATGATCCTCGACCGCGACGACGGCGTGCTGCAGATCCGGCGCGATCTCGTTCAGCGACACGTCTCGCCGCTGTTCGTCCATCCGGAACCAGGGCCGGCCGTCGGCCGAGTAGAACCACGTATCGCCGACGCCGCGCCGGAGCTTGTAGACCGCCCACCCGTGCCGCATCGTCCAGACGACAGCGATGGCCGTGACCACGACGAGACACGCAAAAAACACCGCCGCGATGCGGTTGCGAAACCCGGCGGGCAGCTTCACGCCGTCCGCCTGAGCTGGAGCACCAGAGACAGCACGATGTAATAGACGGGGAAAGCGAGGGAGAGGATCGTGAGGGCCGTCGATGCCTGCGGCAACTGCCAGATGATCGCGCCGATCGCGAAGGCCCAAAGCGTGCCAAGCGCGAGCGTCGTGCGCATCAGCACCGGCGTGCGTGACGGATAGACGTAACCGATCCGCACGAAGATCAGCGCACAGAGGCAGACGAGCACAGCAGCGGCAACCGTCTGCGACGGACCCATTACATAAAGATACAGGACGACGATGTTCCAGTACGACGGGAAGCCGGTGAAGAAATGGTCCGCCGTTTTCGCGTCCGGTGCGACGAAGCCATAGAGGCTGCACACGAGGACGAGTCCGCAGATGACCAGCGCAAGCGAGGCCGGCAGCATCTGGAACTTCAGCACGACCGTCATCGGGAGAAAGACGAACGTGACGTAATCGACGAGGTCGTCGATGCGCGCGCCGTCGACGTCAGGGAGGATGTCTTTGACGCGGGCTCGCCGCGCCAGCACACCGTCGGTCGCGTCGACCAGCGTCGCAGCGAACATCGCGGCGAATGCGCCGCGGGCGTTGCCGGCCAGCACGGCATTTACGCCGGCGAGGGCGAGCACCGCCCCGGAGGCGGTGTACAGATGGACGAGCCATGCCGCGATACTGCCGCGCTTGGCGGTTCGGGCCGGCATCGTGTAGAATCTCATCACATTCCAATCCCCAGCGGAGTGTTCTTTTTTCTCCACATCACCGCCGCCTGAGTACAGCGGGCGGAGGCGCGTTCACGAGATTCCGGAGCCGTATCCGGATGCAGGGGCGTGCCTTTTCGGGAAATGGCGTGTTCTTTCCGGAAATGGATCGTCCAGTGATTCCACGTCGATATCGACAGCCGCGCTACTACGTCCCCGCCGCGCTGCTCATTGCGTTGACGCTCGGCTATGGACTGCATGCCGCGTGGCGTCAGGTCACACCGCCCGAACTCGCCTTCTCGGATTTTCTCGAAAAGATCTCCGCCGCCCAGGTCAGTCAGGTCCGTTTCGCCGACGGGGGCATCGACCTCGCCTTGAAGGACGGCAGCCTCGCGCACACAGTGCCGCCGCCTGGATTTCTCACGAGCGGCGCCTTCGTGACCCAGCTGGCGCAGCGCGGCGTGCGCATCGACGTCGTGCCGACGGCCGAGCCCGGAACGTTGAGCGGCGGTTCGCTGGCGCTGGTCGCCGCATTTCTGGGATTGCTTGGCTTCACGGTCTACCGGACGACAGCGGGCCGCATCCACACACCTGGACGCGCCAAGCTCGCCGAGCGCGGCGATCAGGTCGTCACCTTCCAGGATGTCGCCGGCGTCGACGAAGCCAAGGACGAGGTGAAGGAGATCGTGGATTTTCTCCGTCACCCGCAGCGCTTCTCCGCGATTGGCGGGAGGATTCCGAAAGGAGTGCTGCTCATTGGACCGCCCGGCACGGGCAAGACGCTCCTCGCACGGTCGATCGCCGGCGAGGCAGGCGTGCCGTTCCTCTTCGCCAGCGGTTCCGATTTCGTCGAAATGTATGCCGGCGTCGGCGCGGCGCGCGTGCGCCGTCTCTTCAAGGACGCCCGCCGCCACAAGTCCTGCATCATCTTCATCGACGAACTCGACGCGGTCGGCCGGAGCCGTGGCGGCACCTCGCTCAGCCACGAAGAGCGCGAGCAGACATTGAATCAGCTGCTCGTCGAGATGGACGGCTTCGAGACGACGCGCGGCATTGTCGTCATCGCCGCGACGAACCGTCAGGACATTCTGGACCCCGCCCTGCTCCGGCCCGGCCGTTTCGATCGCCAGGTCATGGTCGGCAATCCCGATCTGAAAGGACGCGAGGCAATCCTCGGCGTCCACTCGCGAAAGATCTCGCTGGCGCCGGGCGCCAACCTGCGCTCGATCGCCCGCGGCACTCCCGGGTTCTCCGGCGCCGACCTCGCGAATCTCGTGAACGAAGCCGCGCTGCTCGCCGCTCGCGCCGGCCGTAGCGAAGTGGCGGGTGCGGACCTCGAGGCCGCCCGGGACAAGGTGCTCATGGGAGTGGAACGGCGATCGGTCGCGTTGAGCGAGCTCGATCGCGTGAACTGCGCCTATCACGAAGCCGGCCACGCCGTGGTCGCGGCGCTCGTCCCGATGGCGGATCCGCTTCACAAGGTCACCATCATTCCGCGCGGCCGTGCCATGGGCGTGACGATGCAGCTGCCGGAAGCAGATCGGCACACCTACACGAAGGGCTACCTGGACGCGCAGATTGCCGTGCTGATGGGCGGCCGCGTCGCGGAGGAGCTGTTCATGAACCACATGACCAGCGGCGCCTCCAACGATATCGAGCGCGCCACCGACATCGCGCAGCACATGGTGTGCGAGTGGGGCATGTCGTCGCTCGGGATGCGCGCGTTCCGCAAGGCGGGCACCAGCTACGACGCCGACAAGCCGCACGCCATCAGCGAGTCGCTGGCACGCCGGGTGGATGAGGAAATCGAAAAGACGCTTTCGGCCGGCTACGACCGCGCGTGGGATTTGCTGAACCGGAACCGCCAGACCGTCAAGGCGATTGCCGAAGCGCTCCTGGATCAGGAGGCGCTCGAGGCCGACGAAATAAAGGCGCTGCTGGCAAGCACCTCCGCGCACGCATAGTGCGCGCGGAGGGTCCCGGGACGCGGTGGATTTGCAGGTTTGGGTGTTGATAATCTCAACTCCCAATTCCCAACTCCCAATTCCCAAAGTCCCAACTCCCAAGTTGGGATTCTTAGCGCAATCTGCAGTCTCTACGAGCCGCTTGCGCTCAGGCGGCGGTCGATTTCCTTTAGGGCGGCGTCGATCTGCTGCTGACGGATCGGATGCGTCGTCGCCTCGCGCTGGCGTGACAGCTCGGACTTGGCGAGCTTGAGCGACTCGATCTCCCGCTGCTTCTCGGGATCGATCTTCGGTGCGCCGCCTGCACGGCGCCGGCGATCGGCTTCTCGTTCTTCGATCTGCTCCTGGATCCGCGCTTCCGCGTCGACCAGGCCTTCTCCGGAATCTCCCATTCCCTAAGAATACAGGAAAGAAAACGGAATACAGAAGAACGAAAGAGAATAGAGGCGTGGCAAAGCGCGACGTTCTCGAGCTCTTCGAGCCCGCCGTGGCCGACTGGTTCCGATCGTCGTTCACGGCGCCGACGCCGCCGCAGGCGCTGGGATGGCCCGCCATTGCGCGGGGGGAATCGACGCTCGTGCTCGCCCCGACCGGCAGCGGCAAAACGCTGGCGGCCTTTCTCTGGGCGATCAACCGGGTCATGTTTTCCCAGCCGAGCGGCTGTCGCGTCCTGTACGTCTCACCGCTCAAAGCGCTCGCGGTCGACGTCGAGCGGAACCTCCGCGCGCCGATTGCCGGAATCGGGCACCGGGCGGCGGACGCCGGGATTTCGCATCACGCGCCGGCGATTGCCGTGCGGACGGGCGACACGCCGGCGCAGGAGCGGGCCAGATTCCAGCGCCAGCCGGCCGACATCCTCATCACCACGCCGGAGTCGCTCTACCTGCTGCTCACGTCGAACGCGCGCGAGGCGCTGCGTTCGATCGATACGGTCATCATCGACGAGATCCATGCGCTCGTGCCCACCAAACGCGGGGCGCACCTGTCGCTGTCGCTGGAGCGGCTCGCCGCGCTGACCGCTACTCCCCCTCAACGAATCGGACTGTCGGCCACGCAACGTCCGCTCGACGAAGTGGCCCGCTTCCTCGGCGGCGCGGAGCCACGGCGAGAGCGAAAGCGGACTGGCGACTCACGCGCGCGGAGCGGGGCCGTTGGAGTGCCCGCGAGCGTGCGTGCAGGGGCGTCCAGCGGGAAGCCCCCCGAAATCTTGATCGACGAATTCGCATCGTCGCGAACGGCCCCGGCATTCCGGCCGGTCACGATCGTCGATACGTCGCAGAAGAAGAAACTCGAGCTGACGATCGAAGTGCCGGTCGAGGACATGGCGCGGCTGGGCGAGACGGAAGACATTCCGAGCGGGCCGGCGTCACAGACCGGGACGAAATCGTCGATCTGGACGGCGATTCACCCCCGGCTGCTCGAACTGGTGTTCGCCCACCGATCGACCCTGATCTTCGTGAACAGCCGGCGCATCGCCGAGCGGCTCGCGTCGGCCCTGAACGAACTCGCGGGCGAGATCCTCGTACGGGCGCACCATGGGTCGCTGGCGAGACCGCAGCGCATCGAGATCGAAGACCGGCTCAAGGCCGGGCAGATCCGCGGTCTCGTCGCCACGTCGTCGCTCGAACTCGGCATCGACATGGGCGCGATCGACCTCGTCGTGCAGATCGAGGCCCCGCCCTCGGTCGCGAGCGGCATGCAGCGGATCGGTCGATCCGGGCATCGCATCGGGGAGCCAAGCCGCGGCGTGATCGTGCCGAAGTTCCGCGGTGATCTGGTCGCGTGCGCGGCCGTCACACGCGCCATGCACGACGCGCATATCGAGGCCAGCCGCTATCCTCGTAATCCGCTGGACGTGCTCGCGCAGCAGCTGGTGGCCATGGTCGCCGTCGACGACTGGGACGTCGACGATCTTTATCGCGCCGTGCGCAGCGCCGCCCCGTTCGCGGAGCTGAGCGGCGCGATCTTCGAGGGCGTGCTCGACATGCTCTCGGGCAGGTATCCATCGGACGATTTCGCGGACCTGCGGCCGCGCCTCACATGGGACCGCCTGAAGAACACCGTGAAAGCGCGCGAGGGCGCCAAGCGTGTGGCCATCGTGAACGGCGGCACGATTCCCGATCGCGGGCTCTACGGCGTCTTCCTGATTGGAGAACGCGGTCCGGGATCGCGCGTCGGCGAACTCGACGAAGAAATGGTCTTCGAGAGCCGCGTCGGCGAAACCTTCCTGCTGGGCGCATCGTCGTGGCGCATCGAGGAGATCACGCACGACCGGGTGATCGTGGCGCCGGCGCCGGGGCAGCCGGGCAAGATGCCGTTCTGGAAGGCAGATACGCCAGGCCGGCCGCTCGAACTCGGGCGGCTGATCGGCGAACTGGTGCGTACGCTGCGGGCATTGCCGCCGGCTGCGGCCATCCAGAAGTTGACCAGGCACCATGACCTGGATGCGCGCGCGGCCGAGAATCTGGTGCGCTATCTGGCCGATCAGGCCGCTGCCGCCGGCGCGGTCCCCGACGATCGGACGATAGTCATCGAGCGGACGCGCGACGAACTTGGCGATTGGCGGCTGTGTCTGCTCTCTCCGTTCGGCGGACGCGTGCACGCGCCGTGGGCGATGGCAGTCGTCGAACGCGCCCGCGCCGAAACAGGGGCAGACGTCGAGACCATGTGGACCGACGACGGGTTCGTCGTGCGGTTTCCCGAGACCGAAGCGCCACCGGATCCGTCGTTGCTGGTGCCGGCTTCGGACGAAATCGAAGCGCTCGTCGTCAGGCAGCTCGGAGGAACGGCCCTTTTCGCGGCGAAGTTCCGCGAGGCGGCAGCCCGCGCGCTGCTGCTGCCGCGCCGCCGGCCCGGCGGACGCACGCCGCTCTGGCAGCAGCGCAAGCGCGCCGCGGATCTGCTGTCGGTCGCCGCGCGCTACGGTTCATTTCCGATGATCCTCGAAGCCTATCGCGAGTGCCTGCGCGACGTCTTCGACATGCCCGCGCTCCTGTCGACGCTGCGGCGTATCGAAGCACGCGACATCAGAGTGGCAACGGTCGACTCCGTCATGCCGTCGCCGTTCGCGTCGGCGCTGCTCTTTGGCTACGTCGCCAACTACATCTACGACGGCGACGCTCCGCTCGCCGAACGGCGCGCGCAGGCGCTGTCGATCGACCAGGCGCAGCTTCGCGACCTGCTCGGCGACGTCGAGCTTCGCGAGCTTCTGGACGCCGATGCGCTCGCGGACACCGAACGGCAGGCGCAGCAGCTCGACGAACGCTACCGGGCCCGTTCCGCCGACGGCATCCACGATTTGCTGTTGCATCTCGGGGATTTGACTCAGAGCGAGATCGAGGCGCGATCGACGATCGACGCCGGCGCCGCACTCGAGCAGATGGAGCGCGATCGCCGCACGATCCGGATCACCATTGCCGGCGATGCCCGCTACATTCCCATCGAGTACGCGGCCCGATATCGCGATGCGCTCGGCGTGCCGCTTCCCGTCGGCCTCCCGGAGTCGCTGCTCGGGCCGGCCGAAGACGCGGCTGTCGACCTCGCAAGACGCTACGCGCGAACGCGAGGACCGTTCACGACCGCGGAGTTCGCCGGCCGGTACGCGCTGGGCCGATCGACTGCCGAAGCGCTGCTCAAGACGCTCACCGCCGCCGGACGGCTGCTCGAGGGAGAATTCCGCCCTGGGGGCGCCGGCCGCGAGTGGTGCGATCCGGAGATTCTCCGCACGGTCCGTCGGCGTTCGCTCGCAAAGCTCCGCAAGGAAGTCGAACCGGTCGAAGGGCCCGTCCTTGCGCGCCTGTCGACGTCGTGGGGAGGACTCGTCCGGCGCCGGTCGGGACTCGACGCACTCCTCGACGCCGTGGAGAACCTGCAGGGAGCGCCTCTGGCGGCATCGATTTTCGAGTCGGAGATCCTCTCGGCTCGTATCAGCGGCTATGCCTCCTCCGACCTCGACGCGCTGGCCGCCGCCGGCGAGGTCGTCTGGCGGGGCGTCGAGCCCATCGGCGACCGCGACGGCCGCATCGCGCTCTATCTCACCGACCACCTGCCTCGATTGTGGCGGCCCGGCGCACCGGCGGAGCTGTCGCCGCGCGAACGCGCCATCGTCTCGCACCTCGAGAAATCCGGCGCATCGTTTTTCGCCGCGCTGCACGAAGCCGCCGGCGGCGGGTATCCAGGCGAAACCGTTGACGCCATCTGGGATCTCGTGTGGAAGGGCGTCCTCACGAACGACACCCTTCACGCATTACGGGCCTTTACGCGCCCACCCGAACGGCGCTCGCGCAAGCAGGTGCGCGGGCGTCCGTTCCGTACCCGCCGCGTCGCTCCTCCCGCGGCAGAAGGCCGATGGTCGTTGCTGAGCGAGCGCGTGCCGCGTTCAGCCAGCGATACGGAATGGTCGACGGCCATGGCGCAGCAGCTGCTCTCGAGATACGGCATCGTCACACGCGAGATCGCCGGGGCGGAAGGGATCGCGGGCGGCTTCGGGGCGGTGTACGACGTGCTGAAAGCGATGGAGGACGCCGGGCGCGTTCGCCGCGGTTATTTCGTGTCGGGTGTGGCGGCAACTCAGTTCGCCCTACCGCCCGCACTCGAGCTGCTGCGCTCGCTGCGCGATGTTCCCGATCAGGCGGAAGTCATCGTCATGGCGGCAACGGACCCCGCGAATCCGTACGGGATCACACTGCAGTGGCCGGACGCGTCCGGCAGGGAATCGGCCGGACGTGGTCCGACGCGTACCGTCGGCGCGACGGTTGTCCTCGTCAACGGCATACTGGCGGCGTATGTGCCACGAAGCGGGCGGGAGATCACAGTGTTTCTGCCCGAGGATGAACCGGCGCGTTCGGTCACGGCACGCGCCCTGGCCGCAGCGATCGCGGAACTGGCACGCGACCGCGGTCTGCTCATCGGTGAGATCAATGGCGTCGATCCGGCAAGCCACCCGCTCGCACGTTTTCTCGTGGATGCGGGCTTTCACCCTTCCGCGATGGGACTGCAGATGATTCGCGAGGCGGCGGACAGCCGGGCCAGGCTCGAACGTGCCTGAAGGGGATACGATCTACCGCGCCGCGCGGACGCTGAATCGCGCGCTGGCAGGCGACGTCGTCGCGCGGTTCGAATCGGTGTTCCCGGCATTGACGCGCGTGGACGAGGATCGGCCGCTGAGGGGCCGGACGGTCGAGGGCGTCACCGCAAGCGGCAAGCATCTGCTGATGCAGTTCTCGAACGATCTCGTTCTGCGCACGCACATGCGCATGAACGGCAGCTGGCATATCTACCGTCCCGGAGAGCGGTGGCAGCGGTCCCGGGGGGACATGCGCATCCTCGTCGCCACGGCGCGCTTCGAGGCCGTCGGGTTCAACATTCCAGTCGCGGAATTCCTCACGGCACGAAGCATGCGCCGCCAGGACGATCTGCGCAACATGGGGCCGGATCTACTTGGCGCCACGTTCGACGAAGCCGAAGCCGTGCGGCGTCTTCGCCAGCGGGGCACCTCCTCGATCGCCGACGCGCTCATCAATCAGCGCGTCGTCGCCGGAGCGGGCAACGTGTACAAATCCGAGGTCCTGTTCTTGTGCGGCGTGCACCCGGCGTCGCTCGTTGACGATCTGAGTGACGATCGTCTGCGTACGATCCTGACGACCGCACGCAAGCTGCTGACGGCCAACGTCAGCAACCCGCAGCGCGGCATCGTCACGTATTCAGGGTACCGGCGGACGACACGGCGCGCCGATCCCGCCGAGCGGCTGTACGTCTACGGACGCGGGCGGAAACCGTGCAGAAAGTGCGGGACACCTGTGAAGGTCAGCGCGCAGGGACCCCATGCACGCCTGACCTATTGGTGTCCGACATGCCAATCGTCTGGATCGCGCTGATCGTCGCGACAGCCGCATCGGCTGCGGCGTTGTACGGCCATTACCGGGATCTGCCCGCGTGGATGACCGGGCCGACAATCTGCCGATTGGACGGCAACGGGTGCGCCGTCTTGTTCCGGACGCCGCGTGCGAGCCTGCTCGGCGTGCCGAATGCGGCGCTCGGTCTCCTGCTCTACGCGATCCTGACCGTCGGTGTGATCGAGCGGTGGCCGCCGGCATGGATGCTCGCGCTGACGACGCCGGCGATTGCGATGAGCATTTTCCTGGCGGGCAGCCTGGTCCGGAACCGTCGCGAGTGCCGGATCTGCTGGACCGGCCACGCCGCGAACCTCGTATTGTTCGCGTCGTTTGCCGTCCGGGCGCTGTGAGCGCAGCGCCCGCCGGCCGGTGCGGTTACTTCCGGAACTCGATCGTCACAGTGGGGTCCGTGGGCATCTTCACGCCCAGGATGTTCCTCATATCCGCCGGCGTTGTCGCCTTCTGAAGTTTCGCCCACGCGGCCTCGTCGTTGATCACTTTGTCCATGTCGACCTGGAGGAGCGTGACGCGGTTTCCGTCCACGAACGGTGCGTTCGTCTTCACAATCTGTCCGTCGACGGCCACCGACACGTCCACGAACATGCCCGCGAACATCGGACGCATCATCGTCAGCATCTGCTGCGTCTGCTCCGGCGTCATGTTACTGCCGGTTTCCTGACCGAATGCCGCGAGCGGCGGCTTCTGCGCATCCTGGGGAATTCTGATCGTGAGCGTGGACGAGCCGGCACCCTTGGTGAAGTCGAAATCGAACGGATCCTTGTGAGATCCTCCTCCCTGCCCCTGCATCGCCTGGGCGTCCTCCATCCGGACCTTCAGCGCCTTGATGTCGTCGAACGCGTACCTCGCGCGATACCCCTTCAGGGACGGTGTATCGATCGGCGTCCCGGACACGAACCGGACCCCCATCTTCCCTGCCTGCTCGCGCGCCTTCTGCTCGTTGAAAATGTCGTCCGGTTTGACGGTCTGCTGGCCGCCGCTGCCCGCCAACGACGCCAGCATTGCCAGCGCCTGCGGGTTCATGCCGATTTCCTCGTCCATCACTCCGCTGCCATCGGGCTTCAACGTGATGAGCGTCGAAACGTGCACGCATCCGGTACACGCCAGCATCGTAGCAACCGCGAACAGTATGCGTTTCATGGGCGCCTCTTTGCGACGGCAGGCCGGAAGGCCTGCGCTGTTTCCCGCGCGCCGATGATAACAGCACCGGCGCCTTACAGGTCGGCGAGCCGGCCCTCGTGTGTATACGTGTTGAAACCGGGTGAGCGGACGAACCCGAGCAGCGTCATGCCGGCCGTTCGCGCGAGATCGACGGCGAGGCTGGTAGGAGCCGACACCGCAGCCACCACCGGAATGTCCGCGAGCCAGGCCTTCTGAACAATCTCGAACGACACGCGTCCGCTGACCATCAGGATCGCGTCGTCCACCGACTGCCCTTCCAGCAGCAGGCGGCCGACGATCTTGTCGACGGCGTTGTGGCGGCCCACGTCTTCGGCGGCGGCCACGAGGTCGCCGGCAAACGAAAACAGCGCAGCCCCGTGGAGGCCGCCGGTCTCGTCGAATGTCGTCTGCGTTTCGCGAAGACGCTCCGGCAGCGACGCGATCACGGAGGAACGCACGCTCGCGCCGACGGTCATCGGCGAGAGATCCGCGCTGAGTTCGTCGATGCTCGCGCGTCCGCAGACGCCGCACGAGCTGTTCACGGCCACGCGGCGACGGCGCGCGAGCTGCTCGCGCGCGCGGTCGACGGCCGTGCCGCGTAGAAACACGTCGACGATGTTGTGGGCTTCGGGACGGCCAGGATGCCGGCAATGCTCGACGGCACCGATGTCCGCGGCGGCGCGGATTACGCGCTCGGCAAACAGGAACCCGGCTGCAAGCGCCTGATCGTCGCCGGGCGTCCGCATGACGATGGCGAACGACTCGCCATGGAGACGGATGTCGAGCGGCTCCTCGGCGGCAGCGAAATCGGGGCGGCGTTCGCGGCGCTCCCCTCTGATCCGCAGCACCTCGACGGGCCGCACCGGACTGAGATCATCAGACACCGACACGTCACTGGAGAGTATCCCGCATTTTCTCGGCCCACGCGCAGATGGCGCCGATCTCTTCCTGCGAGAGCTTCGCATCGCGGTGGATGAGGAGATACGACGGCAGCGGCATCCGTCCCCGCTTCGTCAGGTTGCACATCGCCGCCAGATACTTGTCCTGATCGTCGGCATCGTAGCTGCTCCACTCCGAGTAATTGAACGCGTCGCGTCCGTCATGGACGTGTCCGACGACGCCCCACGACATGGGCGCGATCCCGCTGTACCACGGCCACGACGTCTCGTTCGAATGGCAGTCGCGGCAGGATCGCTCGATGATCGAGGAAACCTCCGGCGGCGCGTGCCGCAGCAGCGACGCCGAAGGGGGCGACACAGGGTTGGTCCGGTCGGGGCGCACGAATTGCGCGCCGGCAAAGGCGGTCACGAACGCGATGGCAGCCCATCGGAGGAGCGGATGCATATCTGTTGCGGATGAGAGCAAAGTCGACGCCGGATCTCGCGGCAGATGGCACGCCGTGATTTTCGCAAAAACCGCCGGATTTCCGGCCGTACGGCGCGTTCACCTCCCTGGCTGCCTTACGCATCGTGTCGTGCCGCAGCGGGAATCGAAAACGCCGGAGATCCAGCCATTTATAATGGCACGGCACAAGGGCTCCCCCTGGAGGATACGTCCATGAACCGCGTCTTTCGTTTTTTCGCCATCATCGTTCCAGCCGTCGCGCTTGGCGCGGCGCCACTGCTCGCCGACGTGAAAACCCACGACACGGCCTCCGTCAAGTTCGAAGGGTTTCTCGGCCGGATGATGGGTATGTTCGGCGGAAAGGCCGCAAAGGAAGGCATCGAGAGCACTGTCGCCGTCAAGGGCAACCGCAAGGCCACCATCAACGACATGACCGGCCGCATCGTCGACCTGTCGGAAGAAAAGGTATACGACCTCGACATGCGCAAGAAGACCTACACGGTCACCACGTTCGACGAGCTGCGCCGCCGCATGCGCGAGGCAGAGGAAAGGGCGGCGAAGGAAAACGAAAAGGAGCAGCCCTCGCAACCCGAGGCCCAGCAGAAGCCCCAGAAGGAATACGAAGTCGACTTCGACGTGAAGGACACCGGTCAGAAAAAGCAGCTCGCCGGGTACGACACGCATGAAGTGATCGCGACGGTGACCGTGCGCGAAAAAGGCAGGACGCTCGAGGACGGCGGCGGCATCGTCATGACGAGCAATATGTGGCTGGGCCCCGAGATTCCGCAGCTCAAGGAGCTCACGGACTTCGAGATGCGGTACTGGAAACAGCTACAGGAAGGCGCCGGAACCGAGACGATCACCCCGGAGCAGATGGCGATGGTGCTGGGCAGCTTCCCCGGGATCAAGCGGGCGATGGAGCGCTTCTCGCAGGAGGGCGACAAGCTCAAGGGGACGGCGCTCGACACGACCACAACGTTCGAATCGGTGAAGAGCAAGGAGCAGCTCGCGCAGTCCCAGCAGCAGCAGGGCTCCGGCGGCGGCATCAGCGGCATGCTCGCCAAGAAGATGATCAAGCACGATGAGCCCAAGGCGCGCTCGACGGTGTTCACGACGCACCATGCGTACCTGAGCATCGACAAATCCGTCGACGCGAGCGATCTCGCGATCCCGCCGGACTTCAAAGAGAAGAAGTAGCTGAGAGCGCGTTACAACTCCCAACTCCCAACTCCCAAATTGATCAACTTGGGAATTGGGAATTGGGAGTTATGAGACGTTAGTTCTTCCTTCTTTCGCTCTTCACGAGCGCCGCCATGGCCTGGCCCTGTTCGTAGGTGCCCAGTCTGCTGGCGACGTCGATGTAAGCATCCCCGAGATCGCCCGTCAACGCGTGTGTGTTCGCGGCGGCGACGAGCACCTGGGAGCATTCGTACGACGAATTCAGCGACTTCGCCGAGTGAAGGGCGGCGAGCAGCGTGTCGTGGCTCACGTCGGTGCGGGAGACGAGCGTCGTCAGCACACGTCCCATTTCGTAGGACGAAGACGTCAGTCCGTTGACGGCCTTGAAGAACGGGTCGCGCAGGCTCCCTTCGGGCGGCGCCAGCGAGAGCATCTCGATCAGCAGGGTTGCCGCTTCGTAATCGCTGTTGATCGAACCCGCGGCAGCGAGCGCCGGGCCGATCGCGGTGCGGTCGCCCGTCTTGAGCACTGCCGAGAGCACGCGGTGCCGCTCGTAGTCGCCGTTGAGGTTCTCCAGCGCCTTGAAGAAGAGCGGGCGCGTCCGATCATCCAGGTGCTGCGTCGCGATCACGTCGAGGAGCACTTCTGATTCATCGTAGTCGGACGTGATGGCCGACGTGTGCTCGAGAATTCCCGCGAGCACCGACGAGTTCACCTGCCCTTTCTTCAACATCGTCGAGTAGACACGGTGCAGCTCGTACGACGACTTGAGGTTCCCTGCGGCCGTGAAGTACGCGGAGCGCGAGGCCTCGTCGGTTGGCATCCGGTCCGCCACCGAGATCAGGAACGTCGCGAGCTCGTAGTCCGACTTGAGATCCCGTCCGGCCTGCAGCATCACGTCGCGGTACTGGTCGGGCGTCAGCGACGCCTGCAGGACCAGCTGCTTGAAGTAGATCCCCTTGACGTAGCTCGAATCGATGCGGCCGATCTCAGCCAGGACGGCCGGCGTGCCGCCGTTCTTCAGGATTCTCGCAACACGCTTGTCGGCGCCGATACCGCTGTTGCGAACGAAGCGCGGCAGGACGGTCTTGAGCCACTCGCGCCCTTCGGGGTCGTACGGCCGTTCGACACCGTTGACGTAGTAGCGGCGCTGCAGCTGGCCGCCGCGTTCGTTGATTTCGACGGTGTGCCGCCCGAGCAGCGCGGCGTCGGAGATTTTCAGATGTCCGCCCGGCGACAGGCTCTTCACGTCAGCATCGTCGTCGGTCAGCTCGAACGTGCCGTTGTAGTCGATCGCGAGCTTTTCGCCGTTGTTCGACCAGATCCAGTTCCCCGACGACTCGTGCGTGTTGATGGAGACCGTCTGCTCTCCCGGCTGGGGCGCGGCGGGCGCCGCAGGGGGCTGCGGAGCCGCGGGCGGCGCCGGAGGTGCAGGCGCCCCCTGCGCGGCAGGAGCAGGTTGCGTCGGTGGCTCCGGCGGCTGCGGCGCCTCGGGCGGCCTTGGCGGTCGCGGAGGCACGGCAGTCGTCTGGCCCACATCCTCTGACGTGACCGACGTGTTCGCCGATCTCGACGGGGCGGTAGAAGACGGCGCCACCGTCGTGACGGCGGTGGCAGTCGCCGCCGATTGCCGGGCGGCTTCAGCGGCCGTGGCCATCCCGCCGAGCAGCACGAGCGCGGCAATCCCCGCGAGCCATGCCGGGCCGCGGCCGGCATGCGATGGCGGTGCGCCGACGAGCCGGCGGACGCGATCGAGCAGGGATCCTCCCGTTGCCGCCAGCGCGAAGCGGGAGGCGCGGAACGCTTCGAGATCTGCCAGGGCGTGCGCGTAACCGACCGGATCGCCGCAGAGGCTCACGGCGAGGTCGTCGCAGCAGTTCTCGCGCTCGACGCGGATTCGATGAGAAACCCACCACACGGCCGGGTGATAGAAGAGCAGCGTTTCGACCAGCGTCTGCAGCAGGTTGACCAGATAGTCGTGGCGGCGGATGTGCGCGAGTTCGTGCGCAAGGATCGCCTCGATCTGAGCCGGCGAGAGACCGCCCAGCGCACTGGCCGGCAGGAGTACGACCGGCTTCATCCATCCCACCACCGTCGGCACGTCTACGGCAGTTGATTCCAGCAGGGCGACGACACGGTACAGATGCAGTTTTCTGCCGATCCGATGCGCCATCTGCTGCCAGGCCTCACGCGCGGGAACGGTTGCGTGCGTCCGCATGCGCTGCACCCACAGCCACCCTGTCAGCAGCCGCATGCTGAGAACGGTCACACCCAGAATCCAGACGACAAAAAGCGCAGCCACGATATCGGCGCGCATTGGAACGAGGACTGACGTCCATGCCGCCGGCGCGAATGCACGCGTCCCGGGGTACTCCGGCGGCGTGCGGACGTCCAATGCCGGACCGTCGATGGCCGGATTGGCTTGAACGCTGGTTGCAGACGGCGCCGCTCGCATCCTGGCGGCGTCCATCGTGGCGGCCGCCGGCGGCTGTCCGGGCGTTTCGGTGCGCCAGCGCTGCACGGCGGTGACGACGGGGAGCGTCAGCATGAGCGCGAGACCGATCGATGCGACGACATAGCGGACGTCTGCCGCGCTGCGGCGCAGGGCGGCGAGCGCGAGCGCGGTCAGCACGGCGACGAGGGCGCCCTGCCAGACGAAGTGCAGGAGCGCCCAACCGATCGCCTGCGCGAGCGGATGTTGCAGCAGCGGCTCAAACATCGCGGTCCTCCTCTCGAAGCTCCGTGCCCGCCGTGTCACGGCGTGCGGAATCGAGGATGCTGCGGATTTCGCGGAGTTCATCAGCCGAGGCGTGTCGGCTCGCGAGCGCCTGCAGCACGAGCTTCGCCGCGGATCCGCCGAAGGCTCGATCGACGAGGTCCCGGACCAGCTGGCGCTGGGTCTGTTCTTCGCTCAGCCGGGCGTGATACACATGCGTACGATCGCGTTCGTCGCGCTCCACGAGACCCTTCTCGGTCATGATCTGAAGCAGTTTCAACGCCGTGGTATAGGCGGACGGGCGGTCGCGGCCGAGCACGTCATGCACCTGACGCACGGTGCTGGGGCCGCGGTCCCAGAGGATGCGGAGGATCGCCAGTTCGGCGTCCGTCGGGCGTGGCAGTGCGGTTCGCGACATGATCGGCAGTATCTACGAATGTCTTCGTAGTGTCAACGAAGATCTTCGTAATAGACGGAATGGGATAATCGGCGGTTCAAGGGGGTTGCATTGACGTCTGGTACATACGCCAAGTTCGATACGACCGAAGGGTCGTTCACGATTCGGCTGTTCGACAAGGAAGCGCCGAACACCGTCGACAATTTCGTGGGGCTCGCCGAAGGCACCAAGGAGTGGCGCGATCCGGCCACCGGCGAACGCAAGAAGGAGCCGTTCTACGACGGCGTCATCTTCCACCGGGTCATCAACGGCTTCATGATTCAGGGCGGCGACCGTCTCGGCCAGGGCACCGGCGGCCCCGGCTACAAGTTCGCGGACGAGTTCCACCCCGCGC
Organism: Vicinamibacterales bacterium; assembly: GCA_035492775.1. GTDB lineage: Bacteria > Acidobacteriota > Vicinamibacteria > Vicinamibacterales > 2-12-FULL-66-21 > DATJFQ01. The sequence continues at coordinate 60,039 of DATJIW010000080.1, forward strand.
TGCGGCACAACAAGGCGGGGATCCTCTCGATGGCCAACGCCGGACCCAACTCCAACGGCAGCCAGTTCTTCATCACGCTCGGTCCCACCCCGCATCTCGACAACCGGCACTCGGTGTTCGGCGAGGTCGTGGAGGGCATGGACGTCGTGCGGCAGATTGGCGCGGTGCCGACCGGACGCCAGGACCGCCCCGTCAATTCGGTGATCATCAAGAAGCTGACGATCGAACGGATTCCGTAATGGAAGGCGCGCAGGCGTTCGACGGGCTCGTCGAGCGCGCCAGCCGTGGCGATCGGCCGGCGCTCGAAGCGCTGATGCCGATCGTGTACGGCGAGCTCCGCCGACTGGCGGCGCACTACCTGCGGGGCGAGCGGCCCGGACAGACCTTGCAGCCGACGGCGCTCGTCCACGAAGCCTACCTGCGGCTGCTGAAGGACCGCCCGGATCGATGGCAGAACCGGGCGCACTTCTCCGCCATCGCGGCGCACGTGATGCGGCAGATTCTCATCGAGCGGGCGCGCGCGCGCGACGCCCTCAAACGCGGCGGCGGCCAGCCGCGCATCACGTTCGACGAGCAGCTGCCCGCGCGGGTGGATGCGCCTGCGGTCGATGTCCTTGCCATCGACGCAGCGCTGGAGCGACTGGCCGCTCTCGATGCCGATCAGGCCCGCATCGTCGAGCTGCGCTACTTCGGCGGCCTCTCCATCGAGGAGACTGCGGAAGCCATGCACCTCTCGCCTGCGACAATCAAGCGGTACTGGGCGCTCGCCCGTGCGTGGCTCGCGAGGGAATTGCGCGTGTGAGCGACTGGAATCGTGTCGCAGCGCTCTTCGAGGCGCTGTCGCAGCTCGATTCGTCTGCGCGCGCTACCGAACTCGCGCGCCAGGAGGACGTCGACCCCGCCGTCGCGGCGGAGGTGCGCTCGCTGCTCGCCGCTCAGGATCGCGCCGGAACGTTTCTGCAGTCCCCGGTGTGGGCGGATCGTCCGGATCTACTCGACGAGGAGGATGCGCCTCTTTGCGGATCGACGATCGGTCCGTACCACGTTCGCAGCGTTGTCGGCCGCGGCGGGATGGGGGTCGTCTACGCGGCGGAGGATACGCGGCTCGGGCGGGTCGTAGCGCTCAAGGCGCTGCCTCCGCACGTGAGCAGCGATGCGGCCGCTCGCGATCGCCTGGCCCGCGAAGCTCGCGCCGCCGCTCTGCTTGCGCATCCCGGCATCGCTACCGTCTACGCGCTCGAAGAAATCGACGGGCAGCTGTTCATCGCGTCGGAACTCGTGCACGGCAGAACGCTGCGCGCGGAGCTGGCTGAGGGTCCGCTCGCGGCCGAAGTGTTACTGGACACGCTCGCGCAGATAGCCGCGGCGCTGGATGCGGCCCACCGCCAGGGGATCGTGCACCGGGACCTCAAGCCGGAGAACGTCCTGCGCGACGCTTCAGGCCGTATCACGATCGTCGACTTCGGGCTCGCGCGGCCGGTGGCACCGACGATGCCCGGCCTCACGGCCGCCGGAGCATCCGTCGGCACTCCGGGTTACATGGCGCCCGAACAGCTGAGGGGCCAGGCAGTGGACGCGCGCGCCGATGTGTTCGCGTTCGGAGTGATGGCGTTCGAGCTTGCGAGCGGCAGCCATCCGTTCGGGCGCGGCGATCAGGCGTCGCTGCTCGAACGTGCCGTCGCCGACACGCCGCTCAGCCTGGACGTGGTGCCGCCGCCGCTCGGCCCGCTCATCCGGCGCTGTCTGCGCCCTGACCCGCTCGACCGCTACCAGTCGGCTGGCGCCATCGTTGCGGCGCTTGCCGCCGCGCGCGTACCGGAGTCAGAGCGCGGAACGGCCACGACGGCGGTGTCCGACGCGCCGACGCGTGCGTGGTGGTGGCAGTTCCATCAGGTCGCCGTCGCTGCACTCACGGTACTCGCCGTGACCCTGATAGGCCTGAAGCACAGCTGGCTGGGATCCTGGGGGGCCGGCGCCTTCGTCGCGATACTGATCGGCGCGACGGTTTCGGTCACGCTCCGCCTGCATCTCGTGTTCACCTCCATCGTGCATCCGTCTGCCCTTGGCAGCCTCCGGCGCCGCTCGCTCGCCGCCGCTGTTGCGGCCGAGGGGCTGGTCATCGCCGTCATCGCGGCCGCCTGCGCGGTGCTCGTAACGACCCACCTCATTCTCGCTGTGTGGCTGATCGTGACCGACCTCGTTCTGCTGCTCTCGATGCTCGTCATCGAGCCGGCCACGACGCGCGCGGCGTTTGACGCGTAGTCCGTCAGCCTTGCCGTTCGCGCGACGCGGCAGGGCTTGTCAGGCGCGCGCGATTCCGACAGGATCAGTGGTTGGAATGAGCGAGACTCCAGAGAGGGTCGCCGCCGTCGAGGGCTCCGACCTGGTCGACCAGCTCAGGCGGCGTGAGCGGCAATTCCGCGAGTCGCAGCAGATCGCGCGCGTCGGCTCCTGGGAATGGGATCTCGAAGCGGATCGCATCGAGTGGTCCGACGAGCTGTTCCGCCTCTGGTCTCTCGATCCCGCGGCGTCCTTCTCATACGCGGACTACATCAACCGGGTGCATCCCGACGACCGCGACTACATCCAGGACGTCATCTCGCGCGCGGTACAGTTCGGCGGGACGTACAGCGTCGAGCATCGCATCCTGCTCCCCAGCGGCGAGCAGCGGTGGATTCACGGCCGCGGCGAAGTCATCAAGAACGCCGCCGGACAAGCCGTGCACCTGCGCGGCACCGCGCAGGATGTCACCGATCGCGTGCTTGCGGAAGATCGGGCCCGCGCGCTGTACCGGGAGCAGCTCGCACGCGGGCGCGCGCAGAACGAACGCGAGCGCTTCTATCGGCTGCTGAACGCGGCACCAGCGCTGATCGCGGTGGTGAGGGGACCGGACTACGTGCTCGACTTCGTGAACGACCGTTTCCGCGAGGCGGTCGGGCAGGGATCAATCGTCGGCCGCCCGCTCCGCGACGCGTTTCCCGCCAGCCGCAATGACGTGATCGGACTCGTCGACAAGGTCTACGCGACGGGCGAACGGCAGACGAGCACCGAGGTCCCTTCGGCGGCCACGCCAGACGGTCAACCGTCCGCGGTTGACACGACGTACTTCGACTTCGTCTGCGAGCCGCTTACAAGCGAGGGGGGCGAGGTCGACGGCGTCATGATCCATGCCGTCGATGTGACCGACCACGTCGCCGCGCGCGCCCGCGAACGGGAAATACGACAGGCACTCGAGGAGAGCGAAACCCGGTACCGCAGGCGCGCTGAAGAATTGACGCGCCTCACCGCGAGCCTCGAGCGCACCAATCGCGAACTCGACGCGTTCGCCTACGCGGCGTCGCACGACCTCCGCGCGCCGCTGCGCGGCATTGCCAACCTCGCACAGTGGATTGAAGAAGACGTCTCCGACAAGCTGACGGACGACTCCCGGCAGATGCTCCAGATGATGCGGGGCCGCATGCACCGGATGGAGGCGCTCATCGACGGCATTCTGCAGTACTCCCGTGCCGGCCGCCACCACGACGCACCGGGGAACATCGACCTCGGCGCGCTGCTGAGGGACGTCATCGATTTGCTGGCGCCGACTCACGGGACTGTCGCGATTGTGTCCGACATGCCCGTCGTCTTCGCCGAACGGGTGCCGCTGCAGCAGGTGTTCCAGAATCTGATCGGGAACGCGCTGAAACATGGCGGTGAGGACGTGCGCGTGGAAATCTCGGCGCACGACGCGGGGAACTGCTGGGAGTTCCGGGTCAGCGACAACGGTCCGGGAATTCCGCCGGAGTACCACCGCCGCATCTGGGACATCTTCCAGACGCTGCAGCCCCGCGACGAAGTCGAAGGCACGGGCATCGGCCTCGCGCTGGTCAAGAAGTTCGTGGAGACGCAAGGCGGACACGTCAACGTCGACTCGTCGCCAGGGAAAGGCGCGACGTTTACCGTGTCGTGGCCAAAACAGACGCCACCGGAGGCTGTGTGAAGGACGAAAACGCCCTGAACATCCTGCTCGTCGAAGACGATCAGGTCGACATCATGAACGTGCGCCGCGCGTTCGAGAAGAACCGGATCGCCAATCCGCTTTTCGTCGCCAGTGACGGCATCGAGGCGCTCGGCATGCTGCGGGATGGCCGGGTGCCACGCCAGCGGCGGATCGTCCTGCTCGACCTGAATATGCCCCGAATGACCGGGATCGAATTCCTGCGCGAGCTGCGAAAGGACCCGGTGTTGCATCACACGCCGGTCGTCGTGCTGACGACGTCCAACGACGAGCGCGACAAGGTAGAGGCGTACAACTTGAATGTCGCGGGTTACCTTCTCAAGCCCGTCACCTTCCTCAACTTCGTCGAGCTGATGGCCGCCCTCAACAAGTATTGGACGCTCGTTGAGCTGCCGTAGCCGCCCGTCGAGCCGCAGACGTCCATGTCACTGACACTGCTCGTCGTCGACGACGACGAACTGGATCGGCTGGCGGTCCGGCGCGCCCTGCGCGAGGCGCGGGTCGACGCGGAGATCGAGGAGCGCACAACGGCCGAAGCGGCGCTTGCGGCGGCGACCTCGCGCGAGTACGACTGCATCCTGCTGGACTATCAGCTGCCGGGTGCCACAGGCGTCGACGTGCTGACCATGCTCGCGAATGCCGACGTCCGCGTGCCCGTCGTCTGCCTCACGGGCCAGGGAGACGAGGAAGTCGCCGTGGCGGCGATGAAGGCCGGCGCCTCCGACTACCTGAACAAGTCCGCGCTGTCTCCCGATCGGCTGGGACGTTCGATCCGCTACGCGATCGCGATCCATCGCGCCGAAACGGAGCGTCAGATGCTGCTCGAACGCGAGCAGCAGGCACGAGCGCAGGCGCAGGCCGCCAACCAGGCGAAGGACGAGTTCCTCGCCACTCTCTCCCACGAGCTGCGGACACCGCTCAACGCCATCCTCGGCTGGTCTCGGCTGCTCGCTGCGGGACACCTCGACGAGGCTACGAGCCGACGCGCCATCCAGATCATCGAGCGGAACTCGCAGATTCAGCTCCAGCTGATCGAGGACCTCCTCGATATCTCCCGCATCATTGCCGGGAAGCTGCGCCTGGAATCGAAGACCATTGCCGTTCAGACCATCGTCGACGGAGCGCTGGAGTCCGTCCGGCATGCGGCCGATGCGCGGCGCATTTCGATCAGCGCGAACGTTGACCCGGCGGACCTGACGCTCGTGTGCGACCCTTCGCGGATGCAGCAGATCGTCTGGAACCTGCTGACGAATGCGATCAAATTCACGCCGGAAGGCGGGAGCGTTCGGATTGCGGCCAGCGGCACCAAGGCGACCGTCTCGATCGACGTGACAGACACCGGCATCGGCATCGCGCCCGCCTTCCTGCCGTACGTGTTCGACCGGTTCCGCCAGCAGGACGCCGCCAACACACGTGAATACGGCGGCCTCGGTCTCGGACTCGCGATCGTGCGCCATCTGGTGGAACTGCACGGCGGCACCGTGACCGCGTTCAGCGCCGGCGAAGGCGCGGGAGCGTCGTTTACAGTGCGCGTGCCCGTTCATCAGGCGGCGGCCGTATAACCCGACCGGCCCCGGCAGCTCGACCACGTCGCTTGGTACGGCGCTTGGAACCGCGCGCAGCATGGCTTCCTCCATTCCGATGCGTTCCCTCGGGCGGACCGGCATCCAGGTCTCGGCGATTGGGTTGGGCGGCTGGCATCTGTCTCTTCCAAAAGTCGACAAAGCCCTGGCGATCCGGATCGTTCATGGCGCGGTCGATCGCGGCATCACCTTCTTCGACAATTCGTGGGACTACAACGACGGCGAGAGCGAACGCCGCATGGGCGAAGCGCTGTCCGACGGCCGACGCGAGCGCGTATTCCTGATGACGAAGATCGACGGGCGGACATGTGCCGAAGCCGCTCGCCAGCTCGACCAGTCGTTGCAGCGCCTTCGAACGGACTGTATCGATCTCGTCCAGCACCACGAGGTCATCCGCTTCGAGGATCCACATCGCATCTTCGACGAAGACGGCGCGAACCGCGCCCTGCTCGATGCCCGCCAGGCCGGCAAGCTGCGCTTCATCGGCTTCACCGGACACAAGGATCCGCAGGTGCACCTGCACACGCTCGACGTCGCGCGCGAGCACAGATTCACGTTCGACACGGTGCAGATGCCGCTGAACGTGATGGACGCGCACTACCGCAGCTTCGGCCGGATGGTGCTGCCGCGGCTCGTGGACGAACGCATCGGCGTCCTGGGAATGAAGCCATTGGGCAACGGCGTCATTCTCCGATCGAAGACGGTCACCGCCCTGGAGTGCCTGCGCTACGCGCTCACCCTGCCCGCCTCTGTGGTGATCACCGGAATCGATGCGATGGAGATCCTCGAGCAGGCCTGTGAGGTTGGGCGCACGTTCGAGCCCATGACCGCGGATGAGCAGGCGGCGCTCCTCGCGAGAACCGCGGACGCCGCGCGGCACGGCGAGTTCGAACTGTTCAAAACGTCGTCGATCTTCGACGGTACGGCCCAGAACCCCGAATGGCTTGGCGAGGAACCGGAGCGGCTGCAGCAGTTCGCGGAATGAGCGGTCCTTACCTGACGGGGCCGGCTCAACCACCTGTGAGGCTGTAGGCGAGCAATGCAAGGACGATGAGGCTCACGCCGACATACATCCAGTCTCTCTGGCGCGTGAAGCCGATCAGCGCGAATATCACCCGGGCCACCGGCGTCGCAATCAGCAGCAACAATCCGAGCTGGATGACGCCGCGAGCGCTGAACTGGCGCGCGTCCGCGATGGTCCCCCCGATCGACCGGAGATCCCCGGGTTCCCCATGGAAGACTCCGTAGGCCGGCACTTCGTGCCCATGTCGCGCGAGATAGAGCGCGCCGCCGATGCCCACCACCGAGGCGGCAAGGAGCACGCCGGCGCGCAGCACGCGCCCGAGCAGACCCTCGAACGCCTCGTCATCCCGCTCTATGACGGTCGGCATCAGCCGCCCGCCCGCCCGGTGAATCCGTTGAACAGCATCTCGACGGCGAGGGCGACGATGACGAGCGCAAAAATCGTGCGGAGACGCGCGGTCTTGGCTTTCGTGAGGACCCGCGCGCCAAAGCTGGAACCGGCAAGCACGCCGATCACGACCGGCATCGCCAGGCCTGGATCGATGAAGCCACGATGCAGGTACACGCCGGCGCTCGCGGCTGCCGTCACGCCGATCATGAAATTACTCGTGGTGGTCGATACCTTGAACGGCAGCTGCATCGCGCGATCGAGCGCGAGCACTTTCACGGCGCCGGATCCAATCCCCAGCAGGCCCGAGAGCACGCCGGCGCCATACATCAGCGTAAATCCGGCCGGCACCCGCGCGACGTAGTACGGCATCAGTCCGTCGGGCGTCGGCAACGTCGAATTCAGCTGGAGGCGCGTCGCGAGCGGGTCGGGGGAGGTCGGATGCACGTCCGATTCCGGATGAGGCCGCGACAGGTACGCTGAATAGAGAAGGACGCATCCGAAGACGATCGCGAGTCCGCTCGCGGGAACGTGCGCCGCGAGCGTGGCCCCGCAGAGCGCGCCGGCGGTGGTGCCGATCTCGAGCAGCATGCCGAGGCGCACGTTCGAGAAACCTTCGCGCACGTAAGCGGCCGCCGCGCCGGACGAAGTGGCGATCACCGAAACAAGCGATGCGCCCATGGCGTAGTGAATATCGACGTGGAGCAGGCCGACGAGAAGCGGCACGATGACGACGCCGCCGCCGAGGCCCGTCAGAGCGCCGAGCAGTCCCGCCCCGAACGCGCCGACCGCCACGAGGATGGTGAAGGCAAGAACCGTCACGAACGCGCAATTATGGATCGAGCGATCGTAAATTAATAAGCATGAGCATCCGGGCGGCGCTGGCAATCGTGATGGTGGGGCTTGCCGTGATCGCGTCGGGCGCGGCCGCGTGCCTCATGATCTTCACGAGCCGGATCGATCGCGAGACACAGACGCTCAGCTCCGCGACGGAAGGCATCCGCATCGCCGACAGCCTCGAGATCACGCTCCTCCGCTACGCGCGCGGCCTCGCCGACGCCGGAGTCGCCCCGGGACACGTGTCGGCGGAGGACCGCGGCGACGTCGAAACGTTGCTGCACACGCAGTTCGACGCAGCGGCGGCGGCCGCGGACACTCCGCGCGAGCGGGACCTGGTGGCGATCGCCAAGACCGAGGTGGAGAAGTATTTGAACGCCGGAACGGAGCCCATCGCGCAGATCAGGCTGACCGCGGCGCTGCAGGGGCTTGGCGATCTCGCGGCATTCAACCTTGCGCAAGCCGAATCCGCCGGCGCGGACGCGGCGCGATGGAACCGCCTGAGCGATGTCGCGGGACTGATCGTGTCGATCCTCATCGTCCTCGGTACCGCTGCGTCACTCGCGTGGCTGCAGGCAGCGGCGTTCCGTCCCCTGTTCCGCCTGCGCGATGCCATTGCCCGCTCGACGCTGGCTCACGAAACGAGGGCGCCCGAGGACGGCCCGTCGGAAGTCCGGACCATCGCACACGCCTTCAACGAGATGCGCGATCGGCTGGACGCGCAGCGCGAACGCCAGCTGACCTTCATCGCCGCAATCGTCCACGAATTGCGGAACCCCATGACGCCGCTCAAGCTCGCCTCCGGCCAGTTGATCCGGCAACCGGACCTGGCGCACGCCGAGCGCGTGTCACGCGTCGTCGCCCGTCAGGTGGAACAGCTCGAACGGATCACGACGGACCTGCTCGATGCGGTTCGCATCGAAGCCGGGGATCTGCGCCTCGAGCGCACGCGGTGCGATCTCCGTTCGGTCGCGACGGCGGTGTCGGAATTGTTCTGCGGCGACGGGTTCTCGCGCGTGCAGCTCGAACTGCCGGCATCGCCGGTGTGGTCGAACGTCGACGCGGTCCGGATTCAGCAGGTCATCACGAACCTGGTGGGAAACGGATTGAAGTACTCGCCCGCCGGCGAGCCGGTCAGTGTCCGGGTCTTTCAGGACAACGGTGCGGCCGTCGTCCAAATCGAAGACCGCGGCGTCGGCATCGAGCCTGAAGACCTGCCGCACATCTTCGAGCCGTTCCAGCGCGCTGCCCACGCAACGCACGGGATCCCCGGCATCGGACTGGGCCTATCGATTTCGCGCAGGATTGTCATGGCGCACGGCGGCCGGCTCGAGGTGCGCAGCGTCGCGCAGGCAGGATCGACGTTCACCGTAACGCTGCCTGCCGACGCGACAGCCTGAGAGCTACTGTCCTGCCGTCTTCCGCCAGGCCGCCTGCACCTCCGGCGGCAGCTTGTCGCTGTGCTTGATGAAGGCCGCCACCGTCCAGATCTGATCGTCCGAGAGAATGCCGCCCCACGAGGGCATGGCGGTCATCCGAACGCCGTGCTTCGTCACCCAGAAAATCCACGAGTCCTCGTCCCCCGGGATGTGAGCGATGAGCTGGGGAACCGGCGGGTTGAACTTCTCGCGCATCGGACTGGTTCTCGCCGCAGCGCCGCCATGGCAGAGCGCGCAATGGGCCTCGTAGAGGCGCGCACCCTCGATGAGATTCGCGGTCGTTGCCTGGACGGGATTGTCCATTTCAGGCTTGTGCTTGTCGGCGTACACGTCCAGCGCTCGCATCGAGAGCGTTCGCTCGAGATGGCCTGGTGGATTGTCCGCGCCAATCGGATAAAGACCGAGGTGAGAAACGGCCACCACCGCCGCGACAAACACGAGCAACGTCACGATGACGCCGACGATGAATCCTCTCATGTCAGGCATTCTAGCGTGTGTCGCCTGCTCTTCGTGATCCGCGCGTCAGCTTCGAGCCACAGGTTCGTGCCGCGTACCGGCGAGGTTCGTGGGCATCCGCCGCTGAGCGAGATGCTCGATCTCCTTCACGGCATCGCCGCCGTTGCGATAGCTCCTAATGAGTTCTGCGAACCGTCCCGCCGCGGCGCGAGCGCGTGCGTCCTGCAGTACCGTCTCCAAGGCGCCGCGGATTGCCTCGTCAGGTGCATCACGATCGATTGTCTTTCCAACGCCAAGCGCTTCGACGCGCGCGGCATTGAAGAACTGATCCCGGCCGAACGGCAGGCACAGGAGCGGCACGCCGTGGGCGAGAGAGGCCATTACGGTCCCAAGTCCCGCGTGAGTCATGACGAGCGACGCACGCGGCAACAGAAGGTCGTGAGGAACATACCGGACGACCTGCACGGTGTCGCTCGAACGGAGCTGGCCGGGATCGATCGCCGGACCCGTCGTGACGATCGCGCGGCAGTCGATCGTCGACAGGATCCGGACGAGGCGTCGCAGCAGCGGCAGCTGTCCCTGATCGCTCGTGCTCAAACTTGCCACGATCAGCGCTGTGCCATCCGTGCGATTCGTGTCCACTCGCAGCACGTCTTCTTCGATTGCGCGGGTCAATGGCGGCGCGTCGAGCAGCGGGCCGGCGAATCTAATGTTGCCGGGGAGTGGAATGTCGGGCTCGAATTCCCTCGGAGTTGCGACGACGGCAAGCGCGCAGGCATCGTGCACTTCGCTGAGACCGCGAACGGTGGCCAGCCCGATGGCTGCCCGCGTCGTATTCAGCGAGGGGAGCAGCATCGAAAACAGATCCGCGACGGGACCGCGGCGGAACAGCGCGAACGCTCCGTGGAAAAGCGCAACCGTCGGCACGCCTGCCCGTTCGCCTGCCGACAACGCACCGCCCAGCATGCAGTCGGCGATGAGGACGTCCGCGGACTCCCGCTTCAGTTCGTCGCGGACGTCGAGCGCCACCGATTCACCGAGCCACAACTCGCGGGCGATGACGGACATGTCCCCGCCGCTGCCGGCGGTGGCGGCGGAGTCGACCTCGAGCGTGCGCGCGAACGGAAGAAAGCGCCATCCGTGACTGCCGCAGCGCCGTTCGATCGATCGATGCCCGAGCAGGCGGACGTCATGGCCCGCTCGCGCCAGCCGGCGCGCCAGCGCCAGCGTGGGCACGAGGTTGCCGGCGCCATCCCAGGTCGCGATCAAAAAACGGCTCATACGGTCGTCCGCCGCGTCGGCGCCATGGGAGGACCGACGATTTCGGATCCGAACATCGCGCCGGCGCGCTTCAGCGCCGCGATGTCGGGCGGCGCGGCAGGCGGCAGGCCATCCGATTCCGCCGGCCGGCCTGCTTCCCGGAAGAACGCCTCGCCGCCGCCCGGTGTGATCAACGTCAGCATACGGGCCGGCCGGTCGCCCTCGACGACGAACGTATGCGGCACGCCCCGCGGCAGGAACACGAAGGCCCCCGGGCGCGCCTCGAACGTCCGGTCGCCGCACCGCATCGTCAACTCGCCCTCGAGAACGTAGAACGACTCGTCCTCACGCTGATGCACGTGGAGAGGCGGAGAGAATCCGGGCACGATCAACGATTCGAGGAGGCCGAATGCGCCGTTGGTCATCTCCGCGGTTGCCTTCATCGTCATCCGGTTCGTGAGGAACCAGGTTGCTTCTCCGTCGCCCGCCGCCACGAAATGTGCATCTGCCGCTGTCTGCGCTGCCATTCTCGCCTCCCGACTGGATATTAATATCAAATTGCACATGCGTGCAATTAATGCACTGATGTATACTTCAGACGTCGAATGCCTGTCAAACGTTCCACCCGGCCGCAGCGCGGGGGGCGCGCCCCAATCAGGGACCGGCCCGCGCAGCGCCGTCGCACGCGCAAGGCCATCGTAGACGCGACGATCGCGTTGATGGCCAGGGGAGGAACGCCGTCGGTCAACGAGGTGGCCGCCGCCGCAGAAGTATCACGGCGAACCGTCTACATGTATTTCCCGACCTTCGATCAGCTGTTGATCGACGCCGCCGTCGGCGCACTCAGCCAGGGCCAGGTGGAACGGGTGCTCGAAGCCGACGTGTCCACCGAGGACGTCGAACGACGAGTAGAACACGTCGTCCGGGCGCTCGGTGCCGTGACGCCGGAAGTCGAGCGGCTCGGCCGCGCGCTGATCCGGCTGACCGTCGAGTCCGGATCCTCGCCAGCGACCCACGGACTGCCGCGCCGCGGCTATCGCCGCATCGAATGGATCGAGGCCGCGATCGCTCCGCTGCGACAGGAGTTGAGTCCGCCGGAGTTTCAGCGTCTCCTCTACGGCCTCGCCATGGTCATGGGATGGGAGGCTCTGATCGTACAACGCGATATCTGCGGCCTGACCGTGAAGCAGGGAGAGGAACTGTCGGTGTGGGCCGCGCGAGCGCTGCTTCGCGCGGCCAGGGACAGGCGCTGATCCTGTCGCCTTTTTTCAGACTTCGACGGCCGCGGCCGAGAACGCTCTCACGAGCTGCGCGCTGTCCGCGAACTCGCGAAACCTGACGACGCGGCCGTTTCTGAACGTAAAGGCCATGACCCAGGGACTTCCAAAGGTGTGGCCGTTGTGCTTCACCAGTCCCGTGTAATGCCCCATCGCCACGACGGTGTCACCCTGCGCGACGTATTCCTTCGGTTCAAAAGATGCGAATTCCACCGTTTCATCAACCAGCCGGAAGAACTCCTGCACGGCGGTCATGCCATGACGGCGGCCGGACTGAGGGAGCACGCCTTCAGTGCCGATTACGCCCTGCCAGTCGATGGATGGATCCAGCTGCGCGAGCACCGACGGAATGTCGCCGACCATGAAGGCCGCGAACGCATCCTTCACCCGCTGAACGTTGTCGGCTTCGGACATGATGCCCTCCGTGCGAGTCGAGCCTGACGAAGAGACCGGTTCGGAGAGCAGCATTATAAGCCGCCCGTACTCCCCCGGTGCGGCCTTGCGGAGGCCGATCGGCGTGGCCATCACATACGGTGCTCAGCTGTTCGTGCGAAAAGGTGTGGACGAGGGGTGTTTCGGGAACGGTAGTGACGCTATTTCAGCACGGCAATCTCGAATGCGCCCGTCTTCCGCAGCACCGTGACGCCGAGATCGAGCGGGTGCCGTTCGAACATGAGATCGGCGTTGCCGAACGGCAACTCGAGGTTGAGAATCCGGACGTAATTCAGGAACGCTGGAAGCGTGGCCGGTCCGACGCACAGACGCCGCGCCGGCCAGTCGATGGACAGGCGCAGGCTGGCCTGCAGCAACTGAAAGACGACGCCCGCGGCCCAGGCCTGCGGCGAGCAGGCGACCGGATACATCGTCGGACCCTCACCGGCTCGCCTCCGGAACCCGCAGAACAATTCGGGCAGCCGGCGGCGCCCCATGAAGACACTCGCGTCGAACAGGCCGGCGAACGGGAGGCCGATCAGGTCGTCGAATCCGTATCTCGAAAAGCCGGCGGTGATGAGCCCGTTGTCGTGCGGCCAGACGGAACCGTTGTGGTACGACATCGGGTTGTACCGCGGCTCGGTCGCGCCGATCGTCCGGATGCCCCAGCCGGAGAACATGTCGCCGTTCACGAGCCGTTCGGCGACCTGGCGCGCGCGATCAGGGGAAGCGATCCCGCCGAAGAGGCAGTGGCCTGCGTTCGAGCTGCGGACGCGGCAGGGGCGCTTACGGCCGTCGAGTGCGAGCGCATATGTGGATTCTTCGTCGCACCAGAACCGTTCCTCGAAGGCGGCGCGCAGCGCTTCGGCGCGGCGTCTCAGGGACGCGGCCTGCTCGCTCCAGCCGAGCGCCTCGGCCAGCGCGGCAGCGCGGCGCCTCGCGTCGTACACGTACGCCTGAACTTCGCAGAGCGCAATAGGCGGCTCGGCAAGGGTGCCGTCGGCATGGAACACCGAATCCTGTGAATCCTTCCATCCCTGCTGCACGAGCCCCGATGGCGATTGCCGCGCGTACTCTACGAAGCCGTCGCCATCGCGGTCGCCGTATCGGTCGATCCATTCGAGCGCGCGTTCGACGTGCGGCCAGAGCCCGCTGAGAAACGCGCGGTCGTGGGTGCGCTCGAAGTACGCGCCGGCGAGGATCACGAAGAGCGGCGTCGCATCGATGCTGCCGTAATAGCAGCCGAAGGGCACCTCGCCCAGGTTGGCCATCTCGCTGCTGCGCGTTTCATGCAGGATCTTTCCCGGTTCGGCGTCCCGCGCCTCGTCCACACTGTCCGCCTGCGTCGCAGCCAGATACGAGAGCACGCCGCGAGCGATGCTCGGGTTCACCCAGAGCATCTGGAGCGCGGTGATGATGCCGTCGCGGCCGAACGGCGTACTGAACCACGGCACGCCCGCATATGGGTACGTGCCGTGCGGCGTGGTCGAGACGAGCATGCGCATATCGGCGGCGGATCGCTGCAGCCACTCGTCGAATCGCTCGCTCGAGGTTTCGATGGCAGCATACTCGGACTGCCGCGCTTCGAGTTCCGCGACCGACTCCTGCTCGGCGGCCTCGTACGAGAGGGCGGGCGTCGGGCGGTGAGACCGCTCGCAGCGGATCGACAGCGACAGCACTGCGGAGCCGTGGGGCTGCAGCTCGTAGTCGAATCGCATCATCTGCGGTGAAGACGCCTGCGGCGGTTCGCTCCACTCGAGGATGGTCGACCGCTCTTCGTGGTCGAGTCCGCGATACGTGAAGCGCGCTTCCCTGCCTGACACCGCCGGCTCCAGGCGGGTCCCCCGGCGCTCGCGCTTCGTCCCGCGCACTTCGAAAATGTCGGCGAAGTCGGCGTCGACGTCGAACGCGAGCGAGACGCGAACGGCGCTGCGGCTGTAATTCCAGAGACGGATCCGTTCGTGCCAGGTCGCGTTCCACAGAAAGCGGCCGCGGAACACGTGCACGAGATCGCGCGCGAGCGCGAGACCGTCCGCAAGCGGAAGGTCGGGATTGGTCAGGTCCGCGCCGAACAGCTCGTTCTCCTGTTTCACGCGCGCGCTGAGCAGGAGCGGCCGCTGCCCATTCAACCGCAGGCGGAAGTGCGACAGGTACCGCGTGCCTTCGTAATACAGGCCCTGCTCGTCCGACCCGAGCGCGCCGACGTCGCCCGAGAGATCGAACAGCGCAAACGTGTCGTCGTGTTTGAGGACCGCGTGCTGCTGGGCCGTTTTCGACGCCGTCGCGAGGATGTAGAACTGGTCCTGAACCTGGATCACATCGTCCATTCAGGCCTTCTCCTCAACGCAGGCTCCAGCGCCCGCGAGGATGCGGTCGTACAAATCGAGGTAGGCATCCGCCATCGCCGCGACCGTGAAACGCGTCTCGGCGTCGTCGCGGCAGACGCCGGGCGGGATGTCCAGGCTGGGAATCCGCCCTGCCATCTCGTCGACGTTCGCGCAGATCCAGCCGTTCTCGCCCGGGGACACGATCTCCGCGACCGCCCCCCCTTCGAACGCGAGTACCGGAGTGCCGCACGCGAGCGCTTCGATCATGACCAGGCCGAACGGCTCCTCCCATTGAATCGGGAAGAGCAGCGCGCGCGCCCGGGAGAGCAGTGCGTTTTTGGCCGTGAAGTCCGCCTCGCCGATGTACTCGACGAGCGGATCCTCGAGGCGCGGGACGATCTCGCGCTCCCAGTATTCGCGAAAGACCGGTTGCATCTCCCCGGCAAGCTTGATCCGGATGCCCGCGCGGCGCGCCGCGTCTATCGCGAGATGCGGCCCCTTGCACGGTGCCATCCGGCCGAGAAACGCGACATAGTCGTCTTTGTCCGCCGAGTACGTGTAGTCGGTGACCGGAATGCCGTGGGGCACCACCGTGACGCGCGGCATCGGCTCCAGCTTCGCGAGCCAGTCCGCGATGGCGACGTAGTGCACATCGGGGTACCGCGTGTACTGCTCGGTGAGCACCGGCTCGTGCGGATGATGGATGGTGAGAGCCACCGGCACATCGACGAACCGCGTCATCGGCAGGCCGACGAGATCGTTGAGATGGACGACGTCGGAGGTGTCTGCGGCCTCGCGCATCGCCCACGCCGTGTGATCCGCATTTTTGAGCTGAGACCGTACCGGGTTCGAGGGCGGCCAGTCGGCATGATCGTAAATCGATCGGACTCGGCACGGCAGCCGGGAATCGCCGTTGCCGTACACCGTGACGTCGTGTCCGCGGGAGTACAGCTCGCGCGCAAGATTTGCTATGAACAATTCAGTCCCGCCGTAACGGCGTGGCGGAATTTCGATGAATGGTGGCCCGATTAGAGAGAGTCGCATGGGAATGGATCGATTGAGTGCAAGCGGCGCGCCTGCTCATCGGCCGCCTGTGCGGCCGTATGACCTGATCCATTACCGACGTTTGGCTGAGTGCGGCATCCGACATGTCGAACGCCGCACCACCGGAAGAGCTCGGAACCGACTGCCCGACTACTTTTTCTTCAGGGAGGAGAGATACGCGACGAGCGCATCGACATCGTCCTTCGGAAGCGACGCGTACTTCGCCGGCATCGGCGGCTTGCGAGTGGCCTTGGCCTTCGCCGTCATCGCCGCCGGATCCACGATCCACTGCCGGATGTCATCCGCGGACAGTTTCGACCCGACGTCGTCGAGGGGACCTTTCGCGTTGCCCTTGCCTGCGATCGAGTGGCAGACCGAGCATTTCTGATCCGCGTAGACCTTGGCGCCCTTTTCGGCGTCCTGTGCGAACGCCGCCGACGACATCGCGAGGATGCCAATCGCCGCGCCAATCACTGTCAACCCCCGGAGCCTCATTCGTGCCTCCTTCTTGTCAAGGCGTGCCCACCTTCACCACAAGTAGCCGACCCGTGCCATGAACGTGTGGGCAGTATACGGACGATAGACGTATCCGAGAATCATAAACGAGGGTTGCGCGAGGCTGTTCAACGTACTGGGGTTCATGGCGAAATCGTCCACGGTGTACTTGTCGAACCAGTACGACCCGACGACCATCCAGCGGTGCTTGAACCTGCGCGATGCATCGAACGTCGCGCGATTGAGTGTGTTGACGACCGCCGGCAACTGCTGCGGTGGTTTCAGCGTCGAGTCGGGCGGAACGCCATAGACGTACGTCGTCGTGGCGTGGCTGTAGTTGTACCCGAAACGAACGTCGGTGTTCGCGAACAGCTTGAGGAGGTCGATCGATGCGAACAGCGTATCCGCGTCGTCGCCGCCGCTCGTCGTCCAGTCGCGCGTCGGATCGTCGAACTCCGGGCCCGGGTTCGCCTGCCGCGACTGCTGCAGCGTGTCGTAGCGCTCGATCTGGTACTCGATACCCATCGAGATGCTGTCGCGCGGCACATAGTCGACACCGAACGACACCGCGTGGTTGTCGTTGCTGAGCAGGCCAAAGCCGGTATCGGGACGGTCCTCCCGCCCGACGGAGCCGGTGAATGTCACCGATACCGTCGACAGCGGCATGGCCTGCACGATCGTCGAGAAGCGATCGGTCACGCGGTTCGAGATATCGAACTGCCGGAGCGACACCTGTTCACCGATATCGTCCAGCGCCTGCTCGTCGAGCCCCGACCCCACCCGCTTGCCATGTTCGTAGACGGCTCGGACGCTGACATACGGCAGTCCGGTCAGGTCCGCCGACACCCGGCCCGTGTCCTCGGCTGTCGTATCGAAGGTCCTGAACGTCTCATCGACGTTCTGGTGTGTGTACCCGAGCCGGAAGGCGCTGTGGCGCCAGGGTGAGTACGAGGCCTCACCGTCGAACTTCCGCCGAGTGATGGAGGCGGGACTCGTGCCGCCCTCATCGAACGTCTCGACGCTCGTGTCATACGCGACGGTCTGCGTGAGGTGGAACACGGGCGTCGTGTTGTTGAAGTCGTATGAGCGGTACTGCGCCGTGAACCACCACTGCGGCGACGGCCTGGACGAGAACGTGTAGGCCTGCGCCGTGACGGTCGCCTGCACGTCCGAGGTCGCGCGGTCCAGCGGAATGACGGGAAGCGCCGAGTTGATCGTGAAGGGAATGAGGATGTTGTCCTGCGACCAGTCGCCGACGGACAGATAGGCAGTCGCGTGGGTGTTCCGACCCAGGTTCAGCACGCCGCTGCCGCTCACCGCATTCATGTTGCTGTCAGGCCAGAGCGACTCGCGGCCCTGCCCCGGCGCGGCCGTCGTGTCGGTGAACTGCAACGGATTGTCCCAGACGATCGTGGGGTTGTTGTTGCGGAAGAACGACCCGTCGTACCCGACTTTCACGACGCCGCGGTCGTTCGCCCACTGCAGGGCGGTGCCGATGTCGGTGGTGTGCGTATCGATGGGTACCGGGAACTCGACGGCGTTGCCGAAGCCGAACGTGCCATCCCACGGCTGGTTACCGTCCTTTTTCGTGTTCCGGACGAGGAAGCTGAGATCCAGGTGGGGCGTCGCGCTGTAATCCAGATTGAAATTCAGCACGTCGCGCTGGGAGCGAAGTTCGAACGGCTGCGCCTGCGTGACGGCGTTCGCCAACGTCAGCGTCTTGTGCTGAATGCCCTGCTGAATCGCGTCGTCGATCCGCAGCGTCGCCGGATCCGTGAACGAGTACAGCGTTGCCGTGTCTTCACTGTAGAAGAGTGGAATCTGATTCCAGTCGAACGACATCTTCAGCTTGCCGTACCGGTTGTAATCGACGGCGTAGTGCTGATCGCGATACCCGACGTGGTCGGCATGGACGGCGAATCCCTGCTGTTCCGCGTCGCGCGTGTAACTCACCAGGTCGAGGGTCGCGCCGTTCCGCAGATCACGGTATCGCTGGAACCGCGCCTCGTCTGACCCCTCGGCAAAGTTGGTCCCTCGCAGCCCGAACTCGATGACGTTCGGCGATGCCACGTCAGGCAGCACGGGCGGCGCAGGCGGCTGCGCCGGCGCCTGGGCCGGCGTCTGCGTCGGGGCCGCAGGCTGCTGTGTGGCCTGGCCCGGATCCTGGGCATACGCGTGGCCGGCGGCCGCGATCACCATGCCAGCCGCGCAGCAGAACCTCCGGAGGAATTGGTTCTTCATGACGCGCCTCACCGCAGGAACGCGTTGCCGGCCGGACTGTTCGAGCCGTGGATCTGCTGGTGGCAGTTCACGCAGCCCCGTCCGATCAGGCGGTTGCTCTTCGACGCGAGCTGCGCCGCGTCGTAAATCGTCGACGGATGCCTCGTACCGATGTGACAGCGCTGGCACAGCATCGGGAGCTTCGCGACCAGCATCCGCTCGTTGTTGGAGCCGTGCGGATCGTGACACGTGTTACATGCCTCGCGCACCGGTGGGTGGTCCCACAGGAACGGTCCGCGCTTCTCCGTATGACAGCTCACGCATGTCTCGTTCACCCAGTTGCCGACCTTGAGCATGCGCACGTTGGTCGACCCGTGCGGGTTGTGGCAGGTCGAGCAATCCATCTTCCCTTCACGGAGCGGCATGTGCCCGAACCGCTGCGTCTTTGCAGCCTCGGTCTTGTGGCACGTCGCACACAGCTCGGTGACACCGACTGCGCGGAGCTGCGATTTCGGCGACTTGGGGCTATGCACCGAATGGCAGGTGACGCACGACAGGTTTCTCGCATCGTGCATGCTGCCCTGCCACATCACATGCTGGTTGCGGTCGTGGCACGTCAGGCACACGGCCGACGCGTCGCGCGGGGCCATGGTCGTGAACGCGCGGATCTTCGTCTTGTCGCCCGATTCCGCGTGCTCCTTGCCTGGACCGTGACAGGTCTCGCACGTATGGTTGTCGCCGGCGCCGGCGGGCGTCCGCGGATTCTGCGCCTTTCCGTGGAGCGTCGCGTGGATGGACTTGCCTTCGGGTTCGTGACACGTCGTGCACGTGTCGTCGCCAACGTAGTCGGCGGGATTTGCCGCCTGTGCCGCCGCTGGATGCGATTGGGCGGGCGCCGCAGCCTGCCGTGCCGGCGCTCGTGTGCCGCCCGACGCGGCTGCGACGGTGACGGCTGCAGCCCAGACGAGCGCACCCGCGGCCAGAACCCAGGAGCGCATCCGCGGCTCATTCAATGGCATGGCAGGTCTCGCAGTCCTGGCCGATCTTCTTTCCGTCTGTCGCGGCGTGCGTGTCGTCATGACAGCGGAAGCAGCCCGGCGAATCGATGTGGCCGATGTTGTTCGGATACGTGCCAAACGTCACGTGCATCTCGGGGAAGACGTCGTGCCGGTAGATATTCTGCACCGCCGCGACCGCGCCGTCGATCTGATTCTCGTGCGCGCTCGCCAGCTGCGGCTGTGCCGTGTAGAACTCGCGCAGCGACCGCTCGATGCCGGCCATCGCGGCCGTCTCGGTCTCGTACTTCCCTTTCAGCGCCTTGACGGCTTCCCGATGGACGAACGGAAGGCCAGGCGGGATATCGCCAATCGCCATCGCACGGTTCACCGCTTTTTCGGGCGTGGGATCGATGGCGTGGTTCGGGCGGTTGTGACAGTCGGTGCAGTCCATGCGCCGTGTCTCCGCGTTCGCGAATTGCTCGCGCGTATATCCCGCGGCCACGTACTCCCGCACGTGACCCTGGCCATCGGTGAGACGCACGTAGGGTATGTTCTGGCGTTCGGTGTCGGTCGCGATGTATTCGATCGTGTTCCCGACGTTCATATGCCAGTGGATACCCGTCGCTTTGCCCTCTCGCGTGTTGCCGCCGCCGACGTGCACGCGGATCGTCGTCACCGACTGGGTGTTCTTCTCGTCGTCGCCGAACTCCACGACGCGGCGTACGCGATCGCCATGGAACTGTTCCGGCCAGTGACAGCGCTCGCAGCTCGCAGTCGACGGGAGGAGCCGATCGGGGTGCGCGACGATTGGGCGCGGAAACGAGTTCATCGCGATCGCAACGAGCTGCCGCGTTCCGGAGATCTTCGCCCTCGTGAACCCCGGCGCGCCCGGAGCGACGTGGCACGCCACACAGCTCACGTTGGCGTGCGGCTGCCCTTCGTGCGCCACGAACTCGGGCTTCATCGGCGTATGGCAGACCTGCCCGCAAAACGAGACGGTGTCCATGTACTCGATCCCGCGGTACGCGGCCATCGAGACGATCGCGACGTTCGCCAGCGTCACAGCACTGACGATGAGAACGGTGCGCCGGTGCGCGGGGTCGTTCAGATCGAGTCGCGGCCACTCGAGCGGCGCTTTCCCCGCAGCCCGGCGGCGGCGCTCCGCCCTCGCGCCAATCGGGATCAGGACCAGACCGATGACGAAGATCGCGGGGAGGATGAAGAAGAAAACGATGCCGAGGTACGGGTTTGTGTGAAATCCCAGAATGTCGGTCAGGAAGACGACGAGAAACACGACGGCACTGACCGTCGTCAGGATCGCTCCGACGATCGAAATCGGATTGCGGACGAGTCGACTCTCTTGGGTCATCGAACGACGGCTGGCCTGCGCGCACCGCCCGCTTCAGCAAGAGAGCGGCCGTGAACCGATCGTGCGGCAAGTGGCCGCGCTCCCTGTGGAATCAAGGAGTTGCGGGGACCGAATGCCCGCCGTCCCACGGCCGGAAGGAGCCGGACTACGTTTTTCCGGAGGCCTGAATCGAGCGTGAAACCGGCCAGCGGAGAGACAACGGCCGCTGGTACGTCGGGTGCGTCGGCCACTCAGAGCACCACCGCGGGAATCCCGAGTGCCCTCACCCGCTCCGCGATCGCGTCCAGCTCTTCGCCCGGGACATCGACGAGAGGCTGTCGGGATGCCCAGTCACGCCCGCAGACCTGCACGGCGATTGGATGGACCTCGGCCACGACTCGCAGCCAGGCGTCGATGGCACTCCGGCTCGTGTTGTCGATGGATTGAATCCCGTTGCGGATGAACCGTCCGAGCAGGGTCACGTTCCCGAGCAGCCGCAGCTGTGACACGAGCCACCCAAGCGAGAGGCACGCGCCCGAGACAATGCGGAAAGTCGTGGCATCACCGGCGTCCAGCTTCATCAGACGCACGTCTAAGCGGGCCAGCGCGTCGCGCACTTCGAACCGATCCAGTCCGGATCCATTCGAGACGATCGCCACCCGCGTGTCTGGCGCGAGCCGGTCCCTGAGTCCCAGGACGCCCTCGACAATCGGGCCGAAGGCAGGATGTCCCGTCGGTTCGCCGTTTCCGGCGATGACGATGTGGTCGATATTTGAATAGGTCTGCAGCGCCGAGCGGAGGGCGCCCAGGAGCACCGCCGGTCCCACCCACCCCTCGTCCGGCTGCAGCTCGCACTGCTTCGCACGGCAGTACGCGCAACTGAACGAGCAGACCGTCGATTGTCCGCCGATGACGTCCAGCCGCAGCGCCCGACCGAACCGCCGCGACTCGTGTGGTTCTGAAACGAAATAGGGAGCGAGCATGCCCGCGCACTCAGCACGGCGCATGCCCGGATATCCCGGCGGAATATGGGCTTTTCTGCGAGTTGCGGCGCGTCCAGCCCGCGGACTTTTTCGCGGCGGTGGGAAATATTCAGCGTCACGAACGACGGATAAAAGGCGAAAAGACCCTAGAACCTGATGATCAAGTCGTCGGCGGACTGCTGCTCCACTGCTTCCGGGACATCCGCGAGCTGCACCCGCAGGTTGCCGGCGTTCGTGGCGTGCGCGTAGGCGGTTGCCAGCGAGATGACCCCGGTGCGTACGAGCTTCTCGAGCTCGCCATCGAAGTGCTGCATGCCCTCCAGCTCGCCGTCCTTCATCGCGTCGAGCAGCGTTTTTCCCTCGCCGTCACCCGACTGCATGTAGTCACGCGTCCGCATGGTCGATTTCAGCACCTCGAGCACGGCCATCCGGCCGCCGGCCTGCTTCGGGACCAGCCGCTGCGAGATGAAGTACCGGAACGACGCTGCAAGCCGCGTCCGAATCGTGTGTTGATCGTTGGCATCGAACGCGCCGACGATGCGCTCGACCGTCTTGGAGGCGTCGATCGTATGGAGCGTCGAGAACACGAGATGGCCGGTCTCGGCTGCGCTCAACGCGATGTCGATCGTCTCGCGGTCGCGCATTTCGCCCACGAGGATCACTTTCGGCGCCTGGCGCAAGGCCCCGCGCAGCGCCGCCGCAAACGTCGGCGTATCGCTGTGCAGCTCGCGCTGATGGACGGTGCCCTTTTTGTGCGGGTGAAGGAACTCGATCGGATCTTCGATCGTCAGGATGTGTTCCGCGCGCGTCTCGTTGATCCGATCGATGATCGCCGCCAGCGTCGACGACTTCCCCGAACTGGTCGGCCCGGTGACGAGCACAATCCCGTTCTTCAGTTCAACGACATCCTGGAGCGACGCCGGCAGCCCGAGATCCCCGAGGCTGGGAATGCGCGACGCAATGACACGCATCACGACGGCAAAGCTGCCCCGCTGCCGGAACACGTTCACGCGGAACCGCGTCCGCTCTGGAAGCGAATACGAGAAGTCGCATGCCCCCTGGTCCCTCAGCGTCTGCAGCGCGTGCTCGTTCCCGCCGATCAGATCGCGCGCGACCTGCAGCGTGTCCGGCGCCCGCATCGACGCACAGCCCGGCACGGGGACCGGCGTCAGCTCACCGTGTCGCTCGACCTGGGGCGGCCGGCCGGGCGAAAAAATGAGGTCGCTGACTCCAGTGCCGATGTCGAGCATCGCGTGAATCAGATCGTCGGTGGCGACGCCGGAGGCCTGCGCGGACCGCTCGCCGAAAAGCTGTGCTTCGAATGATGCGGAGGAGGCCGATACCATACTTGGCATGACAGTAACTGACATTATATGTCAGAAACTGGCATTACGGACGTAAGGCGTGAACAAAAACAATCGCAGCCGCTCGGTGTCAGACTGCGAAATTCCGTTACTGGACGCGCAAGGCGTCCATTGGATCGATCGCCGTCGCACGCCGTGCGGGAATCAGGCAGGCCAGCAGCGCCGCCGCGCCGAGAATCGCCATCGTTGCCGCAAGCAGCACCGGGCTGTGCGCTGACGTCTCATAGAGCTGTGACGCGATCAGCCGGCCGAGCGCAAGCGCTCCGGCGAGTCCAGCCACGAGGCCGACGAGCACCGGACGCATGCCCTGATCGGCAACCAGGCGAACGATCTGCCCCCGCTCGGCACCGAAAGCCATCCGGACGCCGATTTCGCCGGTCCGCTGTTCGACCGTATAGGCAATCGCGCCGTAGACCCCGACGGTCGCAAGTACGAGCGCCACGACCGCAAAGATGCCGAGCAGCAGCATCATCAGGCGCGCCTGCCCGAGCGCCTGAGCCACGATCGTGTCCATCGTCTGGGGCTGCGCGATCGCGATGGATGGATCGACGGTGGTGAGCGCCGACTGCACTTGTCGGGAAAGGACACCTGGCTCGAGCGGGCTGCGCACCGTGATCGTCGCGAACGGGAAATTCTCCTGCGCCCAGGGCACGTAGAATTCCATTCCGGGCGCTTGCGCGACCCGCTGCGACCGGACGTCCCCGACCACGCCGACGATGAGAGCGGGGGTTCCCGCGCTCGTCACCAGCAGCGTCTTCCCGATTGGATTCTCGTTCGGGAACACTTTCTGTGCGCCGGCCTCGCTGATGAGGAGCACGTTCTGCGCTCCGGCGACATCGTGTGTGTCGAACTCGCGCCCCGCGATGACGGGAATCCCCCACGTCTTGAAGAACCCGGGCGCCACGTCGTGACCCGGAGCGGACGCGCGCTGGTCGATTGGCGGTACGGGCCTGTCGGCGCGCGTGTAGAGCGTCAGGCCTCCGCCGTTCAGCGGAATGTCGCCGCTGACGGTCGCGCTCTCCACCCCAGGGACGCGGGCGAGCGCGTCCAGCGTTCCTTCGGCGAAGCGCTGGCGCGCCGCGGGATCGCCATACCGTGCCTCGGGAAGCGTCACGAACCCGACCCAGAGACGCTGCGGGTCGAATCCGAGGTTCTGCTGACTCAATCGCACGAAGCTCGCGATGAGCAGGGCCGCGCCGGCAAGCAGGGCAACGGAGAGCGCCACCTGCGCCGAGACCAGAAAGGCGCGGAATCGCCGCTGCCGCCGGCTTCCGGTTGCGCCGCGGCCACCCTCCTTCAACGCGTCGATCAAGTCGACGCGTGAGCCCTGCACGGCTGGATACATCCCCATGACGAATCCCGTCACGATCGACAGCGCGATCATGAAACCGAGGATGGGAAGCGAGAGTTCCAGGGCATAGCCCGCGTCGAGCGGCAGGAAATTCGCCGCCATTCTGGGAATGAGGGGGACCAGCCCCCAGGCGAGGCAGGCGCCGGCAATGCCTGCCAGTCCGCTCACGAGCAGGCTTTCGAACATGAACAGCCGGAGCACGCTCGTGCGAGTCGCACCGAGCGCCACGCGCAGCGCGATCTCGCGGCGCCGTCCGCTGAATCGGGCGAGCAGGAGATTGGCGACGTTGCTGCACGCGATCAGCAGCACGAAACTCACCGCCGCAAACAGCGTCGCGAACGCCGGACGCAGGTTGCCGGTGACGTCCTCGGGTATGGGCTTGAGGCTCGCTGTCGCCGTCCGATCGAGATTGTTCGGGTACGCGGCGGCGTAGCCCTGATCGAGCGGAGCCAGCGCCGCGCGCGCCTGCTCGAGCGTGACACCCGGTTTCAACCGTCCGAGCACGCGGAGGAATCCCGTGCCCCGCATCATCCGCTCATGCGAAAACCCGGGAATGACGAACGGCTTCGTCGTCCAGACTTCGGCAACGGGGTTGGTTCCGAACCACGCCCCAGGCTGATTGCGCAGAACGCCGACGATGGTGTGCGGCGTGCCGTCGAGCGTGATGCTCCGGCCGATCACGCCGGGATCGCCGCCGAGCCGCTGCTGCCAGAATCGTTCCGTGACGACGGCGACGTCGGCCTTGTCTTCTTCCTCCGCTCGGAACAGCCGCCCGCGGATTGGCCGGACGCCGAGCAGGTCGAAGTAGTTCCACGTGAGCTTCCCGCCGGACACCTGCACCGGATCGCCGAGACCGCTCAGCGTGAACGCCGTGAAGTTCTCGGCGGCGAAGTCGCTGAAGATCGTCTGCCCTTCCCGGTAGTGCATGAACCGCGGCGCGGATACCGGAATTTCGGAGAAGCCGCGGTCCTTCGCGTTGGCAGTCAGGTGGACGACGCGGCCGGGATCGCGGAAGGGCAGTCCGCGCAGGAACAGGTCGTCGATCAGGCTGAAGATTGCGGTGTTCAGCCCGATGCCGATCGCCAGCGTCAGCAGGGCGAGGAGGGTGAAGCCGGGCGACTTCAGCAACTGGCGGCATGCAAAGCGGATGTCGGTGATCATCGTAACCACCCCTTCATACTCTCGCGGCGCTCGTGCGGCAGCCCGAAGGACCGGCTACAGCCCGGCGCCGCCAGTCAGCTCCCGATACACCACTTCGGTGAAGCTCGCGAAGCCGCCGCCGCGTCCGCCGGCCGCCGGCGCGGGATCGCCGACTGCGCTGCGAATCTCGTCGAGCGACTTGCCTTCCTTCACGAGTGCGGCAATCTGATCACGCTTTTTGCTCACCGAAGCCAACCGCTCTTCGACGTTTGCTTTCGACTGCACGTCGCCGTGGCCGGGAACGAAGCGATCGGCGTCCAGACGGGCGAGCCCCTGCACCGTCGTGATCCATCCCGCCGACGATCCGTGCTTCTCCAGGTGAATGAGCGTGTCCGGGCGATTGGCCGCGATGATGTCGCCCGTGAACACAATCCTCTGCGCCGGAAGATAGACGACCAGATCGCCGCTCGTGTGTGCCGGCACCCAATGGTGCAGCTCGAGTACGACGCCGTCGAGCGTCATGCGTTCGCTCGGCGCGGTGATCACCTTCGTCGGCATGTGATCGGCCGGCGGAGCTCCGCGCCCGCCGGCGGCAAGCGCCGCCTCCATCTCCTTCTTGCACCCTTCCTGCGCGATCACGTGGACGCCGGCCGGAAAGGATGCCAGGCCGTTCACGTGATCGCCATCGCTGTGAGTGAGAATGACGTCGGTCACCGGTTTCGTCGTGAGCTTCGCGATCTCGTCCAGCAGCGACTTGCCCGACTCGGGCGTCGTCTTTGCGTCGATCACTACCACACCCGTCGTGCCAACGATGATGCCGCTGTTGCCGCCGCCGCCCGTCGCCACGTACACGTCAGGCGCGAGCTGTTGAACGGTCAGCGCCTGAGGCTGCTGCTGCTGTGCCTTCACGGATGCGGCGACGAGCAGCGCGCCCGCCGCGGCACACGCAACGGCGGCGTGTCGAACCGTGATGCGTGTCATTTACTTCTCCACCGTCTTGTCCGGATGCAGGTTCTCCTTGAAGAATTCATCGACCCGGTGCCACGCGTCCTTGACGACGAAACTCCGGTCGAAGTAGTGGAACTCACCCGGGTACATCATGAACGTCGTGAGATCGCCTTTGCCAGCCTTGAGCAGGGCGTCGATCAGCATCGCCGAATTGAGGAACGGCACGTTCACGTCGGCGGTGCCGGCGAGCACCATGAGCGGACGCTGGATTTTATCGACGTCCTTCTGCGGATCGGCCTGGTTGTAGACGTCCGGGTTTTCTTCTGGCGTTCC
Source organism: Vicinamibacterales bacterium (assembly GCA_035492775.1). Lineage (GTDB taxonomy): Bacteria > Acidobacteriota > Vicinamibacteria > Vicinamibacterales > 2-12-FULL-66-21 > DATJFQ01. Next base: position 87,282 of record DATJIW010000080.1, read on the forward strand.
GATCCGGCTCGTCGTCCATCCCCCGTGGTACGGATCCTCGTAATAAAGGTGATAGTCGGCTGGTCCGGCCACATCGACGGCTGCGCGGAACCAGGTGGGTTCGCGCGTCACCGCAATCAGCGTGAAGAACCCGCCGTAGCTCAATCCCCAGACGCCCACGCGTTCCGGATCCACGTAGCCGAGTGTCTTCAAATATTGATACGCCAGCCGGGCGTCTGTCGCATCCTTGCCGCCGACGTCCATGTAGACGTCATTGCGCCAGTCGCGGCCGTAGCCGATGCTCCCCCGGTAATCGGGCGCGATCACCACGTAGCCCTCCTGCAGCAGGTACTGGTGCAACTCGTAGTAAACGCCTTCGTTCCGGTCCGGATGGAACCCGTCGTAGCTCTGGTTCACGCCGTCGGGATGGATCCAGACGATCGCGGCGTGCTTTTTCGTCCGATCGAGATTCTTCGGCACGAAGAGCCACGCCGGTACCGGCTTGCCGTCCGGCCCGGGATAGTGGACGAACTGCGGCGGCACGAACATCGAGTGATCGATCTCCGCCGGCATCGACGACGTGAGACGCGTCGTCTTTGCGTTCGCGTTGGCGGACGCTACATAGAGGTCGGGCGAATTCTGCGCGTCGGTGTGCTGATAGAGGATGCGCGCGTCGTCCGGCGACCACTCGGGTGCCGTATTCACGCCTTTGCCCGACGTGACCGTCGTGATCGCCGCGTGCGCCGGATCGTCGCCGATCGTCGCGAACTGAATCTGCCGATCGCCGGGCGCCTCGGCCGTGTTCGCGTCCCACGCGATTCGCTTGCTGTCGTGCGACCACACGGCGCGCCAGTGCTCGCCAGGTATCTTCGTGATCTGCACGGGCTCGCCGCCGGACGTGGACATCACGTAGATCTGGTCCCAGCCGGTTGAGTCCGCCGTGAAGAGCAGCCATTTGCGATCCGGCGAAGTCGACGAGACCGTCGTGTTGATCGCGCTGAAGAACTTGTCCTCGTGCTCTTCGTGAAGCACCTTCGGCGGGCCGCCGTTGATGTCGACGGCTTCCCACGTTCGCGTCTTGCCGTCGGCCGAGCCGCGAAGCGAAAGCGTGTGTGCGCTGTCGAGCCAGTTGCCGCCGCGTCCGCCGAACCCGCGTCCGCTGCCTCCGGCAACCGCACGTGGCGTTCCGCCAGACACCGGAATCGCGAAGGTCTTCGCATCGCCGGGCGCGCGTTCGGTCGCGACGAAGATGATCTTGGCGCCCATCTCGGGCGGCGAAGAGTAGTGAGGAATCGTCTCGCCGGTGTTGCCGCTCGAATACGTGAGGCTCACGCCGTCGGGCGACCACGCGACACCCTGCATCGGCGCATCCTCGTGCGCCAGCGTGGTCGAACCCCCGCCGTCCAGATTGGCGACAATCAGTTCGGAAGTCTCGGTCCCGGCCGGGCGTCCGCCCGGCGACTGTTCGGGAGTCATCGCAGGGGTTGTCCCCCGGCCACCGCGCGCGCCGTGTCCACCGCGCCCTCCGCGGCCACCTCCCGTCGAGCTGACGAACGCGAGCCGTTTGCCGTCGGGCGACCAGCTCACCGACCCGATGTTGCCTTGGGCATGGGCGACCTGCTGGTCGGCGTTACTCGCAAAGGTGTGGACGATCAGGTCCGTCCCGCTGCCGCCCTGGCGCGTGAGGAACGCGACGCGCGCAGCGTCGGACGCGAGCGTGAAGCCAGTGCCGTGTTCGGCGGACGGCCAGGCGGTGTGTGGTTCGCCACCGGTGACCGGAACGGCCAGCAGTCCGCCGCCGTGCGGATAGAAGAAGGTCTTGCCGTCTGGACTCCAGAAGCCGCCGATGCCATTCTGCCCCTCGGTGTAATTCGTGAGCGCGACCGGTTTGCCGCTGCCATCTGCGGGCGCGGTCCACACGTTGTAGACACCGCCATCGTCGTACATCCACCAGACATGGGTTCCGTCCGGCGTCCACTGGTGGCCCGACGGATGCTTGATGTGCGTCAGCTGGTCGATGGTGAGCACTCCGGACGTCGAGGCCGGCGTCTGCGCCCCTACGAGCGCGCCGGCGGCCAACGCGACGACTGAACCGACGAGGAATCGTGAGATGTGCACGCGCATACACTAGCGCGTGGACGCAGGGCGAGTCCACCGGCAGCGGGTGTAGCATCTCCCCGGCCCCCGCGCGCTGAAGGAGTTCCGTTCATGGCCGAGATTCCGCGTCGAGATTTCCTCAAGGCAGTGCCGGTTGCGGCCGGCGGCCTCGCGCTCGCGAATCGACGCCGCGGCGCCGAGGCCTCGAAGCAATCCGAACCGATCGGGATTTCAGCAGTCTCCTACGAGCCGGCCCGGGACTATCCGATCCGCGCGAAGCGGCACTCCGAAGTCACACTCACCGACCGCTTCTGGAAACCCAAAATCGCGCTGAACGCGGCGGTGACGATTCCGACGCAGCTCTACAAGCTCCAGGAACCCGAGAGCGTGTTCAGCAGCAACGTGCTCGAGGCGGCGATTCTGTCGCTCGAAGCGCATCCGGACCCGGCGCTCCAGGCCATGGTGGACGAGCGCATCCGCGCTCTGACGTCGACACCCGCGACGAGCAACGATGGCTTCGAGGTCGCAGCCACGCACTTTGCCGCCACGGGGAAACGCGCCCTGCTCGATCGCGCGATCGTGGCCGCAGATGGCCTGTACGAAACTTTCCGCAGGACAAACCCGCCGTTCTCCGGAGGAGAGCGGGACGCCATCAACAGCGTGCAGCTTTACCGGGCTACCGGAAACAGGAAGTATCTCGACCTCGCGAAGCACTATCTCGATATCCGCGGCCTCGAGAACTCGGTGAATCGAAGCCGTCACAATCAGTCCTACGAGCCCGTGCTCGAACAACGCGAAGCGGTCGGCCACGCCGTCAACTGCGCGTCACTCATGGTGTCGCTCACCGACGTCGGAGTCCTCACGGGTCTGACCCAATATCTGGGCGCCGCCAGGCGCATGTGGTTCGACGCCGTGGCGAGAAAGCTATACATCACCGGCGGAATCGGTACGACCGGCAACGAGGGCTTCGGCGAACCGTACTCACTGCCGAACCTGTCGGCCTACGCAGAGACCTGCGCCGTCTTGATGTTCATGACGCTGAACCACCGGCTGTTCCTTGCGACCGGAGACAGCACGTACATCGACGTCATGGAGCGCGGCATGTACAACAACGCGCTCAGCGGCGTCGCCGCGTCGGGCGACCGCTTCTTCTACGTCAACCGCCTCGCGAGTGCCGGCGACGGACGCGACGCGCGCTGGCAACATGCGTCGCTCGAGTGCTGTCCGCCCAACCTCGTTCGTTTTCTCGCGTCGATGCCGGGCTGCATTTACGCGCAGGGGCCCGACGAGGGGATCTTCGTCAACCTCTATGTGTCCAGCGACGTGGCCTTCGCCATCAAGGGAACGAAGGTCACCCTGTCCGTCGAGAGCGAGATGCCATGGGGCGGTACGTCCAGGATCGCCGTGAAGACAGTCGCACCGGTCCGCGGCATCATCAGGCTGCGGATTCCAGGCTGGGCGCGGGGCGTGGTCGCTCCTGGAGGGCTCTATTCATATGCCTCGCACAACGACGCACGGTCGACCATATCCATCAACGGCAGCGGCGTCCCGTCAGCGCCGGATGGCAAGGGATACGTGTCGCTCGATCGGACGTGGAAAAACGGCGACGTCATCGTCGTGACCCTTCCGATCGAAACGCGGTGGGTCGCCGCAGACCAACGGGTAAAGAGCAGTCGCGGACGGATGGCTGTCGAGCGCGGACCAGTCGTCTATTGCGTCGAGGCACACGACATCGAAGGCGGCCGCACGCTCACGCGAGTGTTCGATCCGTCACGCGCCCTGCAGGCGGAGACCGACCCGTCCTTCTTCGGCGGCTGCACCGTCCTTCGCACGGAGGCCCGCAGTATCGCGCGGCCCTCGGCGCCGCCGGATGCCGTCACGCTCGTGCCGTATCACCTGTGGGCCAACCGCGCCCCCGCGGAAATGACCGTGTGGCTGTCGACGCGAGAGTACGAGCTGGGCGATACGGGACCCGCCGGAGGTGTCGTGTTCTACGTCAACCCGACGTTCCAGGCAGACGGCTGGCGGTATCTGGAAGCCGCACCCTTCGATCAGAGCGCCGGGGCGAAATGGGGATGTTTCCGCCGGGCCATCGACGGCGCACGGGGGACGGCGATCGGTACGGGCATGCAGAATACGGCGGACATACTGAATGCCTGCGGCGACCCGGGCACGGCGGCACAGCTCTGTCACGGCCTGACGCTGAATGGCGTCGGCGGGTGGTTCCTTCCGTCGCGCGACGAACTCGCGGCGATGTATCGCAGCCTGAAGGCCGCGGGCGCCGCAGATTTCCGCGACGCCGGGCTGCCGGACAATTTCAGCTACTGGACGTCCTCGCAGGAAACGGCTGACATGGCGCATCACATCGATTTCGCCGACGCCGGCCGCCAGCACTACGACGACAAGGATTTCCCGCGCCGCGTACGCGCCATCCGCGCGTTCTGAGCGTTTGACATCCACATGCCGGATCCCACACGCTACTCGGTTGAGCGGGAGCACGTCCGCGTATGGCGCACAACGCGCCCCAATTCGAAAGGGGGACATCGTGAAAATCCTATGTGTCACGCTCGCCTGCGTCGGGTGCTGGGCGCTGGCTGTGAGTGCCGAGATCACAGCCGATGAGGCGAACCGGTTGCAGTCGGCAGCGACCGCCATACGCGAGCTGCGCGCGACGCCGGACAAGGGCATTCCGGATGACCTGTTCAAGCGCGCCGAGTGTGTCGCCGTGATCCCGGGCTTGAAGAAGGGCGCTTTCATCGTCGGCGGCGAGTTCGGCAAGGGTGTCGTCAGCTGCCGCAGCGGTCAGGGCTGGACCGCGCCGGTCTTCATAGAAATGGAAAAAGGCAGCGCCGGATTCCAGATCGGCGCGGAGCAGACCGACCTGGTGCTCCTGGTGATGAATCGAAAAGGACTCGACAAGCTCCTGAGCGACAAAGTCAATCTCGGAGCGGATGCTTCCGTCGCCGGGGGACCGGTCGGGCGCAATGCCGCGGCGAGCACGGACGCGAAGCTCACCGCTGAAATTCTGGCGTACTCGCGCTCCAAAGGTGCGTTTGCCGGCATCGATGTGTCGGGTGGCTCGCTGCGAGCCGACAAGAAGGCGAACGCGAACGCGTACGGCGCGGACGCGACGACCGAGGACGTGCTGAAAACGGGAAAGCTCAGAGCACCGCACGCCGCAGCCGGATTCCTGCGAGCGCTGGCCGAAGAGCCTCACAAGACCGCGGGTGGCCAGTAGCGCCAGCCCGCCGAGGAAGCCTTACGTAGCAACCGAGACAGAGATCAGAACGTCAGGAGGTCGAGAGTCGCTGGACCTCCTGACGGAGCCGTGCACCCCGGATCACTGCACGCTGGCGACGCGAATCACCGGCGTCATCATGTACTTGGTGGAACTGTTGCCGTTTCCGTTTCCGTTTCCGCCACCCGTCGCCTTGATCGAGTGATCGCCGTCAAAATCGAGCACCATCGTCATCGCGCTGCCCGAGACCGTGAATTCGTGATTCAGCTTCACTTCCCCGGACGGGATGGTGACGGAGGCGTTCTTCCCTGCGGGTGCGGCAATCGAACCCGCACACGCGCCGCCGCTCGAGGCGTTGTCGAAATAAATGCTGGCCGCCGATACGACGAGCCGGATCTGCGTGTAATGACCTGATGCGAGCGAGCCGACACCGAGAACGTCGGTCGGGCCTTGCAGCTTTTTCAGATCGCACGTCCGGCTGCTGCCAGAGGTGAACGGGATCGTCTGCCACGAATCACCGTCGGCGAGATGTACGCTCACCGACGAGAACGTGACGAGCACGGCCTTCGCGTCGCTGAAGGGGCTGTCCGTGATTCTGACGCTCAGCGAGGCCGATGACGGGGAGGGATTCGACGTGCCGCCCGAACCGCCGCCGGAGGTCCCGCCGGAAGATGACGCTCCAGTCGTGGAACCGTCGGGCGACGCGGGGCCGCTGCCCCCGCACGCGAGTATCCCCGCGCTCAACAAGGCGCATGCGATCGTGCGGAATCGACGTGTCGAGCGTGCGTTCATGTGCATGTCTCCGTCTCGCAGGGTAGCACAGGGCTTCAGCAACGGCAGTGCCGCCCCCGACGCGGCGCTTAGTTATCCTGGGACAATGACTTACAAAGTTGTAACGAGTGCCGGACGGCCCGCGAATTTCCATGTGGTCGCCGGGAATTCACGGTCGTGATCCCCCCGCACGCCGCATCCCGCACCCGCATCCCGCACCCGCCCCCGCGCCCGCATCCCGCATCCGCACCCGCGCCCGCGCCCGCATCCCGCACCCGCGCCCCGCACGCGCCCCCCCTACTGCTTCGTCACCTCGATGTAATAAAGGTCCGTCGGCACCTCGAACTCGTCCCTGGCGACCGATGTCTTCATCAACTGCCAATCCGTCGTTGGATGGAGCGTTTCGTACGCGCCGGGCCTGCCCGCCCGGATCGGCATGTTGAATCCGTGCTCTTCCGCCTTCCACCGATAGGCAACGGTTCCTTCTTCGTCATCGAACGCCAGCTCGAGGACCGGCAGTTTCGCGCGGCGCAGGTACTCGTCGAATACCGGGGTCAGATCCATCCCGAGACGCTCGTTCATGAACGCCAGCACGTCCTCCGTCATGACGTTGCGGTACTTGAACGTCTGGAAGAGATCGTGGATCGTCTTCCACCACTTGGGATCGTCGTTGACGATGCTGCGCAGCGTGTTCAGGAAGAGGGCGCCTTTGAAGTACATGTCCTGGGGCGGCGTGCGATGGATGCCACGCTGCGTGATGATGGGCGTGCGGTTCTGCACGTGGCTCTTGTACCCGTTGGTGTATTTGATGCCGTCGTCGTGGCCGTATGTGTACTCGACGTAAAGGCACTCGAGATAGGTCGTCCAGCCTTCGTGAATCCACATGTCGGAAACGTCCGCGGCCGACACCGCGTTCCCGAACCATTCGTGTCCACTCTCGTGGATGATGATGAAGTCGAACTTCGTGCTGATGTCGACGCCCGTCCAGTCGTACGGCGGGCGGCCGTAGCCGTTGTGGAATCCGTTGCCATACGTAACGGCGCTCTGGTGCTCCATGCCTGAGTACGGCACCTGCACGAGCTTGTACCCGTCCTCCTTGAACGGATACTCACCAAAGTAGTGTGTGTAAGCCTCGAGCATGCCCTTCGCCTGCGCGAACGTCGTCTTTGCCTTGTCCTCGTCTTCCGGCAACGCGTAGAAATCCATCGTCACGTCGTTGTACTTGTCCGCGAAGTGGATGTACTTTCCGATGTTCACCGACACGTCGTAGTTGTTGATGGGATAGTGGACGGCCCAGTCCCAGCGCGTGTAGCCGTCGCCGAGGTCCGTCTTCTTCTCGAACCGGCCGTTCGAGACGTCCACGAGATCGTCGGGGATGCTGACGCTGATCTCCATGTTTTCGACTTCGTCGCGCCACTGATCCTTGTTCGGCCACCAGATGGAAGCGCCTTCTCCTTCGCACGACGAATAGATCCAGGGGCGGCCGGCCGGATCCGCGCCGAAGGTAAACCCGCCGAAGCGGCCTGTCGTTTTCGGTGTGCCGGAGTAGTAGAAGTCGATTGCGTACGTACTCCCTCTCTTCAGCGTCTTCGGAAAATCAACCCAGACGGTGTTTACCTCGCGCGAGTACTTCAAGGGCGTCCCGCCGAGCACGATTTTCTCGACGTTGAGGTTCGCGTACAGATCCAGCTGGATGCGCGTGTCATCGCTGAGCATCTTGAATCGGATGGTGTTCTTGCCGGCGATTGTCCTGGCGGTGGGATCGATGCGAACGTCCAGATGGTACGAAAGCAGATCATTGTTCGCACGGTAGCGGTCGTACTCGCCACGCAGTATGTCGGCGCGGGTCGGCGGCCGTTCCTCGCGCGGCGGTACCTGGGGAATGGCCGGTCGTGGCGGCGCGGCGGCGGGCTGCGGGATCGACGGCTGTTGGAGAGCGATCGACAGCAGGAAGAGAGCGAGCGTCCGGGACGGAAGCATGCGTTACGTTATCCGATTCCTGACTCAGACTCATGCGTCGCTGTCACGGTACGTTGATTGAGTACAGCGGGCCGTTTCTGTGAACTGCGGCAGGCATTGGAGGCTGCGATGCCATCCATTCGTCGAACGGTCGGTATCGGGATTTTGCTGATCGTCAGCAGCGTGGCGGCCGCGTCGGCCGATCCGATCCTCGTCACGGATGGGCGCTTCGTAGCGGCGTCGGCGATTGTGAACGCCCAGCCGCCGACCGTCGTCGTCAACACACCATCGGCACCCTTTTCGCCATTTACGGCAAGCGCGTCTGCGACAGCGACCGCAGCGGCTTTCACGGCGCAGACGACCTCGACTCAGCACAGCTCGCTTGGCTCGACGCTGTTCAGCGCGTCCGGCTCAATCGACAGCTCAGCAGACGTGAGCGCTCCAGAAGGTTTCGCCTTTGCCAACGGCAGCTCTACCTTCGAAATTGAATTCGATCTCTCGATGCCTTACAGCTTTGCGCTCACCGGATCGATTGCGGTCGACGACATGGAACTTGGAGGAGGCTTTGGAGAGGTGGAGGTGTCGTTGGGAACCGAGCCGGTCTCGGGCGGGATCGACGTGGTAGCGGGAGACGATATCCGGTTCGGCAGTCAGTTGCTCGATTTCACCGGCGTGTTGCCGGCCGGGCGGCATCGGCTGCTGGTGGAGGCGAGCACGGAATCGGTCGCGAGCGACGGACTCGCGCATCATGGATCGAACTTCGACGTCGATTTCGCGCTGACGCCTACGCCGGAACCTCCGTCCATTTTTCTTCTCGGTGCAGGAACGGTCGTACTCGCGACGAAGCGGCGTCTCGCTCGCCGAGGCATCACCTATCTGACCGAAACGCGACAAGCCAGTGTGAGATAGTGCTTACGCTGCATGGACGTCCATCTCGTCGACGGCACGTACGAACTCTTCCGGCACTACTATGCAACGCCGCCTGCCCGTGATCTGAACGGGCAGAACGTCGCCGCGGTGCGTAGCGTGCTCAGCTCGGTGCTGGCGATGATCAACGGCGGCGCGCGGCACATCGGCGTCGCGACGGACCACGTCATCGAATCGTTTCGCAATCGTTTGTGGCCTGACTACAAGACCGGCGCCGGAATCGAGCCGGATCTGCTGTCGCAGTTTCCGCTGCTCGAGGAAGGCCTCGCCGCGCTTGGCGTCGTCGTGTGGCCCATGATCGAGTTCGAGGCCGACGACGCGCTGGCTGCGGCAGCCGTTCGGGCGGCGGACGATCCGCGGGTCGACCGGGTCGTCATCTGCACCCCGGACAAGGACCTGGCGCAGTGTGTGCGCGGCACGAAGATCGTGCAGTTGAACCGCCGGACGCGGACGACGATGGACGAGTCGGGCGTGATGGCGAAGTTCGGCGTGCCGCCCGCGTCGATCCCCGACTACCTTGCTCTCGTCGGGGACGCGGCCGACGGGTATCCCGGCTTGCGGGGCTGGGGCGCGAAGTCCACGAGCGCGGTGCTTGCGCGGTTTGGCCATCTCGAGAACATTCCTGCTGACTGGCGGAGCTGGGGTGTGAACGCCGCGAGTCCGGCGGCGCTGGCGCAGACGCTCGCTCGCGATCGCTCGCTCGCGCTGCTGTTCCGGAATCTGGCGACGCTGCGGACCGAGATTCCGACGTTCGAGACGGTGGATGCGCTCGAGTGGGTCGGTCCGCGGCCGGAGTTCGCGGCGCTCGCGGCGCGCTTCGACGCCGCCGTCTGAAAAGGGGACAGCCGCCATTTTTTTCAAAAAATGGGGACAGCCGTTCTGAATTGAGACGGCTGTCCCCATTTTTCGCGAAAAATGACGGCTGTCCCCTTTTTTCGCGAAAAATGGCGGCTGTCCCCTTTACCGGGACTCTCGCGCGGGCGTCACCGACAGAAGCCCGCGATCGACCAACGTCGGCGGCTTCCGGAGGTGCGTCGCCTGCTCAAACGCATAGGCGACGCTCAGGAGATCGCCGTCCGTCCACGGCCGCGCAGAAAACTCCAGGCCGAACGGGAGACCGCTCGTGTAGAAGCCGCCCGGGACGACGACGGCCGGAACGCCGATCATGTTCACCCAGCTCGTCGCCGAATGCGGTCCACCGCTCAGACCGCCATCCTGCGCCATCGTCTCGTCCGGCGGCGGCATCTGGATCGCCGGATAGACGTAGCCATCGAGTTTCAAGCGATCGAGCGGCTCGAGATACGCGCGCAGCATCGTGCGCCTCGGTGCGTAGTAGTTGCGCTCGGCGTCGGGATCCCTGTCGAGCGATCGTTGATCGATCCGCACGGCGCCCAGATGGCGGAACGAATCCTCCGCGCCAATGGACGACGGAAACAGCGGACTGCCGACGGCCTTGAGATACTCCGCGGCCGAGTGGTACTGCGGCGGACCGAACGCCGCGAGGAAGCGGTTCGTTCCGTCCTGCATGTAAGCGTAGGTGGCGACGCGGCTCGCGGTTTTCGCGAAACCCGTCGGGAGGACGTCGGCGTCCATGACGACCTCCGCGCCCGCGGCGCGAAGCGCCTCGAGCGCCTTCATGAACATCTCGCGGGTCTCGGGTTTGAGCGGAATGTTCGCCGCAGCGCGCAACTTGTCGAACTCCGCGTTCGTCACGTCTGCCGGGACACCGTGGAATGGAATGCCGTCACCTGACAGCACGAACGCCGGCACGCCGAAACGCTTGCCCTTCAGCGCGTCGGCCCTGAGGTACGGCTCGAACGGCGGACGCTGCGCCGCGCTCGGCCATCCGCTGGTGCGCGGATCCAGCGGATCCTCCCCCGCCATCACCGTCATCGCGATCGCTGCGTCGGCGGTTGTGCGGGCGATCGGACCCGTGTTGTCGAGGAGCCAGTCGAGAGGAGCAATACCCGCGATGCTGACGAGGCCGCGCGTCGGAAACACGCCGACGAGCGCACTCGTCGCCGCCGGCATGCGGATCGAGTTGCCGGTATCGGTGCCGTTGCCCAGCACCGCCATGTTTGCCGCGATCGCCGTGACGATGCCGCCCGAGGAACCGCCCGGCGAGAATCGAACGTCGTAGGCGTTCCCGGTGCGGCCGAACGAGCTGCTGCGATTCGTGTCGCTGTTGGCGAGATCCGGCATGTTCGCGATCCCGACGATGACCGCGCCAGCCGCTTTGAACCGGGCAACAACGGTGGCATCCCGCGGCGCAACGAGTTCGTGGCCCGGACGCCGGAAGCCCTCCCATCCCGCCGTCGTCACCTGACCCTTGATGCTCGTGTTTGCCTTGATGACGATCGGCACGCCCCACAGCGGTCCTCGAGTGGTGTCTCCCGTCGCGGCGTCGGCATCCTCGCGCGCGGCCTGATCGAGCGCCTCGTGACGAAGCACTGTCTCGATCGCCCCGTAGACGCCGTTGTAGCGATCGATCCGATCGAGGTGCCACTGCACGACTTGCGTGACCGTATAAGTCTTTTCCGCGTACAGCCGATGCAGCTGCGACACGGTGACATCCAGCAGATCGCGATCGATGTCGGCGCGGGATGGCAGTGCGCGTGTGGTGACGCTGGGAGCTGCCGTGACAGCGGTGAGGCAAGTCAGGATGACCAGGAGGAGGGGACGGCGCTTCGTCATGCGGCGGAGCATACCGCCGGAATCCTTCGGCTTGACAGTGTGACTCGGACAGTATATTTTGTCCGCTGCTGACTAATTATTTTGTCCGCTAGCTATCTAGGTAGGTAGCCAATACGATGGTCGCCCAAGCTCAACCAATCGACATCATCGACGACCCCGGTCGCGCGCGGGCGGCTCTCCAGCCGATTCGATTGCGGCTCCTCCACCTGCTCGGGCGGCCGCAATCCGCGCCGCAGCTCGCGAAGCAACTCGGGATGCCGCGTCAGCGCGTCCTGTACCACCTGCGGAAGCTCGAGTCGCAGCATCTGGTCGAGGCACACGAGCACGGAAGCGTGGGCCGCCGCATCGATCGCTCCTACGTCCGCACCGCAACGTCGTACGCCATCGCACCAAAAACGCTCGGAGGCGTCGCCGTCGATCCGCGAACCGTCGCGGACGCTTTCTCTTCTGCGTACCTGTCGGCGGTGGCGGCGCGTGCACTCAACGACCTCGCTGCGCTCAGTCGAGCCGCCGCCGCTCGCGGCAAGCGCGTGCCGACGCTCACGCTGGACACCGAGGTGCGGTTCGCGACGCCCGCCGATCAGCGCCGGTTCGCCGACGACCTCACCGCTGCTCTCGCGACGCTGGCGGCCAGATACCATCACCCTGACGCAGTGCAGGGACGCACGTTCCGCGTGTTCGCGTGCGGCTACCCAGCGGTGCCGCCACGCGCTGCCGAACCGGAAAGCGATCGAGAGACCGACATGGAGGCGACGTGACCAACGATCCCAAACGCACCGAACGCGTGCTCGATCTGACCATCGACATTGACGCCACCCTCGAGGAGGTATGGCAGGCGCTGACGACCGGCGAGGGCATCGCACGCTGGTTCGCGCCGCACGCCGCGGTGACGCCAGGCGAAGGCGGCAGCGTCAGCGTCGGCTGGGACCCGAACGAAATGTGGACCACACCGATCACGGTGTGGGAGCCGTTGCGGCACATGCAGACCGCCAGCGAGATGCCGTCGAAGGACGGCCGCGTGGTGCGTCTCGCCGTCGACTATTACCTGGAAGCGCAGGGCGGGCGGGTGCGCGTGCGCCTGGTGCACTCGGGCTTCGACGACAGCGAGTCGTGGGACGGCTACATCGACGGGCTCGATGCCGGCTGGACCTTCTTCCTGTTCAACCTCAAGCACGCACTCGAACGTCATCGCGGCGTCGACCGCCAGCAGTTGTCGGCTCGGTTCCGCACGACCGCGCGCCGCGGCGAGGACCACCCCGTGTTCGGCGCGAAGGGTTTGCACGTGCGGCCGTCGATTGGCGGACTCCAGCCCGGCGACGGCTGTCATCTCTCACTCGGCGGCGTCGAAGTCGATGCCATCGTCGCCGTGCGCCACGCTCCGCGCACCGTCGCCTTCCTGGTGCCCGCGTGGAACGACGCACTGCTCTTCGTCGAACGCGAAGGCATGAAGGAAACGCATCAGCTGGGCATGTGGTTGTCCCTTTATGGCGTGCCGGAGACGACGGCAGCTTCGCTGCGGCAGGGATTGTCCGACGTGGAGGCTGCGCTCAGCACGACTGAAAAGTGAAGCACGTGCGCGCATAATAAGCGCATCATGTTGACCCTGCTTTTCGTCCTGACGAGCGCGCTCGCGCCGGCCGCCGAGCAGGCGGTCGAGAAGCAGCTCGTGGTCTCGATTACGGCTCCCGAGATCGACAACGGGATCCTCTCCGAGATCACGTGGGATAACGGCACTCTGCTCCTCCAGGGCGCTGTCGCCAACCCCGACGGTTCATTGTCGGCCCGCTACCTGGTCGTCCCCGCAAACGGCACGACACTCGAGAAGCTGAAAGAACAGACCGCACAATCGATCGCGTACTGGAACCGCAAATCGAAGCGCGCGAGTCCTACCGGCCTCGGTGAACTCTCACTCGCATCGGACCAGGAGATGCCGATGTACGGCGTGGCCGATCTGCAGAAGCGGGTGTCCGACGCTGTCGAGATGGGCGGCATGCGAAAGCGATGCACAGTTCGCCTGGGGCGCCTGCTGCTGCACGAACGGCAGGACGGAAGCGAACCGTACGACGGAGAAGTGTGGTCGTGGTCGCCGGCCGAATTGAACCGGATCGCGTACGTCGACGGCAAGGGTGATCTCTGGATCGCCACCGCCGACGGCCGGGACGCCCGACGCCTGCTCAAAGGGGACTTCACGCTGCCGGCGTGGTCCGACGACGGCAGATCGATAGCGGTGGCGGAACGCAAGGACGGCGGCCGCCGTTGGGACATCAGTGTGGTGCTGCTGCCCGAGTCCCTGCGGACAGCGCGCTGACTCCGCGCTACTTCAATCCTGTGACCTGATAAAGGCTGTAAAGATTCTGTATGTAGACGTACGCGTAGGAGTTGCCGTCCGGCGTCAGCCGCATATCGCCAATCGAGTTGACGCCAACGGTGTCGCGCGGCGAGATCTCGTGAACGAGCGTGCGCTGGCCCGTCGTGACATCGAGCGCGAAGATGCGCACAGGAAGCGTGCCCTGCCTCACGAACAGCACGCGGCCGTCTCCGCGCCACCGGATCGGGATGTCCTCGGCCACGGCGCCTTTGATCGGCTGCGGTTTACCGTCGCCCGTCGGGAACGCTGTGAGCACGTCCTTGACGGGAGCAACGACCCATTGGCCGTCGGGTGAGAGCGTGTCCGATCGGACCGCAACCCCTTCGGGCGTCACCGCGCGCGGCTCGCCGCCATCAGCGTCCTGGACGTACATCCGGAATCCCTTGCCCTCTTCGAATCCCGCGAACACGAGACGCTTGCCGTCGGGGAACCACGCCGCAAACGAGTAGGCCTTGATGCCGTGTGGCGCGACAGTGCGTGACTCGCCCGGTCCCGTCGGAAGGATCACCAGCTTGTTCTTGGTCAGATCGATAGCGAGCGCCCAGCGGCCATCCGGCGAGAGATATTGCGAGAGGCCCTTACCCAGCCGGACCGCAGGTGAGCGATCCGTCCCGCGAACGTAAGATGCGTACCCTGGTCCGCCGGCGACGCCCTGCTCCGAAAACAGGATCGTGCGTCCGTCCGCGGAGATGTCGCTGATCCACGAAAAATCCATCCACGTCAGCTCTCTCTCCTCTGCGCCTGCGCCTGACGTATGCACCATGATCGACGGCCGCCTGTTGCCGTGGGCCACGAGCACTCGCCCGTCCGGCGCGAGATCCTGCAGATCGAGGCTTCCGGGTGCGCTCATTACGGTTCTGATCTTGCCGCTCAAGGTCGCGGCGAAGATGGCGTGATCGGTTCCCGCGCTCTTTCCGCCTCCACCAGAGGCGCTGAACCAGACCTCGTCACCTGCCGGCACCCAGTGCACGCCGAAAATGTCTTCCCAGCCCGGCGAAAGGGTCGTCTTCTTCCCCTGGAGGTCGATCATCGCGACGTCACCACGGTTATCGATCGCCACCGGGTGCTCGGCAAAAGCGATGCGGTCGCCCTTCGGAGAAACGGCGAGGTCGCCCAGCCAGCCCTGAGCCTCGTACAACGTGTGTCCAATCGGGAACTCGATCCGATCCCGGCCGTCTACGGTGTGGACGACTGCCAGCGAGTCACCGTCCGGACCCCAGTCGGCAGACTGGACGTGCTCCAGCACCTCGCGGGGAGCGCCGCCCCCGATGGGCATGCGTGCGAGCACGCTGTTGCCGGGTCTCGTCAGCAGCACGGCCATCTCGCCTCGCTGAGAAACAGCCTGAAGGTCCGCCTGCAGCCCGATCGTCCTCGATTCCGGACTGCCAGCCTGTGTGGAGAACAGCTCCAGCGGCGCGCCTTCCCAGCTCGCAGCGTAGACGACGGTGCGTCCATCGGGCGCAAACCGCGCGTACGTGACGTTCCCACGCCTGAACGTCAAAGGCTGGAACACGGCGTTCTGCGGTGGGGGGGCGGTCGATCGACCGGCCATGAACAACCCGGCGCCGGCAGCGGCGGCAAGAAGTCCGGCGGCCGCGACGCGCATCCAGGAGCGTCGGCCCGGCGCCGGGGCTTTCATCGCCGCCTGACTCGATGTTCCCGACAGCGCTTCGATGTCGAACGCGACATCCCGCGCTGATTGGAAGCGCTCCTCGGGACTTTTCTCCAGGCAGTGCAGGACGATGCGATCGAGTCCGGGCGGGAGCGGCGGTCCTCCATTGCCGGCGGGCTTCGGATCCTCTTTGAGGATCGCGTTCATCGTCTCGACCGCCGAGTCCCCCTGGAAGGCACGGCGTCCGGTGAGCATTTCGTAGAGCACGACGCCGAACGAGAAGATGTCGGATCGATGATCGACTTTCTGGCCGCGCACCTGCTCCGGCGACATGTAGCCCACGGTGCCGAGCGCGGTCCCGGCGCTTGTCTCCGGACCGCCGGTCGCGAACCGGGTCTCGGCGTCGCCTCCGCGCGGATCCCCCATTTTCGCAAGCCCGAAGTCGAGAATCTTGACCCGTCCATCACGGGTCACGAACAGGTTGTCCGGTTTCAGGTCGCGATGAACGATCCCGCGCTCGTGGGCGGCGGCTAACCCTTTGGCGATCTGCGCGGCGTAGTCCACCGCCTTGCGCTGCGGCAGTGGCGAGTCGCCAATCCGAGCGCGAAGCGTCTCACCATCGAGAAGTTCGGAGACGACGTACGGGGCGCCGTCGTGGCTGCCGATGTCGTACACGCCGAGGATGTTCGGGTGGTTGAGCGCGCCGGCTGCGCGCGCCTCCTGCTCGAACCTGCGCAGCCGTTCCTGGTCGGCCGAAAAGCCAGGCGGCAGGACTTTCAGCGCCACTTCGCGCCCGAGACGCGAATCGTGAGCGCGATAAACCTCGCCCATGCCCCCGGCACCGAGCGGCGCGACGATTTCGTACGGACCGAACCGCGTGCCGGGACTCAAGCTCATGCGCGAATTATGCACCAGCCCGCGCCTTGACGCAGCCTCAGCTGAAACGATAGCGTGCGCGCATCAGCGGAGGATGAGCATGACGCGCAGCGTGACGACGGCGAGATCCCTTGCGATTCGAGCGGCGGCCGCAGCGGCAATCGCGGCCGCGTGCCTGATGATAGTCCGAGCACAGCCGTCGGCGCGCGTCGCTCCCGACGTTTACAAGGAGTTTCACTGGCGTTTCATCGGTCCGGAGGGCAACCGTGTCTCGGCGGTTGCCGGCGTACCCGGTGACCCGCTGGTCTACTACGCGGGAAGCGCGTCGGGCGGCATTTCGAAGACGATCGACGGCGGCGTGCACTGGACCGCGGTCTTCGACGATGAGCCCGTGCAGTCGATCGGATCGCTCGCCGTCGCGCCGTCCGATCCGAACATCGTCTGGGCGGGTACTGGCGAAGCATGGATCCGCAGTCACATCTCCATCGGTCAGGGCATTTACAAGTCCACTGATGCGGGCAGAACGTGGACGTTGATGGGCCTCGAGAAGACGGGACGCATCGGCCGCGTGGTGATCGACCCCACGAACGCCGACGTGGTCTTCGTGTGTGCGCTCGGCACGGCCTACGGGCCGCAGCAAGAGCGCGGTGTATTCCGCACCGCCGATGGCGGCAGGACGTGGCAACGGACGCTGTTCGTCGACGAGAACACCGGCTGTTCCGAGATCGCGATCAACCCGGCCAATCCGCGAATCCTCTTTGCTGGTATGTGGCAGATCGAAGTGCACACGTGGGGCCGGTCGAGCGGCGGCCCCGGAAGCGGGCTGTTCACCTCCCGCGACGGCGGCCTCACATGGACGAAGCTCACGGGCCATGGCCTGCCAGCGAAACCTGTTGGCAAGGTCATGCCGGCGATCTCGCGCTCCAATCCGAACCGCGTGTACGCGGCGATCGAGACGGGCGACGGTGTGCCGTGGAACGGACACGAGACCGATCGCGGACAGGTGTGGCGGTCGGACGACGCCGGCGAGACATGGACGATGGTCAGCACCGACCGCAACGCGATGGGCCGCACCGCGTACTACGGCCGGATGGCTGTCTCCACCGACAACGAAAACGAGACGTACTTCATGAACGCGTCATTCAGCAAGTCGGTAGACGGCGGTCAGACGCTCGTTCCGCAGCGCGGCCTCGAGGCGCCGGGCGGCGATCACCACGACATGTGGATCGACCCGTCGGACGGCAACCGGATGATCGTCGGGCACGATCAGGGTGTTTCCATCTCGCAGACGCGCGGGCGCACGTGGCTGAAGCAACGTTTGCCGAACGCGCAGATCTATCACGTGACGGTCGACAACCAGGTGCCGTACTACGTCTACGGCAACAAACAGGACGGGCCGTCGTATCGCGGGCCGAGCAACAGTCGCCTTTCGGAGGGCGGCCGCGGCAGCATCCCGAGAGGGATGTGGCATTCGATTGGCGGTGGGGAGAGCGGGTTTGCGACACCGGATCCGACCGACCCCAACATCATCTGGTCCACCGCGTCAGGATCCGGAACCGTCGGCGGGATTGTCGTGCGCTACGACGAGAGCCGGCGCCAGATGCGCGAGGTCGAAGTCTGGCCAGACCAGGAAAACGGGCCCGCAGCGGATCTGAAATACCGATTCATCTGGGACGCGCCGTTTGCCATTTCGCCCCATGATCACAACACCATTTATATCGGCAGCCAGTACGTGCACCGCTCGACCGACGCGGGTCAGAGCTGGCAGGAGATCAGTCCCGATCTCACGCTGAACGACAAAAGCCGCCAGCAGAGTTCCGGCGGGTTGACGCCCGACAACATCGGCGTGGAGTACGCGGACGTCGTCCACGCGATCGCAGAGTCGCCAAAACAAGCCGGCGTCATATGGGCAGGGACTAATGACGGCCTCGTGCAGCTGACTCGTGACGGCGGCAAGACCTGGACGAACGTCACCGGGAACATCCCGCAGCTGCCCCCGTTGGGCACGGTGAACAACATCGAGCCGTCGCGATTCGATGCGGGCACCGCTTACATCACCGTCGACTTCCACCAGGTGAACAACCGCGATCCGTTCGTCTACAAGACGTCGGATTACGGCGCCACGTGGACGGCAATCACCAACGGCATTCCCCACTCGATGGTGAGCTACGCGCACTGCATCCGTGAGGATCCAGTGAAGCGCGGGCTGCTCTACCTCGGTACGGAAAGCGGCGTCTACGTGTCATTCGACGACGGCGTGAACTGGCAGCCGCTGCAGATGAACCTTCCGCACGCGCCGGTGTACTGGTTGACCGTGCAGGAGCAGTTCAACGATCTCGTCATTGCCACTTACGGGCGCGGCTTCTGGATCCTCGACGACATCACGCCCTTGCGCGAGCTGACGCCGGCCGTCCTGGACGGTTCCGCGCATCTGTTCCCACTCCGTGCAGCGTACCGATTCCGCGAGATTACGGCGCCAGCCGTCACATATGACGATCCGACGACTGGAGAGAACCCCTCGTACGGCGCCGACATCAACTACTACCTGAAGTCTGCATTGCCCGCGGACGTGTCGATCACGATCCAGGATGCGAAGGGGCGGACGGTCCGGACGTTGAAGGGTCCCGGCTCGCCGGGCCTGCACCGCGTCAGCTGGGATCTGCGCGACACGCCGTCCGAGCGCGTCGTGTTCAGAACCAGCCCTCTCTATGCTCCCGACATCCGTCTAAAAGCCGATGGCACGCGCGACGGCGGCGGAGAACTCAGCATTCTGCAGCCTCCCGGCGTCTACACCGTGAGACTGGCGACCGGTGGTCGCGAGCAGACCGCGGAGCTTCGCGTCCTGGCGGATCCGCACTCGGCCGGCACGGAATCGGACATCGCCGCCCAACAGGAGATGCTCGGAACGATTCGCCACGATATGGAGGCGGCCGTCCGCGCGGTGAATGACGCGGAAGTCGTGCGCGCGCAGATCCACAACCTGCAGAACCTCACATCGGCCACCGATGTGAAGCAAGCGGGTGATGCCCTGGAGCAGCGCGTGATTGCGGTGGAGAACCAACTCGTAGAGCTCAGGGCCACCGGCCAGGGACAAGACGGGGTGCGATGGGGATCGAAGCTGGTGCAGAAGTTCGGTTATCTCGCGGACGGGCTCCAGAGCGCCGACTTCAGGCCGACGTCACAACAGGCCGCGGTGTTGAAGGCTCTGGAAGAGCGTCTGGCGGAGCTGCAGCGTCAGCTCGCCGACGTGTTCAGCCGTGATCTCGGCGGCTTCAATGAAAAACTGCGCGGCGCGAACCTGCCGATGATCGTGACCAGGGCTGGAGGCTAGCTGACGATGACCATGGACCGCCGTAGTTTCCTCCTCGCGTCGTCTTCGGCACTGGCATTCGGGGGGAGTCGCCGGTTGCTCGCGCCCCGCGAGCGGCCCGCCGACACTTCCGGCCCGCCGCATGTCGATCGCCTCGATGCGCGGGAGGTTGCCGTCTACGTGACCGCCGAGAAGACCGATTACCGCATTTCGCCGACGGACAAGCTGAAGTTCACGGCGATGGGTCAGCCGAAAGAGACCCAGGTCTGTGTTTTTGTGGACCCGTCGAAGAGATTCCAGACGATTCTGGGGATCGGCGGCGCACTCACGGATGCCTCTGCCGAGACGTTTGCACGACTGCCCGCGCCCCGCCAGCAGGAGGTGCTGGACGCCTATTACGATCCGGACAAGGGGATCGGCTACACGCTCGGGAGAACCAACATTCACAGCTGCGATTTCTCGAGCGGCAGCTATACCTATGTCGGCGAAGGGGACAAGGAGCTGAAATCCTTCAGCGTCGATCACGACAAGCAGTTCCGCATTCCCTTCATCAAGCGTGCGATCACCGCCGCTCGAGGAAAGCTCACGCTCTTCTGCAGCCCCTGGAGTCCGCCGGCATTCATGAAGACCACCAACGACATGCTGCACGGCGGGCAACTGAGACCGGAGCTCGCGCAGTCGTGGGCGGGATACTTCGCGAAGTTCATCAAGGCGTACGAGCAGGAAGGCATCCGCCTGTGGGGCACCACCGTTCAGAACGAACCCATGGCCACGCAGCGATGGGAGTCGTGCATCTACTCCGCTGAAGACGAGCGGGACTTCGTGAAGAACCACCTCGGCCCGACGCTGAAACGGGAAGGGCTCGGCGACAGAAAGATCATCGTCTGGGATCACAACCGCGATCTCATCTACCAGCGGGCCAGCACGATCCTCACGGATCCCGCGGCCGCGCGATACGTGTGGGGCGTTGGCTTTCACTGGTACGAGCCGTGGAGCGGGGGCGACCCGATGTTCGACAACGTCAGGCTCGTGCGGGAGACCTTCCCGAGTCACAACCTGATTTTCACCGAAGGGTGCGTCGACGCGTTCAAGGCCGAGGATCTCCACAACTGGAGGCTGGGCGAGGCGTACGGCCGCTCGATGATCAATGACTTCAACGACGGCGCCGTGGGTTGGACGGACTGGAACGTGCTGCTGGACGAACACGGCGGCCCCAACCACGTTGCAAACTACTGCTTCGCGCCGGTCCATGCGGATACGTCCACCGGCGAGCTGACCTACACGAACTCGTACTCCTATATCGGGCACTTCTCGAAGTTCGTCCGCCCGGGTGCACGCAGAATCGCGAGCTCGCCCAGCAGGAGCGCGCTGCTTTCCACCGCCTTCGTCAATCCGGATGGCAGGGTATCGGTAGTGGTAATGAACAGAGGTGACCAACGGGTCGACTACTATCTCTGGGTTGACGGGAACGCGGCCGAAATCAGCAGCTTGCCTCGCTCGATTCAAACGCTTGTGTTCTGAGCTGCAGCGGCGGCGGGCCGAGAACCGCGGCAAGGTCAGCGATCTGTCGCTCCTCCTCCGCCAGGGCGCTTGCGCAATCGTTCGACAGCACCCGCGTCGACGTCGGCCACGTCGCCGCCCAGCGATCGGAAGACCTGCAGTTCCTTTTCGGCCTTGTCGGCTTCGCCCAGGCGGCGGTACGCCTGGGCGAGCTGGTAGTGCGCCCCCTTGTTGCGCGGATCCTTCGTCACGCACGTGACGAGGTGGGTCACGGCATCGGCTGCGCGTCCTCGTTTGAGCAGGATCTTCGCCATGCCGTAATGCGCACCAACGTGATCGGCGTCGAGGGTCAGCAGGCGCGCGAAGTAGTCGGACGCGCGGTCGAAGTCCTGGCGGAGGTAATAAATCGTTCCGAGCGAGAACAGGGCGTCCTCCGCGCGGTCGTCGATCGCAACGCTCTTCTCGAAGTCCGCGATCGCCGCGTCGGTGTCGCCGAGACGCCGCCGAGCCTCGCCGCGCAGGAACCACGCGGATGGATCGCGCGGATCCAGCCTCAGTACGCTGTCCAGCACGCTGGTCGCTTCGCGGTTCCTGCCGATGTTGATCAGCGCCCACGCGAGATTCGTGCGCGCCGCAACGTCGGTGGGATCGAGGGTTACCGCCCGTTGCAGTGCGTCCGCTGCCTCCGCGTCGCGTGCCACGTCCAGCAACGCGAGGCCAAGGTAGTAGTGAAACGCGGCACTTTCCGGCTCGAGCCTGGCGGCCTCGGCCAGTTCCGGCACCGCCTTGTCCTTCTGCCCGTCGAGCGTGAACGTGATGCCCAGATAGTAGTGGGCCTTCGCGAGCGTCGGGTCGCGTCGAAGCGCCCGCTGCAGCTGCGGGATCGCGCACGCGTAATCTCCACGCGCGGAGCATAGTTGCCCCAGGAGCACGTGTGCGTACAGCGACGCGAGGTCTGCATCCGCCGGATCGAGATCGACCGCCTTGCGGTATTCCTCTTCCGCTTCCTGGAGTCGCCCTTGTTGCTGGTACTGCTGCCCGGCGCGCACATGGTCGGTGGGCGTCTGCGGCGCCTCTGGCGGCACGCGTGTCGCCGCGAAGAGCGCCGCGCAGAGCAGCAGAAGATGGCCGGACATCGCACTATCGCCGCTCGGTCGCCCGCGATCCGTTCCCGGGCCCGGGAGCGAACGTGAAGCTGCCTTCCCCCTCGCGCACCACGATAATGCGATCGACCGGGACGCCGGTAAGACGATCGACCTGGCCGCTGGGCCAGCGGATTTCAACCGCGGCGATCGACGAAGCGGCTCCGAGTCCGAGATGGGCGCGCAGATCGGACTGTGACAGGTAGCTTCCGCCGCTGCGCACTTCCTCCATGCGCGACACGCCATCCGCGATCGTGGTGACGCGCGCGCCGATCCCGTCGCGGTTGCTCCTGCGTCCGATGAGCCGCACCGTCAGCCAGTGGCTGGCGTTGCCGCCGCGGTTCTCGAGCAGGCACGGCGGACCATTGACGGTCGCGATGAGGAAGTCGAGATCGCCGTCGTTGTCGTAATCGCCGGCTGCCATGCCGCGCCCGGCGCGCGGCCCGGCGAGCGAGCTCCCGACCAACGCCGTGACATCGGCGAACGTACCGTTCCCGTTGTTCCTGAGCAGCACCGTTGGTTCGGCGTAGGTCTCGTCGAGCTGGTGGCGATCGACTTCGGGGTAGACATGCCCGTTGACGAGCAGCAGATCCTTCCACCCGTCGTTGTCGTAGTCGACGAAGCGCGTGCCCCACCCGAGATGATGCATCGTCGCGCGTCCGATGCCGGACGCCCACGTCGTCTCGAGAAAGCTCCCGTTTTTCTGATTCGAGTACAGCGAGTGCGGTTCACCGTAGAAGTTCGCTACCGCGAGGTCGAGCCAGCCGTCGTTGTCGTAGTCGGAGAAGTCGATTCCCATTCCCGCCCGCTCGCGGCCGTCCTCGTCCACGGCCACACCCGCCTCGAGGCCGGTTTCGCGAAACGTGCCGTTTCGCTGGTTGACGTACAGCAGGTTCGGTTGGGCGTCGTTCGCCACCACCAGGTCAGGGTAGCCGTCGTTGTTGATGTCGCCCCAGACGACTCCGAGTCCGCGGGAACTGTCCTTGTCGAGATTCCCGGCTTGAACGGTGACGTCGGTGAACGTGCCCTTTCCGCTGTTGTGATAGAGGTGGTCGCGCTCGCCTTTCAGGCCGCGCGGCCCGCACATCACCGGAAATCCGCGATAGGAGCAGTTGACGCCGGGGACCTTCGCGCCAGGCAGCGGCGCAGTCTGCGGATCGAAATCGATGTACTCCGCGACGTAGAGATCGACGAAGCCGTCGTTGTCGTAGTCGGCGAACGCCGCGCTCGTGCTCCAGCGACGGCCGCTCGTCAAGCCCGCGCGCGCGGTCACGTCCTCGAACGTGCCGTCGCCTTTGTTGCGGTACAGGCGGTTCTGGCCCCACGACGTCACGAACAAATCGTCGAAGCCGTCGTTGTCGTAGTCGGCGACGGCAACACCCTGGCCCCAGCCGCTCTGCGCGAGACCCGCCCGGACGGTCACATCTTCGAACGTGCCGTCATGCTTGTTGCGGAACAGGTGGTTCGACGGCTCCTGCCCGCGCGGGAATCCGTCGAGCGTAGTCCCGTTGACGAGAAAGATGTCCTGCCAGCCGTCGTTGTCGTAATCCAGAAAGGCGACGCCGGTGCCGGTCGTCTCGAGAATGTAGGTGTTCCCGCTGGTGCCGCCGTAGACGATATGTGTCTGCAGGCCGGCGTGAGCGGTCACGTCGGCGAACGTGATATCGCCGTTCGCCGACGTACCGATGGGCGGGGCTTCGCACAGCGCGAATGTCAAAGCCGCAATGAGGAGGGATCGCGCCAGGACACCCAAAGTCGTGCAAAGCCCCCGAAGTGGAATCCCCCGAGCGAAGCGGGCCACGCGAACGGAGCGCGCTGTCGACGCGGCGCGCGAGAGCGTGCAGGGGCCCGGAGGGGCCGAACCCCCCCCCCCGGGAATGAATCGCGAACCCCTTACTAAATCAGAAGCTCCATCGGCCGCCGATCCGGAACGCGCGCGGTCCGAGAATGTTGGTCGGTTTCCCGAAGTCCGGTCCGGTATTCGAATTCTCGTTCGTCACGGTGCTCACGTTGAACAGATTGAAAAAGTCACCGATGACCTCGAACCGCTGCTGCTGGACCCGGACGATCTTCGAGACGCGGAAGTCCATCGTCTTCAGCGTCGGAAATCGCCGCGAGTCGCGGGGTTCCGCGAAGATCGTGATGGGCCCCTGGTTGAACGCGTTGCCATTAATGTCCTTGTCGACCGTCAGCGAACGGCCGAAGGGCGTACCAGACTGCACCTTGACGACGGCGGCCACGTTCATGTCCCATCGCGGCACTTCGTAACTGCCGTCCATCTTCAGGATGTGCGTGCGATCGAAAAAGCTCGGTCCGCTCGTGTTGTTGATCTTCCCGTTCGGGCTCAAGAACGCGCTGCTCGTCCCGGCGCCTTCTTCCTCGCCGCTGAACGCGCCAACGCCGACGCCGGCCGTGCTGAGGTTGTCCTTTGACACAGAGTACGACGTGAGGAATTGCCATCGATTCATGAACCGCCGCTGCACGGTGATCTCGAGTCCTTTGAATCCCGTCGTGAAGTCCGACGGGTTAGTTTCGAGCTGCTTGTTGGCGGCCGTCGAGATCTGGTTGAACACCGTCATCTGCTTGTCGTCCGACGTGCCCGCGGTGCCGTCGGGTCCCGGATCGAGCGCGGTCACGGGCGCGTAGCCGGTCGAGTCCTGCGGCACGCCGATTTCGGTCACGGCGATGAGATCGCGGCCGCGGCGTCCGATGAACATCGCGCTCACCCGGATCTGCTTCGGCGCCTCGAACTCGACGCCGAATGATCCTTCATCGGTGTGCGGCTGCTTCAGGTTCGGATCGACGGACGTGATCGAGCCGCCGAAAACGAACAGCTGGTCTACTTCTTCTCCGAGCTGGTAGTGCTGGTCGTGATTGGCGTCGTTCCACGAGTACCCGGTACCGCCAAACCCGTTCTGGTTCGAAACGTCGACGAAGCCCGTGCCGATGGCGTGGTAGTAGCGCGCATAACCGCCCTTGATGGCGAACTTGTGCGTGCCGAACACGTCGTACACCGCGCCGATCCGCGCGGCTCCGGTGTTCCAGTGAATCAGATCCTGTTCCGGGAAGTCACGGGGACCGGTGAAGCGTCCCGCCGGACTGGACTGCGCGGGCAGGAAGCCGTGATTGTGTTCGTACCGGAAACCGAGGTTCAGTGTCAGCTTGTCGGCCGGCCGGACGTTATCCTGCAGGTACAACACGGACCCCGTGAAGGTATCCTGACTGTCGAGCGGCGTGTTGTACTGAATGATGTACGACCCATCGCCGTTAAACAGGTTCTGGTCCACCGCTTCAAGGACGTCAGCACCCGTTCGCGCGTATCCGCGGAAGTACTGGTAGCCGCCTTTGATGTCGTGGTTGGCGCCGAGCCAGTCGTTCTTGAAATAGCTCATCGAGAATTCAGCCGAAGTCCGCGAGCGATAGAACTTGTAGGACTGCGCGGCGGCGCAGCACTGGAATCCAGTTGACAGTTCGGTCGTATGCGGACCAGTGACGTCGGGTTGGAACTTGAGCGGAAAGTCTATCTTCAGGTAACTGATTCGCGCGTCGAACAACGCGTTGTTGCTGATCGACGAGTTGTAGCGCCCCTGATAGATCCTGAAGATGTCATCCTCGATCCAGGTCGCTTCGGGCGCGATCAGCGCGTCGGCGTTGCGATTCGGTTTCCAATACGTCTGCCGCGTCGCCAGCCCCGTAATCTGGTTCTTCGCATTGAGCTGGTAGGTTCCGTTCACCAGCCAGGAGAACAGATCGGTGTTCTCCGACTTCGGGAAGTCGACGACGTTGCGGTGGATGCGCCAGTCGCGCCAGCTCGTGAAGAAGCGGACCTTGTCGCGGATGAGGGGGCCGCCGAGCTGCGCCGTCCAGTCGGAGAAGAGATTGATGCTGCTCCCGCTCGCGACCCCCTGATTCTTCAGTTCCTGGGTCAGGTTGTCGCCGACCGTGCTGCCGTTCTCGAAGTAGTAGGCGCTGCCGCCGTGGAACTTGTCGGTCCCGCTTTTGACCACCTGATTGAAGTACACCCCTGGAGTTCCGACGTCCGCCGGATGCTGTGCGGTCGAGATCTGCACGTCCTGGAAGCTGTCGTAGTCGAAGTAGAACCCGCTCGCGCCCGTCGCCGACGGATCGGTCACGTTCACGCCGTTCAGCGCGTAGGTGTTCTGGTGCCACGTGCTGCCGTGCGTCGCGAACACGGCCTGCAGTCCGCCCTCGCTGCCGCCCACGTCCTCGCGATCGAGCACGACCTGGGGCGCCATGTTCTGCAGGAGCGACCACACGTCGCGTGCGGTCGGCACGTTCTGCAGGTGGTCGGCGTCGAGATTAGTGGCGAGGTTCGTCTTGGTCACGTCGACGTTCGGCGTGCCCTCTACGGTGATGTTCTCCGACACGGACCCCACGTCCATCGTCCCGTCGACGTTGAGGCTGCGCCCGACCGACACCTCGATGCCGGTGCGGACGTATTTGCGGAAACCGGCCAACTCGAACGTGACCGTGTACGTCCCTGGCGTCAGCGCCTGAAAGGCGTACGAGCCTTGCTGGTCCGTCGTAGCAGTTTTGGGACTGATGAGCACCGGGCTCGAAAGTGTTACGGCGACGCCTGGCAGGACGGCGCCGCTGGCATCCTGCGCTTTGCCCCGGATGTCACCGGTTTGAAGCGCCTGGCCCGCCGCAATGGCTGGAACGAGCGTGAGGGCGAGCAGCAGAACGAAACGCGATCGCTTCATTGCACTCCTCCGGGGAAGCTGGAGAATCGGGGAGACCTGCGAGCGACGTGGGGTGACCTGGGTTGTGCGCAATTTGTATAGCAGCCCGCAAAGAATCGCAACAATAATGTGTCGAATCATGGCGTTGACGGCGATTGCGGCACCAACTCTGCGGTGGCTGGCTGCGTCAGTTCTCGCTATGCAGGTATCTGTTACGGCCCCGTCCACGGGCGCGATGTTGAAGAGCGCATCGGAAGCCCTCGAGGCGGGCCGCAATAGTGAAGCTGCCGACGCATTCACACGAGTGCTGGCGATCGACAAGGACGTGCCGGCGGCGTACGTGGGACTTGGAATCGCCCTCGCGCGGCTCGGTCGCGACGCCGATTCGGTTGCAGTACTCCAGGAGGGGATCCGTCGCGCGCCTGCCGACGCCGCGCTTCATTACAACCTCGGCGTCGTCCACCAGGCGCACGCGCGCTACGACGAGGCCGCCGCCGAGTATCGCGACGCGGTCCGCGCGAAACCTGCATTCGTCGACGCCTGGTCGAACCTCGCGATCGTTTATGGCAAGCTCGCGCGCTTTGCGGACGTGATCGATGCGTGCGACAGTCTCGTTCGGTTGAACGCGGCAAATGCGCGCGCCTTCTATACGAAAGGCTGGGCGGCGTCACGGCTCGATCGCTGGACGGAAGCGGAAGACGCCTACACCCGTGCGCTGGCGATCGACCCGCGCTACACCGATGCGTCGGTCGCCCTCGGCGTCACATACAGCCAGCTTGGGAGGGAAGAGAAGGCGATCGAGACGCTGCGCGCAGCCGTTGCCTTGGAGCCGACCCGCGCGGATGCCCACGTCGCGCTCGGTGCGAGCTACGGCAACCTCGGACGCTGGGACGCCGCGGCGGCGGAATTCGAAGCGGCGATCGCGCTGGATCCACGAGACGCGGCGACGCACTACAAGCTGGGTCGCGCGTACGCCAGACTCGCACGGCGCGCGGATGCCATCAAGGCATATTCCGACGCGGTCCGCATCGATCCCGACTTCAGCGAGGCGCACTTCAACCTCGCGCTCCTCTACGCCGACGAGGGCCGACAGGCCGACGCGATCGCGCACGACAAAGAGGCGCTTCGGGTGCGACCGGATTACGCCGCAGCGCGCTTCAACCTGGCGCTCGCGCTGTTCGCAAGCGGACAGCGTGACGCGGCGCTCGACGAAGAACGCGCCTTGCGCGCGGTCGACGACAACCTGGCGGATCAACTCCATCGGCTGATCGCCAAATGAAGTGGCAGGCGGCCGCGCTCATCGTGTCAGCCGTCGTGGCGGCGAACGGAGGCGTGCCCTCGCCTCCACTGCCGTCGACGGACTCAATCTTCACGGACGCGACGGCCGCAAGCGGTATCGTTTTCGCTCATGAGAACTCCCCCACGACGAACAAATACCTGATCGAGACGATGGGCGGTGGCGTGGCGCTGCTCGACGTCGACAACGACGGCTGGCTCGACGTGTTCTTCACCAACGGTGCGGCGCTGTCGGATCCGATGCCGAGCGGCGCAGCGCCGGCGAAATCCAACCCGCGCTTCTGGAACCGGCTGTATCGAAACAACCGGAACGGCACGTTCACCGACGTCACCGAGCGTGCGCACGTCGCCGGAACCGGCTACAGCATGGGCGTTGCCGTCGGCGACTACGACAACGACGGCTTCGAAGATCTCTACGTGACGCAGTACGGGGGCAACACTCTGTACCACAACAATGGCGACGGCACGTTCAGCGACGTGACCGCGCGCGCGGGCGTTGCCTCGGATGGCTGGAGTTCCAGCGCCGTCTTCGTCGATCTCGACAACGACGGCCGGCTCGATCTCTTCGTGTGCCGGTACTTGCGTTGGACGTTCGCGGACAACGTTTATTGCGGCGAGCGGCGGCCCGGCTACCGAGAGTACTGCCACCCCTCCACGTTCCCCGCCGCAACCAGCATCCTCTTTCACAACAACGGCGATGGCACCTTCACGGACGTGTCTGCCCGGTCCGGCATCGGTCGTGTCGCCGGAAAAGCCCTCGGTGTCGCCGTCGCGGATTACGACGGCGACGGCTGGACGGACATCTTCGTCGCGAACGACTCCGTGCCATCGTTCCTGTTCCACAACGACCATGACGGCACCTTCTCCGAAACCGCCCTCACAGCCGGAGCAGCGGTCAACATCGATGGCAAACCGTTCGCCGGCATGGGAACCGATTTCGCGGACTACGACAACGACGGCCGCTCCGACATCTTCGTGACAACGCTGTCCAACGAGACATATGCGATCTTTCACAACAACGGCAACGGCACCTTCGCGTATGCCACCGGGGAAACGGGAGTCGGGCAGGCAACGCGGCTCTTCTCGGGATGGGGCACACGTTTCATCGACTACGACAACGACGGGTGGAAGGATCTGTTCGCGGCGCAGGGACATGTGCTCGACACGATCGAGCTGACTTCGGATCAGCTGAAGTACCGGCAGCCGCTGCTCCTGCTCCACAACGAACGTGGCCGCTTCACGGCCGTCACTCACGATGCGGCCTTGTCCTACCCCTGGGCGGGGCGCGGCGCGGCCTTCGGCGATCTCGACAACGACGGCGACGTCGACATCGTCGTCGGAACATGCGGGCAGCGCGGCATCGTGCTGCGAAATGAATCCGGAAACCGGAATCACTGGCTGGCGATGCGGCTCGTCGGGTCGCGGTCGAATCGCGACGGCCTTGGCGCCCGGGTGCAGGTCAGCGTCGAGGGCCGGCCGGCGCAGTTCTTCACGGTGACCACCGGCGGCAGCTATCAGTCAGCGAGCGACCGCCGGCTGCTCGCGGGTCTCGGCGATGCGACGGTCGTGCGCTCGATCGACGTGCGATGGCCGAGCGGCACCGTGCAGCAGCTGCGCGACGTACGCGCGAATCAGATTCTGACGATCAAGGAACCGCAGCATTGAAAAGGCGGGCGTTATGCGAAGGCTGTTTTTCATCGTCGCGGTGCTCTCCACGGGTGCGCCGTTCTCTCCAGCGCGACAGAGTCCGCCAGCGGCCGGTAAGCTGACGATCGAGACGCTCATCGACATCAGGCATCCGGGCCTGCCCGCGTGGTCGCCGGACGCGACCGAGGTCGCGTTCGTCTGGGAGCGCGCCGGCGTCGGGAACCTCTGGCACATCGGGGGTATGAACGGCCGCCCCGGCCAGCCGCGCCCCTTGACGACCTTCGACGATGGCCACATCGACAGCGTGCTCTGGAGCCATGACGGGCGGGTGATCTATTTCCTGCGCGCCGGCGATTTGTGGCAAGTGAAGCCGGACGGCACGTCACAGGCCGCGCGCGTCTGGACCACCGATGTCGCGGAGGACGAGGTGACGCTGTCGCCGGACGGCACGCACGTCGCCTTCGTCAGGGGCGGCGCGCCGAACGTCATCTCGTGGCAGCGCACGAAGGGGGAACTCTGGATCCGATCGCTCATGGATGGCCGCGAGACGCAGTTGACGAAAGGTCCGGAGGTCGTCTCAGCGCCGGCCTGGTCGCCTGACGGCAGCCGCATCGCCTTCCTGCAGACCACGGTCGAGCCGCGGCAGGAAGCGCCCGCGTACTCTGGCGCGAAGATTCTCTACACGCGGGTGGACCACCTGCGCAGCGTTCCGGCGGTCGTCCCGGCGGCTGGAGGTGCGGTGACCAGCTTTCCGCCGAGCCCCGGATGGGACACGGCCGCCTCGTGGCTCGACGCTTCGAAGCTGCTCCTGCAGCGCGTGAGCGCCGACAGCCGGACGCGAGACATCATCGTGAGGGACGTCGCGAGCGGCCGCGAGCAGACCGTCAGCCACGAAGTGGACCCGAAGTTCTGGAGTCTCGGGTTCGTCAGTTCCGATCCCATTCCGTCGCCGGACGGCAAGTGGGTCGCGTTCGTCAGCGACCGCGATGGCTGGGATCATCTTTACGTCGTGCCGGCTGCTGGCGGCACGGTCGCGCAGATAGGGAAGGGCGCGTACGAGGTGCGCGACGTGTCCTGGTCGCCGGACAGCTCGCAGATCGCGTTCACGACCAACGAAGGGGACAATCCGGGTGCGTGGCAGCTTGCAATCGCTTCGCTGAATGGATCGCCGGCGAACGCACGTGTCGTGAAGCTGACGAGCGGACGCGGCACCAACGTCGCGCCGCGCTGGGCGCCGGACGGCAGACAGATCGTCTATCAGCACACCGATCCGCAGCACTCGGCCGATCTCTTCGTCGTTCCGTCCGCGCCAGGCCTCGAACGCACGGCGGTCCGCCTGACCGACTCGATGCCGGAATCGATCGATCGCTCGGCGCTCGTGCCGCCGCAGCTCGTACATTACACGGCGCCCGACGGCCAGCAGGTCCCGGCCTACCTGTTTGTGCCGCCGGGACTCGATCGCACGAAGAAGCACCCGGCCATCGTGTGGATCCACGGCGATGGCATCAACCAGAATTACGACGGCTGGCACGTGCAGCGCAATTACGCCGTGTACTACAGCTTTCACCAGTACTTGTTGCAGCAGGGCTACGTCGTCCTCGCGCCCGATTATCGCGGCAGCATCGGTTATGGCCGCGACTGGCGCCAGGGTGTGCACATGGACGTCGGTGGCAAGGACGCGACCGACGCAGTGACCGCGGCCGAGTACTTGCGGACGCTGTCCTACGTCGATGGCGATCACATCGGCGTATGGGGCCTCAGCTACGGCGGTTACTTCACGCTGATCGCGCTGGCCGACCGTCCGACGCTCTACGCGTGCGGCGTCGACGTCGCAGGTGTGGGGGACTATCGCACCTGGTTCCTCGATCCCGGCGGCGCATGGGTGACCTCGCGCATGGGCACGCCGGAATCGAACGCGCCGTTGTACCGAGACTCCGCCGTCGTCGATCGCCTGAGTCACGTCGAACGGCCGTTGCTCGTGCTGCACGGCACCGCTGACGTGAACGTTCCCTATGTGGAGTCGGTTCGCGTCGTCGACGAACTGCTGAAGCACGGGAAGACCGTCGACTTCATGACCTACCCCGGGGAGTTTCACTATTTCGAACGCGCCCACGTGCTGCGCGACGCGTGGGGGCGCGTCGAGCGGTTCTTCAACGGATGCCTGTCCCCCAAATGACGGTTCGCGTCATACGCAGCGACGACACGCCCTTTACGCTACCATCGCACAACACTGATCTGCTCTCGACGTCACCGAATCGGAGGATTCTTCATGCCACGTGTGTGTCGGATCGGGATCTTCGTGTGTGCGGTCTTGTTGTGCGCCGGCAGCGCGCTCGCCCAGGCGACGGCGACCCTGCGCGGACGCGTGGTGGATCCGCAGCGATCGCCCGTGCAAGGGGCGGTGGTGACCGTCAGCCGCCAGGACACCGCGTTCTCGCGATCCGTCACGACAGAGGCCGACGGCACGTTCGTC
>DATJIW010000081.1:0-29622 GCA_035492775.1 Vicinamibacterales bacterium
TCGAAACCGTTCGACCCGTCTCAACTTGGCCTCCACCTCCGACTGCAAACCGGTGAAATAGACATCGAGCAGTTGGCGATCCAGATCGAGCTTCGGGGAATCGGCTGTCATGGCCCCGGAGTATACGCCCCGGCGACTTCCGCGGATCCGGCGGTTCGCAGGCGCGGCTGTTCGTCGGACTCCGAGGTGCGACCAGCGCCCGGGCGGTCAAATGCAAGTGTCGTCGAAAGACTGTGGCACCGCCGAGCGCCGCAAGCAGATCCAGGTGGTGTGGCCCGAGCTGTAGGCTGCGGGACGACGTGCGGCTGACGTCGGCGAACGACGCCGCGAACGTCAGGATGACCCCCAGGATCTGATGAACACGACGGTGAAGCCGCCGATGAACGGAAGTCGCTTTCGAGGAACGGCTTGGTGCCGTCCCGCCCGGTCAGCCGCAGCCAGATCACGCTCCGTTCGCGCTCGGCGCGGATCGCGATATCGAAGAAGGGGCAGCGCGATGGGCGATGGGCGATGGGCGATGGACGATGGACGACCGGACCTGACGACGCGCACTTCGGGTACGCTGTGTGCCATGCGGTACCGCGCGCTCTGCTGCGCCGCTCTACTGCCGGCGCTCCTCGCCTGTCAAGCAACCGGCTCCGCCTCGTCCGCGCCGGCCGCACGGCTCCCCTCGTCGCACGATTGGCCGACGTTCAACCGCGACATCAGCCGCTCCGGCGTGTCGCCCGATCCCACCGGGATCACCGCCGCGAACGTCGCCTCCATGCAGCGCCAGCAGGTGCAGCTCGAAGGGACGGTCGACGCCGCGGCGATTTATCTGCATGAGGTCTCCGTCAATGGCGCGACGCGTAACGCGTTCTTCGTCACGACGACTTACGGAAAGACGATAGCGATCGACGCAGACGACGGTACGGTGTTGTGGACGTTCACGCCCGCCGGCTACAGGTCCTGGGCCGGTTCGGCGCAGGTGACGACGTCGACGCCGGTCGCGGACGACGACCGGCGCGCCATCTATGCCACGTCTCCGGATGGACACATCCAGAAGCTTGCCGTCGCGACCGGGCGCGTCCAGTGGAGCACCGCGATCACCCGCCTGCCGGAGCGGGAGAAGATCGCCAGCCCGCTGACGTTCACAAAGGGCAAAGTGATCGCGGTCACCGGCGGCTACATCGGCGACGCGCCGCCGTATCAGGGGCATGTGGCAATCCTCGATGCCGCGAGCGGACGACTGGAGCACGTCTGGAATTCGCTGTGCAGCGATCGGGCGGAGCTCCTCAACCCGCGCAATTGCCCCGAAAGCGACTCGGCAATCTGGGGCCGCGCGGGTGCCGTAATCGACCCCGCGACGGACGACATCTTCGTCGCGACGGGCAATGCGAAGTGGGACGGCCGCATTCACTGGGGTGACGCAACCATCGAACTCGACCCCACAGCCTCGCGCTTGCTGGGCAACTACACGCCGACGAATACTGAGGAATTGAATGAGACGGATCGCGACATCGGCTCGACGTCGCCGGTGTGGCTTGGCAGCGGGCTGCTGGCCCAGGGCGGCAAGGACGGCGTGATCCGGCTCCTGAGCCTCGAGAAAATGCGCGGCACTGAACCGCATCGCGGCGGCGAGCTGCAATCGGTTTCCACGCCGTCGGGCCGCGAGCTGTTCACCGCTCCGGCCGTATGGCACGCGAGAGGGTCGACATGGATGTTTGCCGCCGACAACGGCGGGAGCGCTGCGTGGGTCCTCGAGAACAACCGTCTGCGGCAGCGATGGAAGAACGACACGGCAGGCACAAGCCCCGTACTTGCAGGTGGGCTGCTTTACCTCTACAACCCGCACGGCGGAGTGCTCGTCTACGAACCCGAGACGGGCAAGCTGATTGCGACGCTCGATTGCCCCGGCGGTCACTGGAACAGCCCGATCGTGGTCGATGGAAGGATCGCGGTACCGGACGGCACGTCCAACACACATCGGACGCACGGCGTCCTGAATATCTGGCGGCTGCAGGCGGTCGCCAGGTGATGCAGGCCGTCATCGCGCTCGGCGGGATCGCACTGATGCTCATGGGCGCGCTCGCCACGCTCGTCGGAATCGCGTGGATCGCGCTCCTCTTCGCACGTCACCTGCCGCTGGTCGGCCGTCGCGGAAAGCACTCACGATGACGACGCGATCGTGATCTTAGTGGCTGGAACTGAAGTCAGCGTACCCGAAAAACAGCGACCTGCGGCCGATGATCGGACGCTTCGATTCCGATCAGCGCCGGCGTCTCGACGTTTTCGTACGACGCCAGTTGCAGCGTGTTACCCGGCTCGTACCACACGTAGTCAATCCGCGACGACTTGTGCGTGATGCCGTCCATCCGGCCGGTCGCGATTCCTGCGGCGACGGCGTCCTGCCAGGCGTCGTGGTAGATCGCACGAATCTGCGAGTACTCGGGAGTCGTCGGGTTCGCGTTGCAGTCGCACACCAGAATCCGAACCGGGCCCTGGTTCTCGGACCACGGCAGCAGGGTCCCGAGCTGCCGCACGCGGTCCGATGCATTCTGCGGCAGCAGCCCGCTCTGCAGGTGCGTCGTCATGATGGATATGCCCGGACCGATCTTCAGCGACACTTTGATGGCGTTCCTGCCGTTCCACATCTCGACCGATCCTGACTGCGAAATGGGAAACGGCGCGAAGAAACCATTGCCTTCCGTTTCCGGCGTATCCCCCTTGCAGTCGGTCACCGTCGTCGTCCATTCCTGTTTGTAGATGTAGCTCCACGTGCGGCCGGTCGACGCGGTCAGGCCCTGCGCGATCCGTTCGGGCTGGTCTTCGCAGTGATACGCGGGATGGTTCCGGGTCAGCTCCTGGACGCCGATGATGTCGGGATTCAGAGCGGCGATCGTTCGTATCGCGTAATTCAGGTCGTACTGACCATCGTTGCTGAGGCCGTGCTGGATGTTGAACGTCGCCACGCGAAGCGTGGCAGCCGCGGCGGCGGCATTCGCCGCGCTGGACGACGGCGCCGCAGGGGACGATCGAGACCCTGAGCCGCATGCAAGTGCGGCGGCCGCGAGGAGCGACGCGACGAGAGATCTGGGCATGGAGCTCGAGCGTGCGAGTGTTGTGCCATGTAGAATGCCGCGATGTCGATCGCTGCCCAGCTTCGCCACAGCCTCACACGAAGCTGGTTGAACGTCCTGCTCGTGGCAGTGCCGCTCAGCTGGATTGCGGTCTACGTGCATGCGCCGATGTACATCTTCGTCGGCGCGGCGATCTCGCTCGTTCCTGCCGCAGGTTTCATCGGTGAGGCGACGGAGGAACTCGCGACTCGAAGCGGTCCGACGATGGGCGGGCTGTTGAACGCGACGTTCGGGAACGCAGCGGAACTCATCATCGCCTTCGTTGCCTTGCGCGCGCACCACACCGAAGTCGTCAAGGCTTCCCTGACGGGAAGCATTCTCGGCAACCTGCTGCTCGTGTTCGGCCTGTCCTGTTTTGTCGGCGGCCTGAAGCACGGAGCCCAGCGCTTCAACCGTACCGCTGCAGGCAGCGCCACGGTCATGCTGGTGCTCGCAGTCGTGGCGCTCGTCATGCCCGCGGTCGTCGACCGGTTTTCGTTCGGTTCCCTGTACGCGCGACCCGAAGTCGTGCAGCGGCTGAGCGAGTGGACGGCCGTAGTGCTCCTCATCGTCTACTGCTCCGGCCTCGTGTTCGCGTTCACCACCAACCGCGATCCGCTGCGGGCCGTATCGCGCATGAAGCCGCGTCTGTCGACGCCGACGGCCATTACGCTCCTGACGATCGCGACCGTGCTCACCACGATTCAGGCGGAGTTCCTCGTCGGCGCGCTGGAACCGGCGATGCTGCGCTTCGGCATGACGGAGCTGTTCGCCGGAGTCGTGGTGATCGCGCTCGTCGGAAACGCCGCCGAGCACTACAGCGCAGTACAGGCGGCGCTCGACGACGAGATGACGTTGGCTCTCGAGATCTCGATAGGAAGCAGCGCGCAAATCGCGCTGATGGTCGCGCCCGTGCTGGTACTCGCGTCGCCGGCACTCGGCCAGCCGATGTCGCTCGTCTTTAATCCGTTCGAGATCACCGCAGTGATCCTGTCCGTCTCGGTCGTCGTCCTCGTGGCCATGGACGGCGAGAGCAACTGGCTGGAAGGCCTGCAACTGCTTGGCGTCTACTGCATTCTGGCGGCTGCTTTCTATCTGATACCCGCGTGAACAGGTCCACGCATACTGATGAGCCGATTGCGTAAAAATTACGCGATTTAACTCGACCGCGACCGCAAAATTCTCAGACTTTCCTGCAGATCCTTCAGTGGTATTGCGCTTGCTCAATTGGCTGCTGAATGGGCGAGATGCGACATGTTCAGGAGGATTGACTGATGAAGCGTTCAACATCTCGGTGGACGACGGCTATCGCCGCGGCCGCCCTGCTCGGCGTCCCGGCGGCGACGTTCGCGCAGTCGCAGGCGCAGACACCGGCATCGCAGACACAGACCACGAGTTCACAGCCGCCAACAAGTTCACAGCAGCCGACTTCACAGCAGCCGACGAGCGCGCAGCCGCCGGCGTCGACCAGCGGCACGCAATCGACGACGGGCGCGCAGAGCACCCAGCCGTCCGCGGAGCCTTCTGCTCAGGCGCCTGCCGCGCAGGACGCGTCGCAGGTGAACGCAGCGGCAGCCAAGCAGGCGCTGAGCGACGCGCGCGATTCACTCGCGCAGCTCGCGTCGATGCCTGAAGCGGCAAAGCTTCAGGGGGAGAGCCGCACCCAGGTGTCGCAGCTCATCTCGAACTTCAACGAGTTGATCACGACGCAGGCGAACTGGAAGGATGCCTACTCGAAAGTAGAGAACAGTCTGAACGCGCTCATCGGGCCCGAGACCGGCGCGACCGAACCGTCCGCAGCGGGATCGATGGCGGGAACGGCTGGTACGACCGGCGCCGGAACGACTGCGGCGACGGGCACGTCCGGATCGGCTGCCACTCCGGCAACTCCATCCTCGGCTTCGGCCGCTGGTGAAGCCTCGGCCTCGTCGCAGATCGACCCCGCGATCCGCGCGAAGCTCCTCGAGTTCCGCACGCACCTGAAGGCATTCGAACAGGCGGCGGGCGGCACGTCGGCAACGACGCCGTCGGCCGCGTCGACCGAGCCGTCCGCTTCGTCGGCGGCATCGAGCAGCGCGTCGAATCCGTCAAGCGCCGCGTCGAACCCGTCCAGCCCGGCGTCGACGTCCGCGGCAACCGAAACGAGCGCAGCGGGCACGACCGCCAGCAGCGCGCAGTCCGCACAGCCCACGTCGTCCCAGCCGGCGGAGCCCACCAGCGCTGCGCAGCAGAGTGCGGTGGGGACGTCCGGGACGAGCGCACCGACGGCGACGGACGCACGTTCCGCCGAGTCGCAAACGCAGGCGAACCGCGAGCTGGACGCGATCCAGGCAATCCTCGCCCAGGCGAAGAATGGCCGTCTGGACAAGGCGGAGATCGACCAGCTCAAGACTCATGTTGAGCAGCTCCGGCAGCTGATCGGCGGGTCCAAGTAACTGATGGACCGTAGGGCGCCCGGCGTTGGGCGCCCTACCGGTTTCCGACTGACTACCAATTCAGCAGCTGCCCGATTCCAACCGGCAACCAATCCACGCGTCGGACGTTCCCACGCCTTGCGGCCCCGGAATAAGGCATCGGCAAGCTGCGTTGATAATCCCCGGAGTCCGCTTCCGTCGTCCGTTCGTTGAGCTACAATGCAGAATCGTTAGCCATCCGTCCGTTCTTTTGGAGGATTCATGAAGAAGTACGTCACACTCATGGCGGCGTCGATGCTCATGACCGCCGCTCCGCTGTTCGCGGCCGAGAAAACCTGGAACGGCACGATCAGCGACAGTATGTGCGGCGCGCACCACGCGGCGGCCGCGGAACACGGCACCAAGGAAGGCGACGCCGACTGCACGAAGGCGTGCATCGAGAAGGGCGCCAAGTACGTGTTCGTCTCGAACGGCAAGATCTATCAGATCGACAACCAGGACTTCGCGGCTCTGAAGGATCACGCTGGGCACAAAGTGGCGCTCACGGGCGAGATGAAGGGCGACGCGATCACGGTGTCGAAGATCGAGATGCCGGCGGCGAAGAAGTAACAACTACCGCACGGTCACGCTTTCGAACACTCCACGGGATGCGGCGGTCACGGTATGACTCGTGACCGCCAGTCCCGCGTAGACCTGCTGCTCCATCGGTATCGTGTCGGTTCCCACGAACGTCCACGAATTCCCGTCCCCTGATATGTACGCGGTGAACGTGTCGCCGCGGCGCACCAGCCGCACCCATTCCGGAGCCGTTCCTGCGCCGCCCGTCGTGTTGACCGAGCCCTGATTCTGCACGTCCCGACGCTGGAAGGCATATCCCTTCCCCGCTGACACCAGCATGAACGCGTGCGCAGCTCCCGGCGACAGGGACTGCCGGATCATCACCCCGGCCTTCGACCAGGCGCTCGCGTAGTCGACGGATCGCACACGAGCGACGACCTCGACGTCTCCGGTCATCGGGACCCAGGCAAAGCGGAACGCGTCCGCCGTCCCCCAGATGTCCGCCCCCGACCCCGTCAGCTGCATCGTCGTGGACCCGTTCACGAAGGAGCCCGCGATCGGCACGGCACCGATGTCCTGGGAAGCCCATTTCGGTACGGAGACGATCGAGATCGCCGAGAACGTGGCACGGGCAATCGCTCCGTCCAGGTGTGCCGTGAGCGCGACGCCGACCTGCACGGTATCGTGCATCACGATCGTGTCGGTGCCGATGAGCGTCCACGCGCCGCCATCAGGCGCCGCATACGCCTCGAAGCGGTCGCCGCGCCTGGAGAGCTTCACCCAGTACGGTGCTGCGCCCGCTATTCCGTCGGTGCTGACCGACGCACCGCCGAACACCAGCCGGCGCTGAAACGCCAGCCCCTTGCTTCCGGAAACCAGCATGAACGCATGTGGTGCAGACGGATCGCGTCCGTCCCGAATCATCACGCCCGCCTTCGTCCATCGCTGCACCGCCTGGATCGAATCCACACGCGCGACGATGTCGCCGTCGCCGGTCAGCGGGCGTGACGCGAACGTGAATTCATCGGCGGTGCCCCAGATGTCCGCGCCGGAGGCGTCGATCGTGATCGCGCCATTGGCATCCGCATCGGTGACTGTGCCCGCCCCGCCGACCGCCCCGATGTCGCCGCCTACCCAGCCACTCGGCAGATCGACTCCGGTGCGTGCGGCGTAAAGATGCCGGATTGCATCGATGTCGCTCTGCGAGAGGCCGTGCAGCACACCCTGATAGCTTGGATACATGACCGAAGCCGGATCGCTCGAATGCGTGAGACCGAGCGCATGCCCGAGTTCGTGGAGCGCGACACTGAAGACGTCGTAGCGGCCAGCCGTCGCCACGCCCCAGAGAAACTCGTCGTTGAAATGCACGTCACCGGCGAGCGGCTCCGCGCCGGGCGGCGATGGATAGAACGTGTGCGCGAGCACGTTCGCTGCGAACGGAAATCCATCGCCGTGGTCGGTGGGCCCCCAGAGAAAATTCACCGTTGCCGGCGAGCTCGCGCCGGTGGCCTGCGCCCACTGTACGTCGGCGTACCGGCTCCATTCGGTCATCGCGCGACTCAGTTCCGACGCCTGCTGCGACGCCGGAAGATCCGCCGATGGCGTCGAGAAGTAGTAGCCGAGGCGCGCCGGATTGAGCCCCGGTCCATCCCAGCCGTCGCCGCCTTCACTGAAGTCCGCGACACCGGTGCCGTCCGTGACTGGATCGATGAGCGGTGACGGTGCACCGGAGACGATCCGATCGCTCGCCGGATAAATCCAGGCGACGAAGTCGTCGGCCGCGAGCGCCGCCAGCGCTGCCGGTGTGGTCGGGACCACAACATAGTTCGAGGGCAAATCCCGCACAGGCAGACTTCTCAGCCCGACCGAACGCACCGAAGCGGCGGCTTCGGCCCCGGTCACATCGCTGAAGAACTCGACGACCGAGAATGGATAAGTTGTTCTCTTTTCCAGCACGTCCGCGTTCGTTTCGCGGCTCATCTTGTCCGCAGGCTCGAGTCTGCCGATCCATCGCACCCCCGGAACGGCCGAGGCATCGAACGATGGAGTAGCGACGACGGCGACTGCGTCGTCTGGCACTCGCGCCAGTATTTTCGCGCCCGCCGCTGCGAGCGCGTCGCGCTGCTCAGGTGCTATCGCGCCGTCGAATTGCACGAGAAAGTGCGCACGGGCCCGGCCGCGCGGAGGCGCTTCACGAATGGCCGGAGCAGTGGTGGGCGCCGGAACGAACGTACGATTCTTCAACCGGATCGCATGCGGTGCCGCGAATGCCGGCGCGCTCACGACGCAAACAACGGTGCCCGCCAGGATGGAACGGACGAGGCCTGATGTCACGGCGCGCGAACGTGTGCAAGCAGTATTCCGAGCGATTCGGCGTTCGGATGTCTCGGCAGTAACGCGCAGCGCGACCGAGGCGCTCAGTCCGCGTGCACGCGGACCGGCAGGAGTCGAGAGGGGACTCAGATCGGACCGCGCCTCGGCGGGCTGCGCGGGCAATCCCCTCCCGCGGCGACCGCCACCGGTTGCACTTCGTCCGGGCGCACGCGCGACACGGCATATGCTTCGTCGCGCCAGCTGGACATCTGGTAGATCCAGTACACCTCGTCATCCAGCACGATTCGGCCGAGCGGCTGCATGAAGGACACGCCATCGCGATCGCAATACGTCACTCGCGCCTGCAGTTCGACGCGCGGTGCGTGTCCGGCGCGCTCCATCAGCCAGCCGGAGGCATATGTAATCAGTCCGCAGCCGTTGTCTTCCGGCCGCGCCGGAAAACTGCGCACGGCCTCGACATACGAGACGCGCCACGAACCGCGCCTGGTCTGCTCCTGCGAGCGGTACAGCGCCTCGATCTGAATCGAGTACGCGGCCCGCTGCTCCGCGGTGTATGGATGTTTCCAGTTAGTGAAGTGGCCGGCCGCGATCTTCTCCGCGTGGTTGAACTCTTTCACGATGACAGGGGGGACCGCGTTCCAGGCGGTTGTCCCCTTCGCAACACGCTCGACGGACAGCAGCGCGCCTTCTCCGGCGATCGCAAGTCCGTCCTTCGCAACCGTCGGATCGTCCGGCGAGGGCGGAGCGTTGAAATAGTCCGTCTGCACGCCGAGCCGCGCCGTGCAGAAGATGTGCGTCTGCCGCAGTGTCTGGATCTTCAGCGGCCGCTTCGATCCGTCGGTCAGAAACGCCGACCAGAGGGACGCGGGATCCACTGCACCCCACCACCCGGGATCGACGTCCGACAGTGTGATGGGCAGCGTGCGGTCGTGCAGATCGACGGGCCAGGGCACGGACCAGTGGCCGTCGTACGAAGCGAACGGGATCATCAGTCCGTCGGCGCGAAGCACGCCGAGCGTCAGATGCGATTTCGTATCACCAGCGAGGGCAAGCGCCGCCGCACAGGCGGCCGGGAGCAGCCAGGGAACACGACGCACGAGGAAACGGTATCAGAATCGCTGATCCCTGATCGCCGCTATCGATCGAGCACTTCGCGGATTTTGCCGAGCAGTTCGTCGCGGGAGAAGGGCTTCGGTAGGACATCCAGAAACGGGCTCGGACCGATGCTGCCGGGATATCCGGATACGCACAACAGCTTGAGCGTCTTACGCCGGCCGAGGAGGCGGTGCGCGAGATCGGCGCCGGTCATGAGCGGCATTCTCATGTCGGTGAGCAGCAGGTCGATCGTATCGCCGCATTCATCGAACACGCGCAGCGCGTCGATGCCGCTGCAGGCCTGGTGCACGCGATAGCC
Organism: Vicinamibacterales bacterium; assembly: GCA_035492775.1. GTDB lineage: Bacteria > Acidobacteriota > Vicinamibacteria > Vicinamibacterales > 2-12-FULL-66-21 > DATJFQ01. Next base: position 9,819 of record DATJIW010000081.1, read on the forward strand.
GGCGCGCGTCAGCGCCTTTGCGCACACGTGCCGCACCGCCGATTCATCGTCAACGACCAGAATCGTTTCGGCCTTCCCCATCGGTGCTCCTCGTCCGGCCTGTGCAAGCCGGGAGCCGCACACGGACGACGCTTTTCCGCGGTATTCCGGCCAGACGGGAGATGCGGGCGCACGCGCGTGCGCGGAGCGCGCACACGCGTGTGCGGAAGCGTGGTTTGGCTTTACGTGCCCGACCGCTTGTAGGCGCTATTGATGAAATTCGCGGCGTCGTCGTGCAGGTGCTGACGCACTTCGGGATCCAGATACACCATGTGCCCTGACGGGTAAAAGTGATAACTGATGTTCTTCTGCAGCTCCGGCTGCAGATCCATCTGGTGCATCTCGAACTCCGCCGCGTAGAACGGCGTGCCCAAATCGAAATAGCCGCCGGCAAGCATGACCTTCATGGCCGGAGCGTACTTCATCGCCGCCGCCAGGTCTGGCATCACGTTCGGCGTGAACGGCAGCTTGAACGGGGCGCCGGGCTGCGCGTGTCCGAACTCCCACGTGCCGAAGACGTCGACCTGCGGCCTGTACGTCAGGTCTTTGCCGAAATTCAGCGTCTGCCGGACGTATTGATTGAACTGTGCGATCGTCGGCGCGTCGATCGAGGAATCCATGGGATCGTTGCCGGCCGTTTCAGCCAGGGGATTGTAGGTGGGCCCGCTGTAACGTGAGTCGAGCCGACCGGTGATCATCGCGCTGTCGCCGAGGAGCGTCTGCGCGAACTGCCCGCCCGTCACCTTCAAGCCCGCCTTGATCAGATACGCAACCGGCAGACCGGTATACGCATGCAGCTTCTCCGCGATCTGCTGCCTGGTGGCGGCATCCAGCCTGTCCCCCTGGTCGAGCGCGCGCCCGTAGTCCGTAATCGCAAATTGCTCCACTTCGCGGAGGAACGCCTCGAGATTCGCCGGCTGCTGGGGAAGCTTGTGATGGTAGAAGGCCGTCGCCGCGTAACTCGGAAGCCCGAGCTCGTAGGCGATATTGACGCCGGGATCGATCTGCGGGAAGTCGACTGTGATGTTCCAGTTCAGGATCGATGAGAGAAGGACGACCCCGTTCAGACCGATCCCGCGGTCGGTCACGAGCTTGTTCGAGAGCACTGCGGACCGGATAGTGCCGTAGCTCTCGCCGAAGAGGTACTTCGGTGAAGTCCAGCGGTTGTTGTCGGTCAGGTACTGCGTGATGAAGTCGGCGAACGCGTTGGCATCCTGGTCGATGCCCCAGACATCCTTCGGCGTCCCCTCACCGCCATCGTCCTTGCCAAGGACGCGGCCGAAGCCGGTGCCCGGCGCGTCGATGAAGACCATGTCGGTCGCGTCGAGCAGGCAGTCGTCGTTGTTCTCCATTTTGTACGGTGCGGGCGGCGTCAAGGTGCCGTTGCCAACGACGACGCGGCGGGGGCCGAAGGCGAGCATGTGCAGCCAGATGGTCGAAGACCCGGGTCCGCCGTTGTAGAAGAACGTCACTGGACGCTGGGATGCGTCCTCCACGCCGCTTCTGGTGTAAGCCACATAGGACATGCTGGCTACCGGCTTCTCGTCTTTGTTTTTGAGGATCGTGATGCCGGCGGTTGCATCGTACGGAATTTTGGTGCCGCGGACGGTGACGGTGCCCTGCGTGACCGACTTCTGCGGTTTCGGCGCTTTCGAGGTGTCGTTGCCCTTCTGGTCCTGCTTCTGGTCCGGTTTCTGCTCGGGCTTCTGGTCCTGGACTCCACGCGCCGACGGGGCGGCCGCGAGGCACATGGACAGGATTAATGCGGTCGATAATTGCGTTCGCACGTCATACTCCAATCATCTGAACGGATCGTTACGTCGACAAGCGGCATCTATTTGTGCGCCTTGACCATCAGCACGGGCACGGACACGTTGTGGCGGACGCGATCGGCCGTGCTGCCGCGCAGCAGGTCGTTGATGAAGCGGTGGCCGTGCGTCGACATCGCGATGAGATCCACGTTCTCCTCGTTGGCGACCCTCACGAGCTGGGTCGCGGGATCGCCCATCGCGAGGCGCGCGCGCGTTTCGAAGCCGGAGGCGGCCAGCTCCTTGCGCAGCTTCTCGAGGTACGCGCGGTCCTCCTGAATCTCCTCCGACTCGCGCAGCTTCAGCTCGTCGAAGTGCCGCGCCGCCCAGCCGTCGGCAACGTGCACCAGCAGCAGCGATGCCCCGGTCATCTTCGCCAGCTCCTGGACATGCGTGATGATCGTCCGATCCGCGTGCGAATTCTCGACCGCGACGAGGATGTTGTGATACATGGTCAGGCCCCCACGATCGTCTGCCAGAGCAGATACACGTTCAGGACGGCAATCACCACGGCCACGGGCCACGCGAGCGCGAGCATCCACCACGGAGCGACAAGGTCCCCCATCTTCCTGCGGCTGCCGGCGAACATCACCAGCGGAAACACTGCGAAGGGCAGCTGCAGGCTCAGGATGACCTGGCTGAAGACCAGCAGCGAACCGGTGCCCCGCTCACCATACAGAATCACCGTGATGAGCGCCGGCACGATTGCGATGAGCCGCGTGATCAGTCGCCGCAGCCAGGGCCTGAGGCGGATGTTGAGGAATCCTTCCATCACGATCTGCCCCGCCAGCGTGCCCGTCAGCGTCGCGTTCTGACCGGCGAACAGCAGCGCCAGCGCGAACAGCGTGCTCGCGACCGACGTGCCGAGCAGTGGCGCCAGGAGCAGATAGGCGTCTGAAATGTCCGCCACGTCCTGATGACCGGTCCCGTGGAACGTCGCGGCGGCGACCACGAGGATCGCGGCGTTGAGAAACAGCGCGAACATCAGCGCCACGGTCGAATCGATGGTCGAGTACCCGACGGCTTCCTTGCGGCTCCGGTCGTCGTCCCCATAATTCCGGGTCTGCACGATGGAGGAATGCAGGTACAAGTTGTGCGGCATCACGGTCGCCCCGAGGATGCTGATGGCGATGTACAGCATCTCGCGGTTCCTGACGATGTCCGGAACGGGCACGACGCCGCGCGCCATCTCGAAGATCGCCGGCTTCGCGAGCCACAACTGCACCGCGAAGGCGCCCGCGATCCCGAGAATCAGCAGGACGACCAGCGCTTCGACGTACCGGAAGCGGCGGTGCTGAAGATAGAGAACGAGCAGGACGTCGGTCGCGGTGATGCACACGCCGAACGTCATCGGAATGTGAAACAGCAGGTTGAGCGCGATCGCCGCGCCGATGACCTCCGCGAGGTCGCACGCCGCGATGGCGACCTCACACAACGCCCACAGTGCGAACACGACCGGCTTCGAATAGCTGTCGCGACATGCCTGTGCCAGATCGCGTCCGCTCGCAATCCCGAGGCGCGCCGCCAGCGCCTGGAGCAGGATCGCCATGAAGTTCGAGATGACGATCACGCTCATCAGCGTGTAGCCGAAGCGCGCGCCGCCCGCGAGGTCCGTGGCCCAGTTGCCCGGATCCATGTAGCCGACGGCAACCAGGTAGCCGGGTCCGGCGAACGCGAACAGCTTCCGCCAGAACCCGGCACTCGGGACGGGAACCGTCCGGTGCACCTCCGGCAGACTGACCGAGCTCGAAACCTGACGCCAGCTCATACGTTCCGTACTACCTTACACGAGGCGTAACGAGTTACCGAACGAGTAAGGCGCACAGGACCACACGAGGCGACGACCCGCGACTCCGCCGGATCCGGTCCGCCGAATCGGCGGCGTATTCCCGGGAATTACGTTGCAACCCATTCCAGTTCGTTGGATCGCTCCATTTGCAGTCCATAGCCACTCGACGATCGTTGTGGGCATCCCGCTTGCCTTGCGATGCGGCACCGTGCTGTGCAGGGCGCGGTTGGTTGTTTAGGTAAACGGACGGGTGGACCGAAGCGCCAGCCAACACTTGCACGGCGCGGTATGCAAGCGCTTCAGCCGACGCCGGTCACGGCGAAGCGTTGAAGGGGGCCCCGGGCCGGGGACGCCCCCCGGATCGACAAGGAGGAGGCTCCCCATGAAGCGTGCGCTCGTGCTCGCGACAGTCGCCGCAACGATTGGCAGTTTCGGATGCGGCAGCAGTAGTCCCTCGAGTCCTTCGACCCAGCCAACGATCTTCACCGTGCCGCTGAGCGCATCGAATGAGGTGCCGGCGGTTTCCGGGGCGGAAGCAAACGCGTCGGGCACCGCGGTCATCACTTTCAATACCACCAAAGACAGCAGCGGCGCGATCACGAACGCGACCGTCGACTTCCACGTTTCGATGGCGGGGTTCCCGAGCGGCAGTTCGGCGATCCTGTCACACATTCATCCCGGGGCTGCCGGAACGACCGGCCCGGTCCTCGTGAACACTGGTCTGACGGCCGGGACTGCCATCGCGATGCCGAGCGGTACGGGCACCTTCACGTTCACGGGTGTCCCGATATCGGCCGACACCGCGGCGCAGATTCTCGCCGCACCGCAGAACTTCTATTTCAACGTGCACACACCAGTGAATCCGAGCGGCGCGATCCGCGGACAGCTCAAATAAGGCCGGTCCGCTGCACGGTGGCTGATATGTCATCCATTGACATATCAGCCGCTGACGCATATCCTCGTGACCGGTGCGCGATCGCAGGCCCGCCCCGGCCGACCTCACCCCCATCGCCGTCGAAGTGCTGCTGTCGCTCGCGGACGCGCCGCGGCACGGCTACGGGATCAAGCTCGACATCGAGGAGCGGACCGAAGGCGACCTCGTGCTCGGCTCCGGCACGCTGTACCAAGCCATCCAGCGGCTCGAACGTGACGGCCTCATCGCCGCCGCCGCCGATGCGGCGTCCGATGCGGACCCTCGCCGCGGACGCGTCTATCGCCTCGAGCCAGACGGCCGCGCTGCTCTGGTCGCGCATCTCCGGAAACTGGAGCGGTCGATCACCTTCGCACGTCGGCGCAAGCTGCTCCCCGGCTCACGGCCACACTCATGAGCCGCCTGGATCGCCGCGTCTTCAGCTGGTTGCTGCACGCGTATCCGCGCCATTTCCGCGAGCGCTATCGGGCCGATCTCGAGGCCTTCTTTGAAACCGACCGTCGTCATCCGCGCTACGGTACCGGGCCGCTGCGCGGCGTCCGTTTCTGGCGTGCAACGCTGATCGATCTCGCCGGCAGCGCGTTCAGCCAGCGGTTCGGCGAAGCACGAACGCACGCGCCCATCTCGTCAGGGTCCCGGTCGCAGTTGCCCGTGGGCGTCGCCGCCGACGTGAGACAGGCCTGGCGCCGGTTGGTGCACTCTCCGGCGTCGACACTCGTCGCGATCCTGACGCTGGCGCTCGGTATCGGCGTGACGACCGCGGTGTACGCACTCGCGTATGGCGTATGGCTCAAACCGCTGCCCTATCGCGACCCAGAGCAGCTCGTGACGATCGTGGCGCGCGAGTCCGCGTCGGGCCGGAACGCCGGCTTGTCCGGCCCGGAATTCGATGCCATCGGCGACGGCGGCGGCGCATTCGACGGCGTCGCGGGATTCATGTACGGCACGAACCTCGCGCGCATCGACGGAGAGCGCGTGCGGATCGTCGCCCATCGGTGCTCGCCAGCCCTCTTCGACGTCCTCGGCGTCGCGCCGGCGATCGGCCGCGGCTTCAGCCGCGCCGGCGCATCGCTCGAAATCGTGCTCGGCGATCGATTGTGGAACCGGCAGTTTGCGCGGGATCCGTCGGTGATCGGCCGCACCTACGACGTCGACGGTGAACCGTACACGATCGTCGGGGTCATGCCGCCGGCGTTTCGTTTCCCGCAGACGCTCGAAGCGGATGCCTGGCTGAGAGCCCCGCGGTGGCGGCCCGATCTCGATGCCAGATTCGTCAACGTGATCGCCCGTCTTCGGCCGGGCGTCACGCTCGCCGATGCGCGGCACCGGCTCGACGTCCTCACGGGAGCGCTCCCGACGAATGCGGGCGGCCTGAAGCGATGGAGTCTGCAGGCGACGCTCCTGGCTGAAGAAGCGCGAACTCCGTACGCGCGTCCCTTCGGCACGCTCGTCGGGATTACCCTCCTCCTGCTCGCGTTGGCCTGCACGAACGCGGCGGCGATTCTCCTGACGCGCGCCTCGGCTCGGCGGGGCGAGATCGCCCTGCGCATGGCGCTTGGCGCGACGCGGGCGCGCCTTGCCAGAGAACTCCTCGCTGAAGGCGCGCTGTTCACGCTGATCGCGACGGCCGCAGGCGTCTTCATCGCCATCGAGGCAGTACCCGTCATCAGGAGCTGGCTGCCGGCCGCGACACCCCGCCTGGACGAGGTGCGCCTCGACACGCGCGTGCTCGCGATGACCGCGGCCGTTTCCGCGGCGACGGCACTCATCTGCGGCCTGGTGCCGCTCTTCGCGCATCGGGCGTTGTCCGCGGCGTCCGCGATTGCGGGCGCCGGTCCGCGCCTCGCGGGGGACCCGTCCCGCCGTCCGCTCAGAATCATCGCGGTCACGGAAGTCGCCATGACGGTGCTCCTCATCGTGGCGGCGACGTTGATGCTGCGATCGTTCGTCGCGCTCGTCCAGCGCGACCACGGATTCGACCCCGATCGTCTCCTGGCGTTGAACGTGTGGTTACCGTTCAACGACAACCGCTATGAAGACGCGGCCCTTCGGACGCAAACCTTCAAGACGATTCTCGATCGCGTAGGGGCCGTGCCTGGCGTCGTCCAGGCTGGCGCCACAACGGGATTCCCGGGCAGCGCAATGGGCGTCCTCGGTGTCGCCACGTTCCAGGCACCGGGCGGGCCGAAAGTCGCGGCCGCGATTCACGCGTGCAGCGACGCGTACTTCGCGGTCATGGGGGCACGACTCGACTCGGGCCGTGGATTCGAGCCGCGCGATGCGAACGCTCGGACCGTAATCGTCAGCCGCGCGCTCGCCGCGCGCTTGTGGCCCGGCACGCGGGTCGCCGGCCATACCCTCGTCGTCCCGGCGAACAGCGCACTGGGCCCGGTCAGCGAAACGTACGAAGTGATCGGCGTCGCGTCCGACATGCAGCTGGCGGGCGATCCGACTCCGCGGTTGTACGTCCCGCTGACGCGGAAGTCCACCTTCTGGATCGATCTCGTCGTCCGGACGAGCGGCGACCCGCGCGCGGCTTCGCCGCTCGTCCGGGCGGCAGTGCGCGACACCAACCCCGATCTGCTGATCGACAACGTTCGCGGCATGGATCGAATCGTCGCCGAGAGCATCGCGCTGCAGCGCGCGCAGACGCTGCTGGCCGCGCTCGTCGCCGGCCTGGCGGCACTGCTCTCCGCGGCGGGGTTATACGGGCTCCTTTCGTACGCGACCGTGAGGCGCATGCGCGAACTCGGCGTCAGAATGGCGCTTGGCGCGACCCCACACGGCGTCTTCGCAAGCGTGCTGCGCGACGCGCTCGGACTCACGGGAGGCGGCGCGGCGGTCGGTTTGACCGCAGCGCTGTTTGCAATCCGCCTGCTGGGCCACGAGGTGTTCGGCCTCGGCGCTCCGCATTGGAGCGCGTTCGTGCTGGCGCCGGCGCTGATGCTGGCCGTCGCGGTCGGAGCCGTGTGGGCACCCGCCCGCCGAGCCGCGACCGTCGATCCGCTGACGGTCATCCGCGAGATTTGACGCAGCGGTGCGTCACGTGCCTTCCGGCAATTGAACCAGGAGGTCACGACGGCCGCCCGCAATTGAATGCCGGAACGGCTCCCTGACCTTCGCGGTCACTCAGTGGGACCCGCCGATCTTTCCGCTGCTGCCTTTTCCCTGGCGCGGCCCTTTGTTGTCCCGCACCGGGAAGTGATCGAGGTTCGCCGCGCGCACGCCCGTCGTGTACACCAGCTGCGCGATGTGCGCCATTTTCGGGAACTCGATCTTGTCAACTTCGTCGGTGAGGTAGTGATAATCGCGGTGCAACCCCGTCGTGTAGAAGATGATTGGGATGCCCTTGGCCGCGTAGCTGTAATGATCGCTGCGTGTGTAGATCGATTCCGGGTCCGCCGGATCGTTCATCTCGTAATCGAGCTCCATCGGCTGCGACATCGACTGGTTCGCATCCTCGCTCAGATTGTGCAGCTCCGTGCTGATGCGGTCCGAGCCTACGAGATAAACCGTGTTCGATTCCTTCGGATCGTCGCAGCGGTTGCGCCCCACCATGTCGATGTTCAGCTGCGTGGATACGTGATCGAGCGGCACTTCGGGATAGTCCGCCATGTAGCGCGACCCGTACAGCCCCGCCTCTTCACCGGTATGCCAGACGAACATCACGGACCGCTTCGGCTTGGGCCCCAGAGCAAACGCTTTCGCAATGGCCATGACCGACACCGTTCCCGAGCCATCGTCATCGGCGCCGTTGTTGATGACATCGCCAGGCTTCGGCGTGGCGCGCGTCTGACCGACGCAGCCGCCGGGTGCGCCGCCGCCGAATCCGCCGCGGCCCTCCCCGGGCGGCGTTTCCTGGTACCCGATGTGGTCGTAGTGCGCGCCAAAGAGCACATAAGTGTCCTTCAGCCTCGAATCGGATCCTTCGACGACGCCGACGACGTTGCGTGAGAGGCGCGTCTGGACGACCTCGTAGTCCACGTCCACGTTGACGATGATCGAGACATTGTCGAGGGCTACCGGCTCGAGCGCTTCCTGCCTGTCGGCCTTCGCCTTGAGTGCGTCGTAGTCCTTCCCGGCTGCCTTGAAGACGAACTCGAAGAACTCGTCAGACGCGGTGATCTGCGGCGGAACATTGTTGTCGAGCCGCTGGACGGTCTGGAAATCTCCGAGATTGAGGCTCCCCCTCCCGCGGAATCCAGCCGCCGGTTGCGCGGCAGCCGCCGCTCCGCGCGCACCTGCGCCGGCGGTCGTGGCGGCTGGCGGCGCAGGGTTCGCCCCGCGTCCGCGGCCGCCGAAGCCGCGCGATGCGGGACCGATCGCCGCGGCGGCATGCTCGATCTCGATGGCGTTGCGTCCCCTCGCTCCCAGCAGACGCCGCTGTTCCCCGGCGAAGTTCGCCGGACCCTGGGAGCCAAGATAGACAACGATCTTGCCCTTCACATCGAAGCCCTTGTAGTCGTCGTGGTTGAGCTCTGGAACGCTGAGGCCGTAGCCGACGAATTCGGCTTCGCCGGTCACCGTCTGCTTGCCGCCCTGGTTCTTCGGGAACGTGACGCCCTCGCCATCCTTGAACGTCCGCGTCTGCCCGCCGGCCGTGACCGTCACGCTCGAGTGACTGTGGCTCGTGACGCCCAGGACCTTGACGTCCTGAAAATAAGTGCCGTTGTCGCCGCCCGGTTTCACACCCCACTCGCGGAGATGATCGGCGATGTACGAGGCGGCGAGCCCGAGCCCCTCATGAAAGATCTGGCGTCCTTCCAGCTCATCGGACGCGATATAGGAGAGCCATTCCTTGAGTTCCTGAGGGGTGATGGATCCGGCGCCCCCTGCTCCGTCATAGGCTGGCGCGTGCGGCGCCTGCGGAGCCGCGACCGCCGGAACGAAGAGCAATAAGGCCAGCGCTGCCCCGGTCAGGGCCGTCCGGCGAATGTGCATGAACAGAATCCTCCGTCCGTCCATACGCCAGCCGGAGGACGGCCGCTTACTCGGCGCGCAGCGACCGCATCGGATCGATGCGAGAGGCGCGCCGGGCCGGAACGCCGTTCGCAACGGCGGCCGTCGCGAGGAGAATTACAGTGACGAGCGCGAGGACGGCCGGATCTTGCGGACTGACGCCAAACAGGATCTCCGCCATCAGCCGTCCGAGTGCAACCGACATGACGAGGCCCGCAACCACCCCCGCGCCGACAGCGAGAATTCCGCTGGTGACCACGCCGCGGAACACGTCGCGGGTCCGCGCGCCCAAGGCGACCCGGATGCCGATTTCACGCGTCCGCTGCGTCACGAGATACGTAGACACACCATACGCGCCGCCGATTGCGAGCACGAGCGCAAGGCCGGCGAACACCGCGAGCATCCACGCGAGTACTGCGCGCCCGGCGACGGAGCGCTGGATCCATTCGTCCATCGTACGCACCCGATAGAGCGGGATCTCCGGATCGATCTGCCGGACGACGTCGCGCAGCGACGCCGCCACGAGCGCGGGGTCCTGGCTCGAGTGAACCGCGAGCATCAACGTCGGCTGAGGATTGTCCGACGTCGGGAGATACACCGCGGGCCGCACCGGATGGTCGAGTCCGTAATGCTTCACGTCCGCGGTGACGCCGACGACCGTGATCCACGGATTCTTGTCGCCGTTGTACTTGATCCGGCGGCCGACGGCGCTGGCACCCTCTCCCCAGAAGGTGCGCACGAACATCTCATTGACGACGACGACCGGCTGCGCGTTCTGGCGGGCGTCCCTGGCTTCGAGGAAGCGCCCCTCGCGCAGGCGCAGTCCCATCGCCGCGGCGTATCCGGGCGAGGCCTCGCGCCACAGCACGACCGGGTCCTTGCCGTCGGGGCTCGGCAGCGCGCCGTCAACCTGGAAGAAATTCCCGGTGTGACAACCCGCGAGCGGAAGGCACGTGATCAGCCCCTCTGCGTCGACGCCGGGCACGGCCGCGACACGCGTTTCGAGATCGTTCCAGAAGGCGGTCCACTGCTCGGGCTTGGGCCGCGTCCCTTCAGACAGCGGCACGACGGCCGTCAGCACGTGGTCAGCACGGAAACCCGGATCGACCTGACGCACGCGATCGAACGCCTTGACGAGCAGCACACCGCACACGAGCAGCACGGCCGCGAGCGCGAACTCAGCCCCGACGAGCACTGACAGCGTCCGTCTCGCGCGCGGCGAGTCCGTCGTCCCGCGGGTCGTCTCGTTGATCGCCGAACGCAGATCCGCTCCCACCGCGTGCAGCGCGGGGGCCCACCCGAACAGGATCGTCGTGAGGCCGACCAGCGCCACGGAGAACGCGATCACGCGCAGATCGACGGTGAATACTGCCCAGCGCGGAAACTGATCGGGGAGCCGCCACAACAAGAGTCCGAGCATCCAGCGGCCGAGGAGAACGCCCAGCACGCCGCCGGCGGCAGCAAGCATCAGATTTTCCAGCAGCAGCTGGCGTATCAGCCGCAGCCGGCTCGATCCGAGCGCAAGGCGGATGCCCATCTCGCGGCGCCTCGCGAGCGCACGTGCGAGCATGATCGCCGCGACGTTCGCGCACGCGATGAGCAAAAGGACGGCGACCGCACCGCCGACCGTGGAGACGCCCGTGCGGTAGTCGTGGACGAACGTTTCGCGCAGCGAGCGCACGAACGGCGTCACGATGTGCTGCTTGTCCCTGGCATCCCAGACCGGCTGGTGCGCCCGCTTCAGATCGGCGTCAGCCGCTTCGATCGTGACGCCCGGCTTGAGACGTGCCATGGCGTCGCCCGAATAGCTCTCGTACTTCTGGTTTGGATCTCCAGCACGCGGAATCCAGAGCAGCGCGTCCTCCGGAAACGCCGCTTCGGAGGGCAGGACGCCGACTATCGTCCGCGTGGTGCCGTCGACCCTGAGCGTACGTCCGACGATATTCGGATCGCTGCCGAAGCGCGATTTCCACAGCGCGGAACTCACGAGCACGACCGGCGCGCCGTGCGGACGATCCTCTTCCGGGGTGAAGGTCCGCCCCAGAATCGGATTCACGCCGAGCACGCGCGGAAACTCGTATGTGATGAGCGCGCCCGCGATCCGCTCCGGGTTGCCGCCTTCGGCCAGATTGAACGTCGACGACTCGTACGTCGCGATGGCGTCGAACAGCCGCTGCCCTTTCCGCCACTGGTCGAAATCCGGATAGTTGACGCCGACCACGTCCAGGTTCCACTTCGGCGCGGCGGTGTTGATGTAGACCAGCCGATCGGGATTGGGGAACGGGAATGGTCGAATGAAGAGGCCGTTGACGAGCGCGAACACCGCCACGCTGGCGGCGATGCCGAGCGCCAGCATCATGAGGACGAGAACTGTCGCGCCGCGCTGCCGCCGGAGCGCGCGAAGAGCGTAACGAATGTCTGATCCCATGGTGTCCCCCTTGCGTTGAGCGTTCGGAAGATTCACGCGCGCGCGCCGCCGCGCAGTGAGTACGTCGGCGATGGCGGCGCTCCAGGTCGCGCACACGGCTGCGAAGCCACGAGCCCGCGCGAACCGGAGATGTTCGACGAACATCTCCCGCATTTCGTCGCCGTGCGCCTCACGGAGGCCGCGCGGCGCGAGACGCAGGATCAGGCGATAAAGCCGGTCGGTCACGCGTTCCCCGTGCGGACGCGCGCGCGGGCGACGCGCGCGACCCTGGCAAGCCGCTCCGCTTCGTCGGTCAGGACGGCACGGCCGGAATGGGTCAGCCGATAACTGCGTTTCCGCTCGCTGTCGGCGGCGTCGCTCGTTTCCTCGATCCAGTGGCGCGCGCGCAGCTCCTCCAGCGAACCGTACAGCGTCGCCGGCCAGAGCCGCACATGTCCGTCGCTCTGCGCCTGGACGTCCCGCGCGATCGCGAGGCCGTGCCGGGCGCCGTCCGCGAGTGCCAGAAGGATGTAGAAGTGGTGCGGCTTGAGCGTGTCCATACCGCGCCGATTGTATCGATGGGTATTATATTAGTCAATATAATAGCGGCGGGCGGCACCATCCGCCTCCGGAACGTCCTATGCCGCGATCGCGGTCGCCGAGCGCAGCGCCAGCGCCACGAACGTCAGCGTGGCGTTGGTGCAGCCGCCGGTCGGGAGCGTCGGGGATCCCACGACGAACAGGTTCTCGTGGTCATGCGTACGACCGAAGCTGTCGACGACGCTCGTGAGGGGGTCGGTGCCCATCCGGCACCCGCCGGACGGATGATCGAGATAATGTCCCTCGCTGATGCCGAACACGCGGCCGTTCTGCGCGTGTGCAAGCTGGTTGAAGATGCCGGTGATGTGCTCGCGCGTGGCCGCGGCGCGCATCTTCGTGCCGTCGTCCAGCACGTGTCTGATGATGGGTAACGGATCCCCCCAGCGATTCCGCTGCGCCGAGTCGAGGGTCAGGGCGCTGTCGGCCGACGGGTGCACATCGTAGTACGCCCGTACCCGCGCGGCGCCACGGACCGTTCGAGAACGCCAATCGGCGAGCAGCGCGTTTCCCAGCAGCAGTTTGCCGCTCGCATCTTTCAGACGCGGATCGCGCCCGGCCGAACTCTCCCATACCCGCAGGTCGTGCCGGACGTACGGCGCAGACGAAGCGCACCGGAAGAATTGGCGCGAGATCAGACTGTGCTGCTCGTTCATGCCCGGGTAAAGCGTCGCGTCCAGCTCGATCTGCGCGCCGATGAACGCGTGCCCCGTCATGTAGCGGCCGACGAGGCCGGAACGATTGGCGAGCCCGGCGGGAAAAGCCGGCGACGCCGACAGCAAGAGCAGGTGCGACGACCAGCAGTAACCGCTCGCCACCGCAAACGTCTTCGCGCGGTACTCGACGGGCGCGCCGTTGTTCGCTCGCGAGACGGCTTGTGCCGACACCACGCGCTTTCCGTCAGGAGTCGTGACGAGCCGCCGGACCAGCGTTCGATCGTGAAGCTCGATCTGCTTCGCGGCCAGCAGCTGCTTGAACGTGAAGTCTGGCGAGTAGCGCGCACCCGTCGGGCAGATCTCGCACGTGTTGCACCGCATGCACTGCGAACGCCCGCCGTACGGCCGCGTGTTCTTCGCCTGCGGCGTGCTCCAGAATGGAATGCCGCTCCTGTCGGCCCACGCTTTCAAAACGCGCAGGTTGTACGACAGCGGCATGGGCGCCATCGGATACGGCGACGACATGCGATCCTCGGCGAGCGGGCTCGGCTCGCCGGACACGCCCAGCCGGCGCTCGGCCTCACAGTAGTGCTTCTCGAGGTCGGCCCAGGCGATCGGCCAATCGGCCGCGAGACCGTAGCGCGAATGGAGCGTCAGATCCTCCTCCGAGAACCGGTTCGTCACGCCGCCCCAGTGCAGCGCGCTGCCGCCGACCGCCATCGTCCGCGAAATGATGCCCTGCGCCGCCTGATCCTCGATGAAGTCGCCCGGCCACGCGTTTTCGCCGTAGTCCAGATTCCGCTGGCGGTGCTCCATCCTGTTCTCGAAGTCGAAAATCCGCTCGCCCGCCTCGACAACGATGATCTTGAGGCCGGGGCGCAGCTCGCTCAGCTTTTCCGAAAGCATCGCCGCAGTGACGCCGCCGCCGATGATGCAAACGTCGCTCTCGTAGTTCATTTCTTCAGTGGCGCCGGCCGCGCTTCGGATCCCGGAAGGCCGCGGCAGGAGTCGCGGCCGATGGCGGCGTGGTAGCAGAGATCTTCGGCGTCCGGCGAATTGAAATAGTGCGCCATCAGATCCGCCGCGACGTGCGCGCCGTCGGGCCGCGACGGCAGGCGCTCGATGTTCGCTGCCGCAAGCGCGGCTTCGACAAGCTCTCTGCGGGTGTCGACCGACGCGGCGGCAAAGCTCGCCGCACCTTTCGCTCGCGCCGCATCGTCCATTGCCGTGAGCTGCGCGGGATAGTTGCGGGCCGGCGACCGACCGGTACTCCGAATGCGCGTGTTGCCGTAGCCATGGTCGGTATCGGCGCCTTCCTTGTAGTTGCGCAGCCAGCGGACGAAGGCCGCGACGGCTTCGTGATGTCCGTCTGCGCCGAGTTCCGCGGGCAGAACCACCTCGGCGAGGGGCATCAGCGCGTCGGACGAGATGGCGTCGGCTGATTGCAGCCGCGCGACGCTGCCGTCCGCAGCGGGGATGCGCAGCACACCGCCCGCCGCGGCCGCGGCGCCAAGTGTCTTCAGGGCGCGGCGCCGTGACACCTCTTTCACGGCAGGCCCTCGGCGAGGATCATCTGCGTCGCGGAGGTCGCCTGCCGGAGCGCTTTCGCCGGGGCATACCCGTCGGATGCCCACCAGGCCCTTGCCCGCTCCGCGTCCGGGAACTCCAGGATTACGAATCGACGCGGAGCCCAATCGCCCTCGAGCGTCTCCGTCTTTCCGCCCCGCACGAGAAAGCGTCCGCCGAACTCTTCGAGCGTCGGCGGTACGAGCTTCTTGTAGTCCTCGTATCGGACCGGATCCTTCACGTCAACCTGGACGACGATGTACGCGGCCACGTCAGCGTCTCGAATCGTTCAGCGGCGCGGCGGCCGACGCCGGATTGATGACCAGGTTTTCGAGAAAGAACTCCATCATCCGCTGCTGGTTCATCCCCGAATGCCCCTGGTCGGGGCCGACCTGCACATCGAAGCTCTTCCCCGCCATCTGCAATGCTTTGATCAGCTGGAGCGAATTCGCCGGGTGCACGTTGTTGTCGGACGTTCCGTAATAGAGCATCAGACGCCCCTGCAGCTTGTCCGCATAGGTCATCGCCGATCCCGCGTCGTAACCCGCGCGGTTCTCGTCGGGAATACCCATGTAACGCTCGGTGTAAATCGTGTCGTAATTCCGCCAGTCGGTGGGAGGCGACGATGCGGCCGCCGCCGCGAAGACCTCCGGATGCCGCAGAATTTCCATGACCGAGGTGTAGCCGCCGTACGACGTGCCGTAGATGCCCACCCGTGTACGGTCGATATAAGGCCGACCCCACAGCGCCTTGACGCCCTCCGCCATGTCGTCCATTTCGGTCTGACCCAGCTTGAGATAGATCGCGTCCAGCGTGTGCTTACCCATGCCCGGCGTCGCGCGCGAGTTCAGGTTCAGTACGATGAAGCCGTACTCAGTGATCGCGTTGGGCGGCGTAAACCGTTCGCTGGCCGTATTGCTTGCCGACCCTGGTCCGCCGTAGACAGGAACGAGGACGGGGTACTTCTTCGTCGGATCGAAGTTCGACGGAAATTGAATCAGGCCGTGCAGTGTCGTCCTGCCATCTGCCGCGTTGTACGCGAAGAGTTCCGCCTTCCTCAGACCGAGTGCGTTGAAGCGGGTGAGATCGCTCGCAGCGAGATCGGCCACAACCGTGCCGTGCGCGTCTATCAGCCGGGAGACGGGCGGCGTGTCGTGTGTCTGCGCCACGTCGACGAAATAGCGGTTGTCGGGCGATGCGTAGACGGTGTGACCAAATGCCGGATCCGTCAGCCGGTGGTCGCGCGTTCCATCAAGACCGACGCTGTGCAGCTGCATCTTCATGAAGTTCTCGCCGTCGCGGGCGAGATAGAACATCGTGTTCGTCGATTCGTCGACGCTGACGATGCTCGAAGCTTCATACGCCGTGGCGGTCGTCAGCGGCGCGATGAGCTTCCCCTTCAGATCGTAGAGGTAATAGTTCTTCCAGCCGTTCCGCTCGGAGCTCCAGATGAACCGGGTGCCGTCCTTCAGGAACCGCCGGTCGCGGCCCTCGGCCACCCATCCGGTCGACGATGATTCGCGGACGATCGTGCGGCACTTGCCGGTTTCGGGTGCGCACGCCGCGAGTTCGACGGTGTTCTGGACACGATTCGCGCGGTACATCAGCAGCTCGCGCCCGTCCTGGCTCCACTCCACGCCCCACACGTAGTAGCCGACCGTCACGTTCTCGAACGGCTTGCCGTCCCGGATGTCGAGCTGCACCGTCTTCTTCGCCGGAACGTCGTACACGAAGATGTCGACGACTGGATTCGGCTTACCAGGCTTCGGATACGCTTCGACGTCCAGTGCGTCCTGGATGTCCGTCTGGTGCATCTGCAGGTAGTAGTCGGGCACCTGCTTTTCGTCGAATCGGTAGTACGCAAGCTTGTGGCTGTCGGGCGACCACCACATCGCGGTGCGTTGTCCGAGCTCCTCGCCGTATACCCAGCTCGCCGTCCCGTACTTCCGGCGGTTCTGATCCGTGCCATCGGTCGTGAGCGCGCTCTGCTCGGAGCCATCGGCCTTTCCGAGCCAGATGTTCCGGTTCCTGTACACCGCGCGAAGCGACTGGTCGGGCGAGTCGGCGGTATCGAACTGCCGTCCGCGGGCAGGCGCCTGCTGCCCTTCTCCACGCCCGCGTCCGCGTTGACCGGCCGCCTGGCCGGCTTCGCGGCCGCCGCGGCCGCCGTTCCCTTCCGGCGCATCGCCGATGACGACGGCCCTCCGAGCGGCCACGTCGAAGCGATACCGCTTGCCGTCGAAGGCGTACTCGAACGACGAGCTGTCGGCCTTCCACTGCGGGGTGATCGATCCCAGCGTGATCGCTCCGGCAATCTCGCGGCTCATCCGCTCGTACTGCGCGTAGCCGGGCATCGACTTGAGCCTGTCCTGCGCGTTGAGCGGCGATTGAAACGCGAGCGCGGCGGCCGCAAGGCCGAGCGCCGCGCCGGTGAAGGGGGACCGCGAAAACATCAGTGTCTTCTCCTCTGGCGCGAAGATTAGCATGGCGCCGTTCAGGCCTGCGCCACGTGCGCGCGGATGGCGTCGACGAATGCCGGCCCGAACGCTTCGGCCTTGCGCGCTCCGATCCCGTAGATGCCGGCGAGCCCGCTCATCGACGTCGGCTTGAGACGGGCCAGCTCGCGCAGCGTCGTGTCGTGGCAGATGACGTAGGGCGGCACGCCGCGGCCGTGAGCGATGTCGAGACGCACACGTCGCAGCCGATCGAAGAGATCGCGATCGACGCCGTCCCACCCGTCGGCATCGGCCCGCGGCCGCGCGGGAGGCCGATTCTTCTCCGGACGCCGCTGGCGCGCGAGCGTCAGGTCGGGGCGCACGCCCGCATCCTTCAGCAGCGCGATGCCGGCGTCGGCCAGCGTCAGCACGGGGTACTCGTCCCCCGCCTGGCAAAGGAGTCCTTCCGCGGTGAGCTGCTCGATGTACCCGCGGACTTCGGCAACGGGCACGTCGCGCAGCAGTCCGAACGTACTCAGGCGATCGTGTCCACGCGCCGAGACCTGTTCGGCGGTGCTGCCGCAGAGCACGTTGGCCACGTGCGCGGAACCGAAACGCTGGCCGACGCGCGCGACGCACGACAACACCTTGCGCGCAACCTCTACCGGATGACCGACCGGCTCCAGCTCCCCGAGGCAGAAGTCGCAGGCGCCGCACGGCGCCGCGTCGTAGCTCTGGCCGAAGTAGCGGACGAGGCGTCCATGGCGGCATCCGACCGACGCGGCATACCGTTCCATCTCGCGCAGCAGCGCACGGCGCGCGGGAGTCAGCTCGCCGTTTCTTTCGAGCATGATGCGCCAGCGCATGAAATCGGCGCCCGAATAGATCAGCACGCACTCGGCGGAGAGACCGTCCCGCCCGGCCCGTCCTGATTCCTGCTGATAGTGCTCGAGCGATTGCGGCGCGCCGGCATGGACGACGAACCGCACGTCGGGACGATCGATGCCCATGCCGAACGCGACCGTGGCCACGACGACCTCGACATCCTCGTTGAGGAACGCATCCTGATTCCTGTGCCGCTCATCGTCGTCGAGGCCGGCGTGGTAGGGGCGCGCGCGCACGCCGATGGTCTCGAGCCAGGCTGCGAGCGCCTCGACTTCGCGCCTGGAGGAGCAATAGACGATGCCGGCGTCGCCGCGGTGCCGCGACAGCACATCCTGCAACTGACGTTTGATCGTGGACCGCGGCAGCACCCGGTACACGAGATTCGGTCGATCGAACGATCCCACCAGCTCGAGCGGATCGGCGAGTTCAAGCTGCGATCGAATGTCCGCACGCACGCGCGACGTCGCGGTGGCGGTGAAAGCGTGCAGCGCAATGCCGGGAAAATGCTGCCGGATCGTGGCGAGCTGGCGGTACTCGGGGCGGAAATCGTGTCCCCACTGGCTGATGCAGTGGGCCTCGTCGACCGCGACGAACGACGGGCGCCCGAGCATCGCGAGAAAACTTCGGCTCCCCTCGCCCGCCAGCCGTTCGGGCGACGCGTAGACCAGCGCGTACCGCCGCTCGCGGATGCCGGCGGCGATCGATGCGCGCTCGTCCGAGCTCAGCGCGCTGTTGTAACAGGCGGCGGCCACGCCGTTTTCGGCAAGCGAATCGACCTGATCCTTCATCAGCGAGATGAGCGGCGACACGACGAGCGCCACGCCGAGGTGTTCGCCCGCCCTGGCCGCCACGAGAGCGGGAGCCTGAAAACAGACCGACTTGCCGCCCCCGGTGGGAAGAACGACGACGCTGTCACGTGCGGCGAGAATCGCGCCCATCGCCTCACGCTGAAGCGGGCGGAAATCGGAAAAGCCCCACACCTGGTGGAGCACGTCTTTCAGCGCCCGATCAGCGTCGCTCGTATCGAGTATCGACGTACTCATTCACGAGCCGTTGAAATTCCACTGAAAGCTCGTCGTAGGTGCCTCGCAGCGTCGTCACGTGTTCGCCATCGATGAACACCGGACAATTCGGCGCTTCTCCGGTCCCGGGCAGGCTGATCCCGATGTTCGCCGCTTTCGATTCGCCGGGACCATTGACGACGCATCCCATCACCGCGAGCGTCATCGCTTCGACGCCGGCGTAGCGGATCTTCCACTCGGGCATCTTGTCGCGGATGTAGTCCTGGATCTGCTCCGCGAGTTGCTGGAACGTGGAGCTCGTGGTCCGGCCACATCCGGGACACGCCGTGACGCTGGGTGAAAACGCCCGGAGACCGAGCGCCTGCAGCAGCTCGCAGGCGGCGTACACTTCTTCGCGCCGATCCCCCCCTGGACGCGGCGTCAGCGACACACGAATGGTGTCGCCGATTCCCTGGTTGAGAAGAATTCCCATCGCCGCGGCCGACCACACCAGACCTTTCGTTCCCATCCCCGCTTCGGTCAGACCCAGGTGCAACGGCTGATCGGTCTTCTCGGCCAGATCGCGATACACCGCGATCAAGTCGCGCGGCCGCGAGGTCTTGCACGAAATGATGATCTGGTCCTTTCGCAGGCCGCTTTCGAGCGCAAGCTCAGTGGACTGCAGCGCCGAGAGAACCATGCACTCGTTGATGATCTCTTCGGAGGTGAGT
>DATJIW010000082.1:0-84616 GCA_035492775.1 Vicinamibacterales bacterium
GCCAGCATCTCCGCATCGCGCAGCGCGTCGGTGATGCCGTGCGCGGTGATCGGATCCTTGAAGTAACCCGCATCGCCCACGAGCGCCCAGCCTGGTCCCCACGCCGGCCGGACAAAGCCCGGGTGGCCTGCAAAACCGCGAAACGTATCGGTGGCTGCCCCGGCGATCTCGTCGGCGACGGCTGGCGCCACCTCTCGGACTATCGTCGTAAGACCCGCGGCCAAATCGGTTCGCAGCTCTCCCATGAACCGCTCTCGCGGTGCTGCCGCGAAGACCAGCGTTCTGTCGCTGTTCGTCGGGATGACCCCGACGCTCGCACCCGGCCGGTAATGCCACTGGTAACCCTCGAAGGCCCGACTCGGGACGAAGGTGTAGATGACACCGCTTTCGTGCCAGCCCATCCGGTAGGGTTTCGCGTCGACTCGGGCCGCGACTGTGGACTTCAATCCGTCCGCACCGATAACGATGGCGGAAGAGATCGATCGTTCGCGTCCGGCATTCTCGACGATTGCTCCCGTCACGCGTCCCCCGGTGTCGCGCTCCAGATCCTTGAGGCGGACATGGTGGACCACATCGGCTCCCGCGATCCTCGCGGCGTCGGCGAGCAACATATCCAGCAGCGTGCGGCGCGGCGCGTACAGCGCGTCCACGCCATCGCGAGGCTTGATCTCGATCGCGACAACATCCCCGCCGTAGTCGAAGGTCGTCTTCCGGATCGGCGGCGTCCCGGCCGCAACGATCGCGTTGAGGAGTCCCCACCGCGAGAGCTGCAGGACACCCCCGCGCATCAGCGCGAGCGTCGAGAGTGTATCGGCGCCCCGGCCGCTTCGATCGACGAGCAGCACCGACGCGCCGGCACGTGCGAGAAGCATGGCGGTGGCGGCACCGGCGCACCGCGCGCCGACGACCACCGCGTCGTATGACGATCGGAGTCCCTCCAGCGGGCCGGTCATGATGGCTTCCTCGTTCTCATCCGGCCGCCAGCGCCTTGAAGGCGACGCGTTTGACGATGCGATCGGCCAGAAACGTCGCGTCGTCTCCGACGCCGTCGATGAATGCGGACTTTCGCCGCCGTTGAAAGTGCAGGCCGAGCACGTAAAGGCCGGCAACCGGCGTGATGCCGTACCGCTGACGGATCTCGCCCCGCTCGTCGAAGACCGCGATCTTCAGCCACGGGTAATGGCGTTTGAAGCCTGTCGCCCAGAGCACGGTCTCGATCTTTTCAGCACGCATATTGAGCATTCGATCCGTCACGTGGACCGCCGTCGGCCACGTCGGCTCGAAGTGTTCGGCCGGAGGCGTGCCAGGAGACGTCTTCTCGATGAAGGCATCGACCCTCAGCAGCAGTTCCGCCAGCTTCAGGTCCGATGCCGCCGTGGTCGCGATGAGATCGTCATCGAAAAACGCGCGCTCGTGCTCAGCGCCGGCGAGCCGTCCGAGGAGCCGGACACCGTTTTCCGCCAGCCGCCGGACGTGCAGCGCGTGCACGCTGGTGCGTCCGACGAGCTGCAGCGACGGCTGATTGCTCGAGATCCGCGGGTCGTAGACGTGATCGATGGTTTCATCGAACATGCCCATCGCATCGAGCCACCACAGGATGTCGCGTCCGCGATATCGGCGCGGCAGCCGCAGATGCCGCCCGACGGCGAGCGTGACCGGCCGTCCGGTCGCGCGGATCTCGTCCGCGAGTTGAATCCCCGTCGCCGACGCACCGACGACGAGAACGCCGCCAGGCGGCAGCTGGGCCGCGTTCCGGTAATGGGTCGGAACGACCTGGACGATCCGCGGCGATAGCCGCCTGGCCACCGGCGGAACGAACGGCACGTCGCTGTAGCCAGTGGCGATGACTACGTTGTCAGCCATCCACAGGCCGCGATCGGTCTCCACACGGAATCCCGGTCGTACCCGTTCCACCGACAGCACTGTCGTATTCGTTTCGATCGGCGCGTGAAACGATTCGGCGTACCGCTCGAAGAATCCGACGACCTCCGGCATCGACATGTACCCGTCGGGATCGGTGCCGTCATAGCGAAACGCCGGCAGTCTGCTCTGCCAGTTCGGCGTCAGCAATCGAAGCGAGTCCCATCGTTCCGTTCGCCATCGTTCTCCGATGCGGCCGCGTTCGATGACGACGTGATCGATCCCGCGATCGAGCAGAGAGCGGCTCATCGCGAGCCCCGCCTGGCCGCCGCCGATCACGATCGTGTCAATCCTCCGCACGTGCTGCCTGCCTCCTTTCCGCGTTCCAATGCGAACGGGATGCTGTGAATCCGTGATCCTTCGATTTGCGCCGATCGTTCGGCTTCCACTAGCTGCGCACGCAGTCGGCGGTGACGCTCACGCTGGTGCCGTTCGTCAGGACGTCGAATACCGCCGAACGCGCCTGCGCCTGTTCGACGATCGCCCGCAGCTTCTCCGGAGATGCGTCGCCGCTCACGCGGAAATGCACGCGCATCCGCGAATAGCCGTTGCGCACGTCGTCAGCGAGTCCGAGAATGCCGCGAAGGTCGATGTCTCCTTCGATCCGCGACTCCACCTCCGTCAACTGGACGCCGCGCGCCGCCGCGATGTTTCCGATGCCTGACGTGATGCAGGCGGTCAGCGCGTGGAGCAGGAATTCGACCGGAGTGGGCGCGTTGTCATTACCGACCAGGACGGCCGGGTGGTCGGCATCGAACTCGATCGCACCAGTGTGGCGGTGCTCGCCGCCGGCGCCGGCAAACGTTTCGATCCGGGTGCGGCTGTGGGTGCCCTTCAACCAGCGGTTCGTGGCCCTGAACTGAAATGCCGCCAGTTCGGGCTGCGCCTTGACCGCGTTGAGCGTGGCGAAGAGCGTCGGCGTGTTCACTCCGTTGAGGGGTCCACGCTCGCGCGTACGGGGATCCGCGACTTCTACATTGGACATGGCGTTTCTCCTTCTGTTCTGGATATCGAAAATGAAAGGACGAAACCGACACGGAACGTTCATCCGCGCGGTTTGTCCTCATTCGGGGACGGTTTCAGGCCAATGGCGGGGTGGCGTGTTTCGACGCCGATTTCCGATCTTTACAGTAGGCAGAGATCTCGCGCTTCGGGCGCAATATGTAAGGACCTTCATGACTGCAAGACCGACGGGCCGCCCGGCCGTCGACAACGCGAACGCGCTGTTCAACGAGCTGTATTCGGAGCTCCATCGACTGGCGCGGCGGGCGCTGCGCGGCCAGGGCGCGCATCCGAACCTCGGCGTCACGACACTGCTGCACGAGGCCTATCTGGCGATCTCCGGCCGCGAGGACGTGTCGTTCATCGATCGTCCGCGCTTCATGGGATATGCGGCGCGAGTGATGCGCGGGCTGATCATCGACGACGTGCGGAAGAACCGATCGCAGAAGCGCGGCGGTCCATTCGAGATCACCTCGCTCAGGACGTTTCATGCGGAGATGGTCACCGACCGGCGCATGCTCCTCCGCATCAACGATGCGCTCGACGAGCTGGCCGAGATCGAGCCGGAACTCGCGGAAGTCATCGAGCTGAAGTTCTTCTGCGGGCTGTCGTTCGCCGAGATCGCCGCGCTGCGCGGCGTGTCGGAGCGGACGATCCAGCGCCACTGGGAGAAGGGCCGGCTGTATCTGCACCAGGCGGTTGCCGAGGCAGGGACAGCCGGCGTGATCCGTCATGCCGCTCACCGCTGATCGCTGGCGCACGCTCAGCCCGTATCTGGATGAGGCGCTCGAGATTCCAACGCGGGATCGCGGCGCGTGGCTCGAATCCATCTTCGCGCGCGATCCGGCGATTGCACGCGATCTGCAAAAGCTGCTGGCCGAGCGCGACCTGCTGCACGAGTCGTCGTTCCTCGAAGGGGCCGCTCCTCTGTCGCCGGAGCTGTCGGCGCGATCGCTGGAAGGACAGACCGTCGGCGCGTACCGGCTCGTGTCGCAGATCGGGCAGGGCGGCATGGGCGGCGTCTGGCTGGCCGAGCGGTGCGACGGCCGGTTCGAAGGACGGGCGGCCGTCAAACTCCTGAACGTCGCGCTGATCGGCCGCGCGGGTGAGGAGCGGTTCCGGCGTGAGGGGACAATCCTCGCGCGGCTGGCCCACCCGAACATCGCCCGGCTGATCGACGCGGGCATCACACACGACGCCCAGCCGTTTCTCATCCTCGAGTACGTCGACGGCACGCACATCGACCGCTACTGCGACGAGCACGCGCTGAGTGTCGAGGGCCGTCTCCGTCTCTTCCTCGACGTCCTCGACGCGATCGTCCACGCGCACGCGAACCTGATCGTCCATCGCGACATCAAGCCGCCCAACGTTCTCGTGGCGCGCGACGGCACGATCAAGCTGCTGGACTTCGGCATTGCCAAGCTGCTCCACGACGAACGCGGCTGGGATCCGGCCGGCAATGCGGGCGGACTGACTCACGAGGCCGGCACCGCATTGACGCCGCAGTATGCCGCACCGGAGCAGGTTTCCGGCGGATCGATCACCACCGCGACGGACGTGTACGCGCTGGGGGTCCTGCTGTACCTGCTGCTGACGGGACAGCATCCCGCAGGCGCTGCGCTCCAGTCTCCGGCCACGCTGATGCACGCGATCGTCGAGACCGAGCCCCGCCGCGTCTCCGACACCGTCGTCGGACCGGGCTCGTCCCGCGACGAGGTCCTGCAGCACGCATCGCGGTGCGGTACGACGCCGGCGAAACTCCGCCGCGTCCTTCGCGGCGATCTCGACACGATTGTCGCAAAGGCGCTGAAGAAGAATCCTGCGGAGCGCTACGTTTCGGCGACGGCTTTTGCCGACGATCTGCGGCGATATTTCCGGCAGGAGCCGATTGCCGCGCGGCCTGAGACAGTCCGTTATCGCGCGACGAAGTTCATCCGGCGCCACGCGCAGGGTGTGGCAGCCGCCGCGGTGGTCGCGGTACTGCTTGGCGGATCGACGGCGTTCTATACGACCCGCCTTGCGCAGGAGCGCGACCGCGCCCAGCGCGAGGCAGCGAAAGCCACGCGCGTGAGCGAGCTGATGGTCGGTCTCCTGAGCGGAGCCGATCCGATGACGAACCGTGCGACGCCGGACGGGCCGACCGTGCGCGCGTTGCTCGATTCAGGGGCGGATCAGGCGCGCCGTGAACTCGTCGATCAGCCCGAGGTGCAGGCTGACATCCTGACCGTCCTCGGCCGGACCTACCGGCGCCTCGGCGTATTCGATCGGGCGGAGGTGCTCCTCGAACAGGCGCTCGTCGCCGCGCAGAAGGCCTACGGCCCAGAGGATGTTCATGTGGCGCAGACGCTCAATGATCTCGGCGTCCTGCTGACCGACAGGGGAGACTATGAGGGAGCGGCGCGGCATCTCGAGCAGTCGCTCACGATTCGCCGCAAGCTGCTGGGTGAAGCGCACCCCGACGTCGCCGTCACGCTCGTCGAGCTGGGACGTGTCTATCAGGACCTCGGATTCAACCAGAGCGCCGACCCACTCCTTCGCGAGTCGCTCGACATCCGCCGCAGGGTCCTCGGCGACGACGATCGCGAAACCGCCGTCAGCCTCAATGGTGTTGCGTCGGTGCTCCGCCTGAACGGCGATTTGGCCGGCGCCGAGACCATGCTGCGCCAGTCGCTGGAACTCAACCGCAAGACGCGCGGTGAGTACCACCCCAACACGGGCACGAGCCTGCACGACCTCGGCCTCGTCACGGCCTCGCGCGGCGACTATCGAGCTGCGGAGGCCCTCTTCAGGGAAGCGCTCACCATCCATCGACGCGCGCTCGGCGAAAGCCACCCGATCGTGGCGATGACGCTCAACAGCCTGTCTCGCGTCCTGGTGGAACAGGGCCGGTATACCGAAGCGGTGGACGCGCTGGAGCACGCGCTCGCGATCGCGCGCCCGGCGCTCGGGCCCGACCATCAGCTGGTGGGGATCTACACGCTCAATCTCGCATCGGTGCAGTTGACGCGGAAGAACCCCGCCGCTGCCGAATCGCTGGCGCGGGAGGGGCTGCGGATTCGATCGCTCGCCCCTGGTCTCGTGCCGAACCGCCGCCGCACGTTCGTCGAGGACGACTGGACCGTCGGCGGTGCGAGGAGCATGGTCGGCGCGTCATTGCTCGCGCTCGGGAGACTTCCGGAAGCGGAGGCGGCGCTGCTCGACGCGATGCGCGACCTGAAGGCGATGCCCGCACCGCCGCGCCGCGACGTCACCGACACCGTCGCGCGGCTCATTCAGCTGTACGACGCGTGGGGCCTGCCCGCGCGCGCCGCTACGTACCGCGCGGCGCTGATGCGGTAAAAGGCGCCGATGTCCGAACGACGGGATCCCGCGCGTAAGGTACGACGTTAGTTCTTCGATTGGCCGGCGGCCGGCAGCTGCGACGGATCGATGCCGAGGAACGGTGCGATTTCGCGCAGCTTGTCCTGGATGATGCGTTCGTTCCGCGGTCCCATGCGGATCAATTGACGTTCGGCCGGCGTCAGCGCCTCGATCTCCGGATCGGCATACTTCCAGTTCACGGACACTCGAACGACGGGCACGTCGCCTTCGAGCCGAGGGGCGCGCAGCAACACGATCATCGCTCGCGTGAACGCACCGTCTATGTCGGCGTCGGGATAGCCGAGATCACGGTATGCCTCTGCAATCCGCGGCTTCAGCGTCTCGTAAAGCTTTGCGGTGTTCCGCGCGTCAAGGCTGGCGACGGCGTCGGCGTACGCGTCGTAGCGGTGATAGCTCGCCTGGTCGATGACGGGCCCCTTCGGTGTGTCCCGCGTTTCGAAAGGCGCGCTCGGCCGCTGCGATTGAAGCGCCTTGATGGGGGTCGCGCCACCCGAGACACTCACGACGACCAGGGCAAAGTTGCGCAACAGTCCATCGGTCGCGAGCCACGCCGCGACGCGAGGATGTGAGGAGAGCTGCGACACGAGCTGCCGCACCAGTGGATCTGTCTCGTCGAGCGGAGGCAATGCGATGTGGTCACCCTCGACCGCCTGGGGTCGCGTCCGCTGCGGAGTGACCGGCTCGGTCGTCTTGAGCACTTGAACGCCGGGCGCCTGCTGCACCGGCGTTGCGCGACGCGTCCAGAAAAATGCCCCGAGACCGATAATCGCGATGACCGCGATCACCACCGCCGGCACCAGCAGGGATGGTGATGGCGTCGGTGGTTGTGCCAGCGGACCAGACCGGCTGGGCTCGTTGAGGCGCAGGTCGTCGAATTCCGCCATGCGAGGACCTCAGGGGGACATTGTACTGGGTCTGTGCTCGGTGCTCGGTGCTCGGTGCTTGGTGCTCGGTGCCCGGTGCTTGGTGCTCGGAGGGCTTCGAGAGCTCTGCTATACGTGTGTCGGGCAAACGGCAGACGAGTACGACCGGACGAGTCGTTGACGATCAGCGATCAGCCTGGCTCGGCCAACCAGTCATCATCACGATCGACGGCCGGCGTGCGGGCACCTTGACGAGAAACCGTTGACCGTCCGGCGACACATCGTAGGTATTGCCCACGAGACCAGTCTCCGCCATCGCGTTCGTGGAACATAGTGTTTCCGGTGAACCGATCGCCAGTCCGTCCTGCACCGCGACTGCCATCAGGCGGCCGTCCGGCGCCATGTAGAACAGCTCATGGCCATCAGCCCTCCAACGAGGAGCGGAGCCATCCGCAGTGATTTGAGACTGCCCCTGCCCGCCAGGCCAGGGCCGCACGAAAAGCGTGCTGTGCGGAACTCGGGAATCACTGACGTTGAGCGTGTAAGCTACGGACGTACCATTCGGCGAAATGCGCCCCGATAGTTCGCCATAGCTCGAATCAGCTGCGATTGTCGGCGGCGTACGGCTGTCTTCGGCAGTGCGGACCATCCAAACGGCTCCGCCGTGACCAGATTGGGAGGTGCTGTAGTACAGCACCTCCTTCATCCAGGCGATCGGTGTGAGCTCGTGTAGTGAGGCATGCTCCAGAAGCGGCCGCTCCACGCCAAGGTTTGCAACGTTGATCTCATACAGTTGCCAGCCGTTGGCTCCGCTGTCGCGCGCGAACACGGCGCGCGTGCCGTCCTCTGACCAAAGAGGTGTCAAGTCGGATCCCGGATCGAACGTGACGCGCGTCGCCGATTTCCAATCCGGGTCATGGAGCCACAGATCGTACGTGCCGCGCAGGGGATCGAGTTGCGATACGAGCACGCGGCCATCGAGAGAAACCGCGAACGCGTGGAACAGGCCTTCCGGCCCGGTCGAGATCGCGTTTCCTGAACGCGAGATCCACTGAAGCCGGGTGACGACGGGTTCGCGGTATGCGAGGACGCCGGCATTCGACGCGGAGAATGCCGCGCGGGTTGTCACCGGGTTGAACCACACGCGATCCGCAACCGGCGTGATGTCCGCGCCAACCTCGCCGCGCTCCGGATCGAATCGTCTCGCGACGAGAGCACCGCCGGATGCGTACACCAGATAGCCGTCGCTGTACACAGCCGACGACGCGCTGTCCAGCAGACGACGCGGAGCGGTGCCGTCGAGCGTCCCCACGTAGATGCCGCGATTGGCGCGCATGAGGACCGTGAAGAGGAAGTGTTGCCCGTCGGGAAGGAAGAATGGCCACAGACACTCTTCACATTCGCCAAGGCCCGGTGGGCGCACGCGGCTCGCATCGCCGCCGGAGGCGCGCACCTGGTACAGTCCACCGCCAATCAGCGTGAACAGGATGACGTTGCGGGAGCTCCAGCTGCCGGCCAGGGCGTTCGCATTGGAGGGTAGTTGAGAGATCGTGCGCACCTCTCCATCTGAAACATCAATCCTGCGCAAGGCCCCGCGCGAAAAAAACGCGATCGAACGGCTGTCGAACGACCAGAACGGCTGTGAGGCATCCTCGGTTCCTGGCAGCGGCCGGCTCACGCGCGAATCCGATGAACGGAGGTAGAGGCGATCCTGTCGATTCGCGTCCTCGGCCAGGAACGCGAGCTGCCGTCCGTCCGGAGAAAGCGCGATTGCCCCTCCCGAACTGCTGAACCGGGCGCCCTCCGGCTCGAACACCTCGAACGTCGTCGCAGGCCGCGACCGGTTCGGCTCCGGCCTGCGCACCCATGACGCCACAAGCGCGGCGAGCACGATCCCGGATCCAACGCCGATGGTGAATGAAAGAAGCCGTGGGCGGATGGCCCACGCGTGACGACTTTGCGGCCGGGGCTGCGACACGGTCTCGCCTGCAACGAGATCGGGTACGACGTGATTTCCGTTCACCACCTCAACGGGAGCCACGAACCGGTAGCCCTCTCGGGGCACCGTCACCACGTAATGCGGTGAATCTGCCGTCTCGCCGAGCGCTCTCCGGATCGTCGAGATGTTCTGCGCGAGCGTGTCCTCCTGAACGAATGTGCCGGGCCAGACCTGTTTGAGCAGGTCCTCCTTCGACACGGTCTGACCGGCCGCTCGGATCAGGACTTCGAGGGTCTCGAATGCCTTGGTGGTGAGAGGGACCGGCGTCCCCCCGCTGAGCAGACGCTTCGCCCGCGTGTCGAGGGCATAGGGCCCGAAGACGAGCGTGAGTCCCTCGCCCGCCGCGCGATCGGACGGCCTATCGCCGGGAGACCCATTCGAAAGAGTCACCAGGAACCCCCAGGACGAGTGTACGCGGGTGTCGTTCCTCTGATCAGGGGATTTCAGCCTTTTTCAGCGGGTCTTTCAAGACTTTTCGCGCTCTCGTGCGGCATCTTCCCGGCGACTCCGATCGGGGAAGGCTGACCGCCTGTCGGCACCCGGATCGACACCGAGGAGACATCATGAAACGCGCGTTTTCTATCGGCGTGCTCGCGTGCACCCTGACCATGTACGGAGGATACAACCAGTCCCTGCGGGCTTCGACGGACCGTACTTCATTCGTCGTTCCCGCTGCGGACTGCGCCGACATGCTGTTGCTGAACATTCCGGACACCGAAATGGTGTCGGCCACGGCGGTGCCTGCGAATGGACCGCTGCCTGCCCACTGCCGCGTCGTCGGCATAACCCACGGTGAACCAGGCTCGAATGTGACCGTCGAAGTGCGTATGCCGAACACATGGAACAGCAAGCTGCTGATGACGACGCGGCAGGCCTACATGGGATTGCTTGCGCCTCTGGGCAACCCGGCGATATCGACGGCGCTCTCCCGGTTCTATACAACCATCACGACCGACAGCGGCCACGCTGGGGCGAACATCTTCGACGCCTCGTTCGGCTTGAACAACCGTCCGGCGGAAATTGATTTCGGCTACCGCGGGACGCACCTGTCCCGCGTGTTCGCACAGGCGTTGACACAAGCGTACTATGCCAGCGGTCCCCTCTATGCGTACTACAACGGATGCTCGAGCAGCGGCCGCTACGCCCTGCAATCCGCCGAGCATTATCCGGGCGACTTCGACGGCATCATTGCCGGCTCGCCGGCCCTCGACCTGTCGGGCATCGTCATCGACGAAAACTGGATTGCGCAGTCGCAGGTGGCGGCACCGCTCCCGACTTCCAAGCTGCCGGTGATTTTCAACGCGGTGATGACCGCATGCGACGGTCTGGACGGCCTGACCGACGGCCTCATCGACGATCCGCGGAACTGCCATTTCGACGTGGATTCGCTGCTCTGCGCGGACGGCGACGCACCCGACTGCCTCACGGCGCCGCAGGTCGCAACGCTCAGGAGAATTTACGAGGGTGCGATCAATTCCGCTGGCGAGCGGCTGTATCCCGGTTATGCGTTCGGAGGAGAACTTCCTGATCCCGTCGGCGGTCAGGGCTGGGATGCATACATTACGAACCCGTCGCCGATTGGCGTCGCGCTGCAGGATCAATACCTCAGGTATCTGGCGTTCGAGATCGATGATCCGGCGTTCGATTGGCATACCTTCAACTTCGATCTCGATCCACCGCGAATGACGACGATGCATCGAATCTTCGATCCGGTTCAGGACGATCTCACCGGGTTCTCGAATGCAGGCGGCAAGATGATCATCTACCAGGGCTGGGCCGACATCGCGGTATCGCCCTATCGGACGCTGCAGTACTACGTTGGCCTCCGCAACCATGCAGGCCGGCGCGCCGTCGAGGACTACGCACGGTTGTTCATGGTGCCCGGCATGTACCACTGCGGCGGCGGCATTGGTCCGAACACGTTCGATGCGTTGACGGCGCTCGAACAGTGGGTGGAGCACGGCCAGGCGCCAGCATCCCTAACCGCCACCAAGACGGCCGGACCGGGCACGAATCGTTCCCGTCCGCTCTGCCCGTACCCGCAGCATGCGATTTATAAAGGCAGCGGCAGCATCGACGACGCCGCGAACTTCGAGTGCCGGGGTGCGCCGCTCGGCTCAGACAAATAAGAGACGGGTTCGCGCGGTTTTGAAAGTGAGGGGCCGCTGCCGGCGGCCCCTTCGCGCCATGCGTTGATGCGGAGCGGCTTCAGCGTCCGAGGTTCAGCCGAACGCCAACCATCGTGCGGCGAGGATCGACGAACCGCGTGGGACCAGCGAAAGTGGTGCTGAATCGATTGTCGGATGCCAGCGCCTCCTC
Organism: Vicinamibacterales bacterium; assembly: GCA_035492775.1. Classification (GTDB taxonomy): domain Bacteria; phylum Acidobacteriota; class Vicinamibacteria; order Vicinamibacterales; family 2-12-FULL-66-21; genus DATJFQ01. Next base: position 11,485 of record DATJIW010000082.1, read on the forward strand.
GGCGGCGTCGTTCAGGACGTTGAGTTCGTCGAGCATCAGTTCGATCCTTCCGACGCCTCCAGCGCGGAACGTCTTGGAGATCCGCACGTCGAGCAGAGACTGTGCCGAGAGGCGGCGCGAGCCGCGCGGTTCGAGCAGGATTCGTCGGCTGCCCTGTGGCAGCAGCACCTGCGTCGTCGCCGCCCACGGCTTGCCGCTGAAAGACTGCAGATTGGCCGCCACGAGAAAGTCCCGCCAGGGAAGGTGCGCGCTGACCGTCGCACGGAAAACCTGCGGGCGATCGTTCGGCATCCGGCCCGTCGCGTTCGTGAGGTCATTCGGGTCCTGACCGAATGTCAGAACCTTCGCGCGCGCAATCGTGCTGTACTGCGCCGCGTCTGCCGTCCCATTGCTGATCACTTGACGGCCGATTGCGCGAGAGTATGTGTAGGACGCGGACGCCTGCCACCCATTCCCGTATGGCCTCTCCATTGCGACGACCAGGCCGTCGTAGTGAAGAAACAGGCTGGGGGGATTCGTGAGCACGAAGCGGCGTGCGGACGTGCCGTTTGCCAGTTCGAATACCGGCACGATCGAGCCGTCGTTCAACTGCCTCGTAGCGGGACGGTACTCGCCCCCGACGTCGGTCCAACCGATGAAGTCATTCCCTCGCTTTTTGATGTACGCAGCGGATATGCGGACGGTTCGGGCGATCGAGCGATCCACTATGAGCGAGAACTCGTCCGTGTGTGGGGGACGCGTGTGAGGATCTATAGAGATATTCAGACGTGGATCGACCTCGGAAACGAACCGGGTATAGTCACCGGTCGCCGGGTCATACGCCATCGTTCTGATCGGCGTGTTTCCCGGCGACACCGGATCGAGTTCGCCGGTCAGCACGCCTTGATTGAATCGGCCGTACGTCGCTCGCAGCACAGTGAGGCCGGTCGTATCGAGCTTGAAAATGGCGCCGATACGCGGCGAAAACACGTTCCACGTATACAGCGTGCCAAGGCCTGTCGTGACCGTCGCCGTTTCGTTTCCCTCCGTGTCGAGCGCCGAAAGGTCCTGGCTGAGGGCCCGGCTGTGATCGAATCGCAACCCGGCGTCGATGGTCAGCCGGTCCCCGATGGCCATGGAATCGCTTCCGAACAGGCCCAGCGTCTTCGAAACGCCGCCCGCGTGCGACGGATCACGAAAAACAGCCAGGAATGGCATGCCGTCGCTGTCGATGTACTGCACGCCTCCAGGCAGGAACTGCCGCAATCGATGTTCGCCGCGCTCGAACTCTCCGCCAAGCCTGAAAAGGTGGTGGCCGAGTGTCCCTTGCTCGTAGCGGTTGAGAATGCCTTTCACCGTGATTCGGTCGAGCAGGAACGAACCGAGGGGAGAAGCATTGCCGCTCGAAACTCCGGTGGACTGATCGATTCGAGCCGGTGTCGTGCGGTCACCTGAACTGGGATCGTCGTTCTGATGCATCATGAAGCGGCCCACGCGTGCCTCCCACATCGTGCGGCTCGATACGGTGTGTGTGAGATGGGCGAATGTCATGCTCGGCACTGATGCGTTGGTGCGGTCTGTTGCGACGAAGGGTGTGGCGAGCGTAGGCGGCGTCGGGTCGACCCAGAATTCCTCGTGAAAGCTGTTCATCAGCCAAAGCGACGGTGTGATTCGCGACGTCACCTTTGCGAAGATCTTGTTTTGCTGGTAGGTCCGTGGAAACGCCGGATCGGCCCCCGGCTGACTGTCGTAATCCCGCAAGTACTGGTACGCGCCGAACACCCAGACCCGGTCTCGTTTCGCGGGACCGCCCAACAATGCCGTCAGATCGCGGTACCTGACGCGCTCGTATCCGCTGGACGGTTGGGTGCCGTCCGATACGGCGAGCACGACCGGCTGCGCCGTGAGGCTCGAGGGCTGCGCGTAATACGATGCCTCACCGCTGAACCGCGCGCTGCCCTGCCTCGTCACGACGCTGACGACCCCGCCCTGGATGTTTCCGTGCTCGACCGAGGCCCCGATCGATACGACGTCGACTTCCTGGATGACGTCGACGATCGGCTCGGCGCGCGCGACGCCCTGGCAGGGACACGTGAAGTCCGTTCCATCGATGAGGAACGCGTTCTCGTTCACTCCGGAGCCGAATGTCGAGATCGTGCCGTTGGTTCCGCTCGAAGGCGAGGTGGGCGACACGCCCGGTGCGCTCCTGACGAGATCGAACATGCTGAACCGGCGCATCGGGATCGTCCGGATGTAGTCGGAGTCGAAGCGGGTTTCGAGTCCGCTGTTGCGTAAATCGATCGGCGGCGCCGTCACGCTCACCGACTCCACGATGCCGGCCACCGGCAGCACAATCGCGATCTCGATGGCGGCACCGGCTCCGACGCCGATACCCTCTTTGAGATGGGGAGCGAACCGAGGCGGCAGCTCCACGCTCAACGCGTAACGGCCAGGCGGCAGCGCGGCGAAGCGCCACTCGCCTTTGTCGTCGGAAAAGGTGTGTCGTTCTCCGCCAATCAGCGCCGGCGAGGTGATGCGGACGACCGCATCTCGGATGCTATTGCCCTGCTGATCCTTGACCGACCCGTTGAGCGATCCCGTCAAGGACTGCGCGGCTGTACCGATCGGCAGCGCCCCGACGAGTGCCAGCGCCAACAACCCGACCCATCTGCGACAGTGCATTCTCCACCGCGTGTGGAGGGAAGCATATACCTGCCGTGCGGGCCGGTTTTTACAATACATTACACATATAGTATAAGTGTAAGCATGACCGGTGAAGACTATCGCGCCGCTCTCGACGCGGCGATCCGCGAATACGAAGACCTCGGCGCGAAGCGCCGCGAAATCGACGCGCGCCTCTCGGCGCTCGCGCAGACGATCGGGACCCTCTCGCGACTGATGGGATTCACGCCAACGGTGCCCCTCGGTCTCACCGATGCCTGTCGTCTCGTGCTCCGCGCAGGCGTGCCCATGACGCCCGTGGAAGTGCGGGACCGGCTGTTGGCAATTGGCGTGGACCTCTCGATCTACGTGAGCGAACTGTCCGCCATCCACACCGTGCTCAAGCGCCTGAACGAGGCCGGGGAAGTCCGTCTGATCCCTGGGTCTTCCGGGCGCCACTCCTATCTCTGGCAGGCGCCCCCACGTGCGATCGCGCTCGGGCCGGACATTGCGCAGGCGATTCGCGAAGGGCGGACGCAGGTGCTGACAGATGAAACCGGCGCCGGAGCACGGACCAAACCACGAAAGAGGAAGCGATGAGCACGACGACCGCTGAATGGCGAAGATTCTTCGCGGAGGAAATCCAGATCGTCGCGAATATCAGGACACCGGCAATCGTGGACGCATTCGCAACAGTCCCGCGCGAGGCGTTCCTGCCGCCGGGACCATGGACGATTCGCGGCGACTCGGACCTCCAGTCAGGCCCGCGGCAGACGCCTGGCGCAGATCCGCGCTTCGTTTCTCATAACGTCGCCATCGCAATCGAGCCGGAGCGGATGCTCTTCAACGGAGCACCAGGCCTGCTGGCGACGGCAATCGATGCGCTCGAACCCGAGGCGGGCAACCGCGCGCTGCACCTCGGCGCGGGAACGGGATACTACTCTGCCATTCTTGCCGCCGTCGTGGGGTCCACCGGCCGCGTGCTGGCGCTCGAAGTGGACGACACGCTTGCCGGACGCGCACGCAATACGCTCGCGGCCGCGCCGCACGTGGAAGTCCGCGCGAGCGACGGAACGAAGCCATTCGAGGAGACCTTCGACATCGCTCTAGTCAATGCCGGACTCACGCACGTCCCGGCGCATCTGCTCGACGCGATGCAACCGGGCGGACGACTGGTCGTTCCGATTACGGCGACGATGCCGGGGATGGGCAACATCGGCAAAGGGCTGCTCATCCGTATGGTCAATTCCGGCGGCGATCGCTGGCCCGTGCGCGTCATCACGTTCGTTGCGATCTATTCGGCGGTCGGGCTGCGCGACGAGGCGCTCAACGCCGCGATAGGCCAGGCGCTCGGACGGCACCCGTTTCCGCCGATCAAGAGCCTGCGCCGCGATCCGCACGAGTCCGACGCATCATGCTGGTGCCATACGCCGGGCGCGTGCCTGTCGCTCACTTAACGCAGATTCACTCCACTACAATGCATGGGAAATGAGAATTCCATGCATAGGTCTCGCTGTCGCCGCGCTCATCCTGCAAACGCCTCCGCGTGAGGGACAGCAGTGGTGGCACCACATCGAATTTCTCGCCGATGATGCGCTGCAGGGACGCAACGTCGGCACGCCTGGATTCGAAAAGGCGGCGGAATACGTCGAGCAGCAGTTCAAGGAGATCGGACTCAAGCCTGCGGGATCGTCAGGATACCGGCAGCCGGTGAAACTCGAGTCGCGCCGGCTCGTGCCGGAAGAGTCCTCGATCGCGCTCGTACGTGACGGCCAGGAACAGCCGTTGACGATGCGCGAAGACGCGATGTTGAGCGCGCGCGGCGAACTGGACGGTTCGATCGATGCGCCGATGGTATTCGTCGGGTACGGACTGTCGATACCCGAAGCGAAGTGGGACGACCTGGCCGGCCAGGATCTCCACGGGAAGATCGCCGTCTACGTGACATCCGCCGCACCCGTCAAGATTCCGGACAACGTGCGTTCGCATCTCAGCTCCACAGCGGAGCGTTGGGCTGTGTTGAGAAAAGCTGGCGCGATCGGAGTGGCCACTATTTCTAATTTCGGGGCCATCCTCACATCGAGGGCCGCGAGTCCGGCAGCCGCTGCCACCGCGCCGAGGCCCTCCGCCGACGGACGCGCCGGCCCGCCGGTCGTGCAGCCGACGGTAGTTCTGGCGGATCGCGACCTGCAGGATCAGGCGGGGCAGCTCGTGTCGATGACGCTGACGGCCGCCGGCGCCGAAAAGCTGCTCCAGGGCAGCGGACATTCCGTGGAGGAGCTGGCGTCGCTGGTGCGCGACAGGAAGCCGCTGCCGCGATTCTCCCTGACAGGCACGCTTCGCGTTCATGCCGCGCTCGAACGCCAGTCGCTCGACTCCGAAAACATCGTCGGGATGGTCGAAGGCTCCGCTCCTTCGCTGAAGTCCGAATACGTGGTCATGTCGGCGCACCTGGACCACCTGGGCGTCGGACGTTCGATCAATGGAGACGCCATCTACAACGGCGCGATGGATGACGCGTCCGGAGTTGCGTCCGTCATCGAAATCGCGCGCGCGCTGAAAGCGTCCGGCGTCCGGACGAAGCGCTCGATCGTCTTCATGACGGTCACGGGTGAGGAGAAGGGGGAGCTCGGCTCGAAATATTTTGCCGCCCATCCAACAGTGCCGTTCGACGCGATCGTCGCCGACATCAACTTGGACATGTTCCTGCCGTTGTACCCGCTGAAGGTGATCGAGGTGCAGGGCCTGGCGGAGTCATCGCTCGGCGAAGCGGTCCGGGCCGCGGCACAGGCAGAGGGCGTTGACGTGCAGACGGACCGCGAGCCGGAGCAGAACCGCTTCACCCGCAGCGATCAATACAGCTTCGTGCGGCGCGGCATCCCGGCGCTGGCCTTCAAGTTCGGTTATGAATTCGGATCTCCGGAAGAGCGCACCCGCCGCGAGTGGGTGCGCGACGTGTACCACAAGCCGATCGACGATGTGAAACAGCCGGTGGACACCGAGGCGGCGGTGAAGTTCGATCGCGTGATCCTTGGTCTCCTGGAGAGAGTCGCAGACGATCCATCGCGTCCGAAATGGAACGATGACAGCTTCTTCAAGCGCTTCGCTGTTTCGGCGAACGGCGGATAATGAACGTGAATGCCGGGACTGCGTCGCTACGGCGCACTGGATGATGAGGAGCGCAGTCAGCGTCCGGCGTCTATCCGTCCATTGAGCTTCGAGGAGCTGACGACCCCGGGGCCGCAGTTCCGCGATACGTCCGGTGTCGTCCCCATCGAAAGCGTTCGTACCGGCGACACGCAGGTTCTCGCCGCGCGCGGGGTCCGGACGGACGCCAACCATGCAATCGATCTGGACGTTCTGGCGGATTTCCCGTCGGTCACGAGTGTGGTCGCCACGACGCTCGTGCGAGCGGCCCGGCCCCTCCCGACGATCACGGATCTGCTCCTGTTTTCCGGGGCACCGCTGCCCGACGCCGAAACCATCGGGAATCTCCCTTGTCTGTCCCGGCTCTGGCTGACGTGGTGCCGCGGCAGGCCGTTCGATCTCGGAGCGCTGCCGTCCAACCTGCAGGCGCTTGGCATTGCCAGTCATCTCGTGGCCGCGCCAAAGACGGGCGATCGCTTCGCGCTGCTGCAGCGATTCGAACACCTCCGGCATCTCACGCTTCGATACTGCCTGCCGAAGGAGAGTGTGCGATCGATCGCTGCACTGACGCGGCTCGTGACGCTCGATTGCGATGCGCCCGCCGGTTGGGGCCAGTTGCGCTATTGTGCCGCGCTCGAAGACGTGACGGCGATTCAGCCTCGGATGGCGAATCTTCGTCCGCTCCGGACGTGGACGCGGTTGAAGCGGCTCGCGCTCGTCTCGGGTGCAGGACTTCGAAGTCTGGACGGCCTCGAATCATTCGGCCGCCTCGAGAGACTGCGCCTCGTGCTCGTACGAGGTCAGAAGCTCTCGCCGATCGCGCACCTCCCGCGGCTCGAGGACGTCAGCGTCAATAGCTTCGGGCATCCGGTACCACTCGACGTTTTCACGACTCTTCCATCGCTCTCCTTTCTGACGATCGAGACGCCTGGTGACCCGGCAGACGTCGTCCGCTTCGCGACGCTCCAGCCCCTCGCGTCGATCCGGAACCTGAAAACGCTCACTCTGAGAGGCGTCGAGACGTCTGGCGGCTTCGAGCAGGAGATTGACGAACTGCGTCGGCTGCGCCCGGACATCGACATTCGAGCGTTCCGTGGGCCCGGGCCGCCGGCAGGGGAGCGGGTCGGGATCGTGCTGGTGCGTCCGCCTGCGGGACGGTCGTCCGATTGGTGGATCCGGGAAAACCTCGCGTCGCACCTTTCGGTGGCGACCAATCATGAGGCCGAGGCACGAGTGCGGCGCGCTATTGCCGCGGCGGATCCGGCGCTCGCCGCACGGCTGACGTACGACACAGAGGCTGACGCCGTCTGCATCTACGGCGCCGAAGCAGACCTGCGCGAGATTGCCGGGATCGTGACGAGGCTCGCATCCGCATCGGCACACCTGACCTGAATCCGGTAAACTCCGCAAGCTTGCAGGACGTTCGCGAAACCCGATCGACCGAGCAGGGGCTGAAGCGCGAGCTCACCGCCGGGCAGATGACGATGGTCGCCGTCGGCGGGTCGATCGGTACCGGGCTGCTGCTCGGATCCGCTGCGGCGATCGAGGTTGCTGGACCCGCGGTCATCCTGACCTTCCTGTTTGGCGCCTTCGTGACGTGGACGGTCGCGCTGGCGCTGGGCGAGCTCGCTCCGCTGCATCCTGCAGCGGGGTCCTTTCAACGCTACGGCGACCTGTATCTCGGCGAGTGGGCCGGGTTCCTCTCCGGCGCGGGATACTGGGCGGCGATCTCGATTTCGATCGGCACCGAGATGGTGGCATCGGCGACCTATATGGCGTTCTGGTTTCCCGGTGTCCCGGCCATCGCGTGGGTCGCCCTTGCGTCGCTGCTCCTCCTTGCCGTGAACGTGCTCAGCGTCGGCCGCTATGGCCGGTTCGAGTACTGGTTTGCGATGATCAAGGTCGTGGTGATCGCCGCATTCGTCGTGCTCGGCGCCGCGCTGATGCTGACCGGCAGGACGCCGCCGCAGTACACGGCGCATGGCGGCCTGTTCCCGAATGGCGCGCTCGCGGCACTCGTCGCGGTGCCGTTCGCGATATATACCTTTTCCGGCGTCGAATTCGTGGCGGTTACGAGCGGTGAAGCGCGATCGACCGCAGAGATCGCGCGGGCGACGCGTCTGACGTTCATCGTCCTCACCCTCGTTTACATCGGCGCGATCGTTGTCCTGACGGGCGTCATGCCGTGGAATCACGCGGGCGTCCGCGAGTCGCCGTTCGTCACCGTGTTCCGGACGGTCGACCTGCCGGGCGCGGCTCACGTCATGAACTTCGTAGTGTTGACGGCGGCGTTGTCCGGCGCGAATGCGGCGCTGTACTCCGCGTCACGCACCTTGTTTGCGCTCGCGCGCAACGGCTGGGCGCCGGCGGCGCTTGGCCGGCTGAATCGCGCCGGGGCGCCCATTCTTGCGGTCATCACGTCGTCGTTTTCCGTCGTGCTCGCGCTGGTGCTCGAGCGCTGGGCGCCGCAGCAGGCGTTCGTTTCCATCGTGAACGCGGCGCTGTTTGGATTGCTGTTGTCGTGGCTCGTCACGCTCGCGTCGCACGTGCGCTTTCGACAGACCGCCAGCGCAGAGGTGATGAACGCGCTGCCGCATCGGTCCGTCCTCGGCGCCGCCGGCTCCGTCGTCGGGTTTGCGCTGATTGTCCTGACGATCGCGAAAACGTGGTCGGACTCACGCCTGAGTTTCGCCAGCGGGGTGGTGTATCTGGTCGTCCTGAACGCGGCATACTTCGCGTTGAGGGGACGGGAGCGCGTGCGTCAATAGAGGTTATACAATCGCCGTCGCCCATGTCGGTCTCGTACGAGAACTCGAAGGTCGTGTTTCAAGGCATCAAGGACGCCGGCATTACATCGCTGTCCGCGCTCCCCGAGACATGGCTGGGACTGCTGCTGCAACAGGCGGAACGCGATCCGGACGTCAGGCTCATACAGGTCGCCAGGGAAGAGGAGGCGATCGGCATCGCCGCCGGCGCCTATTTCGCCGGCGAGCGCCACGTCCTGCTCATGCAGAACCACGGCTTGCTTGCCGCGATCAACGGGATCGTCTCGCTCGCGCTGTTGTACGGCATTCCGTTGTGCATGCTCGTGGCGCTCCGCGGGCACTGGGGTGAGCCGTATCCCTGGCATACGCGCGGCGGCATCGTGACCGAACCGGTGCTCCGGGCGCTCGGCATCCCGTTCGAATACGCGCGCAACCCACATGATGTCGGACGTCAGATTCGCGAGGCCTATACCTTCTCGCAGAGTTCGCTCTCTCCAGTCGCGCTCCTGCTGACGCGGGAACTCATGGAAGAAGCGCTATGAAGCGCGTTGGCAAGCAAGACACATGGTGACCCGCGCCGAGTGCATCGCGATGCTCTATCCCGAGCTGCACGACAAGCCGGTCGTGACGATCATGGGCGCGTGTGCCCAGGAGCTGTACGATCTCGGGCATCGCGACAACTTCTTCTATCTGCAGCACGCGATGGGACTCGCCTCGTCCATCGGCCTTGGTCTGGCCATGCACCTGCCGCATGAACAGATTGTGGTGCTCGATGGCGACGGATCGGTGCTGATGAATCTCGGCACGCTCGCAACCCTCGCGCGCTACCGGCCGCGCAATCTCGTGCACGTGATCTTCGACAACGGCAGCCTCCTCTCGACCGGCGGGTTCGATTCGCACACGACGTCAGGGATCACGAACCTCGCCGCGATCGCCCGGGGTGCGGGCATCGAACACGTGGCCGCCGTCGATTCGGTGGTCGACTTCGGAGAGGCCGCGATCGACGCCTTCGGCCGCAACGATCTGAGCGTCATCGTTGCGAAGGTCTCGGCGGTGGGTCCAAACCACTACGGGATGGATCTGCAGCTGCCGGAAAACGGCTTTCGTTTCAAGCGATGGATCGCGGGAAGGAAAGCGGCGGAGGTCCAATGAGCGGCATCCTCACACAGCTCGTCGAGGAACTGAGACGTGGCACGGTAAAGGTCGTCGATCTGACGCAGCCGCTCGGACCGTCGACACCCGTGATCGACCTGCCGCCGATGTTCGCGGCGTCTCCCGGCGTGTCCATCGACGTCATTTCGAGGTACGACGACAGGGGCCCCGCGTGGTACTGGAACACGCTTCGGCTGGGCGAACACACGGGCACGCACTTCGACGCGCCAATCCACTGGGTCACCGGAAAAGATCTTCCCGACAACGCGTGCGACACGATTCCCGTAGCGCGCTGCATCGGTCCGGCGTGCGTCATCGATGTGACGGACGATGTGTCACGGGACGCCGACTTCCTGCTGACAGCCGAGCGCCTCGAGCAATGGGAGGCGAGCCACGGGCGCATTCCGAAAGGTGCGTGGGTCCTGCTGCGGACTGGCTGGAGCCGCCGTACCGATCGCGCCTCGTTCATCAACGGACGCGAGGATGGTCCGCACAGCCCGGGCTTTCATCCGCGGACGTCGGAGCTGCTGGCATTGGACCGCGAGGTGCTCGGCGTCGGCGTGGAGACGATCGGCACCGACGCGGGCCAGGCCGGCAGCTTCAAGCCACCGTTTCCCAACCATGCGACCATGCACGGGGCGGGTCGATTTGGTCTTGCGAGTCTCTGCAACCTCGATCTGCTGCCGCCAACCGGCGCCATTCTGATCGCCGCGCCGCTCAAGATCGTCAACGGCAGCGGCAGCCCGCTGCGCGCGATCGCGCTCGTGCCGGCTTGATCTCTTCTTCGGCTGCCGGCATTGCGGCCGCCTCAGACATATCGTAATGTCCGCCCACATGCGCTCATTCCGTACTGCAGGCGTTCTGGCCCTTTCCGTCGGCGTCATCCTGTCGGCTCACCGCGACATCGCCGCCGCACCGCGCATCGGCTCGGCATCCCACCATGCGGCCGTCCACCGCGATCAGTCACCGCCGATCGCGCCGCCGGTCATGACGGCTGCCGAAGGTTCCGGTGTGGTGGAGCAGACGACCCAGGGCACGCGGCCGGGCCCGCTGCTCGTGGCGAGATTCGACGGCATGGGCGCAACGTTTTCGGGACCTCAGGGCCAATTCCGCGGCAACAATCCTTCGGATAACAGCCTTGCCGTCGGGCCCGACCACATCGTCCAGATCGTCAATTCGCGGACCGCGATCTTCACGAAGAAGGGAAAGAAATTTCCGGCGACCGGCAGGATCTTGTACGGCCCGGTGCCGACCAACAACTTCTTCAGGGGCTTTGGCGGTACGTGCGAGGCGACGAACAACGGCGACGCGGTCGCGCGCTATGACCAGCTCGCGGATCGTTGGCTGATCGTCATGCCGATCTTCCGCCGCGCCGAGCCGAGAGCCGATCAACCGGAGATGTGGAAGGACGGCGATGCGTCCGCGCACGTGAGCCCGCCTGGACGGCCGGGCCAGCCTGGAACCGCTGCGGCGCTCTTCCAACCGCCGCCACCGCCACCGGATCCGAATGCCCCTCCGGATCAGGGCCGCGGCCGCGGCGCGGCGGGCGAGCGTCCTCCTCAGCCGCAAGGGCCGTACGCGATGTGCTACGCCGTCAGCACGAGCAGCGATCCGTTGGGGTCGTACTACCGGTACGAGTTCCTGCGTCCGCTGTTTCCCGACTATCCACGACCCGCGATCTGGCCTGACGGGTACTACACGCCGACGAGTACCAGCGACAACCGGATCTCGGAGACCGTTTTCTCGCAGAAGCACGCGTGCGTCGCCGATCGTCGCAGGATGCTTCGTGGAGAGCCGGCGACGGAGCAGTGCGTGATGGTTGAAAACGTGAACTTCTTCAACACGTCCGATCTGGACGGCAGGAAGCTGCCGCCGCAAGGCGCGCCCGACATTCTGATGGCCGCCGGCGGCCTGCAGCTGGACAGGAAGTTCGAAGACGACACAATCAGTGCGTGGCAGTTCCACATCGACTGGAACGATCCGTCGAAGACCGCCGTTACCGGCCCGCAGAAGATATCTGTTGCGCCGTATCACTACCTCTGCGACGGCCAGCTGACCGACTGCGTCCCGCAGCCCGGCACCGATCGGCGCCTCGACTCGCAAGGCGACAAGATCATGGCGCGGCTGACATATCGCAACGTGAACGGCCACGAGTCGGTCGTAGCCGTGCACTCCATCAACACCACGTCGGGTGGAGGAGGCGTGCGATGGTACGAGTTCCGCGTGAATCCCGATCGCACGCTGAAGCTGTACGAGCAGGGCACGTACATGTCCGACGGCAACTTCCGCTGGCTTCCCAGCGCCGCGATGGACAAACACGGCAACATCGTGATCGGGTACTCATACGGCGGCGCCGCGATTCCTGCCGGACAGCGCGTCGCCGCTCGCCTGGAAGGCGATCCGCTCGGCAAACTCACGCTGCATGAAACGGTGCTCGCAGAAGGCGAGGGCTTTCAGACGGCGATGCGGTGGGAGGACTACAGCCAGACCGCCGTCGATCCGGACGACGACTGCACGATCTGGTACGTCGGCGACTACATCAAGAAAGATCAGGCGACGTACTCGAGCAGGATCGGGGCGTTCAGGCTGCCAGGTTGCAGGTAGTCGACTACACAACCACACAGCTCCCGACCATTCAACTAGCCCCATTTTCGTTGGCAGCCGGGAGCCGTGCAGTCGTGCCCGTCCAACCCTTGCGCTTACTGAAGCTTGACCACCACGATTCGCGCGTCCTCGAATTGAATGCCGTCGGCGCCTGGACTGGCCGAACAACCGAGCGTCATCGTACCGGGCGAGGTGAAGGAGACCTGTCCTACAAGGGAGATTGGAATCTCCGGCACGTCGTCGAGGACGACAGACCCCAGCGACGTGCTGTCGATCGCCGTCCCAACAGGTCCAGGCTGAAGGCTGCACGTCACGCTCTTGAAGTCCTGCACGTTCTCGTCGGACTCGATTGTGCCCTTGCCGATGACCAGGTATAAGCCTGCCTCGGTGATGTTGACCGTTCCAAATCCATAGAACTTTCCGTCGTCGAGGACGGCGCCGATCCCTGAAGTTGCGGAATGGGCGATCGGCGCCGCCGGCTGGTTGGCGCACGTCCAGCTATCCGATCCGTTGCTGACCGCCACCTGTCCGCTCTGACAGCCCTGCGGCAAGCGGAATCCCGGAACAATGCTGAAGATAGACGACGTGAGTGACAGGCCCGTCCCGGCGCTGTAGGTGGTGTCGTGATCGACGCCGCATTCCCACGCCGTACCGTTCCACTTGGGAATGCCACCGGTCATGCAGGCCTGCGGGAGGCTGTACTTCGCATCGAGGGTGATCGTGATGTCGCCGTTGTCGCCGCCGCCCGTGAGTCCGCCGCCGACGCTGATGCTGGTGATGTCGCCGGATGAAACCATCACGGGAAAACTCGGCGCGACGCATGTTCTCAGGGGCACCGCGCCTTGCTGCAATTTATTGATCGTTCCGCCCGAGGGGTTGTAGCACCCGGTCCACGTCGGGACGAAGCTGGTACTCGCCGCCACTTTCGCGACGACAATCGCGAGGCCGACAGCGACGGCTGCGGAGAACGACAAAACAGCGATTGAGCGGCGAGACAGTCGACTGAGCTTCATATGTCCTCCCGGCCGAACACGGACGGCCGTTGTGAAGCCTGAGGTGTACCATCGGCCACACGCGTCACGTAACTACCGACACTCGTGGAACGCACCTACGTGTACGTGTGGGTGCCCTGATGCGTGAGTCGAAGTAGACTGATCGCCCGCGAGCGATCTTGGACGCCATTCCCCGCACGCGAGTCGTCATCGTCGAAGATCAGCGCGAAGTCCGCGAGGGGCTGAGGGCCCTGATCGACGGGGCACCGTCGTTCGCCTGCGCGGCGACATACCGCACGATGGAGGAGGCGATCGAAGATCTCAATCGCGTCCACCCGGACGTCGTGCTGGCGGACTTGAACCTGCCCGGGATGTCCGGAATAGAAGGGATCCGGATCCTGCGCGAGCGCCATCCGGCGCTGGCAATCCTGGCCTTGACGGTGTACGACGACAACGACCGGGTGTTCGATGCGCTCTGCGCTGGCGCGTCAGGTTACCTGCTGAAGAGCACGCCGCCGGGACGACTGCTCGAAGCGCTGGGCGAAGCGGTCGGTGGGGGCGCGCCCATGTCGCCGGAGGTCGCGCGCCGCGTCGTGCGTCTGTTCCGCGAGTTCAGGCCGCCCGAGCGGGCAACCTACCACCTGACGAAGCAGGAAACCGAGCTGCTCAAGCTGCTCGTCGACGGGCATCACTACAAGACGGCCGCCGAGGCGCTCGACATCTCGATCAACACGGTGTCGTTTCACTTGAAGAACATCTACGCCAAGCTGCAGGTCCACTCGAAAAGCGAGGCGGTCGCGAAAGCGCTGCGGGAGCGGCTCGTTTGATGCTACACGCGCGTGACGCTGCGGCGAGAGGCGATCACGCCTGCGAGCGGCGCGTGTACGCGGATGATCGTGCCGCTGCCTCGTCCCGACTGCACCTGGAACGTGCCGCCGAGCCGCTCGGCGCGATGCCGCATGCTGAGGAGTCCCTGTCCTTCTCGTGACGGCGACGGCTCGAACCCATCGCCGTCGTCTGTAATCTCGAGGGCGAGCGTCGCTCGATCGACGTGAAGCGCGACACTCACGTGGGAAGAGCGCGCGTGGCGGGATGCGTTGTTCAGCGCTTCCTTGAAGATGAGGAACAGATCGCGTCTGAGGCCGCTATCCAACCGCATGTCTTCGTCTGCACCGGGCGCGTCGAACTGCACGGTGATGCCGTGTGCTCGCGACGTTTCCTCGAGATGGTGGCGCATGCGCCGCACGAGATCGACGAGGTGGTCGCGTTGCGGATTGATCGCCCACACGATGTCGCTCATTGCGGCGACCGACTCGCGAGAAATTCGCGAGATCGCGCCGACCGGATCGTCGGGTGATGTCTCGGCCGGGCTCCGCCGGCGGGCGACTTCGCTGAGAATTGCGATCCGGGTGAGATTCGCTCCGATGTCGTCGTGCAGGTCGAGCGCGATCCGCGTACGGAGATCCGCGAGGTCGAGGAGCCGTTTCATCCGGTACCGGTGAACGCCAAGGACGATTCCAGCCAGGAACAGGCCGGCACCGGAGACGAACCACCACCGCTGCCAGATTGGCCGCAGAACGACAAACGTCACAGCGGCAGGCTGTGTGCTTTCCAGCCCAGATGATGTGACGGCCTGGACCAGAAATCTGTACGATCCCGGCCGCAGGCCGGCGTAGTTGACCGACCGCTGATCGACAGGTTGGCTCCAGCCGGTTTGCGGGTCCAGACGGAACCTGTACCGCAGCGTTTCGCCTGGAGCGAACTCGAGACCTGCGAAATCGATCTGGACCTGCGCCTGCGACGGCTGCAGGTTGGGCAGCGTCAGCGCGGTCTCACCGAGCGGCGAGACGGCCTGCCGCTCGCCGCCGACGATGAGGCCGGTGACGATCACGGGCGGAGGTACACCCGGAGGATCGGCAACCGGTACGAGCTTGGACAGCCCTCCGGTCATGCCGAACCACAGCGTGCCTTCGCGATCGCGATATGCGGTCCGGAAGAGCCCGGGTGCCAGGCCATCGGCGGTCGTGTAGTGCTTGATGCGCGCGGTAACCGGATCGAGCCGATCGAGCGCTCGTCCTGTGCCGACATAAATGCGGCCGGCCAGATCCTCGACAAGCACCTGCGCGGCATTGCTCGAGAGGCCGTCAAGTGTCGTGTACGTCTTGAACCGGACGTTTGCGTCGCCGGCGTGGTTAATCCGGATCAACCCGCTCTGCGACGATGCGAACCAGATCTGTCCCGTGTGGTCCGCGATCATTTCGACGATTGCACCAGGCGGAAGGCCATCGGGCGCGCCGAACGACTTGACGCCGGCCGGCGTCACGCGAACGAGCGCGCTGTTGAATCCGATCCAGATCGCTCCGCGCCCGTCTTCGGCAAACGACCGTGCCAATTCGTCCCTGAGCGCCGGGAAGTCGGGAAGGTCCGCAACGCTCGTCCACCTGCCCGTAGCCCGCTCCCAGCGCGTCAGCCCGCTCGACACGCTGGAAATCGTCGACACCCAGACATCTCCGCGCGAGTCTTCGAACATGCGGAAGATCTGACGGCCGGGCAGGCCGTCTCGCTCGGTGTAATGCGCGATGACACGGCTGGAGCTAATGCCGGGAAAGTCCCTGCCACCGGCGATGCGATATATCCCGTCCGCCGTTCCAATCCACCATTCGCCGGTGCGGCTGTGGAGTGTCACGTGTTCGACGACCCATCCAGGCGACGTCAGCAGCGCGGGATAAAACCACTCGGCGCGCCCATTGGCGAGGCAGCCGAAACGCGTTCGCGAGTCCGTGGGCCCGGGAAGAGATCGATCGGGCGGGGGGCTTCCGCGAAAGCAGATGACGCCGCGATCGTCTTCGAAGAGTCCATTGATGCCCGCGACGTCTTCGGCCGAGCCATACGTGATGAATCCATTGCGCGCGATCTTCATCACGCCCACGGTGTTCGTCCCGAGCCAGATGTTTCCCGCGGAATCCTCGTTGACCGCCGTAATTTCGTAGTAGCTCAGACCCTGATCGGTCGTATAGGTCCGGATCGTCCGCGTTTCGCCGCTTTCGACGACCTCGACGACTCCCGCGTTGGTCGCGGCCCAGATGTGTCCATCGGCCGATTCGAACAGCTGAAAGATCCAATCCGACGGCAGCCCGCTTGCGTGCAAATATGCCGGGCGCATGGACAGCTGCCCGCGCCCGTCCTGGCGCAGTGCGAAGAACCCGCCGCCTCGAGTCGCGACCCACAGGCGTCCTTCGCGATCCTCCAGCAGGTCATGAACGTATTCGTCCGGAAGACCGTCACGGCGCGTGTACCGGCGCGCCGACCCGTCGGGCTGCCGCGCATACAAACCGGCGGGCGTGCCGATCCACAGCACGCCGCGGCGGTCCTGGACGATGTCCGTAACCAACCGTGTCTCCGCGTAATCGGCCGGGAGGCCGATGTCGATCGGGATCAGTACAGGCCTGTTCGCGTCGTCGAGACGGTACAAGCCATCGTTGGTTCCAACCCAGATTCCCGACCGCGAATCCTCCAGGAGCGCCGTGGTGATGCGCGCTCGAGGGTGATCGGTGGCGGGCGTGACCGGTACGAACATCGGTGCGACGCCGCCCGGCGTTGCGCCCCAACGGGCAGGTGCGCCGCCGGGATCGAACCGGAAGAGTCCGCCATCGGTGGCGACCCAGTAGTGGCCGTCGCGCGTCTCGAGCAGGTCGTTCGTGCCGCGCGGTGGCAGTCCCTGATCGGCGGTGAAGTTCGTAAAGCCGTAGCCGTCGAAGCGCGCGAGTCCGTCGCCAGTGCAGAACCAGAGGAATCCGTGCGAGTCGCGGACGATCTTGTTGATCTCGTCGTGAGGGAGTCCGTCCGCTGCGCTGTACGTCCGGATGGGCAGGCGTTCCGCGGACGCGACGCCGCTGACGGCGACGAGTACCACGATGATCGCAATACGAGCGCGCAGGCGCCACCTCCTGATGCCGTCTTATTTCCCGCGCAATTGACGGAGCTGGATCGCCCGCGCCGACAATCGGGCCGCGCGCTCGCGATCCGCGGCGGCGCGCGCGGGATCGCTCTCGAAGCGCTCGGCCGCCAGATTCAACCAGGCCATTCTGCCCTCGATGACCGCGATGTCGTTATCGCCGCCTTTCAACTTTTCCGCTTCCGACAGCAGCGAGTCGGCCTCGTCGAACAGCCGACGCGCAGCGGCCGGCGGCAGTTCCTTCTGGGTGTGTACCGTCCCCACCATCTGACCGGCCAGTGCGCCGCGGCTCGACGGGCTGGATTTCGCCCTCGCGCGCGCCGTGCGCAGCGCCTTCTCCCCGTCTGCCGTCCTGCCCGTGCGCAGCAGCACGGCTGCGAGCGCGCAGTGTGCGGCGGGGTCGTCCGGTTGCCGTTTGAGCATCGCGCGCGCGGCCGTCTCCTGACGATCCGGCCGGTCCAACTCACGCGGGCCGGTCAACACCATCAAACGGGCGAATGCCGGAGTTCGATCCGCGTCAGTGGGGGCCAGGTCGATGACGCGCTGCAGTTCGGAGACCGCGTGTTCGAGGGCGGCGATCCTGGCTGGCCCGCCCGTCGTTGCGTCCGCCGCGCGCTCGTACAGCGCCGCGAGTTCGACGTGCGGCGCGTGGAGGTCCGGCCGTCCGGCGGCGTATTGTTCGATTGCCGCGACGGCCTCCGCGATGCCTCCCTCATCTGCGAGCCTGGCGTTCCAGCGCCGCGTGGCGTCCCACTCGAGATCATCCGCCTCCGTTGCTGATACTGTGCGGACCGGCGGCGGCGCACCGTTCTTGTGGTTTTCGATCGGAGCCCCCCAGCGTTCCGACTCGAGCAGTAATGCAAGCCGCTCCTGTCGGGTTTGTGCGACGCGCTCGGCCTCGAGATCGAGAGCCATCGCTCTTGCCAGCGTCGCCAGCCGATAATCCTGCGTCGTCCTGTCTGGCGCCGCCAGCGCCGCATCTGCGGCGAGGATCGCCTCATCGAGAAACGTCCGCGCGGTCTCGCGCGGGAGCGAGCGCTGCGTCTGCACGTACTCGATCGCGTACTGCGCCTCCATCAGGATGGCGAGCGGCGGCATTGATGCCACGGCGCGTCCCTTTCGCATCACTTCCGCGGCACCAGCCATGTCTCCTTTCTCCCGCAGCAGCTGCGCGTACACCATGTGTGCTTCGGTGCGGGAGGGGTGTTCACTGGCCAACCGGCGAGCGTATTTCTCCGCCTGCGCAGGATCATTGATTGCGTCTGGTCCATACAGTTTCACGAGCTTCCACTTCATCAAGAAGCCCGCTTCCCCGTCGGCGTAGAGGTCCGCGGCTTTCGCGTAATGCGCGGCGGCGGATTCGAGGTCCCGGCGCTTTGCTGTCCCCGACGCGTCCGGCGTGCTCGATCTGGTTTCGTACATCTGCGCGAGCATGAACTGCGCGTCCGCGACGTCAGGATTTCGCGCGACGAACTTCTCGAGAATCGGAATCGCTTTGACAGCGACGTCCGTGGACGTGCTGTCGGGAAGTGCAAGCTTCGAAATCGTCCGGGAGGCCTGCTCCCATTCGCGTTGTGTCTGTGGCGGCATGGCGGCAGGCGCGCTGGTCCGTACCGCGAGCGCGACGCCTCCGCTGCGGCGAGCGGCCTCCACGTTCAGCACTTGCCATACATCTGACATCGGCCGCGATTCGTCGATGTGAAGGCGTACCCGCTTTCCGGCGGCGACGCGCTGCATGGCGGTCCGGGCCGGCGCGATCGCACCGGCCCTGGGGACGCTCACGATCGCGTCGGGCGTCATCGTCGGCGGTGCCTTGTCGACCTGCGGCAGCCGCGGTCCGCCAGGCGACGCCGGTACCTCTTCGAGGGTGACAGGAATCGCTGCCGTCGCGTCAGTAGTGCCGACAAACAGAAGCAGCCGCTCGACGCCCGCGTCCGTTGCGCTCGCCAGGACCCGGACGCACTCGCGATACGTCGCAGTACCGGGAATGTGGACGTAAAGCTCTTTCCGAGCTTCGGTCCTCATCACGTCCTGGAGTCGCAGGGTGAGGTTGTCGTCGAGGAGCGGAGTTCCGTTGAGGGTCCAGTCCGTCGCGTCGTGGTCCAGTACAAGTGGGCCGGGCGGACGCGCCGCCACGGGCGCGCCCAGCGCGAACTTCACCTTGACCGTCATTTTCACGGCGGTCGGTACGCCGTCTACTGTCGCCGGTGTGTACTCCCACTGCCGTACGGCCGTGAGTGCTGCGTCGTCCAATTGAGGGATCGACGCGATCACGCTCGCATCGCTCACCTTGCCGTCGATACCCACAGTCGCTTCGATGGCGACCTCGCCCTGAATACGCGCCTGTTGGGCGGTAGCGGGATACACGGGGTCGACGTTTTTGATCTTCTTCGGGGGCTCGAGTTTCTGCGCGCAGACGGCCGCGGGCGACCAAAGCCAGCAGACCAGCGCGAGCAGGCCCAGGCCATATCTGGCGCGGGTGATCGGGCATCGGCGGAACACCATCGATTCCTCCTGTCGACGGCACCGGGGGACGGGTTTGATGCGCGACCGATGATACGGGAGACGGCGGTCGGGCGCTACTTCGCTCGAGGCCGGGCGGTCATCTCGGCGTGGATTTCGCGGCCGACGCGGGCCGCGATCTCGACCGCTGCCTCGACATCGCGTCGTGTCGTGTGGAAATTGACGATGCACGCTCTGAGCGCGTAGCGGCCGGTGATGACCGCGTTGGACACGAATATTTCGCCTTCGCGCTGAAGGCGATCGAGCAGCGCTCGATTGAGCGCATCGAGGTGGCGCTCGACGTCCGCGTCTCCCACCCTTGATCGCAACTCGTGCGGCACTGCGCGGAACGTGGTGATGCTCAAATCCTGCGTGAGCAGTTCGAGGTCGTTCGATCGACGGACGGCGTCCGCCATGGCGCGTGACAGACGGATGTCGTCGGAAATCATCTGTCGGTATCCCGCCGCGCCGGCGTGCTGGAGTGCCAGCCACACTTTCAGCGCGCGGAACCCGCGCGAGTTCTGCGGACCGTAATCGGCGTAGTTCGTTGCGCGCTCCTCGAAGTGGTAGTACGGCGGGTGATACGCGAACGCCGATCGGAGCGTTTCCGCATCCCTGACGAGTGCGCAACCGGCCTCGAGCGGAGCGTACAGCCACTTATGGGGATCCACCGCGACGGAGTCTGCCGCCGAAAGCGCTCGCAAATCATCGGGTGCCTCGGGCACGGCGGCGGCGAAGCCGCCGTAGGCGCCGTCCACGTGGAACCAGAGGTCATATTGACGGCAAACCTGAGCGATCTCGATCAGGGGATCGACCGCGCCGGTGCTGACCGACCCCGCTGTTGCGACCACCATGAATGGGGCGTCGCCCGACGACATGTCAGCGTCGATCTGCCGTCGCAGCGCGGCCACGTCCATGCGAAGCGTGTCGTCGGTTGGAATCCATCGGATCGCATCGGTCCCGAGACCTGCAATGTCGGCGGCCTTCTGGATCCACGTGTGCGTCTCCGCCGAGCCGTACACGCGATGCTGGCGCACGGGCTTCGCCGCGAGACCCCGCTCGCGCACATCGGCCGCCTTCGCCGCGCGTGCCGCGAGCAGGCAGACGATGTTCGCCATGTTTCCGCCGCTGACGAACAGCCCCCCGCAGCTGCCCGGATATCCGATGAACTCCGCAATCCACCGAACGGCCTGGGATTCGATTTCCGTTGCCGCGGGTGCCAGCCTCCATCCGCCGACGTTCGCGTTGAGTGCCGAGGCGAGAAAGTCGCCCAGGATGCCGATGGGTGCCGGCGCGGAGGTGATGTAGCCGAAGAATCGCGGATGTGCGTTGAACAGGGAGTGTTCGAACAGTACTCGGACGCTGCGTTCCAGCAGCGCGGCGGGATCCGCGCCTGTCTCGGGAAGCGATCCGGTGACGGTGACTGCCGCACGCACCGCGGTCGGCGATTCGTCGTGTGTAACGGGACCCCGAGGAATAGCCGCGATCGCGTCCGCGATCTGATCCACCAGCCGATGCCCCAGCGCCCGAAACGCGGAAGCATCCATCGCGATGGGCGCGCGCCGCGGTGATTCATCCGTCACGTCTTCAATCCTTCGAACAGATCCGTCTCGTGAATGCGGCCGCCGTTGACGGTGCTGAACGCGCGATAGAACGACTGCCGCCCCCAGAGCGCCTCGTGGTGCTCCGGCGACAGCTCCTTCAATCGTTCGTACGCGGCGAGCTGCGACTCATGACACGATACCGCACGCCAGACGGTCGGCCACATCGCGGTTGCGTCGATCTCGGTGGTGATCGCCCACGGCGGCCACGCCGTCACCTGGCGTTCCACTCCGTCGACCGTGATTGATAGTGCCCGAATCGCGGCGCGGTAGGCATTCCATGTCGAGGCTGGCCACGCGATGTAGTACAGCTTCGAGACGGCATGCGTCTCCGCATCATCGTCCGCGCCGTCAGCGAACCCGCTGTCGGCGGCGGCAACGACGGCCGCCGTTGCGAACTGGGAAATCGCCACGTGATCCGGATGTCCATATGCGCCGTCCGGGCCGAACGTGATGACGACGTCGGGACGGATGCGTCTCAAGTGCCGGACGATTCGCCCGATCGCCTCGCGCGGATCCGCGCGATCGAGATGCTGGTCCCGGTACCCCAGCAGCGACACGTCGCGGATGCCGAGGACGGCTGCCGCGCGTCGCAGCTCCGCCTCGCGAATGCGAGCCAGCTCCTCCACCCCGGGGTGACCTTCGCTGCCTGACGGGCGCCCGCGATAACGGCCGCCTTCGCCGCGCGTCGCGGTCACCAGGTATACGTCGACGCCGTCGGCGGCATATTTGGCGAGCGTTCCGCCCACCCCAAGCGATTCGTCGTCGGGGTGGGCGAACACGGCCATCAATTTGCGCCCCATGGATCCGTTCTCTTTCACGCAGTAAGCGTTTCAGCCCCCCGTGCCTTCGCGAGCGCCGCCCGGATCTTCGCCAGGTGGTGATAACTGTGGCGGACCGGATGATCCTCGAGAAAGAACTGACACGTCAGCGGCGCGTCGGCGTTCAGCGACACGAGCGCGGCGCGGTCCAGCTCGCCGTCTGTCAAGGCGCGGATGCCGGCCGCCGCGGCGGCGCTGTTCGTTCGAAGCAGCGCCACCGCCTGGTCGCGCGTGACCGCATCGTTGGCAGCCGCGTGCTTCGCGTTGATGTCGTTGATGACGTCCCACGTCACGCCTTCGATGGGCTTGCCGGCCGCGAGCGCCAGCGCCAGCTGCATCTCCAGGGGATACATGCTCGCGACGTGATGGACGACGACACCGACCTTGCGGCCGTCGCCAGGGATGCGCACCTGCCAGTCGGAATCAGAAAGCGAGAGCGCGAGCGACTCCAGTCTCCGCGCACCTTCTTCAAGCCGCTCAGCGAGCGCGTTCGCGCGCCGGCTGACGGACGGCAGCGTGGACGAAGCGTCTGCTGTTGCCGCAACGACGGTACTCATATGGGTAGCCTCCGGTTCGAGCCGCGCCGGAATGCGCAGCTTCTTCAACCTACGAGATGGAAGCCGGTTGCGGAAATGTCCGAGCGTCCGATTTGCTTGGCAGGCCATCCGCCGTCCCGGATTGCCTGCCCCGGCGTCCACGAGACTTGACCGCCCGTCCGCCCCCCGCGCCCCGCCCCCCGCACCCCGCGCCCGCACCCGCGCCCCGCACCCGCGCCCGCCCCCGCGCCCCGCACCCCGCGTCCCGCCCCCGCACCCGC
Organism: Vicinamibacterales bacterium; assembly: GCA_035492775.1. Lineage (GTDB taxonomy): Bacteria > Acidobacteriota > Vicinamibacteria > Vicinamibacterales > 2-12-FULL-66-21 > DATJFQ01. The sequence continues at coordinate 34,481 of DATJIW010000082.1, forward strand.
GCCCCGCCCCCTCAACGAATCCCCGTATCGAACTCCAGCCTGACATCCGTCAGGCCGCCAGTCATCACCTGCACCGTCTTGACCTGCGATTCCGGCGACAGGATTGGCGCATCCGCCGCCGGGACGACCGTGTAAGTCCCCGGGGCGAGCATCACCGTGAAACGCCCGTCCGAATCCGAATGAAACTGGGTGATGCGCTGACCGTTTCGTTCGACGCTGAACGTCGCGCTGAACGGCGCATCGCATGACACGTTCGCCTGACATACGGGAGTGACCGGGCCACGTTCAACGACGCCCGTCAACCCTGTCGAAAGACCCGGACTGGTGGGCCCCCCGCAGGCGGCCACTGCGAACGCGAAGAGTACGGTGCAGGTGCGCATCGAAAACAACGATCGGGATGTCTGCTAGACGAGCCGCAGCGTGCGCCGTCCGTCGAGCTGCTCGAACAGCTGCGCGGCCGCGCGATGGTGCGCTTCCGCTTTCTTGAGCACGCCGGCGAACGCCTTCGTCGAGCGTAGCGCATCCAGCCACGGATCGGTCGACAGCGTCGGGAAACAAAAGAAGCCGCCGTCGACTGCGCGGCGGGCCAGATCCAGCGCCGGCTCCGTTGCTCCCAGGTGCGCGAGATGACGCGCCGAGTAGAACATCGCTTCGGGATCGCGGAAGTCCGACATGAACCGTTGGATGGCCGCAACGCTCTCGGTCCGCTTTCCTTCGAGCAGCGTACGAGCGCCGGTGACGAGATCCCTCACGCGCGTCGGGATCTTCTGCTCGATCTCGCGGGCGGCCTCGATTGCTTCGGTCCGGCGGCCGAGTTCGGCCATCGAGAGTGGAACGATGTATGGAAATTCACCTGGTTTGACCGTCGCGACGCGCGCGTGATCTCCCTGCAGGAACCACGTGTGGACCACACTGGTCCGCAGCTTTGGCTCGAGTGCGATCGCGCGCGTATGCGCGGCAACCGACGCGTCGAGCAAGCCGCAATACCGGCAGGTCGTCACGAGTCCCGCGAGCAACTCGGGGTCCGCCACCCGCGCACGCTCGACGAGTCGCGCCATCGCTTCCATTGCGCGGCCTCGATCGACGTCGACCTGCGCGAACAGCTTGTGCGCGAGCGTGAGATCGGGATTGAGTTCGAGCGCGCGCTGAAACGCCTTCTCCGCCTGATCGAGAGACTCGGCGGTGCCTGCCGGCAGGTATTTGCCCGTGACGTGATAGATCCGTCCGAGCCGCGCCCACGCTGGTGCATAGTGCGGATCTTCCTCGGTGCATCGCAGGTAGAGATCGCGGGCGACGGTCCACTGTTTCGCGTCGTGACTGAGTTGATTGCCGCGCAGGTAGTACTCGTACGCCTTGGCGGTGCGCGGCACGTCACGGCGCAGCAACTGCTGCTCGCGGACGGTCAGCGGCAGTGACAGCGAATCGACGATGCGGCGCGTCAATTCGTCCTGCACCTGGAACACGTCGCTCATGGGCGACTGCGCCGTGTTCGACCAGAGCAGGGTGCCGGTGCCCGCGTCGGTGAGCTGACTCGTGACGCGCACCTGGTCTCCGGATCGCAGCAGCGTGCCGCTGACGATGACGTCGACGTCCGCGTCGGCGGCGATCTTTTTCGGATCGAGCGCGGAGGCATCCGCTCCGAACCGCGCCGCCGCGACACTCGATCGCACGACCAGCGACTCCAGGCCTGAAAGCGACGCCGTCAACGCATCCGGCAGGCTGAAGGTCAGGAACTCCGTATCGGGATCGGGCCTGAGCATCCGGAACGGGAGCACGATGAGGCGTGTCACCTTCGGCGCCTCGCCCGGCGCCACCTGCGTCACCGGCATCAGAAACCGGTATCCGCGGCGAGGCAGCGTCTCGACGAACTGCGGCTTGTCGGCGGTGTCGCCCAGCGCGTCGCGGATCTGCCGGATGCAGAAATTGAGGCCCTGGTCGAAGTCGACGAAGGTGTCGCCGTGCCAGACGTGATCCCGAATCTCGTTGCGTGTGACCACGTTACCGCTGTGGCGTGCCAGGAGCTCCAGCACTTTCAGCGGCTGCGGCGCCAGCTTCACCGCATCGCCGTGCAGGCGCAATTCCCCGCGGTTCGGATCCAGCTCGAACTCTCTGAAGCGGAGCACCGCCGGTTCGCTCATCGAAAACTCATTCCGAACTCATGAGCCGTCTATGGAAGGCGGGATCAGCCGCAACTATAACTGCCTTCGTCGGGACGCACCAGCGGTGACACGGCACACGGCTTCTCGCCGGGAGGTGAGTGATGAGGCTCGAGGTTGGAACGCAGGCACCGGTATTCAAGACCCAGGCGATTGGAGGACGGATCGTTGATCTGGCGGCGCTTCGCGGCCGGACCGTGTTGCTCAAGTTCTATCGGTTTGCCACCTGCCCCGTGTGCAACCTGCACCTGCACCACTTCATCCGCGACTATCAGGTACTCGAAGCGCTCGGGCTCACGACGGTCGTCCTGTTTCATTCGCCCGCCGAGACGCTGGCAGAAACGCGCCGCGAAGACGCGCCATTCGACCTCGTTCCCGACCCGGAAAAGCGGATCTTCCGCGCGTTCGGAGTCGAAACGGGTCTGAGGGGCTTGTTCTCGCCCACTGTGATGCGCGATTACGCGCGCGCGCTGGCGGCGGGGTATCCGAGCGGCATGTTCTCGCACGACGGCGGCATCCTCGGCAACCCCGCCGACTTCATCATCGACGGCGACGGTCGTATCGCGTTCGCGCACTACGGCCGTCAGTACTCCGACACGCTGAGCGCGGCGGCTATCGCCGACATCAGGCGATCGATCGACGCGGGGCAGCCGCTTCCGGCATCCCGTCCGGCGGTTCAACACGCATGAAAGACGACGTTCACATACACAATCGCGAGAGGTGACACATGAGTCTACGGATTGGCGACACCGCACCGGACTTCGAAGCCGAGACGACCGAAGGGCGGCTTCGCTTTCACCAGTGGCTCGGCGGATCCTGGGGCGTGCTCTTGTCCCACCCGAAAGACTTCACGCCGGTGTGCACGACGGAACTCGGCTACCGTATCCCGAGGGATGGAAGGCGCCGCGGCCCTACATCCGGGTCGTTCCTCAGCCCGGCGTGTTCGCGTAACGTCCGATCGCGAGCCGAGTGGTGGATGCGCCGCTAGGAGGCGGCGCGTCCCTCGTACGCGGCCTCGAGGCCGGCGATGTCGAGCTTCTTCATCTTGAGCATCGCTTCCATCGTGCGATTCGCCTTCTCGCGGTCGGGGCTCATCAGCATTTTCTCGAGCGGCTTTGCGTGGACCTGCCACGCGAAGCCGTACTTGTCCGCCAGCCAGCCGCACTGCTGCGCCTTCGGGTCGCCCCCTTCGGTCAGCCTGCTCCAGAAGTAGTCGATCTCTTCCTGCGTATCGCAATCCACGAGGAGCGAGAGCGCGCCTGTCGGCTTGAAGATCGGGCCGCCGTCGAGCGCCATGAAGCGCTGCCCGTCGAGCTCGAATACCGCCGTGATCACCTTGCCCTTCATCGTCGGAGGCCAGGGCGCGTTCTTGATGCCGTCCGGATATCGCTCGATGTGCACGATTCGAGACACTCCCCGTTTGCCGGGGGCGCTGGCAAACGTCGAGACATAGAAGTTCACCGCTTCTTCGCAGCGATCCTCGAACCACAACGACGGAACGATGCGCTGATTCATTTGATGGCCGTCCTTTCTCTCGAAATTCGACTCCGTTGCTGGCTAGTCGAATGGCGCGCCGGCAAATCGACAACGGCAGTATCATCCCGCCGGAGGAAGTCATGACGCAGGCATTTTCGATTCCCCTTGCCGCCCTGCTGACTATCGCTCCATTCCGCGGTGCCGGTCAGGAGCACGCTCACCAGGCGGCGGCGGGAGAAACACTCGGAACCGTACATTTTGAGACCTCGTGCTCCGCCGAAGCTCAGCCATCGTTCGATCGGGCAATGGCCCTGCTGCACTCCTTCGAGTTCGGCGCTGCCGTCGCCGCATTCGACGCCACGCTCCAGCAGGATCCCTCATGCGCGATGACCGAGTGGGGGATCGCGCTCAGCCGCTGGGCGAACCCGTTTGCGGTCGGTATTCGGTCGGCGGCGCAATTGCAGCAGGGGCTCGCGGCAGTCGAGCGCGGCCGCGCCATCGGTGCGAAGACCGCTCGCGAGCGGGCCTACATCGACGCGGTCGCGAATCTCTACACGAACGCGGAGCGCCCGCAGCAGGCTCGCGTCGAGGCCTATCGGGACGCGATGGGAGAAGTCTCGAAGCGGTATCCACAGGATCCCGAAGCGAAAATTTTCTATGCCCTGTCGCTCACGGCGGCCGAAGATCTGAACGACAAAACATACGCGAGCCGGCTGCAGGCGCTCGCGATCCTGGAACCGCTGTTCGCGCAGCAGCCGAACCACCCGGGCCTCGCGCATTACATCATTCACAGTTGTGACGTTCCGCCTCTCGCGCCGCGCGCGCTGGAAGCAGCGACGCGTTATGCCCGGATCGCGCCATCGGCGCCGCACGCGCTGCACATGCCATCGCACACCTTCACGAGGCTCGGATTGTGGCAGGAATCGATCGACGCCAACATCGCGTCCGCCGAAGTTGCGCGAGCGCAGCACACGGTATCCGAGGAGCTGCACGCGACCGACTACCAGATGTACGCGTACCTGCAGACCGGCCAGGATGCAGCCGCCAGGCGGCTGCTACAGTCACTCCCGGACATCGTCGATCGCTCGCGCGGAAAAACCGTCGCCTCGGCTGCCCCGCCATCGGCGGGAAGCTACGCCGCGTCGGCGATTCCGGCGCGATGGGCGCTCGAGCGCGGCGCATGGGCGGACGCCGCGAAGCTCGAGATGCGGACGTCCGACCTCCCGTACGCGGACGCACTCACCGCGTATGCGAGGGCCGTCGGCGCTGCGCGCTCGGGAGATGTCGCAGCCGCGCGCATTGGTGTGGCGCAGCTCGAGGCGCTCGTCAAGCGACAGGCGGCGTTGAACGAAACGTACTGGGCCGGCCAGATCGATATCCAGCGGCAGACCGCGGCGGCGTGGCTGGCGTTTGCGGAAGGACAACCGTCGAAAGCGCTCGCGCAGATGCGGGCGGCTGCGGACGCAGAGGACCGGACGGAGAAGGCCGCGGTAACGCCGGGACCGCTCGCGCCCGCCCGCGAGCAGCTGGGCGAGATGCTGCTCGCAACGAACGATGCCGCTGGAGCGCTGAAGGAATTTCAGGCGACGCTTCTCAAGGAACCGAACCGTTTCCGCACGGTGTACGGCGCGGCGAAATCGGCCGCCGCCTCCGGTGATGCCGCTGCGGCGCATCGCTATTACGGCGACCTGCTGAAGATCTGTTCGCGCGGAGACGTGCCCGGCCGGCCCGAGCTTCAGGAAGCCCGGGCGGCCATGTCGAAAGCTCAGGCCGAGCGCCGAAGCAATACGATGCGGTTGGTGTTCGTACCCTTCCGGTTGTTGGCGACGCCCCAGCAGTTGGCGGTCTTGGTGAACTGCTGTGCGTTGATGAGCACGAGCACCGGCTCGAGTCCTGCCGCCACGGCGGCTGGAATCACGATCTCCTCGAGACGGAGTGCGCCCCCGCGGACTTCGCCGACCTCGAACGCGACGTGACCCCCCGGCGCGAGCACGCGACGCAGCTCGATGAGCGTGCTCGTGACGAACGCGCGCCAAGCGTCGATCTGTTTTGCGAGCGTCACGGGGACTGCGGCCGCGTCGATGCCGCTGAACCAGCAGCGCAGCCAGTTGTCGGTCTGATAGTTCACGACGTCGAGGAACGGCGGCGACGTCACCACCAGTGAAACGCTGCCCGTCGGGATCTGCGGGGTGTCGCTCGAGGCACCCGCAATCAGGTGCGAGCGTTCCACGCTCTGGCGCAGGGTTCGCCGGACGTCCTCCGTCACGTCCGCCAGCAGTTTGCGGCTCTTTCCGAGGACGATCGCCGCGACGTCGCGCGGGTCGGGAGCCTGTTTCAGCCGCGCGTTGATCTTCGCCTGCGACTGCGGCGTCACCGCTTGATTCGGCGGGAGCGTATAAACAGAGAAGAACCCCTTCGAATGCCCCGTCAACCGGTTGACGGCGACCATCCGGATCCATCGATCCGCGGCGCTCAACGCGTTTGCACGTTCCCGATCGAGGAGGTATTTGCGCAACGCCGAGATCCGGCGCAGCGTCGCCGGGTGATAGAAGACGAGCAGGTCCTCCGGCATCTCCCCCGGCGCGTCGAAATCGATCCCCGCCAGCGTGTGCGCCACATCGTCCAGCAGTGGCGGCTCCAGGCGCGGCGCACAGAGCACCGCGCTGAGAGGGTTGACGTCGCAGCCGTACGGAACCCGTGCCATCAGCGCCGCTTCGACGAGCGTGGTCCCGCGGCCCATGAAGGGGTCGTACACGATATCGCCGGGACGCGTGAGGCGCTCGATGAAGAAGTGCGGCAGCTGCGGTTTGAAACAGGCGCGATAGGAAATCTCGTGGAGGCTGTTCGCCGCGCGCTGCCGGGCCGTCCAGAATTCGTTCGTGAACGTTGGTACGACGACCGCGCGGCCGTCCGCCGACGTCACCGCGATCTCGCGTTCGCGTGTTCGAGCGCCGCTCCAGCGGAAGCGCCTGACGGCGTCCTCGAATCCGCCATGGCGCGAATGGGAGGCGAGCACGGCGACACGCGGCTTGCTGATCATGCCGCGTTAGAGAGTAACACTCCTCGTTTGACAACCCCCCTGCTTGCGCGCAGACTGGCTCTCTTCACTTCGTCGCTCATCGTCACAACGTCGCCCTGAGAGGTGGGAACCATGCGCAAGGTCAGTTGTTTTGCCGCCGTGGTGTTGTCGCTCGTCGGCGTTCGTCAGCCCCTCGCCCAGTCGTTGCCCACGTCCCAGCCGAAATACGTCCAGGTGATCATCGAAGACGTCAAAGTCGGTCACGACGATGACCACTCGAAGAGCGAAGCCGGCTGGGGTGTGGCGTTCGAGAAAGCGAAGTACCCGTATTTCAACCTGGGCATGGTGGCACTCACGGGTTCGCCCCAGGCCTGGTTCATGGTGCCGTTCGAGTCGAATCAGGCCTATGGTGAATCGATGAAGCGGAGCGCGGAGGACCCTGTGCTCGCCGCAGAGCTCTCGCGGCTGTCGCGTGCCGATTCGGCGCACATCAACAGCGCGCGGACGCTGTTGCTCGCGGCCCGCAAGGACTTGAGCCATGGAGCGTTTCCGGATCTCGGTAAACAACGCTTCTATCAGGTCACGTTGTTCCGCGTGCGCCCCGGACACGAAAGCCAGTTCGAGGCAGCGGCGAAGGCGTATGGCGCCGCCGCCGATCGGGCAGCCCCGGACTCGGCGTATCGGATTTACGAAGTGGAAGAGGGAATGCCGGGCCCGGTGTACATGATCATGACGTCCGTCGCCGCCTTTGGGGATTTCGACAAGAGAAGCAGCGAGGGCGAGCAGATCATGAAGTCGGCGAACAAGGAGGAGATGGACACGCTGCAGAAGTTCTCGAGCGAAGCGCTCATCAACGCCGAGCAGCACCGGTTCCGCATCGATCCCAACATGTGCTACGTCCCGAAGGAGGTTCGCGACCAGGATCCGGCGTTCTGGAATCCGAAGAAGCCGGCGGTCAAGGCGACGACGCCGCAGCAGCCGCAGCGTGAGTCGTCACGTCAGAGGTGACAGGTGGCGGCGACCAATCCTCTGGGTATCGATCTTGATTTGCTCGACCCGGCCGATGCCAGGGCGCGGATCATCTCGTCCTGCGTGCGGTGCTGGTTCGAACGGAACCCGTCGGGACACCGCAACTGGGGCGACTGCAGCGGGTTCGTGAAGGCCGTGCAGAAGGATCTCGGACTCCGGCCGTTCACCGGGCAGGCGAATGACATCTATTCGGAGGTCGTGGACCGTAACGACTGGCTCGTGCTCGGCCACGGTGCCGAAGGCGCGAGCAAGGCAGGTGCGGCCGCGAATGCGGGAGCACTGACGGTCGCCGTATGGGAGAACCGTGCTCAGCCGGGGGAACCTGGCTGGGCGCGGCACCCTGGTCACGGTCACATCGCCATCGTCACGGCGTACCTGCCGATGCTTGGCCATACGCCTGAACAGCACTCGATCGGCGCGTGGGGCCAGCTCGGGAAGGTCGGCCACCTGATGGATCGAATGAGTCAGAGCTTCGGCCATGGGAAGCGCGCGTCGATCCGGTACGCCCGTTCGTTATCGGCGATCTTCTGACCCTTCCGCCCCGGCTGTCCCCATTTTTCGACAAAAAAGGGGACAGTCCCCATTTTTTGACAAGAAAGGGGACTGTCCCCATTTTTTGATGTCCGGAAATGGCCAGCGCACGCAGGGGACGGGTGCTATCTTGGCTGCAAATGGCCAAGACCTTCAAACATCACGTCTGCAAACGAATGCGATCGCCGGTCGGCGTGCTGACCCTGGCGGCAACCGACGACGGCTTGTCGGCCATCCTCTGGGAACACGACCGCGACGGCCGCGTGCCGCTGAACATCACCGGCGAGGACGATGACCACCCCGTCCTCGTCGAAGCCGAACGTCAGCTGACCGAGTATTTCGCCGGACGGCGTACGCGATTCGCGCTGCCGCTGGACGTCGCGGGCACCCCGTTCCAGCGCCAGGTCTGGAACGCGCTGATGACGATCCCCTTCGGAGAAACGCGCTCTTATTCCGACATCGCGCGCCAGATCGGCAGTCCGACCGCGCAGCGTGCCGTCGGAGCCGCGAACGGCAGGAATCCGCTGTCGATCGTTGCCCCGTGCCACCGCGTCGTCGGCGCGTCAGGCGCGCTGACGGGATTCGCCGGCGGACTCGACGTCAAGGCGCGGCTGCTCGCACGCGAGGCCGCGCCGATCAACGCCTCGTGAGCGCCGGCACGGCACCGATCCGCCAGAGGTGCATGACGGCGTAGCTTCGCCACGGACGCCAGCGTTCCGACATCGCTTCGGCCTCCCGCGGCGTCACACCGCCGAGACTGTTGCGCACAGCGATGTCTTCCTTCGGGAACGCGTCCGGCCATCGGATGGCGCGCATGGCGAGGTAGTGGGCCGTCCACGGCCCGATGCCGGGCAACTCCGCGAGACGCGCGATTGCATCGGCGGGATCGCGGTGGGTTCCCCCGTCCAGAGACAGCTCCCCGGCATCGTATGCTTTCGCAAGTCCGATGATGCTTCGCGCCCGCGATTGAACGACGCCGTGCCGCGCGATGTCGTCGACGGTTGCATGGGCCATCTGCGCCGCAGTAGGCGTGAGCCGCGTCAGGCCTTCGATCTCCGTAGTCATCGGTTCGCCGAATGCTTCGACGAGCCGCGAGGCGATCTTCGTCGCGGCCTTGACGGTGACCTGCTGGCCGAGAATTGCCCGCAGCCCGATCTCGAAACCGTCGAACGCCCCTGGGACTCGCAGGCCTGCGTTCGCCTTGACCGCCCGCGCGAGCAGGCGATCGCCGGCAAGCCGCGCCGAAATGATGTCCGGCCGCGCGTCGAGATCGAACAGCGCGCGCAGCCGCGCAAGCAGCGCGGGCAATACAGGCGTCAGCGTATGGGTGAACTCGACGAGCAGCGCGTCCCGCTTCTTTGCCTGCGTCACGCGGATCCAGCCCTTCGCCGTTCCGAGCCGCACCGTTCTTGCGTATGACCGATCGCTGACCTGCTCGACGCCCGCCAGCGCGCGCGCGGCGAGGAATTCGAGCAGGCTGCTCCAGTCGTACGGCGGGCGATATGCAAGCTGCAGCGTCGACGTCTCGCCGGTTGCCGCCGCCGGCTCCTCCGCGATGCGCTGACGCAAGCGCGACGGCGGCATCCGATAGCGGCGGACGAACGCGTCGTTGAACCGGCGCACGCTTGCGAAGCCGCTCGCAAAGGCAATCTCCGTCATCGGGAGCGTCGTCTCCGTCAGCAGCTGCTTGGCGAGCAGTAGGCGCCGCGTGAGCAGCAGCTGGATCGGCGCGACCCCCAGCTCCCTGCGTACGATGCGTCGGATCTGCCGTGAGCTGAGCTCGAATTGAGTTGCGACCGCCTCGAGTCCGGCCTCATCGCCCAGTTGCCCGTCTTCGAGTCGCCTGACGATCAGCGACGCAATCCGTTGCGCGTCGTCGACCGGTGCGTTCCCCGGCGCCAGCTCGGGGCGGCATCGCAGGCAGGGCCGGAACCCTGCCTGCTCGGCCTGCTGCGCGGTATCGAAGAAACGGCAGTTCACCGCCTTCGGCGCGCGCACCCGGCAGATCGGGCGGCAGTAGATCCGGGTGGATGTCACCCCGACGAAGAACACGCCGTCGAACCGGACGTCGTGCGCGGCGAGCGCGTCATGGAAAAGGCGGATATCGAGCGACATACCTCCACAATAACCCGGTGGCACGCGCAGGCCTAGCCATTTCCGGACACCGTGTTCCCCCTCCACCTGCTGCGCCCGGCCGTTGAATCGTGCCATCATTATTGGAGTGACATGCTGACGACCCAGGGGGCTGCCGAGCTCATAGCCGAGATCCACGAACTCAAGGCAGAGCGCGGCGCAGCCATACTCGCGCACAACTATCAGCGTCCGGAGATTCAGGACCTCGCCGACGTGGTCGCCGACTCGCTCGCCATGGCAAGGCGCGCGACGGAACTCGACGCGCCCGTCCTCATGATCTGCGGCGTGCATTTCATGGCGGAGACCGCCGCCATTGCGAACCCGGACAAGACGATTCTGATTCCGGATCCGAATGCGGGCTGTTCGCTTGCGTCGACGATCCAGGCGTCCGACGTCAGAGCATGGCGAGCCAGACATCCGAACGGGTTGGTCGTCGCGTACGTCAATACGGCGGCGTCGGTGAAGGCCGAAGCGGATTACTGCTGCACGTCCGGCAATGCAGTGGCGGTCGTCCGGTCTCTGCCGCCGGACGTGCCCGTTCTCTTCCTGCCCGACTTTTTTCTGGGCCAGTACCTTCAGAAGGTCACCGGACGCAAGCTGGACGTCTGGCTTGGCGAGTGCCACGTACACGCCGGTCTCACGTGGGACGACCTGGACGCGAAACGGACGGAGATGCCCGACGCGGAGTTCCTCGTACATCCCGAATGCGGATGCGTGACCAGCACGATGTACTACGCGGAGGCCGAGGGAGATCTCGCGAGCGGACGGATGCAGATCGTCTCGACCGAACAGATGATGCGGCGAGCGGCGCAGTCGAGCGCGAAGCGCTTCGTGGTGGCGACGGAAACAGGCGTGCTTCACAGGCTCCGTCGCGAGAATCCCGGCAAGCAGTTCTTCCCAGCGTCGGCGGACGCCGAGTGCCGCTACATGAAGATGATCACGCTCGAGAACGTCCGCGACGGGCTGCGCGATCTGAGATATCGCGTCACCGTGCCTGAGGAGGTCGCGCGTCGCGCACGACGCGCGATCGATCGGATGCTCGCGATTGGCTGAGCCGGTCGGCCTCGACATCGTCAGGCGCGCGCTGGCGGAAGACCACGCAGCCGATGACGTGACGACGCGCCTGCTGGGAGCTGCCGGTCGCGCGCCGGCGGTCATGGCGTTCATCGTCGAGGAGCGGTGTGTCGTGGCGGGCATTCCGGTGATCGAGACGGTCTATCGCGAGCTCGATCCGGCGGCGACGGTGACCGCCAAAACGCCCGAGGGATCGTGGGTCGAGGCGGGCGCGGTGATCGCCCAGGTCCGCGGCGCGGCCTCGTCTCTCGTCACCGGTGAGCGCGTCGCGCTCAACTTCCTCCAGCGGCTGTGCGGCATCGCGACCCGCACGCGGCACGCCGCGGACGCGGTGACTGGAACACCCGCGCGCATTACGCATACACGAAAGACAACGCCGGGTCTGCGAGCGCTGGAAGTCTATGCCGTGCAGACAGGCGGCGGCGTGCTCAACCGGCTGTCCCTGGCGGACGAAGTCTTGTGGAAGGACAACCACTGGACGCTCGCGGCGAGAAACGGACTGTCGCTCGCGGACGCGCTGCGCGCCGTCCCGCCAGCCATGAACGTCGTCGTCGAAGTTGAAACCGAAGCGCAGCTCGCCGAAGCCATCGCGGCGCGCGTTCCGCACCTGCTCGTCGACAATCAGCCACCCGAACGCGTTGCCGAGTGGGCGGCACGCGCGGGCGGCGACGTCACCATTCAGGCGTCCGGTGGAATTACGATCGAAACGGCGCGTGCGTATGCCGCGGCCGGAGCGCACCTGCTCGCCATCGGAGCACTCACACATTCCGCCTCCGCCGTGGCGATTCGCTGCGACATCGTCACCGCCTGACGTTCCAGCGACATGACAATCTGCAAAAGACTGACAGCTGCGCCGAGTGCGGCGGTCGTTGGATTGGCATTGGCGCTGTGCTGGCCGCGCACCCCGGTCAGGGCGCAGGTCACGCCGCGCCAGGGTCATACGTTTGCGCTTGCGGAGGACGCCTTCCTGCTCGACGGCCAGCCGTTCCAGATCGTGTCGGGCGAGATGCACCCGGCTCGAATCCCCGTCGAATACTGGCGCCACCGCATTCAGATGGCCAAGGCGATGGGCGTGAACACGATTGCCATCTACGTCTTCTGGAACTACCACGAGCAGACGGAAGGTGCGTTCGATTTCACCACGGGAAATCGCGATATCGCACGTTTCATACGACTGGCGCAGGAGGAGGGCCTCTGGGTCCTGCTTCGTCCGGGGCCGTACGTGTGCGCGGAGTGGGACTTCGGCGGCATTCCACCGTACCTGCTTGCCGACCCGGAACTGAAGATCCGGAGCACGAATCCGCATTACATGAAGGCCGTCGATCGCTACATCGGAGCCCTCGCGCCGCTCGTCAAGCCACTGCTCGTCGCCAATGGCGGTCCGATTCTGATGGTGCAGATTGAAAACGAGTACGGCAGCTACGGAAACGATCGGGCGTATCTCGAGCAGCTGCGCGACATCTGGACGAAGAACGGTGTTCGCGGGCCGTTCTATACGGCTGACGGCCCGACGCCTTACATGTTGGAAGCCGGCCGCGTCGAGGGTGCCGCCATCGGGCTGGATTCCGGCACGGAAGAGAAGGACTGGGATCTCGCGAAATCAATCGCGCCACGCGTGCCGGTGTTCTCCTCGGAAACCTACCCGGGATGGCTGACGCACTGGGGCGAACCATGGGCGCGGCCCGCGGTTGACGACCTCCTGAAGGAAATGCGGTTCCTGATGGAGGGACGGAAGTCGTTCAACCTCTACGTCGTCCACGGCGGCACGAACTTCGGATTCACCGCCGGCGCAAACTCCGGCGGGAAGGGCTACGAACCCGACGTTACCAGCTACGACTACGATGCGCCGATCGATGAGCAGGGCCGGGCGACGTCGAAGTATTCAGCGCTGCGTGCGCTGATCGCGTCGTACCTCCCGCGCGGCGCGGCACTGCCCACGCCACCAGCGCCAATCCCGTCGTCCAGTGTTCCTTCCTTCGAGCTGCGACCATATGCATCGATCTGGGATCAGCTTCCGGCGCCGGTCGCGGCCGTGCAGCCGGGACCGTTCGAACGCTACGGACAGAATCAGGGTTTGATGCTGTATCGAACCACTCTCGTCGGCAGGAAGTCGGGACGACTGACGATCACGGAGTTGCACGATTACGCGCTCGTGTTCGTCGACGGCCGTTATATCGGCGCGCTCGATCGCCGCCTTGGCGAGAACTCGATCGAGCTGCCGGCGGCGACCGGCGCGTCGCCCGTGCTCGACATCCTCGTCGAAGGGATGGGGCACATCAACTTTGGTCCTCAGATGATCGACCGGAAGGGCATCACGGATCGCGTCACGCTGGGCAGCATGACGCTGATGAACTGGCAGGTTTATCCGCTGCCGGTTTCGGATCCGCCGACCCCCGCAGGCGCATCCGAGCGCGCACCCAATCGACCGGGTGTGTTCTTCCGCGGCACATTCACGATGGCCCGGCCCGCCGACACGTTCCTCGATATGACGAACTTCCGCAAGGGTGTCGTCTGGGTGAACGGCCACAATCTCGGTCGGTACTGGGATGTCGGACCGCAGACGCACTTGTATTGCCCGGCGCCGTGGATCCGCGCGGGGGAGAACGAGGTCATCGCGTTCGACCTGAGCCGAATGGATTCCGCGACGATCAGGGGGACGGCCACACCGGAGCGTTGAAAGCGTTCGAGAAATCGATAGTCGCGGCGCTAATCATATTTCACGCGGGAAAGAGATACCCATCCCGGGACGACGCGAACATCCGGTGGTACGATGCGCGCCATGCGGCGAATGAACGTCCCGGTATTGGTTGCGGTATTGGCGGTCGGTATATCCCGGGAAGCGACGCTCGCGACGGCAAGTCGCCCGCAGGGAGCTGCCGCCGGCTCCGGAACCGCCCAGGCACGGTCGGCTGCCGGCGCGATCACGCTGTTCAACGCCTCCGTCGGCGCGACGTGGAAGATCGATCGCGGGCGGCTCGAAGCCGTCTCATTCGAAGACCGGCAGAACGGCCGTACGATTCCCCTGTCGCACGGCGTGTTCTCACTGGCGCTCGAGGGCGGCCGGACGATCGATGCCGGGCAGATGACCGCCGCGCCAGCAAGAATCGAGGACGTCACCGGCGATGCCGGTGCGTCGCGGCTGGCCGAGCGGCAGTCCGGCAAGAAGGTCACCGTCACGCTCGAGAATGCGGATCCGGCGCTGCGCGTCACGTGGACAGCCGTCTTGCGGGACGGCTCGAACTATCTGCGGCAGGTCGTCACCCTCCAGGCAGTCGCCGCCGACGTTCCGGTGCGCGACGTGCTGCTGTTCGACTTCGATCTGCCCGACAGCCGTGTGGTGGGCACCGTGAAGGGGTCGCCCATCGTGTCGGGCAACGCGTTCCTGGGCTTCGAGCACCCGCTCTCGGTGAGCGCCGTCAAGGGCACTCACGTGGTGGCATCGCTGCCGCGGGAGCTGCCGCTGCGTGCGGACAGCCCCGTGACCTACTCGTCAGTCATGGGCGTCGTTCGTCCCGGACAATTGCGGCGCGACTTTCTCCGGTACGTGGAGCGCGAGCGCGCGCATCCTTACCGCACGTTCCTGCACTACAACTCGTGGTACGACCTCGGATACTTCAACAAGTACGACGAGGCGGGCGCTCTGGATCGCATCAACAGTTTCGGGCAGCAGTTGCACGAGCGCCGCGGCGTCACGCTCGATTCGTTTCTCTTCGACGATGGCTGGGACGATTCGGCGTCGCTGTGGCATTTCCACTCCGGATTCCCCAACGGGTTCGCGCCGTTGCGCGATGCGGCGGCGAAGTACGGCGCCGCGCCGGGCGTGTGGCTTTCGCCGTGGGGCGGGTACGGCAAGCCGCAGCAGGAGCGGGTGCAGCACGGCCGCGAAGCCGGCTTCGAAACGAACTCAGGCGGATTCGCCCTGTCTGGGCCGAAATATTTCGAGCGGTTCCGTGAGACGTGCCTCCGGTTGATCAAGGAAGCCGGCGTGAACCAGTTCAAGATCGATGGTACCGGCAACGTGAACGCGGCAATACCGGGCAGCCGGTTCGACAGCGACTTTGCCGCGGCCATCGCGCTCATCGCGGACCTGCGGACGGCGAAGCCGGATGTTTACGTCAACCTCACGACCGGCACGTACCCGTCCCCATTCTGGCTGCAGGTCGCGGACTCCATCTGGCGCGGCGGTGAGGATCACAGCTTCGCCGGCGTCGGGACGTTCCGCCAGCAGTGGATCACGTACCGCGACGCCGATACCTACGCCGGCATCGTGAAGAAAGGCCCGCTGTTCCCGTTGAATGCACTGATGCTGCACGGCCTGATCTACGCGCGGTTTGCGAAGAACCTCGACACCGATCCGGGCGACGACTTTACGAGCGAGGTCCGCGACTACTTTGGTACGGGCACCCAGCTGCAGGAGATGTACATCACGCCGTCGCTCCTGACGGCGAAGAACTGGGACGTGCTCGCACAAGCGGCGAAGTGGTCCCGCGAGAACGCGTCGACGCTCGTCGACACGCATTGGATCGGCGGGGATCCGGCCGCGCTGCAGGTCTACGGATGGGCGGCATGGTCGCCGGCCAAAGGCATCCTGACGCTGCGCAATCCACGCGACAAACCGCAGACCTTTACCGTCGACGTGCAGGAGGCTTTTGAGCTGCCGTCAAACGCGCCCAAACGGTACCGGATGCACAGCCCGTTCGACGCGTCAGCCGCTCCCGTGAATCTTCGCGCGGGCGAGCCCCACACGTTCGAGCTGCGCCCGTTCGAGGTCCTGACGCTCGAAAGCGACCCCGTGTCGTCGGTCCGCTGAGCCGCGACTACTCTGAATGCAGGACGCCTGAGGGTGCGAGCCGCGACGCGCGCCACGCCGGAATCATCGTGGCGATGGCCGCGATGGCAGCGACTATCGCGATCGCAGCGGTCAGCATCAGCGGATCAGATGCCCGGATCGCATAAATCTGGCTCGCAACGACCCGCCCCGACAGATACGCGACGACAAGGCCGATGAGCGTGCCGGCCAGCGCCAGCAGCGCGCCGTGCTGCATCACGAGACGGAACACGCTCCCCGGCGTCGCTCCGAGCGCGAGCCGTGTCGCCATTTCTCCGCGACGCTGCGACACCGCGTACGCCACCACGCCGTAGATCCCGACCGCGGCGAGCAGGATGGCCACGCCTCCGAAAATCAGCATCAGCGTCATGCCGAGCTGCTGCCTGCGCAGCGTCCCGGCAACGACTTCCGTTACCTGCTGGATCTCGACGGCGATCTGCGGATCGAACTGCCGGATCTCCGATCGGATGGCCGACTGGAGCGCCGTCACGTCGTTCAGCGACGTCGAAACCACCATCGTCTGGCGCCGCAGCGGGAACTGATCGAGCGGCGTATAGAACGCGGGCTCCGGCGTGTCGCTCACCGTCTTCTGCCGGACGTCGTCCACGACGCCCACGACCGTGACCTCGTTGCGGGGATCCGGCGCCGGGTAGCCGGCGGAGAATTGCAGGCCCAATGGATCGCGGCCGTTCAGGTACCGCGTCACGAACGCGCGGTTGACGATCGCGACCTGTCGCGTATTGGGCCGATCGTCAGGCCCGAAATCCCGCCCTTCCACCAGGCGTGTGCCGGCTGCGGCGAAATAGCCCTGCCCGACGATCCGCTGGCGGACGCCGATCGGATGGACCGGATCGAGGGGCTCGCCGTGGAGCTGCGCGATGAGCGACGCTTCGGTCGTGTTCAACAGCGGGAAGTTCGACGTGGAGCCGACGGCCGTCACCCCCTGCAACGCGGCCAGACGGTCCTTGAGAGTCTGGCTGGCCGTTCGAACGGCGTCCTGGTTCGGATATTTCGGACCGAGGAACGACACGTCGAAGATCAGGCGCTTCTCCGGAACGAACCCGAGGTCGACGCTTCGCAGGTTCGCGAATCCCCGTACGAGCCATCCTGCGCCCGCGACCAGCATGATGGCGAGCGCGATTTCGACGACGGTCATCACGCTCAGCCAGCGCGCCGTTCCGCGTCCGCCGGTCGTCGAGCGTGTGCTCTCGTTCATGAGCGCCCGCACGTCCGTTCGTGCCAGGCGGAGCGCCGGAGCGAATCCGACGAGGATGCCGCTCACCACCAACGCCACGAGCGCGAACAGCGCGACGCGCAGATCGAAGGAGACGCCGTCGAGCCGCGGCAGCTTCGACGCGCCGAGCGACAGGAGCGCGCGAACGCCGGCGTACGCGAGCGCCACGCCAAGCACCGCGCCGGCCGTCGCGAGCACCACGGATTCCGTCAGGAGCTGACGGACGATCCGCCCCCGCGGCGCGCCAATGGCGACGCGCACCGCCATCTCCCGGGCCCGCGCCGCGCCGCGCGCGAGCAGCAGGTTCGTGACGTTCACGCAGGCGAGGAGCAGCAGCAGTCCGGTGGCAGACATCACGATGACGAGGATCGGCCCCAGGTCGCCGACGACCGACGCGACCAGCGGCTTCGTCACGTACGCGCGGTTCCGGTCGGCGGCCGGAAACTGCTGGCCGAGGCGCTCCATGATCGGCGCCATTTCCGCGTTCGCGCGTTCGAGTGTCACGCCGGGTTTCAGCCGCATGTATCCGTCGAAGAAGTGATTGATGTCGTCCTTGTCGAGCTGCTGCGAGAACCAGAAATCACCGCCATGCGGCGTGTCGAAATCACGGGGCGCCACGCCGGCGATGGTCGTCGCGATCTCGGCGAACCGGATCGGCTTGCCGACGATGGCGGGGTCGGCGTTGAACAGGTCCTGCCACACCCGGTAGGAAATGACGACGACCGGCAACGGCCCCGGGGCTGCCGGTTGCGGGGCGTTGGCCTGCCGCGGCGGAGGCGGCAGGAAGTTGTCGTGGGTGAAGCCCCCCAGCGTCATCGGCAGCCCGAACAGGTCGAAAAATCCTTCGGTGACGCCGTAAATCTTGACGTGCTGCGGCGTGCCGTCGGGATGGATCAGCGTCAGGTCGGCGGCCTGCATGCCGGCGGCGCGCGAGATCGTCGAAAGCCCGGCGTTCAACGGTGCGACCTCGCCGTTGGAGAGCATGCCCGTCGTCACACGGCCATCGGTCAGCATCGTGCGGATGTTATAGAGGTCCTCTGCGTGGGGGTACGGCAGCGGCTTCAGAAGGACAGCGTTCAGCGTGCTGAAGATCGCCGTTGTCGCGCCGATGCCGAGCGCGAGCGTCGCAATGGCCGCGAGAGGAAAGGCGGGCGCGCGCCGGAAGGTGCGAAGCGCGAACCGGATGTCCTGGAACAGCGTCTCCATCGAATTCTCCTTGCGTGCTGAGTCTTCAGTGCGATGTGGTGCGAGGCAGACAATGCGCGCATGGCGTGTAGCCGTCCGCGATCGCCTGAGATCCTGATTCGGCTCGAGCCGGCCCGTGCACGTACGTGCAGCCGGCCCTGTGAAACAACTTGCCCTCCGCCGTCACGACAACCACCGCCGGCGCCGACGATGCCGGTTCGCTGTGCAGCGATCGCAGGTGCGTTGGAGACGAGATCGCGCTCGAGGCCATCCATGCGGCGAACAGCGCCACCGCGGTGCCCGTTGACCACACCCAGACCGCGCGCGTCATGGGCGCACCCGCGGCGTGTAGTCAGGCCGGAATTTCCAGCCGGTCAGCATCGATTGGAAATTGTCCCAGCCGTGCAGCGCCACCATGATCAAATGGCCTGGAATAAACGAGAGGAAGCCGCACATGGCGAGGAAATGCAGCAGCCGCGCCGTGTGGTAGCCGCCGAACATCCAGGCAACGCCCGAAAGCTGCACGGGCTTGTACATGACGGCTCCGGTCGCGAGCGACAGGGCGCCGAACGCAAGCGTGCTGGTGTACGCGAGCTTCTGGAGGGCGTTGTACTGGCCCGTCGCGGCGGGCTTCGGCCCGAACAGGAAGTAATGACGAACCATCGGCCAAACGCCACGGACGTCCGCGAACGTGAAGAGCACGGTGCGGAAGTGGCCCGACAGCACCTGCGAGATGACGTAAAAGATCCCCGTCGCCGCGAAGATCCACATGAACGTGAAGTGCCATTGGAGGGCGCCGCCGAGCCAGCCTCCAAGGCGTACCGCCTCCGGTACTTTCTCGATCAGATCGGATTCGGGAATCTTGGCGCCAAAGCTCGGGAACGCCGTGAAGATCTGCAGTCCACTCATGACGAGCACGATCAGCGCGACGGCGTTGGTCCAGTGACAGATCCGCACGGCCCAGGGATGTTCGTACACCGGCGCGCTTGTCCGCTCCGCTGTCTCCACCACGGGAATATCGGGCGACGCGTCGGTCATGATTCACAGCCCGGCATACCAGCTGTACCCCTGGTCGCACCAATATCCGCGCTGCGCGGGGAGGACGTGCGTGACGTCGAGCGTCAGCAGATATTTCGCGTGCTTGTAACCGAGCTTCGTCGGCAGACTCAGGCGGAGCGGCGCCCCGTGTCCCGCATCGAGCGGGCGATCGTACATCTCGTAGCACAGGAGCGACTGCGGCTGCAGTGCCGTTTCCATGTCGAGCGACTCGTAGTAGTCGTCGGCGCACGTCACCACGACGAAGCGGGCTGCCGGGTCGGCTCCCACGAGAGCCAGAAAATCGGCGAGGCGCGCTCCGCCGAACCGACCGACGACGTCCCAGCCTTCGACGCAGACGTGGCGCGTGTTCTGGACGACCTTCGGCAGCGCGCGGATTTGATCGAGCGAATACGCGCCCGCCCGAGCCACGGCCCCCGAGACCCTGAGCGCCCACGTCGAAAAGTCGATCTGCGGTTCGAGGACGTCGTAGCCGTTGTAGGGAAAGTTCTCGAACGGAACGACCTCGCTCATGTCGCGCGACAGGACGGGATGCTGCTGCCGGAAGAGGAGTGCCGATGCGCGGTCGCTCCAGGACAGGCCCGCGTGGAGCAGTGGTTCCTGCAACCGGGGTACGGCGAATGCGCCCAGCGCCAGCACGGGAGTGAGCTTGAGCAGCTCCCGCCGCGTCACGCCCCGGGGAGGGAAGGGCATGGCGTGTATTGTACGGCGGTTCCCACGCCGTGGAACGTTACTGCGGAGGGTGGGGCGCGACGCCGGCGTAACCGGCCGGCGGACGCTTGGCGGTGCCCGCCACGTGCTGCTGTCCCCACTTGATCAACTCGCGAAGGACGGGCAGCAGATCACGGCCCCTGGCCGTGAGGACGTACTCGTCGCGCGGCGGACGCTCCTGATAGCGACGGCGTTCGACCAGACCCCGCTCTTCGAGCCGCTGGAGCCGTTCGGAAAGGATATTGGTCGAGATCCGCTCCGGCGAGTCCAGGAAGTCGGCGAAGCGCTGCTTTCCAAAGAACAGCAGGTCGCGGATCACGAGCAGCGTCCACGCGTCGCCGATGAGATCGAGCGCACCCGCAATCGGGCACGCCGAACGGAGGTCGGGACGGGCGGGCGCGCGGCGCGCGCGGCGGGCCATCACCCGACTGTATCACGTCGCTTGCATTCCACAAGTCTCCTCGCATATAAACATAAAACTAAACTTGCATTGTGCAAGCAATGAACTGCGCAGGAGGCCCGCCATGCCGTTGTCAACGGATGCGTTGATCGCCGAACTCGATGTGGAAGCCCCGATTACCCGGCGCGTGCTCGAACGCATGCCCGCCGACCGCTTCGACTGGCAGCCGCATCCCAAATCGATGACGGCCGGACAGCTCGCCCAGCACGTGGCGTCCATCCCGGGCAACGCGTCCCGGTTCCTGCACCTCGACGGATTCGATCTGTCGACGCGGCGTTTCGAATATCCGTCCTGCGATAGCCGCGAGGCGCTGCTCGCCACGCTGGATGCCTCCGTTGCGGCTGCCCGTGAGAGCCTGGCAGCGCTCGACGGTGCCCGCGCCGGCGAGATGTGGCGAATGACCTTCGGTGACCGTGAAATCGCCAGGATGCCGCGCATCAACGTCATGCGCACGATCGGCCTGAACCACTGGTACCACCACCGCGGCGAACTCGTGGTGTATCTGCGCCTGATGGGCGTACCCGTGCCGATCGTGTACGGCCGGAGCGCCGATGAGAGTCCTTTTTGAGACCTGCGATAACTCCCAACTCCCAACTTTTTCAGTTCGCAACTTGGGAATTGAGTTGGGAATTGGCAGTTGGGAATTGGGAGTTGACGAGCTCACCCGGAGTTCCTTGTTAGGATGGGAGCATGCGTTTACGCGTGCGACCCGTTCTTTGCTGCGCCGCCGTTCTCCTCTTTGCTGCACCCAGCGCGTACCCGCAGCAAGCGGCGCCGGGCCGCGATACGTCGGCCGCCTCCGTTCAGTCATACGCAGTCTCCCAGCAGATGCCCGTCGACCCCGAGGTCGTACTTGGCACGCTGCCGAACGGGCTCCGCTACTACGTCCGTGCGAACGGGCGGCCGGCACGGCGCGCGGAGCTGCGGCTCGTGGTCAAGGCGGGGTCCGTGCTCGAAGACGATGACCAGCGCGGGCTGGCGCATTTCGTCGAGCACATGGAGTTCGAAGGCACGGAACACTTTCCCGGACAGGGGATCGTGCAGTTCCTCGGGACGCTCGGGCTCGGCCTCGGTGCAGACGCGAACGCCGCGACCAGCTACGACGACACGCAGTACACGCTGAGGGTGCCGACCGATACCCCTGGCGCCCTCGATCGCGCGATGCTCGTGCTCGAGGACTGGGCGCACGCAGCTGCCTTTGACGAGAACGGCATCGAGCGCGAGCGCGGCATCGTGCTCTCCGAATGGCGCGAGCAGCTGGGCGCGGGCGAACGGACGATGGACAAGATCCGCCAGGCGCAGCTGGCGGGCTCGCGGTACGTCGACCGGCCGCCAATCGGCAGCCCGGACATCATTCAGCACGCCCACCGCGACCAGCTCGTGCGCTTCTACCGCGACTGGTATCGCCCGGACCTGATGGCCGTTATTGTCGTCGGCGATTTCGATCGCGACGCTGTGACGGCGATGATCAAGCAGCATTTCTCGTCGCTGAAAGATCCGAACCCCGAGCGGCCGCGTCCGCAGTTCGACGTCCCCGAGCATCCCGGCACGCGCTACGCGATCGTCACCGACAAGGAAACGACGAACACGGCTGTCGAGCTCAGCGATCTGCGGCCGGCCCGCAACCAGGGCTCCGTTGGCGGCTATCGCGACATCATGCTCGACCAGCTCTTTGGCGCGATGCTGGGGTCACGGCTCGACGAGCTGACGCAGAGCGCCGCGCCGCCCTTCCTTCGGGCGGCGGCCGATCGAGGGTTGTTCCCGATGCCGCGGACGAAGGACGAAGCGATTCTGCAGGCACTCGTCTCACCGGACGGAATTACCCGGGGCCTCGACGCCCTCGTGACCGAACTTCAGCGCGTCGCGCGCTTCGGCTTCACCGCAACCGAGCTGGCGCGCGCGAAGCAGGCGATGATGCTCGGCTATGAACGCGTCGTGACCGAGAGTCCCGACCGTGAGTCCGCCAGCCGCGCCGACGAATACACGCGCAACTTCCTCGAGGATGAAGCCCTGCCGACGATCTGGCAGGAACTCGCCTTTCATCGGCGATTCATCCCCGGCATCACGCTCGCTGAGATCAACGCGTTGACCGCCGACTGGTTCCCCGAGCGCAACAGGCTCGTCGTGGTCTCGGCTCCCGAGACGACGTCGGTCGTCCTTCCGACGGACACGCAGCTGGCCGACGTCGTGAAGACGGCGTCGACGAAGAAGCTGCAGCCGTACGTCGATACCGCCGCCGGCGAATCGCTGATGAGCACGCCGCCGCCCCGTGGCTCGGTGACCAAAACCCTCGAACGCGGCGGAGGCGTGATCGAATGGACGCTCTCGAACGGTGCGACGGTCGTCCTCAAGCCCACCACGCTCAAGGAGGATCAGATCCTGTTCCGCGCGACGGCTCCCGGCGGCGCGTCGCTGGCCGACGACGCGGATTTCATTCCTGCGCGCGTGGCCGACGATGTGATCTATGCCGGGGGAGCCGGCAACTACAGCGCGGTGATGCTCGACAAGCTGCTGACGGGCAAGGCCGTGGTCGTCCGCCCCTTCATGGGCGAGCTGGACGAAGGCATGTCGGGCGGCAGCACGCCGCAGGATCTGGAATCACTGTTTCAGCTGCTGTACCTGCGCTTCACGCAGCCTCGCGCGGATCCGACCGCGTTCGCGGCGATGGCCGCGCAGGCGAAGGGCCTTCTCGCGAATCAGCTCGCGAGCCCGGAGGTGGTATTCGACCAGGCGGTCGACGCGGCGTTGAGCCGCAACAGTCCGCGACGGCAGCCGGAGACGCCGGCCACCGTCGACCGGTGGGACCTGGCGAAGTCGCTCGCGTTTTACAAGGCGCGCTTTGCCGACGCGAGCAACTTCACGTTCGTCTTCGTCGGCAGCTTCACCCCGGAGGCGATCAAGCCGCTCGTCGAAACATACATCGCCAGCCTGCCCGCGACACACGCGCACGAGACCTGGCGCGACCTCAACATCAGGACGCCAGACGGCGTGGTCGACAAGACCGTCGAGAAAGGCATCGCGCCGAAGAGCGAAGTCGCCATCGTGTTCTCGGGCCCGTTCCAGTACGACGATACTCACCGGCTCGCGCTGCGCGCGATGACGATGGTGCTGCAGTCGCGCCTGTTCGACTCGATCCGCCAGGAGCTGGGAGGCACGTACAGCATCGACGCTTCGCCGGAGATGAGCAAGTTCCCGCAGCCGACCTACCGGGTGCGGATCGAATGGGCCAGCGACCCGCAGCGCACCGAGAGCCTGGTGCAGCGCGTGTTCGAGGAGCTGGACTTCGTCCGCAACACGCGGCTGACGCGTACTCAGATGTCGCTCGTGCGCCAGGCGCTCCTGCGGGACTACGAAACGAACAGCCAGGACAACGCGTATCTCCTGAACCAGATCTCGCGGAAGTACCAGGACGGCGATGCGGCAGGCGTCGGCGCCGTGTTCAATCTGCCCGACCGGGTGGCCGCGCTCACCGCCGATCAGATCCAGGCGGCGGCGCAGTCGTCCCTCGACATGAGCCGGTACGTCAAAGTGACGCTGGTGCCTCAGAAACAGTAATTGCGTGGCGTTCGCACGGGGGCGCGCGGGGCGCGGGCGAGCCCGGGCGCGCGGCCGCAGCGGCGTCACCGCGCGATGAATAACGAGGCGTCGACGCGCTGGAAGGGAAGGCCCTGCGCGTCGCGTCCGGTCACGGCAACCCGAAAGCCTTCCGCGCCCGGCGTGAAGCGCGACGTGAAGACGCCGTCATCTTCGCCGGCGGTCAATGTCAACGCCGCGATTCTCCTGAATGCCGCGTTCACGACCGATGCCTGCACGTCGCGAACGTCGCCGCTGATGCGCAGGCGGACGACATTTTCGACGCCTGCAGCGGGCAGCGGACGAAAATCGGCGCCCGCCGCCGAAGCGAATTCCACCGAGGACAACACCACGCTGCCGCGCACCTGCACCATCACGCCGGCAATGCCGCTTCCGCCCGCGCGGATCTTCCAGTTCCCCGTTTCGGGGCTCGCCACGATCACCATCCGTTCGGCGCGAAAGTTCGAATAATCCGCCACGCCGTCGCCCGCGACGGGCGTGCCTGAAGGCGTGAGAATCTCGGCGTTCTGCAGGCACTGGACGGAGATCGAGAAGAGCGCGCTCGCCACCGAAGATTCGATCGGAACGTTGAACTCGTGAACGCCCGCGGTAATCGTGCCGGCGAGGCGGAAGACCGTCTGCGGGTGCCGATCGACCTCCAACAGCAGCGGCGTCGAGTCGGCGATCTCGTACGGCGCGAGCAGGAACAGATGTCCGCCCGTCGCCTCAGCCATATGGAAGTACGACGGATCGACACGCGCCCCGCACGGCCAGTCTGCCGCGCCACGAGACTGCTGTTGTCCGCGCTGAGGCCACGCGACGACGGCAACGGCTGCGGTCAGGCAGAGCGTGACGGTCGGAAAGTGCATAGACGCGAAAATGATAATCAAGTCAGCCACACCCATGACGCCATATCTGGCTCGAGGTCTGGCGTCGGGCATGTGACCTGCCGATAAGGACTGAAAAGGGAGGACTCATGAAATCGCGCGTCCACTCATATGTCGGCTCGGGGTTAGTTGCAGTTGGACTCGTGGCCGCCAGTGGGTGCAGCGCCGCCCCCACTTCGCCCGCGGGCGTCTCGTCCGCGGCCGCAATCCAGACGACATCTTCATCGCCAGCCTCAGGGTCATCGCTCCAGAGCGTCATGAAGAAATCCACGGTCCAGGGGACCTTCCCGCTCTCAGCGGGCACCTTCCAGATCGCAAATGGCGCCGGCGACAGCATCAGCGGCACTTACGCCGGGACGGCCGTCTTCAGCTCGAACGGGCCTGAGAAAGCCGCGTTGACGTTGCAGATCAGCGGCGGGACGGGCGCCTTCGCGGGTGCGAGCGGTACTGCACTCGCCACGGGAACTGGTGGTTTCGCTGACGAAGGCGCGTTCACCATCGACGCGCGCGGCGACGTCGCGCTGACGGGCGGCAAGCACGCGCAGATGACCTTCGGCCTGTCGGGCACGTCAAGCGTGAGCTGCTCGGCGACCAATCAGCTCACGATCAGCCAGTCAGGCGACGGCAGCATGGGACGAGCCGGACGCGTCCACGGTACGCTGCAGCACGTCGTCGGCAACGCCGACTGCGCTTCCTGATACCGTTCGGCATAAACGAGCGCCTGCCCCGGACACGTTCCGCGTCCGGCTCTCGTGATGCGGCACCGGGGAAATGCCCGGCCGCGCCGCTGCCGATGACTCGCGAGCTGCAGTATCCTTTCAGTCGGTGACCCTCACCCTGGAACTGACCACCGCCTCGGGCGCCCGGGCCGGAGATGTCAGTCAGCGCGTCTTCGGCGAGGACGGCGGCACGATCGGGCGTGCGCCCAATAATTCATGGGTGCTGACCCATAACAAGGTTTCGGGCCGGCACGCCAATATCACGTTCCGGAACGGCGTCTTCTATATAGAGGATGTCAGCCGGAACGGCATCTCCGTGAATTCGCCGGACAATCGGCTGGTTCACAATCGGCCGTACGCACTCAAGACGGGCGACCGCATCTTCATCGAGCCGTACGAGATCGGTGTCTGGATCGATGGAGACGCCGCACGATCCGGACGGGAGCCGATCGTGGATCCGTTTGCCGATCTGGATCCGTTTGCCGGGCCCGCCAACGCCGCCTCGAGTCCTGTCCTCCCCGAGACGCCGGGCAACGAAGTGGTCGATCCACTGCTGCTCATCGAGGGAGGCGCGCCGCCGCCGAAGCGATCCGCGCCGCCTCCGCCGCCGGCCGACAACTTTCTCGGGCAACATTATCAGCCGCCGGTAGTGCTCTCGCCGCCGCCGGCGCCGCGGCCGTCACCTGCAGGCCGGCCGAATGCTCCGTCGATCCCGGCGGGCTACAACCCGCTCGCGCCCGACGATTCGTCGGATCGGATGACACCGCCACGTCCAGTGCCAGCCGCTCGTCCGGTGGCGCCACCGGCATACAACCCGCTGGCCGTGGACGATCCGTTCGCCACCGCGCCAGCGCAGCCGCCGCCCGGTGTGCATCCGACTGCGCCGGTACCGATCGCGCCGACTCCTTCGCCGCCGCCCGCTGCAGGCTCCGTGGCATCGCCGCCTTTGCCTGTCGACGAGCCGATCGAAACGCCGCCTTCCGTCGTCCCGATCCGCCCCCGGCCCGGTGTTGATGCGACGCCGGCCAGGCGCCGATCCAAAGAGTCCTCGACGTCCGACTCACAGGCAGGCCGGCTCCCCGATCCCGCGCCCGTCGTGGTGACTCCGCCGGTCGTAGCTCAGAAAGCGGAACCGGCCTCACCCCCTGGTGTGAGCATCGATCTCGGCGCATTGCTCGCGGGTGCGGGCGTTCCCAACGGCGTTCTGACCCCCGAGCTGTCGCGGAGCCTTGGCGAGATCCTTCGTGTCGTCGTCATCGGCCTGATGGACGTGCTGCAATCACGTCAGCGCATCAAGGAAGAGTTCGGCATGCAGCAGACGATCTTCCGGCCAGCTGACAACAATCCGCTGAAGTTCTCGGCCAACGTCGAGGATGCTCTCCACAATCTCTTCGTGAGGCGCAATCCTGCGTACCTTGGAAGCGTTGACGCTTTTTCCGACGCCTTTGACGATCTTCGGGACCATCAGCTCGCGGTGCTTGCCGGAATGCGCGTGGCGTTCGAGGCCATGCTGGCCGAGTTCGATCCGGATCGCCTGCAGCAGCAGTTCGACAAGCAGATGGGCGGCGGACTGGCGCTCATGCCGGCCAAGATGCGGTACTGGGAGCTGTTTCGCGCCCGCCGCGTGGAAATGGCCAAGGATCCGGAGGACACCTTCGAGCGGCTCTTCGGAGAGGAATTCCGTCGCGCGTACGAGGAGCAGTTCCGCCAGCTCAAATCACAGCGCCGTCAGCGCAAGGACGGCCAGGGACCGCCCCCGGCCTCGAGCTGAGTACGCGCCGGGACCCGCATTCGTGTAGATTGTTCGGCACACGTCGATGTCCGCCCACAACCGCATCGTCTGGTCTGAGGGGCTCTTCCTGCAGCCGCATCATTTCCAGCAGCAGGACCGCTATTTCGAGCGCTACGTCGAAACACGCTGCCAGTCGCTCGTGCCTTACAGCTGGGGAATCATCGAGGTCGAGTTCGAGCGCGACTTCCTGAAGATCGGGAAAGTCGGGCTGCGGCGTCTGACGGGGGTCTTTCCGGACGGCACGCCGTTCCGCATGCCGGACGACGACCCGCTGCCGGCGCCGATCGACATTCCAGCGGATCTGCGGGACCAGCGTCTGCATCTCGCCGTCCCGCTGCGCCGCGCCGGCGAGCTCGAATCCGCGCGGACGCCGTCGGCGGAAGATCTCGTGCGGCAGCAGATCCGCGAGTTTCAGGTCGCGAACATCGCCGCGTCGGGGGGCGAGCCCGCAACGCTCGAAGTCGGTGCGCTGCGCACGCGGCTGCTCGCGGAACGGGACGTCACCGAAGCGTACGCCACGATTCCGCTGGCGCACATCGTGGAGTGCCGCGCCGACCAGCAGGTCGTGCTCGACGATACGTTCATTCCGACCGTCCTGCACGTGCGATCGTCGACGCGGCTGGCGACGCTGGCAACCGAGCTGCTCGGGTTGTTCCACCAGCGCGGCGAAGCGCTCGGCGGCCGCGTGGCTGCGACGAGCCGCGGCGCCGCGTCGGAACTGGCCGACTTCCTGATGCTTCAGGTGATCAATCGGTGCGAGCCGCTGCTCGCGCATTTTGCCGACGCCGGCGCGATCCATCCGGAGGCGTTCTACCAGTTCTGCGTTGCCGCCGCGGGCGAGCTGACGACGTTCACGACCACGTCCAAGCGGACGCCGAAGTTTCCGGGCTACCGGCACGATCATTTGAAGGAGACGTTCGAACCCGTCATCGCCTCGCTCCGCGAGTCCATGAGCAAGGTGATGACGCAGAACGCGATCCCCATCCCGCTCGAACCGCGCAAGTTCGGCATCAGCGTGGCCATCGTGCAGGACCGGTCGCTTCTCAGTTCGGCTGTCTTCATCCTTGCGGCCCGCGCGGACGGGCCCGCCGAGAACCTGCGCCAGCGTTTCCCGGCGCAGGTGAAGATCGCGCCGGCCGAGAAGATTGGCGACCTCGTGCGGCAGGGTCTTCCCGGCGTTCCCGTCGTTGCAATGCCGGTGGCGCCGCGTCAGATCCCGTATCACGCCGGCTACGCGTATTTCGAGCTCGATCAGACGCACGAACTCTGGGAGCAGCTGAAAGGATCGGGCGGCGTCGCGATCTATGTGTCCGGAGAATTCCCCGGACTGGCGATGGAGTTCTGGGCGATTCGCGGCTGAAGGATTTTCCATGGCGGACACCGACGATCCCTTCCTGCCGTCGGATCTCACGCACCGGCCGCGGCCGGGCGCGGGCCGCCGGGGTACGGCCGACACGGGGGTCGTCCGGCCCGTTGCCCATCGCGCAGCGGAAGTCGAGCCGATCTCCGACTCCGTTCGCGCGTCGATCGGACTCGGCCTCAACCCGCTCGTCCAGGCGGCGATTCCTCTTTTGCTCGTCGCGGGGCAGCTGCGCGGCGCGCCCGCGGCGATGGACGTCGGCGGTCTGCGCCGGCACGTGCTCGAGGAGATGCGCCGGTTCGAGGATCAGGCGCGCGCCTCGGGTGTCCGAAACGAGATCGTGCTTGCCGCGCGGTACGCGCTCTGTGCCGCTCTGGACGAGGCAGTGCTGTCGACTCCGTGGGGGGCGCAGAGCGAGTGGGCGCAGCACCCGATTCTCGTGGCGCTTCATCGCGAAGCCTGGGGCGGCGAAAAGTTCTTCGAGATGCTCAACCGCATCTCCGCGGATCCCGCGCGGCATCTCGACCTGCTCGAACTTCAGCACATCATTCTTTCGCTCGGATTCACGGGCAAGTATCAGCAAATCGACCGGGGGTACGAGCAGCTCTCGGACCTGCAGCGGGAGATCTCGCGGACCATCCACAAGTTTCGCGGCGCGCCGCCTCCGGAGCTGTCGATCAAGTGGCGCGGCCTGGAGGATCAGCGCAGTCGATTGATTCGGTACGTGCCCTGGTGGGTGGTCGCCGCCGCCGCTGTCGCCGTACTCGCCGTGACGTTTGTCGTCTATCAATCGCGTCTCGCCGCGCAGGCCGATCCGCTCCACGCGCGGCTGGCACAGGTCGGTCTCGAGGACTTCGCGGTGCCGCCGCCGCCCGCGCGCGTCAAAGGGCCGACGCTCAAGCAGCTGCTCGCGCCCGAAGAGGCGGCCGGGCGGCTCACCGTCGAGGAGAACGGCGGCCGAACGCTCATCACGATGCCCGGCGGCGATCTCTTCGGCTCGGGGAGCGCCGACGTGAACCCCGGATACGAGCCGACGCTCGAGCGGATCGGCCAGGCGATCAACCAGGTGCCGGGCCGCGTGATGATCGTCGGGCACACCGATGACCAGCCGATCAAGTCGCTCAAGTTCCACGACAACTACGAGCTGTCGCGCGAGCGCGCCGTCAGCGTCGCGAACGTGCTGAAGAAGACGATCAGCAATCCGGCGCGTCTCGCATGGACCGGCGTCGGGCCGTCGCAGCCGAGATACCGTCCCGAGTCGGATCCGGCGAACCGCGCGCGCAACCGGCGCGTCGAGATCATCCATCTGGCTGGCGAATAAGGACCCATGTTCGCGTTCCTGAAGCGCAGCTTCGTCGTCATTGTCGGGTTCCTGCTCATCGCGGCGTTCATCTGGTTTGCCGGGCCGTATTTCGCGTTTGCCGACTACCATCCGCTCGATCCGCCGATGGTGCGGCTGGTGCTCATCGGCGTCGTCGTTGGTCTCTGGCTGACCTCGAAGTTGATCAAGCGTCTCCGCGCCTACCGCGCGGGCGACCGCCTGCTGGCGGCCGTCGCGGCGCAGCCGCAGCCCGAGACGCCGCGGACGCCCGCTGAAGTCGCCAAGCTGCGCGAGCGGTTCGAAGAGGCCGTCGGCGCGCTGAAACACCAGCAGCGTCAATCGGGCCACAGCCTGTACGACCTTCCGTGGTACGTCATCATCGGCGCTCCCGGATCGGGAAAGACGACAGCCCTGCTCAACTCCGGCCTGAAGTTTCCGCTGGAGCAGCGCGTCGGGAAGGGCGCGCTGCGCGGCGTCGGCGGGACACGCAACTGCGACTGGTGGTTCACGGACGAAGCCGTGTTCCTCGACACCGCGGGCCGCTATACGACGCAGGACTCCGATGCCGAGTCCGACAGTCTCGGTTGGAACGAGTTCCTGTCGCTGCTCCGGAAGTACCGCGCGCGGCGTCCGATCAACGGCGTGATCCTGACGATCAATGCGCAGGACCTGCTCGTGGGTGGTGCATCTGTACGCGAGGCGCACGTCGAGGCGGCGCGCCGCCGGCTCGAGGAGCTGAATCGGGAGCTGAAGATTCAGCTGCCGGTCTACGTCATGGTGACGAAGTGCGACCTCGTCGACGGCTTTGCTGAATACTTCGACGACCTGAAAGCCGAAGGGCGCGCGCAGGTGTGGGGCGTCACGTTTCCCTACGACCAGAGCGTGGCCAACGACGGCCCGCGCGCGTATCCGGCGGAGTTCGATGCGCTCATTGCCCGGCTCAACGAACGTGTGCTCGACCGCATGGAGGAGGCGCGTGACACACGCCGGCGTACGCGGATCTTCGCGTTCCCGCAGCAGACGGCCACGCTGCGCGAGCCGTTGACGGAATGGATCACGGAAGTCTTCAGCGCGCGGGGCTTCGCCGGCCAGATCCTGCTCCGCGGCGTGTATTTCACGAGCGGCACACAGGAAGGCACGCCGATCGATCGACTGCTTGGCAGCATCGGGCGCAGGTTCGGTGCGGCGGATGCGGTCATGGCCCCGCAGGGCCCGGGCAAGGCGTATTTCGTCGAGACACTTCTCAAGACGGTGATGATCGGCGAGTCCGGCCTTGCAGGCATCAATCGCCGTCTGGAACTTCGTAAGGCGTCGGCGCTGCTTGGCGCGTACGTCGCCGCCGGACTGATCGCGACTATCGGCGTCATCGCGCTCACGGTGAGCTACAACCACAACCGCCAGTATCTCGACGAGGCCGCGGCCGATATCGATACGTTCGAGCACACCGCATCGGTGACGCCGGCGTCCCCGCTCGGCCTGATCGTGGCTCGGCTCGACGGCATTCGCAGCGTCGTCGATGGAGCGGATCGGTACGCGCAAACGACGGCGCTGCCGTTGCGGTGGGGACTGTATCAGGGACGCGCGATCGGCAACGCCGCGCGCGACGCGTACGTGCGCGAACTGGACAGCGTGCTGCTGCCACGGCTCGCGTCGCACATCCACGCGCGCATGGAACAGTACGCGTCGGACCCGCAAAAGCTGTATGTCTACCTCAAGGCATATCTCATGCTCGGCGAGCCGAAGCACCTGGACCGGGAATACCTCCAGCGGATCGCCGACGTCGAGTGGCGCCAGAATCCCGGCGACGCGGCGCTGGCGCCGGCCCTCGGGCAACATCTGAACGCACTGTTCGACAACGGCGGTACGCTCCGGCCGATCCCGCTCGACGCGACGCTCGTGACGCAGGCGCGCAACAGCATTCAGCAGACGTCGATGGCCAGGGTCTTGTACGAAGACGTCAAGCGCGCCTACACGGATGACGCCGGCGTGGGATTGCGCCTCGATCAGGCCGCCGGAGTGGGCGCCGAGCGTGTGTTTACGCGGCGCAGCGGGCTGCCGATCTCGTCGCCTATTCCGGCGCTTTATACCCGCGACGTGTTCAAGCGTTTCGTCAAGGACGGCCGGGCGGAGCTGCTCACGCGACTCAATAAAGACGCGTGGGTGTGGGGGCAGAGTTCGATTTCTGCCGCGGCCAGCTCCGGCACGCTCGTCTCCGGCGTCTCGAACCTCTACGAGCAGGACTACATCCACGCGTGGGACGCGCTGCTCGACGACCTGCAGTTCGCATCGTTTCCGACGATCCCCCAGGCGAACGACGCCTTGCGGATCCTCGTCGCACCGACGTCGCCCCTGCGGGGCCTGCTGCGTGTCGTCGCCGACAACACGACCCTCGTGGAGCAGACGAACCCGTCGACGCCGACGGGAGTGATCGGTCAGACGAGGAAAAAGGTGACCGATACGCTGTCGGGTGTGCTGAAGCCGATCGAGAGCGCGGCCGGGATGCCCGCCGTCGAGCCGGGGATGCTCGTCACCGCGCATTTTCAATGGGCGAGGCAGCTGACCGCAGGCGAGGCGGGCAAGACACAGCTCGATTCGATCATCCAGTCGCTCGCGGCCATCCAGCAGCAGCTCGATGCGCTCGGTCCCGATGTGGCCGGCGGCAGCCCTGTCGACATCCTCTCCAGTCCCTCGTTCCGGGCGCTCATGCAGACGCTGCGGGTGCAGTCGGAGGCATTGCCGCCGGGGCTTCGCACCCTGGTGTCCCAGATCGCGCAAGCGCCGGAGGATGTCGTGGTCGCGGGCGCGACCGAACAAATAGAGTCGCTGTACAACCAGCAGGTCGTGCCTGCGTGCACGAGCCTGATTGCGGGCAAGTACCCGTTTGCCAACTCGCCCGCGGATGTTCAACTGTCGGATTTCGGTGCGGTGTTCGGGTACGACGGTTTGTTCGACAAGTTCTTCGCCGACCATCTCGCGAAGCAAATCGACACGTCCGGCGCTACATGGACGTGGCGACCGGGATCGGTGAATCCGTCGCAGCGGCTTCTCGAACAGTTCCAGGCAGCCGACCGGATCCGTAAGATGTTCTTCCCGGCCGGTTCGAAAACGCCGTCGGTGAAGTTCTTCGTGACGTTCAGCGACGTCGACAGCACGGCGACGAGATTCGTGCTGCTGGTCGACGGACAGACCATGGACGACAAGCACCTCAAGCAGCAGGTCACATGGCCTGGTCCCACTCCCGGCAGCGCGTCGAGCGAGTGGGAGAGCCGTTATTACGACCCGATGAAAACATATGGCGGGCCGTGGGCTTGGTTCAGGATGGTCGACGACACCCGGATCGCGACGGCGGCGGATCCGGATCAGCGGATCGTGCTCAACATTCAGAACCGCTATCACCGGGTGCACGTGACCGTGGAACCGTCGACCGCGTCCGCAAACCCGTTCGTGTCCTGGGACTGGCGTCAATTCAGCTGCCAATCGTGAGCGCTCATGCAGATAGGCTTTTACGGCAAGCTGCCGAGCCACGGTGACTTCCTCCGGCGCCGCGTCTCCGACGCGTTCGTCGACGCCTGGGATGCCTGGCTTCGCGAGTGCCTCGCGGCGAGCCGCGCGGCGCTCGGGCCGCGGTGGCTCGACGTTTATCTGACCAGCCCCGCGTGGCGGTTCGCGTGTGCCGCCGGGGCCTGCGGTCCTGCGCCGCTCATCGGCGTGGTCGCGCCGAGCGTCGATCAGGTCGGCCGCTATTTCCCGCTGACACTCGTCGCCGAGCTGCCAGCCGACATCAACCTGGTCACCGCCGCGTCGACGTCCGAACGCTTCCTCGATGCGGCCGAGCGGCTCGTGATCGAAACCCTTGCGACCGAGCGCGTCGATTTCGACCGGTTCGATCGTGGCGTGCTGGCGCTCGAGCCGGAGCTGGCTTATGCAGCGGCGCCGCCGCCGCTCATCCTCGGGTCGGAGGCCACGGCGATCCTGACGGACAGTCCTCGCGCGTGGCACGTGCCGCTCGGCGCTTCGTCCGATATCACGCTCGCCTTCGAACAGCTCCTGTCGCTGCACCTCGAGGCGAAGTTCAGGCCGCTCGTCCTGTACTGGACGGACGGTTCAGCGGTCGTCGAACCGAGTTGTCTTGTGTTGAAGGGGCTGCCCGATCCATCCGGTTATGCGGCGCTGCTCGAAGGCTCGTGGCGCGTCCACCGGTGGCATTCGGTCCCGACTCACGTTGCCGACGTCCTCGACGAGCCCACGCTCGCGACCAACACCGAAGTGAGTCCCGGGCGCCTGTTTTTCCGATCTGCCGCGTCGACTGACGTCGGCCGCGCGCGGACGAACAACGAGGACAGCTACGTCGAACGCGCCGCCGTCGGCCTGTGGGCGGTCGCCGACGGCATGGGCGGGCACAGCCACGGCGAGGTGGCGAGCCGCATGGTGTGCGATGCCCTGACGGATTTCGCGCTCGACGGCACGTTCGAAGAAGTCGTGGACGCAGCCGGGAAGCGGGTCCGCGACGTCAACGAATACCTGGTTCACGCGTCGCTGAACGCGGATCCGTCCGAGCGGAGCGGCAGCACCGTCGTGATCCTGTTGTTACGAGGCGCGAAATCCGCCGTATTGTGGGCCGGAGACAGCCGCGTCTATCGTTTCCGGGGCGGCGTTCTGGAGCAGTTGACGCGGGATCACAGCCTGGCGGAACTCGAAGGTGCCGCCGCCAACGAATCGAGCGTCATCACGCGCGCCGTGGGCGTCGAGGCGGACCTCGAGCTGGACGTCCACCGCGACGGCGTCCTGCCGGAGGACCGTTTTCTCCTGTGTTCCGATGGACTTACACGGGTGCTCGCGCCTGAAGAAATCACGGCCTGGATGAAGAACCCGGACATCGAACGGGCCGTCGACGGACTGATTCAGGCAACGCTGGACGCCGGAGCGCCGGACAACGTAACGGTCGTCATCGCAGAGGCGGTTGGTGCTGGGAGCGCCGATGCCGTAGGGGTCGTGGCCGCGCCGTGAGCCTGCACCGCCCCTCAGAACCCCGCGGACGTCCCGCGGGACCTGAGGCCGCGGCGCCCCTTTTTCAGGTAGAATGCGGCCTCCGCGGATCCTGGTGATGAGTGAAGGGTTATAAATGAGCGCGCGGTGGGATGCGGAATCGCTGCTCCAGCCGCTTCCCGGCGAGCAGCCCTGCGGTCTGAACCTCGACGACACCGGTGGACTCGTCGCGCTGGATGCGCTGCGGCTGTTCGGTCAGACCCGCTCGCCGGAAGCGCCGCCCGATACCGACGATGCGGACAAGGAGGCAGCGAAAGCGAAGCCGCCCGTTGAATGGGGAAAGGTCCAGTCCGACGCCGTTGAGGGACTGGGCAAGAGCAAGGATCTCCGGCTGCTGGCCTATCTCGCCACGGCGGTCCTGCGAACCGAGGGATTGCCAGCCTTTACGAAAGTACTTGGCACGGCATCCCAGTGGCTGCAAATGTACTGGCCGAAGGTGTACCCGCCGCTCGATGAGGACGCCATCGCACGCCGGAACGCGCTGAACTGCTTCGCGGATCCGATGGCCGTCGTCGATCGCGTGTGGCGGCTGCCGCTCGTCGAAAGCCGGCAGCACGGACGCTACGCGTTGCGGGACATCGAGATTGCGCGGGGGCAGGTGGCGCCGGGCCCGCTCGAGGCGAAGCCGGACGAAGCCGCGATCGTGGCCGCCTTCGGCGAAATGCCGACGGAAGACCTGTCGGCGCTGGAGCGGTCCGTCGCCGATGGCATGGGCGCGCTCAACGCGATCGACGCTCGGATGCGGAGCGAAGGCGGGCCGGATGTCGCGCCGGACTTCGCGCCGTTGTCGACGCAGTTCGCCAAGCTGAATCGGTTTCTTCGGGAGCAGCTCGAGGCGCGCAACGGCGGCGGCGCCGCATCTGCGGGTGTTGGAAACGGATCATCGGCCGGAGCGGTGTTCGCGGTCGGCGGCATCGCGTCGCGGCAGGACGCGATTCGGGCGCTCGACGCGGTGGCCGAGTATTTCCGGCGGAACGAGCCGTCGAGTCCGATCCCGCTGTTCGTGGATCGGGCCAAGCGGCTGGTGGCGAAAGATTTCCTCGAGGTGCTGGCGGACATCGCCCCCGATGCGCTCGCGGTTGCGCGATCGGCGGGCGGACTGAAGAACGAGTAACCCAAAGGGTCGGCCGACTCTTTGATCTTTGCTGGAGGTTCCCGTGGCAAAGGCGAGCAGTCAGAAGTTCATCGCGCGCAACCGGGCGCCCCGCGTCCAGATCGAGTACGACGTGGAGCTCTATGGCGCGGAGAAGAAGATCCAGCTGCCGTTCGTGATGGGCGTTCTGGCAGACCTGTCCGGAAAGCCCGCCGAGCCGCTGGCGCCGGTCGCCGACAGCAAGTTCCTCGAGATCGACGTCGACAACTTCGACAGCCGCATGAAGGCGTTGAAGCCCCGGGTCGCGTTCCAGGTCCCGAATACGCTGACCGGCGAAGGCAACATGAACGTCGAGCTGACGTTCGACAGCATGGACGACTTCTCGCCGGCCGCCGTCGCGTCGAAGGTCGATGCGCTCAACAAGCTGCTCGAAGCGCGCCAGCAGCTCGCGAACCTGATCACCTACATGGACGGGAAGACGGGCGCCGAGGAACTCGTCGCGAAGCTGCTGCAGGATCCCGCGCTGCTGCAGACGCTGGCGTCCACGAAGAATCCGCAGGGCGAATCGTCCGGCTCATAACGCGGCATCGGGATTCGGAGAACAGCCATGGCAGACCCGAAACAGCAGCAGGAAGTCACGTCCGCGATTGGCGCAGTCGAAGCCGGCGATTTCGACACGCTGCTCAAGAAAGAGTTCAAGCCGAAGACCGATGAGGCGAAGGAGGCCGTCGAGCGCGCCGTCCGCACGCTCGCCGAGCAGGCGCTCTCGCAGACGCAGCTCATAAGCAGCGACGTCGTCAAGTCGATCGAGTCGATCATCGCGCAGCTCGACAAGAAGCTGACCGAGCAGATCAACCTGATCATGCATCACGACGACTTTCAGAAGCTGGAAGGCGCCTGGCGCGGACTCCACTACCTCGTGAACAACACCGAAACGGACGAAATGCTGAAGATCCGTTTCATGAACATCAGCAAGCAGGACCTCGGCAAGACGCTCAAGCGCTACAAGGGCACGGCGTGGGACCAGAGCCCGCTGTTCAAGAAGGTTTACGAGGCGGAGTATGGCCAGTTCGGCGGTGAGCCCTTCGGCTGCCTCGTCGGCGACTACTACTTCGATCACACGGCGCCCGACGTGGAACTGCTCGGCGAGATGGCTCAGGTCGCCGCAGCGGCGCACGCGCCGTTCATCACCGGCGGGTCGCCGACAATCATGCAGATGAACACGTGGCAGGAACTCGCCAACCCGCGGGATCTGACCAAGATCTTCACCACGCCCGAGTACGCGGCCTGGCGGTCGCTTCGTGAGTCGGAAGACTCGCGCTATCTCGGTCTCGCGATGCCGCGGTTCCTCGCGCGCCTGCCGTATGGCGCCAAGACGAATCCCGTCGACGAATTCGCGTTCGAGGAGGACACCGGGGCGGCCGATCACAGCCGCTATTCGTGGGCGAATGCGGCGTACGCGATGGCGACGAACATCAACCGCTCGTTCAAGCTCTACGGCTGGTGCTCGCGCATCCGCGGCGTGGAATCCGGGGGCGCGGTGGAGGGCC
The DNA here is from genome assembly GCA_035492775.1 of Vicinamibacterales bacterium. Taxonomy (GTDB): domain Bacteria; phylum Acidobacteriota; class Vicinamibacteria; order Vicinamibacterales; family 2-12-FULL-66-21; genus DATJFQ01. Next base: position 72,714 of record DATJIW010000082.1, read on the forward strand.
TGCCCGTCCATACGTTCCCGACCGACGACGGCGGCGTCGACATGAAGTGTCCGACCGAAATCGCGATCAGCGATCGACGCGAGGCGGAGCTGGCGAAGAACGGTTTCATGCCGCTGCTGCACCGGAAGAATTCCGACTTCGCCGCGTTCATCGGCGCGCAGTCGGTGCAGAAGCCGGCGGAATACACGGATCCGGACGCCACGGCGAACGCGAACCTCGCCGCACGGCTGCCGTATCTATTCGCGTGCTGCCGCTTCGCGCATTATCTGAAGTGCATCGTCCGCGACAAGATTGGCTCCTTCAAGGAGCGCGACGACATGCAGGCCTGGCTGCAGAAGTGGATCATGAACTACGTCGACGGCGATCCGGCCCACTCGTCCGAGACGACCAAGGCGCAGAAGCCGCTGGCGGCTGCGGAAGTGCAGGTCAGCGAAATCGAGGGGAATCCCGGCTACTATGCCGCGAAGTTCTTCCTGCGCCCGCACTACCAGCTCGAAGGGCTCACCGTGTCGCTGCGCCTCGTTTCGAAGCTGCCGTCAGCCAAGGCGAGCTAGCGCACCATCATCGATCCGGCGCGCGCGGCCTGTGGCTGCGCGTGCGGCCATGCTGTTCGTATCTGCCTCGGAGAACGTTGTCACTGTGAGGAGCGTTGAATCATGGCAGCTGATATTTTCGCGAAGCTCGGGGACATCAAAGGGGAGTCGATCGACGACAAGCACAAGGACGAGATCGAGGTGATGTCGATTTCGTGGGGCGTCAGCAACTCCGGTTCGATGGCGTTCGGGACCGGCGGCGGCGAAGGAAAGGCGACGTTTCACGATCTCACCTTCATGCACCGCGTCGACAAGGCCACGCCCATCCTGATGCAGGCCTGCGCGACAGGCACGCACCTCAAAGAAGGCATCATCACGTACCGCAAGGCCGGCAAGGGGCAGCAGGAATACATGATCGTGAAGATGAACGACATCATCGTCACGGGCGTGCAGCATGCGCATGGCGGCAGCGGCGGCGAGGGCGCCACGGAGAGCATCAGCCTCTCGTTCGCGAAGGTCGCCTTCGAGTACAAGCCGCAGAAGGCCGACGGGTCGCTCGACGCGGGCATCCACTTCAAGTACGACATCAAGGCGCAGAAAGAAGCGTAGGCAGCACCGTGCCGGTACCGGTTCCGGAGACCGTCGCGGCCCGCGCACCGGGCGCCGGGGACATGTTTCTCAGCGTCACCGGCGCCAAGGCCGGCGCCATCGCCGGCGAGGCGCAGGACAGCGCGCACAAGAACGAGATCGAGGTCCTCGGCTGGTCCTGGGGAATGCAGGGGCGGCGCGATCTCGTCAGCGGGCACGCGACGGGCAAGGCGACGATCCGCGAACTGCGCGTCATCAAGCGCGTGGACAAGGCGTCGACGGCCTTGATGAACGCGCTCCGCACGAACGAAGAGGTCAAGGCCAAGCTGACGCTGCGCAAGACCGGCAAGTCGCCGCTGGAGTACCTGAAAATCTCGATCGAGAACGGATTCGTCAGCTCGATCGAGATTGAGGGGGGCGACGTGTCGGGCGGTTCCGCGCTCGTCGAGCGCATCAGCTTCACGTTCAACAAGATTTCGGTCGAGTACACGCCGCAGGGACCTGATGGACGCGCTCTCGGCGGGACAACTTTCGAAGATCAGTGGACGCCCTCGTCGTGACGACGCCGTGATGCTATCCGAAGCCGCAGAACGCAATCTCAAGGACGGCGACGTCGCGGCAGCGCTCGCGCGGCTGCAGGAGGACGTCCGCGCGCGTCCGTCCGACGCGAAACTGCGCGTGTTCCTGTTCCAGCTGCTGTGCGTCCTTGGGCAGTGGGAGCGCGCGCTCACGCAGCTGAAAGTCGCCTCCGAACTGGATCCAATCGCGCTGGCGATGGCGCAAATGTACGGCGACGCGGTCCGCTGCGAAGCCGTCCGCAGCGAGGTCTTCGAGGGCCGCAAGTCGCCGATGGTGCTTGGCCAGCCGGATCAATGGCTGGCGTTGCTGATCGAGTCGCGGCTCCGTGCGGGCCTCGGCGAGGCCGCGCAGTCGGAGGCCCTCCGGCAGCGTGCGTTCGAGGATGCGCCCGCGTCACCGGGCGACATCGATGGCCGGCCGTTCGAGTGGATTGCCGACGCGGACTCCCGGCTCGGGCCTGTGCTGGAAGCGTTCATCAACGGACGGTACTACTGGGTGCCGTTCGATCGTCTGATCAAAGTGTCGCTCGAAAAACCGGAGGATTTGCGCGATCTGGTGTGGATGCCGGCGCAGCTCCAGTTCCAGAACGGCGGAGAGACGCTCGCGCTGATTCCAACACGGTATCCCGGATCGGAATCATCGGACGATGGAGCGGTTGCGCTCTCGCGCAAGACGGTCTGGGAGGCGTTTGCCGACGACGCCTATCGCGGGCTGGGTCAGCGCGTCTTCGCGACCGACGCCGGCGAGACGCCTTTCCTCGAGGCGCGCGCGATCACGGTCCGCCAGGACGAGCCCGCGCCGGATCTCTCGGGCGCGGACCATGCCTGACCAGCGCACGCCGGAAGAGCAGCTCCAGCCGGCACTCCTCGATCGCTTGACGGACGATCAACCCGAGAAGAGACTCGAGCCGCGCATGGAGCGCGTGATCTCGAAGCGCCGCATGCGCGAGGCGGTGCTGCGCGATCTGACGTGGCTGTTCAACACGACGCGCCTCGATCCCGACATGGATCCGGCGCTGTCGTACGCGCGCAAGTCCGTCATCAACTTCGGCCTGCCCGCGCTCTCGGGTCAGACGGCGTCCTCGCTCGACATCTCGGATCTCGAGCGGTCGATCCGCCAGGCGATCCTCGATTACGAGCCGCGCATCCTTCCAGGGTCGCTGCACGTGCGCGCGATCGAGGCCGGGAAATTCGAGAACCACAACGTCATCGGCGTCGAAATCTCCGGCCAGCTCTGGTCCCAGCCGCTGCCGCTCGAGCTGCTCGTGCGGACCGAGATCGATCTCGAGACGGGACAGGTGGAAGTCGCCGACCTGGCGCAGTCCTCCCGGGTGACCTGATGGACCCGCGGCTGCTGCAGCACTACAACCTCGAACTTCAGCATCTCCGGGAGATGGGCGCGGAGTTCGCGCAGCAGTTCCCGAAGATCGCGGCGCGCCTCGGGATGAGCGGACTCGAAGTGGCCGATCCGTACGTCGAGCGGCTGCTCGAAGGCACCGCCTTCATGGCGGCCCGCGTCCAGCTGAAGCTCGACGCGGAGTTCCCGCGCTTCACCCAGGCGCTCCTCGAAATCATTTATCCGCATTACCTGGCGCCGACGCCGTCGATGCTCATCGCGCAGCTGCGTCCGGATGCCAACGAGCCAACGCTTGCCGGCGGAACGCGGGTGGTTCCTCGTGGAACGACGATGTATTCGGTCGTCGGGCCGGATGACATGACTGCCTGCGAATTCCGAACGGCGCACGACGTCGTCCTGCTGCCCGTTGAAGTCGCGTCCGCTTCGTACTTCTCTTACGCGCCCGATCTTCCGCTGAACACGCTGTCGCTGCCGCAGTCCGTCAAGGGGGGCCTGCGTCTCCGGTTGAGGACGACGGCCGGCCTGAACTTCTCGCAGACGTCGATCGACCGTCTGTGCTTCTATCTGGCCGGTCGCGACGACGTCGCGAACAAGCTGCTCGAGCTGGCACTGTCGTCGTGCGCCGGCGTCATCGTGAGGCCATTGGGCGCGAAGGCACACGATCTGACCGTGCTGCCCTCGTCCACCGTCGAACCTGTCGGGTTCACCGACGATCAGGCGCTGCTGCCGCTCAGCGTGCGATCCTTCCAGGGATACCGGCTGCTGCAGGAGTACTTCTCGTTCCCGCAGCGCTACCGGTTCTTCGAGCTGTCGGGCCTCTCGCGGGCGATCGGGCGCGTGCCGCAGAGCGACGTCGAGATCGTGGTGCTGTTCGGCCGCGGCGAGCCGGCGCTCGAGAGCATGGTGGACGCGTCGAACTTCCAGTTGTTCTGCACGCCCGCCGTGAACCTGTTCGAGAAGGCGCGGATGGATCGGATCCACGTGAGCGACTCGACGTTCGAGTTCCACGTCGTTGCCGACCGGACGCGGCCGTTGGATTACGAGATCTATCAGGTGACGGACGTCGTCGGGCACGGCGCGGGCGACGACAGCGAGCAGCGGTTCCTGCCGTTCTACTCGGCCTCGACTCTCGACGCCGACGACCGGTCCGCCTACTTCACGACGAGGCGGCAGCCCCGCGTGCTGCCCCCGGACCAGAAGCGGCGCGGGCCGCGATCGAGCTACATCGGCAGCGAGGTCTTCCTGTCGCTCGTGGATTCGAAACAGGCGCCGTATTCCGCGGACCTGCGGCAGCTGTCGATGCAGGCGCTGTGCACGAACCGGGACCTCGTGCTGCAGATGCCCATCGGTCTCGGGCAGACCGATTTTTCGCTGAACATTGCTGCACCCGTCACGAGCGTTCGCGTGGTCGCGGGGCCGAGCCGGCCGTTTTCTCCCGTGGCGGACGGAGCGGTGGCATGGCGCGCGATCAGCCACTTGTCGCTGAACTATCTGTCGCTGGTGAATGCCACCGGCGAGCAGGGCGCGGCCGCGCTGCGCGATCTCCTCGAGCTGTATGCGACGACGACCGACGTCAGCGCGCGGCGGCAGATCGAAGGCGTCCGCGCGGTGAACGTCGAGCGTGTCGTGCGGCGGCTGCCCGCGCGCGGCCCGATTGCGTTCGGTCGAGCACTCGAAATCACCGTCGACGTGGACGAAATGGCCTTCGAGGGCGCGAGCGCGTTTCTGCTTGGAGCGGTGCTGGATCGATATTTCACGCGCTACGTCTCGATCAACTCGGCAACCGAAACCGTGCTGCGGTCCGACAGCCGCGGCGAGATCCATCGATGGACGCCAACCTGGGGCACGAGACCGACGCTCTGAGCTTCCTGTCGGCAGTGTCGAAGGAGCCGTACCGATACGACTTCTATCAGACGCTGCGGCGGCTCGAGTGTCTCTATGAATCGCGGCCGCGTTGGGGCACCGCGCTGCGTCCGATCGACGAGCCGGTCCGGCTCGGACAGGAGCCGGAGCTGTCGTTTGCGCCGGCGCCGCTCGCGTCGCTGGAATTCGGCAGCGGGGGTGCGCCGCCGCGGCTCCACGTTCGCCTGTTCGGACTCCTGGGCCCCAATGGCCCGATGCCGACGTATCTCACCGAGTACACGCGGCATCGGCTGCGGCATTCGAACGATCCGACGCTGAGCCGGTTCCTCGATCTGCTGCACCATCGCTTCATTGCGTTGTTCTACCGTGCGTGGGCTCAGGCGCAGCCGCACGTGAACCGGGATCGCTCCGGACAGGACCGGTTCCGGACGTACATCGGCACGTTTGTCGGCATCGCGCCGTCGTCGGTCCGCGACCGCGACTCGGTCCTCGACGTCGCGAGGCTGTTCCATGCGGGCACGCTCGTGCGTCAGGTGCGGAATGCGGAGGGGCTCTCCGCGATCGTGCAGCAGTTCTTCGGCGTGCCGGCACGCGTGGAACAGTTCGTCGGACACTGGATGCGCCTCGCGTCAGCCGACCTGACCCGACTGGCCCGCAGGGGCTCGCCGCTGGGCCAGGGCGCCGTCGCAGGCGCTCGAGTCTGGGATCACCAGAGCAAATTCCGGATCCATCTGGGTCCGCTGACGCTGGCGCAGTACAAGATGTTCCTGCCTCGGCCTGCGGGATCCGCCGGGGAGCAACCATCGCACCTGAGAAAGCTCGTGGACTGGGTGCGGTTCTATCTCTGTTTCGAACTCGATTGGGACGTGCGGCTGCATCTTCGATGCAATGAAGTGCCGGCGTTGGCGCTCGGACGCGCCGGGCAGCTTGGCTGGACGACATGGCTGGGACGCCGCCGGTCGACGGGTGATGCCGCCGACCTGGTGCTGGATGCCGAAACCTTCGTGAAGGAAAAACGACTCGCATGAGCGAAATCAATCGGTCCTCGTTGTTTGGCAAATTGAACAGTCTCGGCTACAAGGCCATCGAGGGCGCCACCGTCGTCTGCAAGCTGCGCGGCAACCCCTACGTCGAACTCGTGCACTGGATCCAGCAGATCCTGAACACGCAGGACTCGGATCTGCACCACATCGTCCGGTTCTTCGAAATCGATCCCTCGCGGCTGGCCAAGGACATCACCGATGCGCTCGATCGGCTGCCTCGCGGCGCGACGTCGATTTCCGACCTGTCGACGCACGTCGAGAATGCTGTCGAGCGCGGGTGGGTCTACTCGACCCTGTTGTTTGGCGACACGCGCGTGCGCACCGGACATCTCGCCGTCGGGATGGTCAAGACGCCGTCGCTCCGCAACGCGCTGCTCGGCATTTCAAAGCACTTCGACGCGATCAAGCCGGACGCCTTGACCGACCAGTTCTCGAAGATTGTGGCGGGTTCTCCGGAGGACGCGCTTGGTGCGACCGACAGCTCGTCGCTCGCGGCGCCGGGGGAAGCGAGCGGCGCGATGCCGCCGGCGCAGCTGGGCAAGCAGGAAGCCCTGAGGCGGTACGCGACGAACCTCACGGAACGCGCGCAGAAGGGACAGCTCGATCCCGTCAGCGGGCGCGACGAGGAAATCCGGCAGATCGTCGACATCCTGATGCGCCGCCGGCAGAACAATCCGATCCTCACCGGCGAAGCCGGAGTCGGAAAGACGGCGGTCGTGGAAGGGTTCGCGGCGCGGATCGCAGGCGGCGATGTCCCGCCGCCGTTGAAAGACGTGCAGGTCTACACGCTCGACATCGGCCTGCTGCAGGCCGGTGCGAGCATGAAAGGCGAGTTCGAGAACCGGCTCCGGCAGGTCATCGAGGAAGTTCAGGCGTCGCCCAAACCAATCATTCTCTTCGTCGACGAGGCGCACACGTTGATTGGAGCCGGCGGATCCGCGGGCACTGGCGACGCCGCCAACCTGCTCAAGCCGGCGCTTGCGCGCGGCACGCTGCGGACCATCGCTGCAACGACCTGGGCGGAATACAAGAAATACATCGAAAAGGATCCGGCGCTGACGCGCCGCTTCCAGGTCGTCCAGGTGCTGGAGCCGTCGGAAGACAAGGCGACGCTCATGGTACGCGGCGTGGCGTCGACGCTCGAAAAACACCATCGCGTGCAACTGCTGGATGAAGCGCTCGAAGCGGCGGTGACGCTCTCGCACCGATACATCCCGGCGCGCCAGCTGCCCGATAAGGCCGTATCGCTGCTCGATACCGTCTGCGCGCGCGTCGCCATCAGCCAGCACGCCGTGCCGCCGCAGCTCGAGGACTGCCGCCGCACGATCGAGGCGCTGCAGATCGAGCTTGGCATCATCGCCCGGGAAGAAGCGGTTGGCGTCGACGCGGGCGCACGGCGCCGCGCCGCCGAGGAGAAGCTCGCGGCTGCGGAGGTCCGCCGCGCCGAGCTCGAGACGAGATGGCAGGCGGAGCACAAGCTCGCCGACCGCGTACTGGAAATCCGCGCCATCCTGCGCAAGGCCGCCGACGCCAAATCGTCGCCGGCGCCGGCCGTAGAAGCAGCCGGGGCGGGAGCGGCAGCCGCCGCGGCCTCTGTGCCCGCTGCTGCCCTCGCCGAAGGCGAGCAAACCCTCACGAATGAGAAACGCGCGGCGCTTCTCGCGGAACTGAAGGAGCTCCAGGCGCAGCTCGCGGCCGTACAGGGAGAGTCGCCGCTGATTCTGCCGAGCGTCGACGCGCAGGCGGTCGCGTCCGTCGTGCAGGACTGGACCGGTGTTCCCGTCGGACGAATGGTGAAGAACGAGATCGAGACCGTGCTCCACCTTGCCGACGCGCTCAACCAGCGCGTCATCGGCCAGCGGCATGCGCTCGACATGATCGCGCGGCGCATTCACACGTCTCGCGCGAAGCTCGACAACCCCAACAAACCGATCGGCGTGTTCATGTTGTGTGGTCCATCCGGCGTCGGCAAGACGGAGACGGCGCTCACGCTCGCCGAGGCGCTCTACGGCGGCGAACAGAACGTCATCACCATCAACATGAGCGAGTTTCAGGAGAAGCACACGGTGTCGACATTGAAAGGCTCACCGCCCGGATATGTCGGCTATGGCGAGGGCGGCATCCTTACGGAGGCCGTCAGACGGCGGCCGTACAGCGTCGTCCTCCTGGACGAAATCGAGAAGGCGCACCCGGACGTGCACGAGTTGTTCTTCCAGGTGTTCGACAAGGGCTGGATGGAGGACTCTGAGGGCCGCTACATCGACTTCAAGAACACGATCATCCTCCTGACGTCGAACGTCGGAACGGAGCTGATCGCCAGCATGTGCAAGGATCCGGAGTTGATGCCGGAGCCCGAGGGCATTGCAAAAGCGCTGAGGGAACCGCTGCTGAAGAAGTTCCCCGCGGCGCTGCTCGGACGGCTGGTCGTCATCCCGTACTATCCGCTGGGCGACGCGATGCTCGCGAGCATCGTGCGTCTGCAGCTCGGCCGCATCGCGAAGCGCGTGTCCGAGAATCACAAGATCCCGTTCACGTACGACGAGGACGCAGTGAAGCTGATCGTGAGCCGCTGCACGGAGGTCGAGAGCGGCGGCCGGATGATCGACGCGATCCTGACCAACACGGTTCTTCCGGAAATCAGCCACGAGTTCCTGAAGCGGACGATGGAGGGCGCCACGCTGACGGGCATTCAGCTCGGCGTCGACAACGGCAACTTCGCGTATCGGTTCGAGTAGATCGGCGCCCTTGACGTGAGAATGAACGCGCAAGCGAACGGAGCGCGCCACGCGAACGGAGTGCGCCGACGAAGCGGCGCGCGAGAGCTCGTGTAGGGAATCCGGCGGGGCGAAGCCCCCGGAGAGAAAAAGGGGATTGCCGCCATGTTTCACGAGCGCACGCAGGAACTGCTCGATCAACATGTCGAGAGCACCGACGAACCCGCCGCACGCCAGCTGACGGTCGTCGAAGCGCTCGACATCGCGCAGCAGCTGCATCAGCAGGACCGCGTCGCGGAGGCGGACGTGGTCTATCGCGAGATCCTCTGCGTGGAGCCCGAGAATGCCGCCGCGCTGCACTTCGGAGGGATCGCGGCGCACCAGCTGGGCCGGAGCGCCGAAGGCATCGAAACGATCCGCCGCAGTCTGGCGCTCGCTCCGCATTCCGCCGACTGGCACAACAATCTGGGCATCGTCCTGCAGGAGAGCGGTGATTTCGATGGCGCCGTCGCCATGTACCGCCGCGCGATCGAACTGAACGGGTCGCACGCGAACGCGCACAGCAATCTTGGCGTGCTCCTGCGAGCCACAGGGAAGCCGGCCGAGGCCGAGGCGTCATACCGCAAGGCGATCGAGTTGAATCCTGAGCACATCGACGCGTGGACGAACCTGGGAATTCTGCTCAACGCGCAGAAGCGCTCGAAGGAGTCCGTCGAATGCTTCTGCCGCGTGATCACGCTCAGGCCCAGGCACCCGGAAGCGCGGCGGCTTCTCGCGCTGGCGCATTGCGCGCTCGGCGAAGTGGACGAGGCGATCAGGATTTTCAACGAGTGGCTCGAGGAGGAGCCCGACGATCCCGTCGCGCGCCACATGCTGTCGGCCTGCACCGGCAATGGAATTCCTGAGCGGGCGTCCGACGGCTACGTCGCGCACACGTTCGACAGCTTTGCCGCGAGCTTCGAGTCCAAGCTCGCCCGACTGTCCTATCGTGCCCCCGCGCTCGTCGGAGCCGTACTGGACGACGCGGGACTCGAGCGCGCGAAGTCGTTCGATGTGCTCGACGCGGGGTGCGGGACCGGATTGTGCGGCCCGCTCGTGGCGCCGTATGCCCGGCGCCTGGTCGGCGTGGATCTGTCGACCGGCATGCTCACGCAAGCGGCGGCGAAGAAGATCTACGACGAGCTGCTGCACGGCGAGCTGACCGCGTACCTTCATGGCCAGCATCAGTCGCTCGACATCATCGTTTCCGCGGACACCCTGGTGTATTTCGGGCCGCTGGACGACGTGATCGGGGCCGCCGCCGGAGCGCTGCGGCCGGGCGGTCTGCTGATCTTCACGCTCGAGCACGGCGCGGCGCCGGACGCGCCGGACTTCCATCTGGAGACCCACGGCCGGTACACGCACTCGCGCTCGTATGTCGAGCGCCTGCTGGCCGCTAACGATTTTGAAATGGACATCGGCACCGCCGATCTGCGGATGGAGTCGGGCGCCGCGGTCGCCGGGCTCGTGGTTCGCGCGCGCAAAGCGCGTCGCTGATCGACGATAATCCGTGCGGAGCGATTCATGCCGAGAGTAATGGAAATCGTCACGCCCCTGGGTGACGACGTCCTTCTGTTTCGCGGCATGAGTGCGCGCGAGGAGATGAGCCGTCTGTTCGAGTACCGGCTCGACCTTCTCAGTTCGCGCGACGACATCAGCGTCGACGACATCCTCGGGAAGAACGTGACCGTCAAGCTGCTGCTGCCGGACGACTCGATTCGGTATTTCAACGGATACGTCACGCGGTTCGCGCAGGCCGGGATGTACGGCCGCTACGTCCGCTACGTGGCAACGGTCCGCCCGTGGCTGTGGTTCCTGACGCGCACCGCCGACTGCCGGATCTTCCAGGAGATGAAGGTCCCGGACATCATCAAGCAGGTGTTCGCCGATCATCCGTCCGCCGACTTCAAGCTGGAGCTGACGGGCACGTATCGCAAGTGGACCTACTGCGTGCAGTATCGCGAGACCGACTTCAACTTCGTCAGCCGTCTGATGGAGCAGGAGGGGATTGGCTATTACTTCCGGCATTCCGATGGCCACGACACGCTCGTGCTCACCGACTCGGCGAGCAAGCACTCGCCGGTCACGAACTACGAGACGCTGAAGTACGTGGCGCCCGACGTGCCGGTGAAGCCGGACGTCGAGCACATCAACCAGTGGGACTTCGTCCGCGAGATCGAGCCGGGCGTCTACGTCCACGACGACTATGACTTCGAGCGTCCCAGCGTCGAGCTGAAAACGAATAAGACACTCTCGCGAGGATACACGCCGAGCGACTACGAGATTTACGACTACCCGGGGTTGTACCTGCAGCGGCCCGATGGAGAGCAGTACGCGTCGGTTCGGATCAATGAACTCGGGACGCAGTACGAGACCGTGCACGGATCGACGAACGCGCGCGGTCTCACGGTCGGCACCCTGTTGACCCTCGAGGATCACCCGCGGGACGACCAGAACCGCGAGTACCTGGTCACCGGGGCGACGCACGATCTCTCGTTTGGAGACTACGAAGCGCTGCCCGAGACGGCGGGCACGAGCTATCACTGTTCGTTCTTCGCGATTCCCTCGGCACAGCAGTTCCGGCCGAAGCGCGTCACGCCCAAGCCGTTCGTGCAGGGTCCGCAGACCGCCGTGGTCGTCGGGCCGGCCGGCGAGGAAATCTTCACGGACAAGTACGGACGCGTGAAGGTGCAGTTCCACTGGGACCGGCGCGGCAAGAAGGACGAGAACAGCTCGTGCTGGATGCGGGTCTCGTATCCCTGGGCCGGAAAGAACTGGGGCGCCGTTGCGATCCCGCGCATCACGCAGGAGGTGATCGTCAGTTTCCTCGAAGGGGATCCCGATCAGCCAATCATCACGGGCCGGGTGTACAACGCGGAGCAGATGCCGCCGTACGACCTGCCGGCGCACAAGACGCAGTCGGGCGTGAAATCGCGCAGCTCGAAGAGCGGGACGGCGTCGAACTTCAACGAAATTCGCTTCGAGGATCTCAAGGGCTCCGAGCTGCTCACCATTCACGCCGAGAAGGACCAGTCGATCAGCGTCGAGCACGACGAGAGCCACACGGTCGGCCACGATCGGTCGAAGGACGTGGCGCACGACGAGACGACGCACGTCGGGCACGATCGGACGGAGACGGTCGACAACAACGAGACGATCACGATCGGGGTCAATCGGACGGAGAAGGT
>DATJIW010000083.1:0-45009 GCA_035492775.1 Vicinamibacterales bacterium
GCGTGTGTCGACGCATGTCAGAACCGCGCGTACGCCGGCCGCGATCATGTCCTCCGCGAGCTCGCGCGTCGGCAGTCCCCACAGCGGGAACAAGGGCGCGAGACCGGTGCCCCGCAACCGATCTTCGCGATACCGCCGCACGTCCTCGAGAAAGAGGTCGCCGAATGCGACATGGGTGAATCCATCCGCGCGCGCAGTCTGCACCGCAGTGGCGAGCTGCTGTTCGTAGATTTCGTTCGAGCACGGATAGGGCAGCGGAATCGTTCGCAGCGGCAGACCCGCCGCTGCCGCTTGCGCCTCGAGGATTTCCCGGCGGACGCCGTGCATCGATACACGATCGACGCTGCTGTTCAGGGACGTCAACAGACCAGCCACCGCTCCGGGATATTGCGACCGCAGGACGTGCAGCGTCCACGCGCTGTCCTTGCCGCTGCTCCAGGACACCAGAATTCTCATTTGACGGCCCCTGGATGCAGGACGGCGGCAATGAGCCGCGTGCCTTCCGCGATCCGCGGCCCCGGAATCACGAGGCGGTCGTCGACGAGGTAATAGATGCGCCCCGTGCGGACCGCAGGCACCGACGCGAGGATCGACCACGTGCGAATCTCCTCCTGGATGGCCTCGTGACCAAGTGGAGCATCTGCGCTGTGGATTTCCACGATCGCCTCGGGCTGGCGCGCGATCACGGTTTCGGTGCTGGCCTGGACTGACTGCTGCTTGACGTCGGCAAACACGTTTTCGCCCCCCGCGATCGAGAGCATGTCGTCGAGGAAACCGACGCCGCCGCTCGCATAGATCCCGCGGAGCGCCAGCCGCTCTCGGCCGAATACGAGCAGTGTTTTCGGGCGAGGCAGGCCGGCGACTGCCGTGCGTATTCGCGCGAGTCCATTCTCGACAGTCGAGGCAACGCGCTCCGCCTCGCTCGTGTGGCCGGTCCGGAAGCCGAGACGCCGAAGCGTCTCGGTGACGTCGGCGATGCCGGCGTGATGATAGTCGAACGTCGCAATCCCCGCGCGTTGAAGCTGGCGCGCGAGGTCCGTCTGCGTGTCGTAGATGATCGCAAGATCCGGCCGAAGCGACAGGATCCGTTCGATGTCCGGATCGAGCAGCGCCCCGACCCTGGGCAGTCGCGCGGTTTCGGGTGGATAGTTGTCGTAGCTTCCGACTCCGACGACCTGCGGGCCGGCGCCGATCGCAAAAAGCATTTCCGTGGCCGCGGGCACGAGCGAGATGACGCGGGACGGTGCGGACGCGCGGATTACGGGCGCGGCGTGCGGGACAAGAAGAAGAATGACTGCGATTGCAGTGCGCCAAACGCCAAACGACGGCGTTCGTGCGCCGCAGCCCCCAGGCCGCGCCCTGCCGGTCGCTTTCAACGCCTTCTGATCAGCAGCCATAGGAAGAACGGTCCTCCGACGAGGGCCGTGATCACACCCACGGGCAGTTCGATCGGCGCGATCAACGTTCGGGCAAGGACGTCGCACCCCACCAGAAACGCGGCCCCGAAAAGGGCTGCTGCGGGCAGCACGAGACGGTGATCCGGCCCGACGATCAGCCGCACGAGATGAGGAATGATGATGCCCACGAAGCCGATCGGCCCGCCGATCGAGACGGCCGCACCCGTCGCGAGGGACGCGCTCAAGAACGCTGCGCGCTGGGCGGCGGTGACGTTCAGGCCGCGCGATTCCGCGCTGTCAGGGCCCACCGCGAGCAGGTTCAGCGGACGTGCCAGCCACGCGAACACCGCCATGGACGCGAGGCCGAGCGGGAGAGCGGCCAGCAGCGGTTCGTAGCTGCTGATATCGAGATCCCCCATGAGCCATCTGAGCGTCCGATACGTGTCCGCGAAGTTCGCGAAGTACTGCACGAACAGGATCAATGCAGACAGGAACGCATTCAGGGTCACGCCCGCGAGCAGCAGGACGGTGGTCGAGAGACCGCGGTGCCTCGCCTGCGCGAGCGCGTAAACGATGGCGACGGCAAGCAGAGACCCGGCGAACGCCGCTGCCGGCACAGCGGACAACCCGAGCGCCTGGAACGACCAGTGAAACGTGATCGCGAGCATCGCCCCGAGCGCTGCCCCGGCGGAGACGCCGAGCGTGAAAGGCGTCGCAAGCGGATTCCTCAGGAGACCCTGAAACACGGCGCCCGCCGCGGCAAGCAGCGCGCCGACCGACGCTCCTGCGAGCGTCCGCGGAAGCCTCGCAATGAAGAAGATCTGCGCGTCGGGGTTATCGGCGAATGGACGCGACCAGTCGAACGCCGCGCGCAGGCTGATCCGCGTCGACCCCACGAGCGGCGCGAGCAGGACCGCCGCCGCTGCAAGTGCGCCAAATCCCAGGGTCGTGCCCACCAGGCGGCGGCGAACCGATTTCATGATCCTGTCCGTCGCACCGGCAGAATCGCGCGCCCGCCGGAGGGCCGATCGACGATCTCCGCGTCGACTCCGTACAGCGCCCGGATGCTGTCTTGCGTGAGCACAGCCTCCGACGCGCCCGCCGCAACGACGCGCCCGTCGCGAATCAGCAGCAACGTGCGGCATAGCGACGCGGCGAGATTCAGATCGTGCGTGGAGATGACGATGGACAGGCCGTGCTCGGCGTTCAGCCGCTGCAGCACGGACAAGACCTCCAGCTGGTAAGTGAGGTCGAGCGACGCCGTCGGCTCGTCGAGCAGAAGCACCCGCGTGCCCGTGTCCTCTACGGAATCCGAGATCTGCGCGAGCGCAGCAGCGATGACCACGCGCTGCTTCTCCCCCCCGCTGAGCATCGTGAACTGACGATCCGCAAGGTGCCCGGTGCCCGTCGCGGCAAGCGCGGCGTGCACTGCTGCCGCGTCGAGGGGCCCCTCGATCTCGAACGCACCCAGATGCGGATAGCGTCCCATCATCGCTACTTCGGCGACGGAGTAGTCGAACGCGAGCTGTGTCTCCTGCGGCACCACGGCGATGCGACGCGCGAGCGCGGCGCGCGATTGTGCGGCAACCGGTGCGCCGTCAAGCGTCACGACCCCTCGCTGCGGACTGCGCGTCCCGGCGAGCAGCCGCAGGAGGGTCGTCTTGCCGCTTCCGTTTGGACCGAGAATGCCGACGAGCGCCCTTGACGCAATGTCGACGGAGACGCCGCGCAGCACCGGCGACCGGGCATCGTAGCCGAACCACACATCATGCGCGCTGAGCACGTCTTAGAAGCTCGCCTTGATGCCGATCCGCACACAACGTCCGAGCGCAGGATATCCGAGCGGCTCCATGTACGAGCGGTCCGCCAGGTTGTCGACCGCCGCCGTGATCCAGATCTCGCGTACCGCCCTGGCGGATGCGCGCAGGTCCCAGCGCTGGTATCCGTCGTTGAAATTGATCGGTGGGTCGAGAGATGAGAAGTCGCTGTCGACACGGCGCCCGACGAGCGACCCGGTCAGGTCGATCGACGCGCGGCTCGAATCCCACGCCGCCTGCACGTATCCGGAATGGCGGGGCCGCCGGAACGCCCAGTTCCCGGCTTTCAGCACGTCGCTGAATTCCGACGTGCTTTCGAGGATCTCCGAATCGAGGAACGTATAGCCGGCGCGTGCGTGAACGCCGCGGACGAGGGCGACGTCCCCAGATGTCTCGAGCCCGCGCGCCCGCGTCAGCCCGATGTTGAAATACTCGGAGCGGAACGGATCGAAGCTGGTCGTCTGCGTGGAGATGAGGTCGCGGTAACGGTTTGCAAACCATGTCACGTTGAGCCGCACGCGGTCCGACGCGAGCCGTTGCTCCACGCCGGCGTCGAAGGTGCGCGACCGTTCCGGCTTCAGATCGGGATTGCCGAGAAATGCCGGATCCAGGCTGAACGACTGCAGAACCGTCGGCTCCTTGATCCCGAGCCCGGCGCTGCCGCTGACTCGAGTCGAGCCGATCGCGCCCGATCCCTGTCGAACGTAATAGGCGGCCGCGATCCGCGGCACGACCGCGTCGCCGAAGCTCGCGTTGTGCTCGATGCGGAGACCCGTCGTCACGAACGCGCGGGACCAGAGCGCCTGATGCTGGAACGACAGGCCCACGTTGTCACGCGACGCCGGCGTCGCGACCCCGGCCAGCGCGTCGGTCAGCGTCGCCCGCTCGCCGTCCCAGTCGACGAGTGCGGTGTCCACATGGGTACCCGCGGTCCCGGCGTTCGACGTGAGGTCGGCCTGGTAGGTGGCGTGGTGGCGGTGCAGGTCAGTCCGGCTGTCATACGCGAAATCGAAGAACTCGAATGGCGCGATCCGTCCTTCGAAGGATGGAGTGTAGGGCGGATCGAGCTGCAGGTTCGCAGACCGCTGATGTGACGCGGCCAGCCCGTAACTCGCCCGCTGGTGCCATCGTCCCGCCGCTTGATCGAACGTCGCGGCCCACTCGCCGTCGTGCCGATCGAAGAATGCGTCCAAATCCGGCCGCCCGAACGCCGTCTGGCCGGGCGCACCGTTCCGACCGTGTTCGCTCCGTCCGACGATGCGGAGCGTGGCGCCATCGCCAAGCCGGATGCCGGCGTTGCCCGACAACGTGAGATTGGTGAAGTCGTCGTTGGGCCCCTGATTGTCGGTGGAGAAGTGAGACACGGCGCCCGAGTAGTCGAATCGATCCCGGCGTCCGGCGACGCCCGCGGATGCGCGCATCGTGTTGAAGTTGCCGCCTTCGAATTGCGCATCCAAGCGCGGCTTCGCGGTTTCGCCCCGGCGCGTGAAGAGCTGTATGACGCCGGTCATCGCGTCAGAACCGAACAGCGCCGAATTTGCGCCCGGCACGAACTCGACACGGTCGAGGTCCTGCGTCGTGACGTTGTTCAGGTTGAACGAGCCGCCCGGCTCGTTCAGCGGCAGGCCGTCGAGCAGGACCTTCGTGTAGTTGCTTTCCCCGCCGCGCACGAAGAGCGTCGTGACGCCGCCGGGCGCACCGGTCCCGACAACCGTCGTCCCGGGCGCAGAGCGCAGCAGCTCGCTGAGGAGCGGCTGCTGGCGCCGTTCGAGTTCCGCCCGATCGAACACCGTCACATTCGGGGCGACCTGGCCGGCTGGTGCATCCGTCCGCGTCGCCGACACGACGACGTGTTCGGCCACTGGCGCTACGCCAAGTGTCAATCGCAAGGGCATGTCGTCGCACTTCGCGGTCGCCGTCGTGAAGCCCTCGAGGGATGCCTCAACCGTGCAGCTGTCGGCGACGCCGGCGTCGAGGCGGAACGTCCCATCCGCAGCCGAGAAGGTGGACGAAACGCCGTCGCTGGTCAGAATCCTCACGTGCGCACGCGGCAGTGGCTGGCCCGCAGAGTTGAGGACGATGCCGGTGACGGTTGCCGGACTCGTCGAAAAGAGAAGGGAAAGCGCGAACAGGAAATGAATGGGGACGTACGCGAACATCGGGGCCTCCTTCGGCGTGCTAACGCGCCTGGAATGGAGTCAATCAGCCCGGATGGCCAGGTATCCTGGCTCGCGGATCGTCGCGTCGTCCCAGCCTTCCCATTCGCCTTCCCGCTTCGCGGCTTCGGCGCAACAGTGGCACTTTCGTGGAACGGCACTCCCCGCTTACAGTGGCGGCACCGCGTGGGCTTTGCACCCACTTCGCGTGACCACCCGGAGTAAGGCTTCGAATTATACTCAGAAGACGTGCTCACCCGCATTCACGACGCAGGGCTCGACGATATCAGCGCGAAACTCGAGGCAGGCGTTCGCCTGTCGTTCGAGGACGGCGTGAGGCTCTTCGAGTGCCGCGATACGCTCGCGCTCGGCTGGCTCGCCAACCGCGAACGCGAGCGCCGCCACGGTGCGCGCACGTATTACAACTTCAACATCCGTCTCGAGGCGACGAATGTGTGCGTCGCCAGCTGCCTGTTCTGTTCGTTCGCACGGCTGCAGCCGGGCGACGAGGGCTCGTACGCGATGTCGCTCGAACAGGCCTGGGACAAGCTCCGCCAGCGTGCCGGCCAGCCGCTGACGGAGATCCACGTCGTCAACGGTCTGCATCCGGAGCTGCCGTTCGACTACTACACGGAGCTGCTGCGCGGGTTCAAGCGCATTCGTCCCGAGATTCACCTGAAGTGCTTCACGGCCGTCGAGATCGCCTATTTCGCCGACCTCTACGGCAGGACCGACGAACAGGTCCTGCGGGAGCTGCAGGACGCGGGACTCGATTCATTGCCCGGCGGCGGTGCGGAAGTATTCGCCGAGCGCGTCCGCCGCAAGATCTGCGCGGACAAGTGCGGCGCGGATCGCTATCTCGCCATCCATCGGCTCGCACACGGCCTCGGCATGCGATCGAATGTCACGATGCTGTACGGGCACATCGAGACGCTCGAGGAGCGGATCGATCACATGCTGCGCGCGCGGGCGCTGCAGGACGAGACAGGCGGGTTCCAGGCATTCATCCCGCTCGCGTTCCATCCCGACAACAATCAGATGCGGAAGCTGCCCGCGCCGAGCGCGGTCGACACGCTGCGCGTGCATGCGGTGGCGCGCCTGATGCTCGACAACATCCCGCACGTCAAGGCGTTCTGGATCGCGACCGGCGTCGAGACGGCCCAGCTCGCGCTCTGGTTCGGCGCCGACGATCTCGACGGCACCGTCCAGGAGGAGCGCATCTATCACATGGCCGGATCGCGCACGCCGGAAGCCATGACGACGAAGGCAATCCGCCGTCTCATTCGCGCGGCCGGCCGCGAACCGATCGAGCGCGACACGCTTTACAACGTAATTCGCGGGGCCGAAGACCGTGAAGAACAGGTCCCCGCATGACGATAGCGTCAGACAGGAGAGAGTAGATGGCCCATTCACTTCCGCCGCTGCCGTATGACTACAACGCGCTCGAGCCGCACATCGATGAACAGACGATGCGGATCCATCACGACAAGCACCACGGCGCGTACGTCAACAACCTGAACGCGGCGCTCGAGAAGCACCCCGACCTGCAGAACCGCAGCGCCGAAGACCTGCTGAAAAGCATCAATTCGATTCCCGAGGACATCCGGACGCCGGTCCGCAACAACGGCGGTGGCCACGTCAACCACACGATGTTCTGGGAGATCATGGGCCCCGGCAAGGGCGGCGCGCCGACCGGCGCGATCGGCGATGCGATCAAGTCCACGTTCGGCAGCTTCGACGCGTTCAAGACGCAGATGAACGACGCCGGCGCGAAGCGGTTCGGCAGCGGCTGGGCCTGGCTGATCGATGTTGGCGGCAAGCTCGCCATCGAGAGCACGGCCAATCAGGACAGTCCGCTGATGGAGGGGAAGCGCCCCATCATGGGTGTCGACGTGTGGGAGCACGCCTACTATCTGAAGTATCAGAACCGTCGGCCCGACTACCTGGCCGCGTGGTGGAACGTCGTCAACTGGGACGCGGTGAACAAGCGCTTCCGGTAGTCTCGGGTCGCAGATTCAGGAAGCCGCCTACTCGACGCGCAGCGCCTTGATCGGATCGATCGAGGCGGCGCGCCGTGCGGGCTGCCGACGCGGCAACCAGGGCAGTGAGTCCGAGCGCCGCCGGCGCCGAGAGCAGCGCGATCGGGTCGCGCGGCGTGATGCCGAAGAGCAGGCTGGCAAGTACACGGCCAGCGGCCAAAGATGCCGCGAGGCCGAAGCCGATGCCCACGATGGCGATTATCGTCGCCTGACGCATCACGAGCCCGACGAGCGATCCGGCACTTGCACAGAGCGCCGGCCGGATGCCGGTCGCGCTCGTCGCCCCGACGCCGAGTACCAGCAGCGCGATGGCGACGACAGTGGACGACGCTGTCAAGATTGGTTGGAATCCGCTTCCCGCGCGATGGCGTTCGACAGATCGGCGTCGTCGGGATGCTCGGTCTGCCGATCGCCGATGAAGGACCAGCTGACCCTGCCGTCGCGTTCGATGAGGAACCACGCAGGCCGCGCGATGTTCCAGGCGTCGAGGCCGACGCGATGCCACACTCCGTACGCGCGCACCGTGTCGCGCCGCTCGTCGATCAGGACATTGAATGGAAGGCCGGTGTCCTCGACATACCGGCGGACGGCGTCCGCGCGTTGAGCGAGGACCGGCACGATCTGCACGCCGCGTTCGCCGAACTGCTGCACTTTCTGCGCGAGCACGCCCAACTGGCGGCGGCAGTTCGGTCACCAGGTGCCACGATGGAACACCAGCAGCAACCGGCCGCGCGCGAGATAGTCGACGAGCGTATGCACGTGTCCCTTCTGATCCGGAAGAGCAAACCCCGGCGCCTGGGTCAGTGTGGAGCGATGCATGCGTCAGAAGAGGAACACGTCCACGAGCTGGCCCGCTTCGACGAGATCGACGTGCGCGGGAATCTCGATGTAGCCGTCGGCAAGGGCCATGCTCGTGATGTCGCCTGAGGCCTTGAACGCGGGGACCGCGGCTCCGTTCTCGATGCGAACGGTATAGAACTGGTGGCGTCCTGTCGTGGACACGACGCGCCGCGCGAGCGGCACACGCGTTGTCGCCGGGCGATACTCCGGCAGCCGCGCGATGCGTCTGAGCATCGGCACTACGAGAATGTAGCCGTTCGACAGGCATGACGTGGGGTAGCCGGGCATCCCGATGACCGGTTTGCCCTCCACGCGACCGAAGGCGGTCGGCTTGCCCGGTTTGACGGCGATTCCATGGAACACGATCTCGCCGCGCCGGGCCATGGCGTCGAGGACCAGGTCGCGCTCGCCGACGGAGCTTCCCCCCGAGAACACGAGCACGTCGTATTCGAGCGCGCGGTCGATCGCTGCGAGCAACTCATCGATCGAATCTGCCGGCGACGGCAGCGGCACCGCCTCGCCGCCGTGCGCGTTGACGATGGCCGACAGCGTGAAGCGATTGATGTCGTAGATCTGCGCCGGTTCCAGCGGACGTCCCGGTTCGACGATTTCGTTGCCGGTCGACAGGATTGCGACCCGGGGCCGCGCGAAGACGTCGACGTCGGTCGTGCCGCACGCGGCGAGTGCGCCGACGCGCGCCGGCGTCAGCAGGTCGCCACGTTGCAGCACCGTCTGTCCTGCGGCGATGTCCGCTCCGCGCCGGCCGACGTTCTGCCGCGGATACACGGGTGTGAACACGTGGACGTCGTCGCCGCGGCGATCCGTTTCTTCGACCATGACGACGGCGTCTGCGCCGGGAGGCATCGGCGCTCCGGTTGCGATCTCGGTGCATTCGCGGGCGTCGATGGCGCGCCGCGGGGTTTGGCCGGTGTATACGGTCTCGACGCAGCGGAGCGTGCGCGGCGCTTCGCGTCCGGCGCCGAAGGTGTCCTCGGCGCGCACCGCGTAGCCGTCCATGGCGGCGCGGTCGAAGGGTGGGACGTCGGCGGGCGCGGCCGGTGCGGCGGCCAGCACCCGTCCTGCCGCCGCTGCGAGCGGCACGCGCTCGACGCGTTCGATGGGCTGGGCGTTCGAGAGCATGAGCGCGAGCGCTTCGGCGAGGGGGATCGTCTCCCGAATCGGCCTCATCGTCGACGTCATGTCGCCATTATCCGCGCGCCGGGGTCTGACCCCAAATTTGCCGGCCGGACCACTTTTCGGGGACAGACCTCACTTAAGCGCTTAAAGGCAAAGGAGATAACCGCTGGCAAAACTGGGCTACTTGCGGAGTTCGTGGACGATGTGGCCGAGTTCGGGGAGGATCAGCTTCGTCATCGCGAGCCGGACAGCGTTCTCAGAACCAGGCAGGACAAAGACGACGGTGCCGTCGACGACACCGGCCGTCGCGCGCGTCAGGATCGCCGCGCTGCCGATCTCGTGATAACTGAGAGCACGAAAAATCTCGCCGAACCCATCAAGCCGGCGCTGAAAGAGGTTCTCGAGTGCATCGCACGTGGTGTCGCGCGACGCGATCCCTGTCCCGCCCGTCGTAATCACGGCGTCAAGCCGCCCGACGCACGCACCGACGTTCGTGCGCACCTGCTCCGGTTCGTCGCGGACGATCGACTTCGATTCCACCGTGTGTCCCGCCTGCTCCAGCAGCTCGACGATCGCGCGGCCGCTCGTATCCGTCGCTTCCGTACGCGTATCGCTGATGGTCACTACCGCACAGCGCACCGCGCTCACGGCGGTCCTTCGATGATCAGCCAGGCCCATGAGCCGATTATGTGCGATACGATGCGCCCATGCCTCTGAGATGGGCAATCGTTGTGGCGGCGGCAACCCTGCTCGCCGTCACGGCGGCCGCACAGCCGAAAGAGACCGTGACGCTCGATGCCGCGGGCGAACGCTGGGTGAAGTCGACCCTGGCGGGCATGTCGCTCGACGACAAGGTCGGGCAGATGCTCGTCTCGTCATTCGGATCCGATTTCCTTCCGACGGACAGCGACGCGTTCGACGCTCTCGTGAAAGCCGTCCACGAGCAGCACATCGGAGGCTTTCACGTCTTCGGGGGAACCGAAGCGGCGCCCGACGTGCTGCTCGATGCGCACTACGGGACCGTCACGCTCGGACAGCCGCTCGCGGCAGCGTCGCTGATCAACCGCCTTCAGGCAATTGCGAAGTACCCGCTTCTCAATTCTGCCGACTTTGAGACAGGCCTCGGTTTCCGTCTGGAGGGCGCGACGACGTTTCCGCGCAACATGGCGTTCGGAGCGGCAGGCGACGACAGGCTCGCATTTGAAGCCGGGCGCATCACCGCCGTGGAAGGCCGCGCGATTGGCGTGCAGCTCAACTTCGCGCCCGTCGTGGACGTCAACAACAACCCGCGCAATCCAGTCATCAACACGCGCTCGTATGGCGAAGAT
Organism: Vicinamibacterales bacterium; assembly: GCA_035492775.1. Lineage (GTDB taxonomy): Bacteria > Acidobacteriota > Vicinamibacteria > Vicinamibacterales > 2-12-FULL-66-21 > DATJFQ01. The sequence continues at coordinate 10,715 of DATJIW010000083.1, forward strand.
CCCGAAGCCGTGGGCCGTCTTGCGTCTGCATATGTACGCGGGCTGCAGGCAGGCGGCATGCTCGCGACGCTCAAGCATTTCCCCGGACACGGCGACACGGACGTCGACTCGCACCTCGGATTGCCGATCATCAAAGATCCCATTACGACGCTCGAACAGGTCGAACTGCCGCCGTTCAAGGCAGGGATTGCCGCCGGCGCCGGTGCGGTGATGACCGCGCATATCGAGATGCCGGCGCTCGATGCGACGCCGAACACGCCAACCACCCTGAGCCGCCCGATCGTGTCGGGCGTCCTGCGGAAGGATCTCGCCTTCAGTGGACTCATCGTCACCGATTCGATGCAGATGGCTGGGGTCGCGGCGCTCTACAAGCCGGGTGACGCAGCCGTCCGGGCGGTGAAGGCAGGGAACGACATCGTCCTGCACTCGGCCGACAACGCGGCGGCATTCGAAGCGATCAAGGCAGCGGTCGCCTCCGGCGACATACCGATCTCCCAGATCGACGCGTCGGTCACCCGCATCCTGCGAGCGAAGGCCATGACCGGCCTGAATCGCACCCGGTCGGTGAATCTCGATCAGGTGGCGAACGTGATTGGCGGGCGTTCGAACCAGGCAGTAGCGGACGAAGTCAGCCAGAGATCGATCACGCTAATCAAAGACGATCGCGGCGACGTGCCGTTGAAACTGTCGCACGAGGCGCGCGTCCTCTATCTGTCGGTCCTGGACTTTCCGAGCGGCTGGCGGATTGCGGCGCCGAGCCGGACGTTCATTCCGGAGTTGAAGAAGCACTGGCCGAACGTCACGTCGATCGAGCTGTCGGAGCGAAGCACCTCGAACGAGATCGACCTGGTCCGCGCGATTGTCCCGCGCTTCGATGCGATCGTCGCCTCCGTGTTCGTCCGCGCATCGTCTGGCAGCGGGCGAATGGATTTGCCGGCGAACATGCAGTCGCTGTTGCGCACCGTCGCGCGGCAGACGACGGCGACCCATACGCCGTTCGTTACGGTCCTCTTCGGGAACCCGTACACGGCGGCGTTCCTCCCTGAGCTGCCGGCAATGCTGCTGACTTATGATTTCTACGATCGAGCGGAGCGGTCAGCCGTTCATGCGATCAGCGGCGACGCGGCGATTGGAGGCAAACTCCCGATCGGGATTCCTGGCGTCGCGTCGCGCGGTGCTGGTCTGGAGCGCGGCGCGCCCGGAAATGGGGACAGCCGCCATTTTTCGCAAAAAAATGGGACAGCCGTGGGTCGGTAGGCTGTCCCCTTATTTGCAAAAAAATGGCGGCTGTCCCCATTTTACGCGCGGAGCCATTTCACGCGCGGGAGAGGGTGCAGGAAGGCGGCGGGGCGAAGCCCACGGAGATAAACTTGGCGCGCCCTGCAAGACTCGAACTTGCGACCTCCTGGTTCGTAGCCAGACGCTCTATCCAACTGAGCTAAGGGCGCGGCGAAACTCCGAGTATACCAGAGTCCGCCTCACCAACTCACTCGCGCCGCGACGGCGCATTCCCGTCTGACGGCGCCGTCTGCGCCTCGAGCGCCGCCCGCAGCAGCGCGTCGAGATCCTCGTCTCCCGTCGGAAGATACGCGGGCTTCACGCGTTCCCCTGCCTCCAGCAGCAGCGGCACCGTCGTCGCGAAGTCGCCGCGATCGCAACCCCACCCGTGCAACGCACCGTACAGGCAGTTGCCAAGCAGGGTTCCTCCATACCGGCGATCAGGCGTGTTGATCGGCGGCGAATGCTGCAGGAGACGGCGGGTCAGCTCCGCGTTGCCGAGAAAGACGGCCCACCTGATCGCTTCGAAATCATCCGGCCCGGGGACGCACGCGTCGAAGCCGAGATCGAGCATGAGCAGAACCGCATCGGTGTCGTTGGCATGCGCCCTGTCGGCAATGAGGCGCATCTGCTCGGACGTGAGCGCCGATACGATCGCCGGATGTTCCGAGACGACTTCATCGGCGGCCGAACGATCGGCGGCGGCGCACGCTGCAAGCAGCCGCTGGATCGGTAACGCGTACGACAGCAGCATCCGCTCCATGTCGCTGAAGCCGAGTATCCGCGTCGCGTCAATGGCCGACACGTTGTGGCCGAAAACCCAGCGATAGATGTCGCCTCGGTGATCGACGACTTCCTCCGGCGTCGGCGGACGCCCGACCCCAATCGTCGTGTACTTGCCCTGCCACGTCCGATGATCGAGCGCGTCTGGATCATCGCGCAGTGCCCGCTCGACGAGATCCCTGTCCCGGAGGCCGACGGCGATGAAGATGTCGAACCAGGCGCCGCGGTCGACGAGCATGCGGACGACGTCCGGCGCATCGCGAATGAGATATTGCGCCGCGGTCGATCCGTGGTCGACGTCGCGCGCATCGATCGCCGCGCCGCGCTCGAGCAGGAACCCGGCGATCTCGACACTGGTCGCACAATGCAGCGCGGTCTTGCCGTCTCCGCCTCGCGCGCTCACGAGCGATGGAGCCGCGTCGACCAGTGCGCGGACGCGATCGAACATACCCAGGTGCGCCGCGGCGAAGATGTCGACGACAGCGCCCCGCGCGATCAACGGCGCCGCCTCTCGAGGCGTGATGTCGTGTTCGAGGAGTCCGAACGGTCCCTGCGCCCAGTCGCTCTTCAGATTCAGATCCGCGCCGTACTCGAGCAGCACGTCGAGGACCGGAAGGTTCTTGCGCGCCATCGATGCCGGCCTCGATCCGAACGGCCCGATCGGCTGATTCACCGCATTCCTCACGTCGGCGTGTCGTTCGAGCAGCGAACGCACCTCGTCGGCGTCGCCTGCATGCAGGGCGCTCCGGAACTGGTCGACAGGCGTACGCGTGATCGAATCGATCTTGCGGCGAAGCGCCGGCCAGCTGTCGAAGCCGTAGCCGCGAGCGACGACGAGCTGGGCGTCGGCAAGCTGGAGATCCCCAGGAGCGGGCGGTTTCGGGTGCAGCGCCGCTATCCGCTGCAGTGCGACGCGGTCACCGTGCGCGGCATCGCGCAACAACCGTCTTGCGCGCTTCTGCTGCATCTCGAGATTCGGACGCGACGGGAGCGCTTCGATGGATACCTGCGGAACGCGGTCGGACGCCATGACGACACCTCCAGTAGCGACGGCCCGCGTCCGCAAATTCGGGCCAGAGGTTCGTCAGGCCAGGTTCATGGCGAGAGCGACGTCAGATGGGAGGATCCCTTTCCGCGGACGGGACGCGTTCTGCCACGCGCGATCCCAGCATAGCGCAACCCTCAACACGGCGGCGTAGGATAAAGACGTGAACGACCGCGATCGCGACGTCGAATTCATGCGGGCTGCGCTCGACCAGGCGGGCCTCGCGCGCGACCGCGGCGAGGTACCTGTCGGAGCCGTTGTTGTCCTCGATGGCGTCGTGGTCGGCTGCGGCTATAACCAGCCCATTGGCGCGCGCGACCCGACGGCCCACGCGGAAATCGTCGCGCTCCGGGATGCCGCCGCGCGGCTCGACAACTATCGGCTTCCCGGAGCGGTGCTGTACGTCACGATCGAGCCATGCCAGATGTGCGTCGGGGCGATGGTGCACGCGCGAATCGCACGTCTCGTTTACGGTGCGCCGGAAGCGAAAGCAGGCGCGGTCGAGTCGGCGATGCGCGGGTTCGAGCATCCGTCGCTGAACCACCGCGTAGAAGCCGTGAGCGGCGTGCTCGCGGACGAATGCCGTCAGCTGATGCAGGCGTTTTTTCAGTCCCGCCGCCAGGCAGCCGCCCGCGACCCGTATTAAAATAGGTAGTTCAGATTGGGGGCTCAGAGCCTAAGCGAGCAGCCGGAGGGGACCGGTACGAAGCCGGAGGGAACCGGCGCCAAGCGCCGGCTGCGAGCGCGAATCCCGAGCGGAACGGAGCGACCCGTCGCCGCGGGAGCGAGTGCAGCGAGGGTAAGCGGGGTAAGCGAGCAGCCGGAGGGGACCGGCGCGAAGCGCCGGCTGCGAGCGCCAATAAACGGAGAGGTACCGAAGTGGTCGTAACGGGGGCGCCTCGAAAGCGTCTTGCCGGGTAACCGGCACGGGGGTTCGAATCCCTCCCTCTCCGCCATTTCTCCACGGCCGCCCGCGCGGCCGTTTTCGTTGTACCCGCAAGCGAGCGCCGGAGGGGTGTCGCCGCAGGCGACCGCGAGCGCGCAGCGAGGAGCTACGCTCCGAGCGAAGTGATGGACGAAGTGGTCGTAACGGGGACTCCCTGATCCACTCCGCGCGCGTGGCTCGTGGTCACGCCGCGCTCAGTCGCATGCGGGTCATGAGGCGCGTACACACCGTTCGACCCCTGCCATTGGCACGACTGATGCTGAACAGCCAGTGGAGGTGCGCGGTGCCGGACGTATGTTTCACGTGTCCGCAGTGTGGCTCAACAGAAGTGCGAAGCACGCTTCGAACAATGCTTGGGTCTTACTGCCATTGCCTCCGGTGTGGACATTCTTGGCATGACGATGTGCGGCGTCCGCTCGACCCGAGTCAGGCACGCTCGAACGAACCGTTGGCGGGCGCCAGCGACTGACAGCGGGTCAGCTCGCGCGATCGTGCCGGGGCTGGTCGATCGCGATCTGACGACCCGGCAGATGGTCGTCGCTCGCACATGCCGTGTCGCGCGAATCCAGGATCACGACGATTTCGGCGGTGTACGTTACGTAAATGCCGACAATGCAGCCGCAGGCAGTCGTCGGCTCGATAAACCTCTCAGGATCCGCATCCGTACTCCTTAGACCAGAGACCCGGAAGAAGGTTTGATTGCGCAGGACTTCTTCCGTGATAACGCTGGAAAACGAAAAACCGGCCACCTTCGTCGTGATCCGATGTGAAAACCGTTCCCATTGGAAGACTCGCTTTGTATACTGCTCACCTTGAAACCTCAGTGTCACACCCGTAACGTAGGTTCATCGAACCGACTGCGACGGTGATGCGATGGCTGTAAGCGTCATCTGTCCGCAACTGGCGGACTCTGCCCTCCGACTGCGGTTGTTCAACGACGTCCGCGACGCGATCAAGCGGTGGCGTCCCGGCTTCGAACGCTGGCAGCTCACACTATTCCGCTCGCAGAGCGGCGAAGGGTGGGACCTCGCGCTGAGTGGTCCACGCTTCAGGAAAGTGCTCACGCTCCACGGTCCTCTCGAGGATCTGCCGGGGCTCGTGAGCGCTTACGTGGACGCCCTGCTGGCCAACATGAGCCCGGGCATGTCAGGAGCGTAGGACTGATAAGCTGAACGCGTGGGACTCACTCAATGGATGCGCGTCATGGATGCCGTCGGCAACCTCGCGCAGCTCTCGGGACGTTTCAAAAAATCCGACGCCGGACCACCTGGTCCTGAAGGCTCTCCCTCGGGGCCCCTGGGGCAGCTCGAGACGCGCCTTGCGGGCGTGCTCGTCGCCGCGCTCAAGGAAGCCTTCGATCGCGATCGCGCACGGATGGATCTCGAGCGGGCGCATCTCGAAGCCGATCAGGCGCGCGCCGAAGCCGCGTTGCGCGCCGAACTCCACCGCCAGTCGACCGACAGGGCACTCGGCCTGATTCGCTTGAATGCGATGGTCGCGGTCGCGGTGTGGATCGTGTCGGCAGTCCTCGGTGCCGCGATTCCCGGGATGCGCAGCGGCGGCGCGCGGCTGCTGCTCGGCGGTGGCTGGTTGTGCGCCATCGCGGCGCTGGGATCTGCGCTCTTCGAATGGCAGCGGATCAGCGGCGTCGCGGACGAGCTCTTCCCATCAAGGACGAGCCATCCGGGCCCGGGGATTGCAGCTCGAACCGCATCATGGCTGCTGCTCGGCGCGCTCGCGTTGAGCGGCGGCGCACTCCTGGTTGCCCTGTGAACGCCTCTGAAACGCTTCGATCGCCCGATGCCCGCAACGTGCCGATCGTCTACGGCGCCGACTGGTGCGACGATACCCGACGCGCGCGCCGTCATTTTCGCAGGCTGTCGATCGCACACGACTACCGCAACATCGACGAAGACGTGTTCGCGCTCGAGCGGGCCTGCGCGTTGAACGCGGGCGAGCGCCGCACTCCCGTGATCGACCTGAACGGCATCGTCCTGGTCGAACCCACGAACACCGATCTCACGGCGGCGCTGATCCGCGCGAACTGGGTGACGCCAGACGAGGCGCGGGACCGTGCGAGCGTGCAGAACGTCGGAGATGCGGAGCGTGCCGCGTGGACCGCCGCCGGCTTGGCCGTCATCGCGGCGGCGCAGCGATGCCCGCGCTCGATCCGCTGGCCGCTCCGTGCGGCCGGTGCGGCGCTGGCGCTCACCGGCATTTCGGGCTGGTCGCCCGCCTATGCGGTTGCCGGAGTGTCTTCCCTCGATGGTCCGGGCGATCGGCCCGCGGAAGCGTCGCGGACCGGATGGTTCGCAGACGCGAGGAGGGGCACCGCGTGACCACGCGTGCGGCCGCTGCGCTCGATGCACTCGCGGAGGCGCGTAACCCGGATCCCTTTGCGGTGCTCGGCCCTCATCAATCCGGCAGCGGGGTCGTGATCCGAACCTATCAGCCGTCGGCCGAGTCCGTGACCGTCGTCCGCGACGGCCGGAGCGCGGCGATGTCGCGCATCCACCGGGCTGGCATTTTCGAGGCGAAGTTTCCGGACGCGCCGGAGGTCTTCGACTACAAGCTCCGCGTGCGGTATCCGGACGAACACTCGTCCGAGCTGGACGATCCCTACCGCTACGGGAGGGTCATCACCGATTACGACCTCTATCTTTTCGGCGAAGGCAAGCACACCAGGATCTACGATCGCCTCGGCGCGCACCCGATGCGGATCGGCGACGCCGACGGGACACACTTCGCCGTCTGGGCGCCGAACGTCGACCGCGCGAGTGTGGTCGGCGATTTCAACGACTGGGACGGACGCGTCCATCCGATGCGCCGGCTCGGCGACAGCGGCGTCTGGGAGATCTTCATTCCCGGTGTCGGCGAAGGAGGCCGATACAAATTCGAACTGCGCCTGCGTCACGGCGAGCTGGCGCTGAAAACCGACCCGTTCGGCTTCGCGTTCGAAGTGCCGCCGCTCTCGGCTTCGATCGTCACGAGCCTCGATTATCAATGGCGCGACGCGCAATGGATGCGCGAACGCGCCGAGGCGAACAACTGGTTCAATCGTCCCTTTGCCGCGTACGAAGTGCACCTGGGCTCGTGGTCCCGCGTCCCCGAACAAGGCGATCGTTATCTCACGTACCGGGAGCTTGCCGACAGGCTGGTTCCGTACGTGAAGGAGATGGGTTACACGCACATCGAGCTGCTGCCGGTGGCGGAGCATCCGTTCGCAGGCTCGTGGGGATACCAGGTCACCGGGTATTACGCTCCAACGAGCCGCTTCGGCGGTCCTCGCGATTTCAAGGCCTTCGTGGATGCCTGCCATCAGCACAGCATCGGCGTGATCCTCGACTGGGTCCCGGGGCATTTTCCAAAGGACCGGTTTGCGCTGGCGCAGTTCGACGGCACGAGCCTGTACGAGCACGCGGACCCGCGGCAGGGAGAGCATCGGGACTGGGGCACGCTCATCTTCAATTACGGGCGCAACGAGGTTCGGAATTTTCTGCTGGCGAACGCCCTGTTCTGGCTCGAGGAGTACCACGTCGACGGGCTGCGCGTGGATGCGGTCGCGTCGATGCTGTACCTCGACTACTCGCGCCGCGCGGGGGAGTGGGTGCCGAACCGTCACGGCGGACGCGAAAACCTCGAAGCGATCGACTTCCTCCGCGAGCTGAACGCGCTCACGCACGGTCAGCATCCCGGCTCGCTCACTGTGGCCGAGGAATCAACCGCGTTTCCGTCGGTCAGCCGCCCCGCGTACCTGGGGGGCCTCGGTTTCACCTACAAATGGAACATGGGGTGGATGAACGACATTCTCGAGTACGTTCGCCAGGACCCCGTCCACCGCAGGTATCATCAGCGCCACCTGACGTTCTCGCTGCTCTACGCGTTCAGCGAGAACTTCATCCTGCCGTTCTCGCACGACGAAGTCGTTCACGGCAAAGGGTCGATGTTCGGCAAGATCCCCGGCGACGACTGGCAGAAGGCGGCGACGCTCAGAGCGTTGTACGGATTCATGTACTCGCATCCAGGGAAAAAGCTCATGTTCATGGGCTGCGAGTTCGGGCAGGGCCGCGAGTGGAACTACGACGCGAGCCTTGACTGGCATCTGCTCTCCGATCCGCTGCACGCGGGCATCCGGCAGTTCGTCCAGGACCTCAACCACGTCTACGCTGGCCAGCCGGCGCTGTACGAGTGCGACTTCGAGCCGCACGGGTTTCAGTGGATCGACTGCAACGACAACGACAACTCCGTCGTCTCGTTCGTGCGGAGGGCCAGGAACCAGGACGATTTCGTCGTGTCGGTCCTGAACTTCACACCGGTGCCGCGTGAGGGCTATGTCGTCGGCGTACCGCGTGCGGGCAGCTACGGCGAGTTGATCAACAGCGACGGAGCCGCGTACGGCGGAGGAAACGTCGGCAACGGCGGTGTCGTGTTTACCGAGGCAGCCGCGGCACACGGACAACGGCAGTCGCTCCGGCTCACGCTTCCACCGCTCGCCTGCCTGATGCTCAAGCCGGCGTCATAACCAATCAGAACACGCGCACGGACGATATCTTGTCGCCCCACGACGATCCGAGATTCGGCGTGTCGTGGTTCAGACGTCTCGACTTTCCGTGGAAGTCGTCGTTCACGTAGATCTCCACATTGCGGCCGAACAGGCGGATCGACGATATCCGGTCGTTGAATCCTGCGGGCAGCGATCTGAGCGAGTCTCCTCGTTCGACGCAGAAATACCGACCGCGGTAGTTGGAATCCTCGAAGAAGCAGGCGCCGTTGCGGGTCATCGGGCCATGTCCCCACTGCGGGAGGATGGCGCCGTAACCGCCTTGTCCACGATCGTGCTCCCGCTCGCGAGCCTGATCGCCGCCGCCGAAGACCCCCCCGCCGCCGATCCGGATCGACGAAATGGTGTCGTTCCAGCCGCGACGTTTCAGGTTGTCGGTGTCACCGCCGAACCGCGTGGATGCGCCTCGGAAATCCCGATCCCTGAACACCATGACCTCTGCGCCGCCAAACGTACGGATGGACGAGATCTTGTCTCCCATCCCATTGGGCAGCGTAGCCATCGATTCGCCCGACCCGACGCAGAAGTAACGGCCCTGAAAGTTCGAGTCTTCATAGAAGCACGCGCCTGACCGCGGCGTCGCGCCATGCCCCCATCGGATTTGTGCGGATGCCAGTCCAGCCTGCGAGAGCGACAGCGCAGCTACCGCCGAGGTGATTGCGAGCACTCGTGTCGTATTCATGGATGCCCCTTTATGCCTGAAAGCAATGAGGGCGCCAGTCGATCAGGCCTGGCTCATCTTGACGATCGCGTCCCAGTGTTCGTCCGAGACCGGCATGACGGACAGCCGCGGCATTCTGGTGAGCGGCAGGTCCGAGAAACGCCGGTCGGCCTTGATCGCCGCGAGCGTCACCGGGTTCGCGAGCTTGCGGACGGGCTCAACGTCAACCGCGTACAGCTTACCGTTTCCATCCGCGGGATCCGGATACGCCGCTCCCGCCGCGCGGCAGATCCCGACGACCGCCTTTTCGCTGCCCGTGTGGTAGAAGAAGATGCGGTCGCCCTTCTTCACGGACCTGAGGTGTTTCTGCGCCAGCGGGTTGCGGACGCCGGTCCACGATGTTTTGCCGTCGCGTGCGAGCGCGTCGAAGCTGTAGTTCGACGGCTCCTCTTTGAAGAGCCAGTTCATGGCGGATAGCGATGGTCGATGAGCGATGGTCGATAATCGATCATCCATCGTCGATCATCGAATGCCAAAAATACACCAAAAGGCCGATTGGGCGCACCTGCGGCTGACGGATCGGATCGAGCCAGGCGTCCGCGCGCTGCTGGTCGGCATCAATCCGGGAGTCCGGTCGGCACAGACCGGCCATCATTTCGCGGGGCCGTCGAACCGCTTCTGGAAGCTGCTGTTCGACTCGCGCCTCGTCTCGGAGCCGATCACGTTCGTGGACGATGCGCGGCTGCCGGAATGGGGGCTCGGGATCACGAATCTCGTCGCGCGCCCGAGCCCCGGCATCGACGATCTGCGTCTGCAGGAGTACCTCGAGGGATGGAAAACGCTCGAGCAGAAGATCGATCGTTTCCGTCCGCAGATCGTCGCGTTCGTCGGCGTCACGCTGTATCGCGCGCTGTGGCGCGTGCTGGGGCACTCGCGGGCGCCGGTGATTCGGCCGGGATTCCAATCCGCCACCGTGCACGGCGCGCGCGTGTTCGTGCTGCCGAATCCGTCGGGCCGCAACGCCAATTTCAGCTACGCAGAAATGCTGGCCGCGTTCAGTGCGCTCCGACGGGCCCTCCGCCGCGGCGCGGCCGCTTCATCAGAAGGGTCATCGGCGTCAGCACGATGAAGATCAAACCAAGCAGACGGAACAGCGTCACGAACGCAACCATCGCCGCCTGCTGATTGACCGTTCCGAAGAGCGCCGCGTACGCGCGCTGGGTGGCGGTGGTGACGTCGGCGCCCGCGGCGATGAATCCGGCGCGTGCGGACTCGAAGGCGCGCTGCGTGGCGGCCGAGTAGGCGTCCACCTGCGCGCCGAACACATTGATGTTCGCCTGCTGGTGGCGCGCGAGCATCGAACTGGTGGCCGCGATGCCGACACTGCCTCCGAGATTGCGCATCAGGTTGAAGAGGCTGGTTGCGTTGCCCATCCGCTCTTTCGGAATCGGATCCATGCTGATCGTCGTCAGCGGCACGAACAGCGCCGACATGGCAATGCCCTGGAAGAACTGCGGCCAGAAAACGTCCCAGTAACCGGCGCTCAGATTCAGGTGTCCAAGCCAGATGAGCGTGGCGCCGCCAGCCAGCAGCCCCACGGCGACCAGCTTCCGCGCGTCGATCTTGCCGATCAGCAGGCCGATCACCGGCATCCCGATGATCGATCCCATCCCGCGGGGCGCCATCGCGATGCCCGCCTGCAGCGAGGGATAGCCGAGCAGCGTCTGCAGCATGATCGGCAGGAGCACCAGGCTGCCGTACAGCACGAATCCCAGACATGTCATCAGGAACACGCCGGTGCTGTAGGTGCGCTCCTTGAACACGTGGAGGTCGACAATCGGCTCGGGTATCAGCCATTCCCGCAGGATGAACACGATCGCGCCGGCGACGGCGGTCACGATCAGCGTCGTGATGAACGGAGACGAGAACCAGTCGCGCTCCTGGCCGAGGTCGAGCGCGATCTGCAGCGATCCCACCCACAACGCGAGCAGCCCGATGCCGAGGAAGTCGATCTTCGACGACTCCTGGCGCAGGTAGTCCGGATCGAAGACGTAGAGCTGCGTCATGATGATCGACGTGATGCCGACCGGCAGGTTGATGTAGAACACCCACCGCCACGAATACGTGTCTGTGAGCCATCCGCCCAGCACGGGCCCGAGGATCGGAGCGACGACAATCCCGAGCCCCCAGAAGCCCATCGCCTTGCCGCGATCCTGCGGCGGAAACGCTTCGAGCAGCACCGCCTGCGACAGCGGCTGCATCGCTCCGCCGGTTGCACCCTGAATCAGGCGGAAGACCACCAGCGTCGCCAGATTCGGCGCGAGCCCGCACAGCAGCGATGCGAGCGTGAACCCCGATACGGATGCCATCAGCAGCCGCTTGCGCCCGAAATTGCGCGCGAGCCATCCGGTCATCGGCAGGACGATCGCGTTGGCGACGAGATAGGACGTCAGGACCCACGTCGATTCGTCCACCGTCGCCGACAGATTCCCGGCGATGTGGGGAAGCGACACGTTGACGACCGTCGTGTCGAGCACCTCCATGAACGTCGCGAACATGACGGCGATCGCGACGATCCACGGGTTTACGTGTTTGTGTTCAGACATCGTCAGACGCGCGTTCAGGGTTCATTTCACATAAACCGTTGGCGTCACCGACATGCCGGGGCGGAGCAGCTGGTTCGGGTCCTGACCCGGCTCGAACACGATTTTCACCGGCACCCGCTGCACGACCTTGACGTAGTTCCCCGTCGCGTTCTCCGGCGGCAGAAGGCTGAACTTCGCTCCGGTTGCCGCGGCGATGCTGTCGACGTGCCCCTTGAATTCCTTCCCGCCGAGTCCGTCGACTTCGACGACGGCGCGCTGGCCGGCGCGCATGTCGCGCAGCTGGGTTTCCTTGAAGTTCGCCGTCACCCAGACGTCCTGAAGCGCGACGAGCGCCAGCAGCGGCTGCCCGGCCTGGATGACCTGGCCGACTTCGACGGTTTTCCGGCTGACCACGCCGGCGGTGGGCGCCTTCACGTTCGTGTACTGCAGATTGAACTCTGCCTGCTCGAGCGCCGCCTGCGCCTGCTTCACGCGTGCGTCGGCGGCCGCCGCACGCGCCTGCGTCACCTGGAGCTGCTGCGGCGCCGTCCGGGCCGTCGCGAGACTCGCGCGCGCCTGTGCCGCGGTGGCCCGGGCCTGCGCGGCGCGTTGCTGGGCCACGGCGATTGCCGCCTGCGCGGCGATGACGTCGGACTTGGCGGCGTCGAGGTTGGCTTTCGCGGCGTCCGATGCCGCGACCGCCGCGTCGAACTGCTGCTGCGAGATTTCGTCCTTCTGCACGAGCCCTCGGAACCGCTCGACGTCGTGGGCCGCCTTGGTCGCCGTGGCCTCGCGCTCGCGCTGCCGCGCCTGGGCGGAGGCGAGATTGGCCTTCGCTGCCTCGATCTGCTGCTCGGCGCTGCCGACGCCGGCCTCCGCTTCCTCCACGCCTCCCGATGCGGTGCTCACGCCCGATCGCGTCTCGACCTGCGCGATCGGGACGCCCGTGCGCGCGGCAGCAGCCTGCGCCTCGGCGTCCGCGAGCTCGGCCCGGGCGCGGTCGACTGCCACCGAATAGTCGCGCGGATCGATCTGCACGAGGACGGCACCACCCGCCACTTTGTCGTTGTTGTCGACGGCCACTTTGATCACGGTGCCCCCGACGCGGGCCGCTATCTGCGTGATATGCCCATCGATCTGTGCATCGTCGGTCGATTCGTGACCGCGCGACATCAGCCAGATGACGGCCGCGATGACCACGAGCACGGCCACGACGGCCGCGATGATCCGCGCACGACTCATTACTGTTTTCCTCCGAGATATGACATGACTGCGGATTCCGTGACGCCGAGCGCGCGCGCGAGCGTGGCTTTTGCCAGATTGTGGGTATACAGCGCCGCAATGTAGGTGTCGGACGCGGCGGCCACCGATTCCTGCGCCTGCGTCACTTCGAGATTGCTCGCGACGCCGGCGGCGAACCGGTCGCGCGCCTGCTGCAGCTCCTCGTTCGCCAGCTCCTGGTTCGTGCGCGCGGCCAGCAGCTGTTCCTCCGCCGCCTTCACGTCGAGGAATGCGGACCGGACCTCGTACTCGACGCGGCCATGGAAATCCGACAACTCCGCCTGACGCTGGCGGAGGAGCGCGGACTGCTGGATCTGCCGTGCGTGCGTGCTGCCCGCATCGAAGAGCGGCACCTTGACGTTTGCGCTGAGCGCGTAAGTCCTCAGCGCGTCAGCAGGCGTCTGGCCGATGACGCCATAGTTCGCATCGACATGGAACGTCGGCAGCAGCGCGGCGGATGCAGCCCGAGCAGATGACTGCGCGGCCTCGAGCCGGTTCTGCGCTGCGAGGTAGTCGGGGCGTGTGGAGTACGCGCGCTCCAGCGCGGCATCGAGTGTGAGTTCCGGCGTCGGCGCGTACGGGATCGTGTCCGTGAGCGTGATCGGCTGGCCGACCGGAATCCCGATGGCCCGCGAGAGCTGCAGCAGCGACTTCTGATACGAGTTCTGGGCGGCAATCACGCGCTGGCGTTGCACCTGCAGCTGCACCTGCGATCGCACGACGTCGATGCCCGCGACGAGGCCGTTGGTTTTCAGATCCTGCGCCTGCTGGAACAGCGCCTGCGCAGTGTCGAGTTGCGCGCGGGTCGACTCGAAGCGGCTCGAGGCCGCCAGCGACTCGAGATAGGCGTTCACGGCGACGAGCACCACGAGGTCGCGCGCGTCCTTGATGCCGTACTGTGCGGCCTTGACGTCGTACTCCGCCGCGTGCGCGTCGTTCATCGCCGCCAGATCGATGACCGGCTGCGACACCGCGACGCGGGCATCGAATACGTTGAACGGCCCGACAAGCGGCGGGTTGGCTGGAAAACCGTACGCCTGGAGGTTGATGATCTGACGCGTGGCGGTCAGGTTGGCGGAGAGATTCGGGAGCAGCTCCGAGAGCGCATGCCAGCGCGCGCCGCGCGCAATCTCGGCCGTCTGCTCCTGCAGCAGCAGCCCGAGGTTGTGGTCGAGCGCACGCTGCACCGCGTCTTTCAGCGAGAGCGGCAGCGGTTGCGATGTGACGTCGCCCTTCGGCGGCACGCTGCCGAGAAACGGACTCGTCGACGGCGGCCCCGCTGCCTGTCCGCCGGTACTGACGCCCGCCTGTCCGGCAGCCGGCGCGCCGCCATAGGACGACATCTGCGCCGCCGCCGGCGCGGCGAGCAGCGCCGCCGCGACCCAGACGATCCCGATTCGGCACCTCATCTTCCGCACGATTCCTTTCGACGCGTCACATTGCCAGATTGGATCCACGTCAGCTTCGCAATCCGAGCTGGTAGACGTTCGCGAGCAGCTCCGCGGGATCCCGATACACGCGGTACGCGCCTGCGCGCGCCAGCTCTTCTTCGCCGTACCCGCCCGACAACAGTCCCACCGAGAGCATGCCGGCGCGCCGCGCCGCGAGCAGATCCCACACGGCGTCGCCGACGACGTAGCACTCCTCAGGCGGAATGCCGAGCCGCCGCTGGCATTCGAGAAACAAATCCGGCTCGGGCTTCGCGCGCTGGACATCCGAACGATCCACCACGACCGTCTGCTCCGGCAGATCGAGACCCTGGAGCGACGGACGGGCATCCTCGCGCTTGCCGGAGGTGGCGATGCCGTGCGCGATGGCCGTTTCGCGCAGGTGCCGCAGCAGGTCGACGGCGCCCGGAAGCGGCCGCCGGACGGGCAGCAGCTCGGTGTAGACGGCGCCGTGACGCTTCTGCAGCGCTTCGGCCTCCTGATCGGAGATCTCGCGGCCGGTCTCGTGAGCTGCCGCGCGCGTCAGCAGGCCGCCGCTCATGCCAATCAGCCGATGGACGCGCCAGGCAGGGATGGTGAGGCCGGCTTCGTCGAGGACGCGCTGCCACGCCAGTACGTGCGCATATACCGAATCCACGAGCGTCCCATCGAGGTCGAAGATGACAGCGCGCATCCCGTCAGGATATCGCAGGCGAGTCACGTGCGCTTGCGCCGGCATGGCCGATAATGGCCGCATGGCGAACGAAAGCGCGGTCACGCTGTTCGATGTCGACAACACGCTGCTCGACAACGATCGAGTCGTCCAGGATCTGATGCGGCACATGAGCGTGCAGCTCGGAGACGATCGGCAGCGCGAGTACTGGAACATCTTCGAGGGCCTGCGCGCGGAGCTCGGATATGCCGACTACCTCGGCGCGCTGCAACGCTATCGCGTGCAGCATCCGCGCGATTCGCAGGCGCTCCTCGTTTCGTCCTTCCTCATCAACTATCCGTTCGCGAACCGTCTCTTTCCCGCCTCCCTCGACGTCGTCGATCAGGCGCGCGCGTGGGGGACGACAGTCATCGTGTCCGATGGTGATGTCGTGTTTCAGCCGCGGAAGATCGAGCGGTCGGGGCTGTTCGAGAGCGTCGGGCGCAACGTCCTCATCTACATTCACAAGGAAGAGGAGCTGGACGACATCGAGGCGCGGTATCCGGCGGATCACTACGTGATCGTCGACGACAAGCTGTGGCTGCTGCATGCGATGAAGCGACATTGGGGCCGGCGCGCCACCACGGTGTGGCCGCGGCAGGGGCACTACGTTACCGATGCGCGCGTCGCGGTGCTTCCGCCGCCCGACGTGACGCTTTCGCGGATTGGTGATCTGTTGTCCTGGGATCTCGATCGGCTCCGGCAGGCGTCGGCTCGCTGATCCACCGCTGCGCCCAGTTGCCGATTTCGGACATGGCGCGCTCGAGCGCGCGGCCCTTCGGGGTCAGCTCGTACTCGACCCGTACCGGCGTCTCGGGCACCACGATGCGCGCGAGGATGCCTTCCGTCTCCAGCTCCCGCAGGCGCTCCGACAGCATTCGGTCGCTGATGTCGGGGATGGCGTCGCGCAGTTCGGCGTAGCGCTTCCTCCCGTCGAGGAGCAGCCGGATGACAGCGCCGGTCCAGCGGCGGCCGATGAGCTCCACCGCCTGGTGGAACCGGGCGCAGAGCGCAGGCTCTAAACCCATACGCTCCTCATTATACCGCAGTGACGAACTTGACACCATCTACTTACTAATGTATAGTGACATATCTTTCGTGAGCGCCGACCAGCTCCGGCAGGCGCGGCGCACGGTTCAGGAGGGTGGGTTCCACATGACGGCAACGACTCAGACGACGACAGCAACACTCTGGAAACTCGATACGGCGCACTCGACGGTCGAGTTCGCGGTGAAGCACATGATGTTCACCACGGTGAAGGGGCGGTTCACCGATGTGACCGGCACCATCGACTTCGACGACAGCGACCCTTCGGACGGGCACGCGGAGATCTCCATCGGCGCAGCGAGCATCGATACGCGGGACGCGCAGCGCGACGCGCATCTGAAGTCAGCCGACTTCTTCGATGTGGAGAAGTACCCGACGTTGACGTTCCGCAGCACGCGGGTCGACGGGACGCTGGAGCACTTCACGCTCACCGGCGATCTCACGATCCACGGCGTGACGCATCCGATCGCGCTCGATGTCACTTTTGCGGGAAAAGGCAAAGACCCGTGGGGCGGCGAGCGGTTCGGCTACATCGCGACCGGGACGCTCAATCGCAGGGACTTCGGCCTTACGTGGAACGCGGCGCTCGAAACCGGCGGCTTCCTTGTCGGCGACGAGGTGAAAGTTACCCTGGACCTCCAGCTGATCAGGGGGTGAACGTAGTTGAACTCCCAACTCCCAACTCCCAACTCCCAATGTTGGAGTTGGGAGTTGAATTGGGAATTGGGAGTTGGGACTCGGGAACGGTCCTTGAGTGTCCGCTCGATCGCACGGAGAGTACGCGCGCTCAGTGTTTCGAGGTAGCTGGCTCGATCCCTCGCCCGCGGCCGAATCGCCGAGGAATCCGCCGTGGGTGTTTCGTCGTCTATCACCGCTTTACTGCCGCTATCGCGAGACTCCACTCGCGTCCTGTTGCCCGCCGGTGCGCGACCTGCGGTCCTCGGCTGGCGCGCCATGCGTGGCCGTGAGATTCCGCGCCGTGTTCACCAGGGCGACGTGTGAAAACGCCTGCGGATAGTTTCCGACGAGACGTCCGGCGCGGTGGTCGTACTCCTCTGAAAGCAGGCCGAGGTCGCTGACGAGTCCCGTGACGCGTTCAAACGTGCGCCGCGCATCGTCGTGGCGTCCCTGCAGGGCGTAGTTATCAGCGAGCCACAGTGTGCACGGAAGAAACGACCCCTCGCCCGGCGGAAGTCCGTCGACTTTCTCGGTGCCTTCGTGCATCGGATAGCGCAGGAGAAACCCGTCGCGCATGAGATCGCGCTCAATTGCGGCAACCGTTCCGATGATGCGCGGATCGTCCGGGGGCAGGAATCCGACGAGCGGCAACATCAGGAGGCTCGCGTCCACTTCGTCCGACCCGTAGTACTGCGTGAACGCATTACGATGGCGGTTGAATCCCCGATCGCAGACCTGCGAGTGGATGCGAACGCGGATCTCGCGCCAGCGTTCGAGGGGGCCGTCGTGGCTGAATTCCTCAGCCGTCTGGATTGCGCGGTCGAACGCCACCCACGCCATGACTTTCGAATGGGTGAAATGCCGCCGCGGCCCGCGAACTTCCCAGATTCCCTCGTCGGGTTCTTCCCAGATGTGCTCCAGGCCGTCCATCAGTACTTTCTGCAGTTCCCAGGCAGCTTTGTCGGGCTCCACGCCCGACCGGAGCGCAAGGTGCATCGCGTCCATCACCTCGCCGTAGACGTCGAGCTGACGCTGGCCTGACGCGGCGTTGCCGATGCGCACCGGCTTCGAGTGCTCGTACCCGGGAAGCCAGGGCAGCTCGAATTCGCGAAGCCGCCGTTCACCCGCCGGCCCATACATGATTTGGAGGTCGGCCGGATCTCCCGCGACCGCGCGCAGCAACCAGTTGCGCCACTTGGCCGCCTCCTCGGTATAGCCTCCGACGAGCAGCGCATAAAGCGTGAACGTGGCGTCGCGAAGCCAGCAGTACCGATAGTCCCAGTTCCTCACGCCGCCGAGCTGTTCGGGAAGCGACGTGGTCGGCGCCGCGACAATGCCGCCCGTCGGAGCGTAAGTCAGGGCTTTGAGCGTGATCAGCGAGCGCAGCACGATGTCACGCCATTCACCCTCGTACGTGCACCGATCCGCCCACTCTTCCCACCAGTCGCACGCGCCGTCGACGGCCTGCAGCGGTTCGACATACGGCGCCGACTCGTGAGACGGGTGCCACACCAGCAGGAACGGCAAACGCTCTCCCGCCTTCACCGTGAATTCGGAACGCGTGGTGAGATCGACGCCGCGCGTATGGACGGGGGACCACAACGAGAGCGCGTCCGGACCGGCAATCGCGAGGAGCACGTCATCGACCCGCCGCACCCATGGCACGACGGAACCGTAGTCGAAGCGGATCACGAGTTCCATCTGCATCCGCACTTCGCCTTCGACGCCTTCGACGATGCGCGCGAGATCGACGCTGTGGTCGCGCGGCGGCATGCAGTCCACGACACGGACCGTGCCTGTTGGCGTGCGGAATTCCGTCTCGAGCACGAGCGAGCGCCCGCGATACCGCCGTGCCGTTGCGAGGCCGCCCTCAGCCGGACCGATCAGCCATCGTCCATGTGATGGATCGCCAAGGAGCGCTGAGAAGCAGGCAGCCGAGTCGAACCGTGGCATGCACAGCCAGTCGATTGAGCCATCGCGGCCGATGAGCGCGGCGGTGTGCGTATCACCGATGAGCGCGTAGTCCTCGATCCGGAGCGCCATGCTCTTCATCCTACCAAGGGCCCGCGGCTGGGCTTGGGCGGTGCTGCTGTCGGCGCGGGTTGATTGCGATGACCGCCCGAATCCACGATCGTGACGTAGAGGCATACACCTGACATGCGATCCTCGGAGGATTGCTTCGGCGCGCTGACCCGAGCGTCGCGGTTGCTGGTGGCGTGTGACGAGCCGTGTGCCCGAGACGAGTTCGCTCGTCGCAATGGAAGCGCTGATGCTCGGCACCTCTGTGATTGCGTTTCCTTCCGGCGCGCTGCCAGACATCGTGGAACACGGTCGAACGGGGTTCATCGTCCGTGATGTTGCGGAAATGGCAGCGCGTGACGCCGCACGTGCAATAGGCCGCCGCGCCGAGGCGAATCAGAACCGGGCGCGAGGCGCACCCGCAGGGAAATCGTCGCTGATGGCGGACGGATCGATCCACACGGGGCCTTTGTGAACCGGCACGCATTCATTGGGTGGTGCCCACCGCCAGAGCGCGTCGAGCAGCTGCACCTGCGCCCGTCCGTTCTCGCGGCGCAGCTCCTTGAACGGGGTTCCGGGCGGCACCGTGTCGCCGATGCCGCAGGCTTCTGTCCGGCCCGCTGCGTCCGCAAAAATCCGCACGCCGGCGCGCGCAATCACAGGCCGGTAAAAGTCACGGTCATCGGCGATGGCGCGGAAAAAGGCGTCGACGTATGCACGCGAGAGGTCAGCCCCGCGCGGATCGACGGCGGACGCTTCGATCACGCGCGTGATGGCCTGCCGGCGGGCCAGGAAATCACGCCGGATGCGGTCCAGCCGGGCGCGATCGAACAGCGTGCGCGTGCGCTGCACCTGCGCGATGACCTCGGTGTCGATTTCGGAAGCGGTGAAATCACGGGTGAACGCGTGATCGAACCAGACGTGGCGGCCGGTGACCGGTCCGGCGAGGTCGAAGTCCTGCAGCACCGGAACCGCACCCGATGGGGTGCGCAGCACCATGAGGTTCCAGAGCTTCTTGCGCGCGTCGCACCGGTACTCGTCGTTCGGATACATCATGAGGCACCAGTCGAAGTTGCCGATCAGCGCCTCGGTAAACGCCACGCGTGCCACGTCGTCGGGGGAGAGCACCTCGCGCGCGTTGGTGAACTCCGCGGGCGTGATCTCACCCGTGCCCTCGAGCCGCTTCCGGACGTCGTCGTCGTCCTCGACGATCAGCGCATTGCGAACGAGGCGTCGGGAGCTCGTGGAGGGCGAGCTGTCCACATAGGTGATCCGCGCAGGGCGCGTGCGCGCTGTCCGCGCGCCTGCCGCTCCTGCGATCCGGTACACGACGCCTTCACGCCAGGGAGACCTCTCGTTTGCGAGCCGGCCGAAATCCTTCGTCAGCGCGTCATCAGGCGCTTCTCCGCAGTGCGTGTTGATCTTCACCGTGCGGAGTCCGCCGAACGCATCCGGACGCCCCTGCAGCTTGAGTTTCAGCTTCGGGAACGGGCATTCCTTCCGGCTGGTGTTGCCCCGTATCGAGAGTTCGGCCGCGATCGGGGTCGACGCACCCGCGGCAATCTTCGCTGGTACCGAGAACGACTCGTCGTGTACACCCTGGTCGAACAACTGCTGCAGCGGCGCTTCGACGGTGAATTCGAGCACGGACGCATCATCGAAGAAGCCGTCGCCGCTGCCTTGCAGCGGGATGACGAGGATCGCGGCGGCGGCCGCCAGGGCCGCGGCGCGGATGAGCCGGCGTACGGTCATAGGCCGCCCATATGCGAGGTGTTTGCCAGCCGCGATCGAAACGTGACGATCTACACTTTCCGGGCATGGCGGGGACTGGAGCCACGGGCTTCGCGCGTACCTGCATAGTCGTGGGACTGCTCACCGCAGGTGGCTACGGCGCATCGGCGACGACGGCGCAGGAATCGGAGCTCGACCTGCTGGTGACGCGCGTCGGCCAGCGCGTGGCGGAGTTCTACAAGCGCGCACAGACGGTCGTGTGCACCGAGCGATCGACCGTTCAGCCGGTCGGACGCGATTGGTGGCCGGACGGCATGCCGCGCACGACGGATTCCGATCTACGCGTTGAACTGCGCGGCCTGTCCGACGAGGGTGGCACACCCGATCCCGCCATCGTTCGCGACATTTTGCGGGTGAACGGCCGCATGCCTCGCCCCGGCGAGGCCACGAGCCGCGCCGGCTGCACCGATCCGAATCCGCTGTCGCCGGAGCCGCTCGCGTTCATGCTGCCGTCGCATCGCGAGGAGTACCGGTTCACATCCGTCAAGCGAAGCAGCGACCACGATCGTCCCGTTCTGGTCATCGCGTTCCACACCGTCAACCGTGAGAGCCGCCCGGAACTCATCGAAGACGAGCGAGGTCACGAGGACTGCTTCGACTGGAAAGGTCCCATCGCGAGAAGCGGACGAGTATGGGTGGATGCGGACACTGCGGATGTCCTGAAGGTTGAATCGAATCTGGACGGGCCCGTCGATATCCGCGTTCCCGATTCGCTGCAGCGGCGTTACCGCCTCTCACAATGGATTGTGCTGGAGCGCGACACGCTCACGATGCATTACCGGACCGTTCGGTTTACCGATCCAGATGAGCTTCTCCTGCTGCCGGACACGATCGAATCGTTGACCTTGCTTCGAAGCGACCTGCAATCGATTCGTCGCACAGACACGTTCCGCGATTACCGGCGCTTCCTCACGGCCGGCCACCTCAAGAAATTTCAAGCTCACCAGTAGAGACCATACTGATCGATCGCGGCATTTCGCCGTAGTATGTAGCACCCTCATCACCCGCCCACGAATGAATACCACCGAAGCCCTGTTCGTTGGTTCCAGCCAGGTCGCAAAACTGATGCGCGCAACCGACTGGAGCCGAACTCCGGTCGGATCACCGGACGGCTGGCCACAGGGAGTGCGGGCGATTGTGCGCATGATGCTCACGTCCCGCTACGCGATGTGGATGGGATGGGGCCCTCAGCTCAACTTCTTTTACAACGACGCCTACGCGCGCATGACGCTCGCCGACAAACATCCGTGGGCGCTCGGCAAACCAGCGGCACAGGTGTGGTCGGAAATCTGGAGTGATGTGGGCCCGCGTGCCCAGCACGTACTCGCGACGGGCGAGGCGACGTGGGATGAAGGACTGCAGCTGTTCCTGGAGCGCAGCGGCTTTTCCGAAGAGACGTATCACACTTTTTCGTACAGCCCGGTCCATCACGAGGACGGCAGGATTGCCGGCATGCTGTGCGTCGTCACCGAAGAGACCGACCGCGTCATCGGAGAGCGGCGGCTCAACCTCCTGCGGGAACTCGGCGCGCGTCTGACCTCCAGCCAGTCGGTCGAGGACGTGTGGAGCGCGCTTCAACGATCCATCGCCACGGACGCGCGCGATCTGCCGTTCACGATGACGTACGCGATCAGTCCGGCAGGCGAGCTGACGCTCGCGTGCACGACGAACGTCGGCAGCGAGGTGCCGGACCAGAACGCGTGGCCGATTCAACCGCTGCTCGACGGGTCCGCCACGCAGGTGTTGTTCGATCTGCCCGGGACGGTGACGTGGCCCGCGGGGCCGTGGAAACGGCCTCCGATCAAAGCCGTGGCACGGGCGATTCCACAACAAGGCGAATCGCGGCCGGCCGCCATCTTCATCGCCGGACTGAACCCATTTCGGCCGGTCGACGACGATTATGAAAGCTTCATTGCGTTGTACGTGGGCCAGCTGGCCGCCGCCCTCGCGAACGCCCAGGCTTACGCGGCGGAACGGCGGCGCGCCGAGGCGCTGGCGCAAATCGACCGAGCGAAGACGACGTTCTTTTCGAACGTGAGCCACGAGCTGCGGACGCCGCTGACGCTGATGCTTGCTCCGGTGACGGATGCGCTCACGAGCGCTCAGCCGATCCTCGACGCGGAGTCGCTGGATCTGATTTATCGCAACGGCCTGCGTCTCCGGAAGCTGGTGAACGCCCTCCTCGAGTTCTCGCGAATCGAGGCAGGACGTATTCGCGCCAACTTCGAACCGCTCGATCTCGGCGCATGGACGGCGGACCTGGCGAGCACGTTCCAGTCGGCAATGGAGCGCGCCGATCTGCGATACTTCGTCGAGACGACGTCGGGAGGCGAGCCCACGTATGTCGATCGCGACATGTGGGAGAAGGTCGTCCTCAATCTCGTCTCCAACGCATTCAAATATACGTTCCAGGGCGAAGTCCGAGTCACGCTGACGAGAGAAGCGGGACAGATGGTGCTCCGCGTCCGCGACTCGGGCATCGGTATCTCCGCCGGCGAACTTCCGCGGATTTTCGAGCGCTTCCATCGCGTCGAAGGCGCGCGAGGCCGAACGCAGGAGGGCACCGGGATCGGTCTGGCGCTCGTCCAGGAGCTCGTCCGGTTGCACGGCGGCTCGATTGCCGTCGAGAGCACCGAAGGGCGCGGGACGACGTTCACCGTCGCGATTCCTTCGGGAATTGCGCATCTGCCCCCGGACCGGCTCGTCTCCCAGCGCGACGCCGCGACGATGAGCGGACCGAGCGTATACGTAGCCGAAGCGGAACGGTGGTTGCCTGACGCAGAGGAACTCGACGACTCCGCGGAATCGCCGCACCCGGCAGGTGTGGCGGATTCCGAAACCATCGTGCTGGCGGACGACAACGCCGACATGCGCGCGTACCTCGGCAGGCTCCTGGGGACGCGCTGGCGCGTGAGCGTGGCGCCGGATGGCGAGGTCGCGCTTCGGCTGGTTCGATCGCTTCGACCCGCGCTCGTCGTTACCGATGTGATGATGCCGAGGCTCGACGGCTTCGGGCTGCTGGCGGCGCTGCGCGCCGATGAGCGCACGCGCGACATCCCCGTCGTCATGCTGTCGGCGCGTGCCGGCGAAGAATCGCGGATGGAGGGCTTCGAGGCGGGCGCGGACGACTATCTCGTCAAGCCGTTCACGGCGCGGGAGGTGCTGGCCCGCGTCGAGGCGCAGCTGTTGCGCGCGCGCATCCGCGCAGTCGAGGATGAACATCGCCGCCGCCTCACGGCGGTCTTCTCTCACGCGCCCGTGCCCATCGCCGTGCTGCGAGGCCCCACGCACGTGTACGAGTTCGCCAACGAGCCGTATCTCGAGCTGATCGACGGGCGTGAGGCCGTTGGAAAGCCGATTCGCCAGGTACTGCCGGAGCTCGAAGGCCAGGGCGTCTACGAGCTGCTCGATCGCGTCTATCAAAGCGGGGAACGGTTCGTCGGCCATTCGTTCCGGACGCTCCTGCGGAGCGGACGCGGCAGCCAGCTGCAGGAAAGCTTCTTCGATTTCGTCTACCAGCCGACGTTCGATGCAGAGGGCGCGGTCGACGGGATTGCGGTCGTGGCGTTCGACGTCACCGCACTTGCGACCGCTCGGCGATCGGCGGAAGAAGCGAATCGCGCGAAGGACGAATTCCTCGCGATGCTCGGCCACGAGCTGCGCAATCCCCTGGCGCCGATCCTCACGGCGCTGCAGCTGCTGCGGCTGCGCGGCGTGCAGGCGGGGGAGCGCGAGCGCACGATCATCGAACGCCAGGTCCGGCATCTGGTCGGACTGGTCGACGATCTGCTCGACATCTCGCGCATTACGCGCGGCAAGGTCCGATTGAGTCCCGTCGCAGCGGAACTGAGCGAGGCGGTTGCCAAAGGTATCGAGCTCGCCAGCCCGCTGCTCGAACAGCACCAGCACGATCTCGTCATCGACGTTCCGACCCGGGGTTTCGGCGTGGTCGCCGATCCGGATCGGCTCGCCCAGGTGGTGAGCAACCTGCTCACCAACGCGGCCAAATACACGCCGCCCAACGGCCAGATTCGCGTTTCGGCGGCGCTCGACGAAGGCGAAGTGGTGCTGCGCGTGCGCGACACCGGGATAGGCATCGATCCCGGAATGCTGCCGCGCGTGTTCGATCTGTTTACCCAGGACGGACAGGCGATCGATCGGGCCCAGGGAGGACTCGGACTCGGGCTCGCGATCGTCCGGAGCCTCATCACGCTGCACGGCGGCTCCGTCGTCGCGGCGAGCGAGGGACGCGGCCGCGGCAGCGAGTTCATCGTGCGCCTCCCGCATGTCTCCTTGCTCGAGACATCGGCGCCATCCGATGAGGGGGGAGAGGCGGGAGCGCCAGTACCGTCAGGCCTGCGCGTCCTCATCGTGGACGACAACGAGGACGCTGCGATGATGCTGTCGGAAGCGCTCTCGCATTCCGGCCATCAGACGGCGATCGCGTTCGACGGCCCTGCTGCGCTCGAGACCGCCTCGCGCCTGAAGCCGGACGTCGCTCTGCTCGACATCGGCCTGCCCGTCATGGACGGTTTCGAGCTGGCACGCCAGATCCGGTCCAACCACGATCTGGCGTCCATGCGGTTAATCGCTGTGACCGGCTACGGCCAGGAGCACGATCGCCAGCGCGCGCACGCCGCGGGATTCGACGCGCATCTGGTCAAGCCGGTTGACATCGTGCAGGTGACGGAGTTGATCGCGCAGCTGGCGGGCGACAGGCGCGGCGACGGCGTCACCTCCTGAACATGTCGTCAGTCGTCGCAGGCTACGCGTGTGTGGCCGGCTGCGCGGCCTTCGAGAAGAAGTCGCGCGCGCGCCGGTCCATCTCGTCCTGCGTCAGATCCTCCTTGCGCGTCGCGATCGTCCATTGATACCCGAAGGGATCCGTAAAGGTGCCGCTGCGATCGCCCCAGAACTGGTCGGCCAGCTGGCCCATCGGCCCTGGCGCGACGCGGGCGCCCGCCGCAACCGCCCGGTTGAACAGCGAGTCGCAGTCAGGCACGTAAACCCACATCGAGATCGGCGATCCGCCAAACGCCTGCGCGCTGCGTCCGCCTCCCATCGCGTCGTTCAGCATGATCAGCGAGTTGCCAATCCGGAGCTCGGCGTGGATGACCTTTCCGTCGGGACCCGGCGCGTTCACCTTTTCCTCCGCTCCGAGCGCCTTCTTGTACCATTCGATCGCCTGGGCGGCGTTGTCGAAAATCAGGTGGGGAGTCACCGTGTGGAACCCCTCAGGAACAGGGTTCTTTGCTGTGGCCATCAGTCCTCCTTCCAATCAAGGTCTTTGGAATCCAAAGACCCTCACATCCATCGAGATCCCTGGATCCTTAGATCGTTGCCGCCGCCGATGCAAGCTGATCGGACATTCTCCCACTTGCGTGCCGGCCGCTCTCGTCGTAAGGTTCTCGGACCCCTTACCGTATTCATGAGCTGATGCCAGTAACAAACACGTTCGCGGTGTCCAGCGGCGTGGCGCAGTCCGCCGAACCCGCCACCGGAAGATCGCGAGCGATCGCCATCAGTTCCGGGTATCTCATTCCCTTCGCGACCGTCTTTCTCGCGTACCTGGTGGCAGGCAGGCTCGGTCAGGCCACGAGCAACATTCGCAGCAGCAATCTGGGTCCGGTCTGGCCGGCCTATGGAATAGCGCTCGCCTCGCTGCTCGCATACGGCTACCGCGTCTGGCCTGCCGTAGCGGTCAGCGCGATCGTCGTGGCGATGGCCGGCGCGGTCTCGCTGCCGACGGCGATCGGGCAGGCCGCCGGCGCGACGCTGGCGGCGATGACCGGGACGTACCTGCTGCGGCGCATTCCGAACTTTCATCCTTCGCTCTCGCGGCTCCGCGATGCACTCGGCCTTATCGTGCTCGGCGCGTTTGGCAGCGCGCTCGTCAGTTCGATCATCGGAGTGGGATCGCTGTACGCCACCGGCGTTCAGGCCTACTCCGGTCTGCCGTCTGCCTGGCTGATCTACTGGTTAGGGGACGCGACCGGCGTTCTGCTCGTGACGCCGCTCGTGTTCACGATGCCGGCGCTCATCCACACGGCGGTTCACACCCGGCGGCTCGAACTGCTCTCACTGCTGGCGCTCCTGACCGCTGCGTGTTTCGTCGTGTTCGGAGACGTGCAGACTCCGGTCCATATGCACGTTCTCGCGTTCGCGATCCTGCCGTTCGTGATGTGGGGCGCCATCAACTTCGGTATCGGCGGCGCGGCGCTCACCGTCATCTGGATTGCGAGCATCGCTACCGTGCTGACAGCGCTCGGCCGCGGGCCGTTTGCGGGCAACACCACCTTCGTGAACGCCATGATGCTCGACGTCCTGTTTACCGTCCTCTCGGTTTCAGGCCTGAGCCTGGCGGCGGTGATTGCGGAGCGGGAACGGCTCGGGCCGCGGCTGCAGCTCGCCGCGATCGTGGAGTCGTCCGACGATGCGATCTGGTCCGAGGATCTGGATGGAGTGATCCTGAGCTGGAATGCGGCGGCGCAGCGGATCTTTGGATTGACGGCGGCCGATGCGATCGGCGGGCGCGCCGCCGTTCTGCAGCCGCCCGGACAGGAGAAAGAGAACGAGGTCCTCCCGCGGCTGATGGCCGGCGGTCGCACCGTGCACCGCGAAACCGTCCGTATGGCGAAGGACGGATCGCGGATTCGCGTCTCGCTGACGGCGTCGCCGCTGTGGGACGCATCGGGGAATCTGTCCGGGATTTCGAATATCGCGCGTGACATCACCGAGCAGCAGCGCGCGCGAGAGGCGCTGCAGGCGGTGAGCCGGAAACTGATCGATGCACAGGAGCAGGAGCGGGCGCGAATCGCGCGGGAGCTGCACGACGACATCGGCCAGCGCCTGGCGCTGCTCGTCGCCGACCTGTCAGATGGTTCTTCGGTGCATCCCGCCGCGGAGCGTTTGTGCTCCGCCGCTGCAGGCATCGCCGTCGACATCCAGAACCTGTCACACAACCTCCACTCGTCCAAGCTGCAGTACCTGGGACTCGCGCAGGCCTTCACGCTGTTCTGCGATGAGTTCTCGAACCAGCACAAGGTGTCGGTTGTCTTTGAAGCGCGCGACGTCCCTTCGGACGTTTCCGAAACCGCGTCGCTGAGCCTTTATCGCGTGCTGCAGGAGGCCTTGCGCAATGCTGAAAAGCACAGCGGGCGGAGGACGTTCGACGTACGCCTCCGCGGCTCGAACGGAACTCTGGAGTTGCTGATTCGCGACGAAGGGATCGGCTTCGACGTCGAGGCCGCCAGAGCGACGCGAGGGATCGGCCTCGTGACCATGGAGGAACGGATCACGCTCGCTGGCGGCTCGCTCGAAGTGCGGTCCGTCCCGCACCAGGGCACGACGATCCGCGCTCAGGTGCCCGTCGACCGCCTGACCTAACGCACGTGGACGTCCTGGTGGCAGCCGCAGATCTGACGGAACGCGTCGTAGTCGTCGCCCGGAACGCGTGACTCGCCGAGCAGGTACCCGCAGAAGAGGTCCGCGCCGAATGTCCTGACGCGCTCGTTCCAGAATCGCTCGAGCTCGACCCTGGTTCCGGTCTGGCCGGCGCGCCAGACAGGTGGTGCGACCGCCCCGCACGCGGCGACGCGCCGGTCGGCGCCCGCGGTTTCCGGCATGCCGCAAAAGAACGCGGCCGACCGTCGGAGCTCTTCGTCCTTATCGAAACCCGGCTCGGACGCGTCCGTCGCATCTATCTGAACGTACCGACCTTCGTCGACGGCCCGCCCAACCGCGACGCCGTGCGATTCCAGTCCTGCCTGCACTCGTCCGAGGCGATCGGGTGTCGCGGCCATGATGACGACCTTGCCCGATTCGAGCGAGTCTTCGGCAAAGCGGACGTAATCGTCGATGAGCGCCGGTTCGCTGGAGTGGAAGACCGCATCGTGCCGCCAGGGAAAGTGCCGCTTCCGACGCGTCGTGTGGACGACTTCGTCCGGCAGCCCGGGACTGATGAACCAGCCGCCGTTGATCACGGTCTCGACCGCGAGCTCCAGCTTTCCGCCGGCTTCCGTCTTGAGGAGGTATCCCCGCGCGCCCGTCGCGAGCGCCGCTTCGGCGATTTCGCGCGATCGCTGCGCCGTCAGAAACAGGATGCGGGCGTCCGGATTGGCGGTGAAGATGCGACGCGCCGCTTCGATGCCGTTGACGTTCTGCAGGCTGATGTCGAGGATGACGACATCGGGTTTGAGCCTGCTTGCCTCGCGCACGGCCTCCGCACCATCGGTCAGTTCGCCGACGACGTCGTATCGTTCAGTGCGTCCGAGTTCGGCGCAGACTCGCTGGCGCCATAGATCGTGGTCCTCGATGACCAGCACGCGATGATTCACCCGCCACTCCTGTCGGCACGGCCATGCGCCGGATTGCGCATCATAAATCAAAACGGTTTTTCTCGAACGCGGCAAGTGACGGGATTCCCGCTGAGAGTCCGACGGTCGGCACGGTGGTTGCGGAGGTGTTGATGGTATCGAGGAAAGCGCCAGCAAAGTGGGTCGCCACAGTGACAGGGGAGGCCGGAGCCGCGTGGAATCTCCGGCATGTCGGACGTGCGCGCCGCCCGCTTCGGTGATGCTGCGGGTCGTTCCGCTGCTGGCCGTGCTCGCCGCCTGTGCGGCCCCGCTGCAGCGTGCAACCGTGTCGCCGGCGGCGCCCCAGCCGCCCACGACATCGGCACCGATTGCACACCTCCAACGGCCTGCCATCGGCGTCGCGTTCGGCGGCGGCAGCGCGCGCGGCATCGCGCACGTCGGCGTGATCCGCTGGCTCGAAGAGCATCGTATTCCCATCGACGTTGCGGCCGGCACCAGCATGGGCGGTCTCGTCGGCGGCGCCTTCGCCACCGGCATGGACGCGCAGGAACTGCAGGCGTTCATCACGTCGATTGACTGGGACGAGCTGTTCAATGCCTCGTCCTTCGAGCACAAGAACGTCCGTCGCAAGGCCGACGCCCGCGCGTACCCGTCCCGGCTGGAATTCGGCGTCAAGGGTGGCGTCGTGCCCCCGACCGCCCTGAACAGCGGCGAATCCGTCGAGCTGCTGCTCGCCCGCATCACCGCGCCGTACTTCGACATCCAGGATTTCAACGATCTCCCGACGCCATTCCGGACGGTGTCGGTCGATCTCCTTTCCGCCAAACCGGTGATCATGCGGAACGGTTCGCTCGCCGACGCGATGCGGGCCACGATGTCGCTGCCGCTCGCATTCCCCCCGGTCGACGTCAACGGCCAGCTGCTCGTCGACGGCGGCGCGATGAACAACGTGCCGGCCGACGTGGCGCGGGCCGCCGGCGCGGATCGCGTGATCGCGATCAACGTCGGCGACCTGAGCGATCGGCAGGGCGTCAACTCGACGATGTTCGGCGTGACGAGCGAAACGATCGACGCGATGATGCGCGCCACCAGCCGCCGGGCGGTCGCGTCCGCGGATGTCCTCATCAACGTGCCTTTGAAGGAATACGGGTCGCTCGACTGGCGGCGCGCCGGCGAACTGATCGAAGAAGGATATCGCGCGGCCGAGGCGATGAAAGCCGAGTTGCTGCCTTTCGCGGTCAGCGAGACGGAGTACGAAGCGTGGCGCAGCGGCCGGCAGGCGCGTCGGCGTACACAGCTGCCGGTCCCGACGTTCGTGCAGCTCGATGGTTTCGCGGGCAACGACACGAAACGGTTGACCGTGCTCCTCGCGCGCCACGTGAACGTCCCGGTCGATGTCGCCGCCATCGAGCAGGACATCGCGATCATCGGCGGGCTCGACCGCTATCAGACCGTGGCGTGGCGGCTCGTGCGCGATCCGGCACGCGGCGTCGGGTTGCGGGTGTTCGCGCGGCCGAAGCCGTACGCGCCGCCGTTCCTGATGCTGGGTCTCAACGTCGAGAACACGACGTCGAGCGACTTCCGGGTCGCGATGAACGCACGGTACCTGGCATTCGACGTGGTCGGCTCGGGCTCCGAGCTGCGGATCGACGGCACGCTGGGGTCCGACCCGCAGATCGGGATGGAGCTGTACCGCCCGTTTGGATCGACGCCGCTGTTCGTGGCGCCGTATGCGAAGACCGGCCGCGCCACGTTCGATATCACGAGTCGCGACGCCGTGATCGCGAGATACAGCCAGAAGATCCAGCGCGCCGGCGCCGCGTTCGGGGTGAACGTCGGCGCCGCGAGCGATGTGCGCCTGGATTTCTACATCGCGCACAGGTCGGCGTCGATCGACGTCGGCAATCCAGGCTTTCCGGAGCTCCACGGGAAGGAAACGGGCCTCAATCTCCTCTGGAGGCTTGATACGCAGGACAGCCCGGTCGTCCCGTCGCGGGGTACCCACTCACGGGTCCAGTTGTCGCACGTCTTTGACGGAGCCGACCTCGAGGTCGGCGGGCAGCCGGCCTCACTGCCGTTCGATACCACGCCAACGCAGCTGTCCGGCGTGGTGAACCGTTTCTGGAGCGCCGGTCCACGCAATCGACTCTTCGCGTACGGCGGCCTCGGCACGTCGTTCAGCACCACGCCGCTGCCGTTCGATCAGTTTCTGCTCGGCACGCCGTTCCGGCTCGGTGCCTACAGTGAAGGCGAGCTGCGGGGGCCGCATTACTACGTGGCCACCGGCGGCGCGCTCCGCCAGTTCGGAAGGCTTCCGGATTTTCTGGGCGGTCCGATCTTCGTCGGCGCATGGCTCGAGAACGGCGATGCGTTTCAGCGCTGGCGCGACGCCACATGGCGATCGAACGGCGGAATCGGTCTCGTGATGGACACGCTCCTCGGCCCGGTCGTCCTTGCGGGATCGTTTGGATTCGACGGACGCTGGCGCACGTACGTCGCGGTGGGGCGGGCGTTCGAGTAAGCGCGCACCGCGGCGCCGCCGCGCGTCAGCTCGTCGTCCGCGGGCGCGAGTCGCGCTTCGGCCCGGCCGCGTACCGGACGACCCGCACACGCTCGACCGTCACGAGCGCGCCACCGGTCACCATCTCGTCGAGGATCGGCAGCAGCCGGTCCACGTGCGCCTGATCGTCGACGACTTCGATGAGCACGGGAAGGTCGGTCGAAAGCTCCAGCAGGCTCGCGGTGTGAATGACGCTGCTGGCTCCGAATCCGGCAACGCCGTGCACGATCGTCGCTCCGGCGAACCCCTCGGCGCGCAGCCGTTCCAGGAGCGCGCGCGGCAGCGGCTTGTGGTGCCACGTGTCCGACTCGCCCAGGAAGATCCGTACGAGGCACTGATCGCCGTCAAGTACTCGCATATCGATCCTCCTCAGCGCTCGAGCGCGATGCGCGTGACCAGAAGTCCGAACCAGCCGGCGAGCGCGCCTCCCACGAGCGTCAACGCGACGTTCGCGAATGCCGTTGCCGGCGCCCCCTCTTCGAGGAGCCGCATCGTTTCGTAATTGAAGCTGGAATACGTCGTGAAGCCGCCGACGAAACCGATCGTGACCGCGACTCGCAGCGTGGCAGGCCATCCGAGGACCAGCGACGCCTGCATGAGCGCGGCGATGACAAAGCAGCCGGTGATGTTGACGATGAGCGTGCCGTATGGGAAGACGGTTCCGAGCCGCTCGGCCGCCCAGATGGCGACGAGGTAGCGGGCGGCGGTGCCGGCGGCACCCGCCAGACAAATCCAGAGCAGTCGTGTCATCCGTGTCGCCTTTCGGGGCGTCGTCTCGAGTGAACAGGCCGCTTGACCTTATCATCGTTGCAAGCCGTACCTTGGGGGCTGGAGGTGTCGATGTTCGCAGTCACGATTCTCGCGGCGCTCTCGATGACAGTAGTCCAGGATCCGGGTATGTCCCATCGCGGCGCGATGGTCATGGGTTTCGACCAGGAGAAAACGGCCCACCATTTCCGGTTATACGACGACGGCGGAGCCATCGAAGTCGGCGTCAAGGACGGCGCCGACGCCGCAGACCGGGACGCGATCCGCTTGCACCTGCCGCATATTGCGATGTTGTTCGGAGAGGGCAACTTCGATGCGCCTATGCTGGTGCATGATTCCACCAATGTGCCTGGAACGAAAGTGATGGCCGCCAGGCGGGATGCAATCCGTTACGAGTACGCTGATACACCCACAGGAGGGCGTGTGTCGATTACCACGACTGACCCGGAGGCGCTGGCGGCCGTGCACGCGTTCCTTCGTTATCAGATCGCCGAGCACAAAACCGGCGATCCGACTGTGCCGCAGAAACGGTGAGCACGATGGGACCGCTCGAGGTCGCGCGCGCGACCGGAGTCAGCACGTCCACGCTTCGCCATTACGAACGGCTGGGACTGCTGACGGGCATCCATCGAACGCCCGCGGGCTACCGGAAGTATTCAGCGACTGCCGTCGACCGCGTGCTGCTGATTCGGCGGGCGCTCGTCGTTGGGTTCTCGCTCGGGGATGTGCGCCGCATTTTGAACGTTCGGGACAACGGCGGCGCGCCGTGCCACAACGTCCGGGCTCTGGTCGCCGCACGCGTCGAGGCGCTGGGCCATCAACTCGCCGATTTACGCGCCCTGCAGCGGGAATTGCGGTCGTTGCTGGCCGAGTGGGACGAACGCCTCGCCGGTACTCCTGTGGGACAGCGCGCGCACCTGCTCGAGAGCCTCGCAGCGCGTCCGGACGTGGAGCGCCGGCGCAAGCGGCGGCAGTGATCGGACCGCAGCCCTATGTCCGCGTCGAATGAATCACCGCACCATCCCGCTGATCGCGTAACTTGGTACGGGTGCCGGGAAACCAGCCTCGCCGAATGCCTCGCGGATCGTACGGTTCGTATCGAAGTAGACCTGCCAGTAGTCCTGGTTGCGGCAGTAGGGGCGCACGCACAACTGCGGACCGGCCGGCGTGAACTGCAGGATCTCGACGTCGGGCGCCGGCGATGGGAGGACATTGGGAATCCGCCCGACGCGTTCCTTCAAGAGCCGGATCGCGTCGCGGTGATCCACGGCGTTGCTGATGATCGCGGTGAGATCAACGCGCCGATACGGGTTGACGGAGAAGTTCTGGATCGTCTCGGAGAAGATCTTGTTGTTCCCGACAATCGTCTGCACATTGTCGGGAGTGTTGATGGTCGTGCCGAACAGGCCGATGGTATCGACGGTTCCGACGACACCCGCGGCGGAGACGAAGTCGCCGACTTTGAACGGCCGCAGAAACACGAGAAACGCGCCTGCCGCAAAGTTGGCGAGCAGACCGCCCCAGGCCACGCCGATTGCGACGCCCCCGGCCGCGAGAATCGCGGCGAACGTGGTGGTCTCGACGCCGAAGAAGCCGAGGATTGCGACGATCAGCGCGATGTTCAGCAGCGCCGATACGCCGGTCTGCATGTAACGGCTCAGTGTGGGGTCGAAGTTCTGCGCGGCGAGCGCGCGACTGAGCATGCGGACCCCGAGACTGATCAGCCACCGTCCGATCAGCCAGAGCAGTACGGCTCCCGCCACCTTCCACGCCACCGCGGTCAGCGTCGCGACTGTTCCTTGAAGCAAGGCGTTCGTGTCCATGGCGGTGATTGTGGT
>DATJIW010000084.1:0-2516 GCA_035492775.1 Vicinamibacterales bacterium
GATCGAGCAGCAGCTGCCCGATTTCACCTTCGATCTCGACGCGGTTCTCGATGGTCATAACGCCTCGTGGTCTGAGGACACGATCAGGGCTTGCGCGCGCGGAGCTGCGTGAGCACTGCCCCCAACTGATCAATCTCGCGACCATACGTCGCCCAGTCGCCGATGCGCTGCGCTGCGATCGCGCGGTCGTAGTGCTGCTGCGCTTGATGCACCAAGTCGGCGGCAACACCGGTCAGGCCGTTCGCGACGCCGGCGACACTGGAGACGCGGTTCGAATCGCTCTGCGCAACGGTCGTGCGCGAAGGCGCTCCCTCACCGAACAACTGCGACAGACCGTCCTCGAGGGTCTCGCCCATTGCCACCCGATTCTCATGCGCGACGACCACGCGCTTGAGCTCCGGAATCGTTCCACCTTCGGCGCGCAGGTACAACGGCTGCACATAGACCAGCGCGTCTTTGATCGGAATCACGAGGAGCTCTCCACGAATGACCTGTGAGCCCTTCTGATCCCAGAGCGTGATCTGTTGCGAGATGGTGGTTTCCTGATTGATGCGGTTCACGATCTGCGTCGGCCCGTAGACGAGACTCTGTTTCGGGAACCGGTACACGACGAGCCTCCCGTAGTTCGCGCCGTCCATTCGGGCGGCCATCCAGGCGGCGAGATTGTCCTTGCCGCGCGGCGTGAACGGCGTCATGTAGATGAACTCCGGGTTGGCCTCACCGGGCAGGCGCAGGATGATGTGCCGCATGAACGGGCTCGCCTTCGGCGTGTCCTTGTCCCCGCCCGGGTATTGCCACTGATCTTCGCGGTGGTAGAACGCGTCCGCCGCTTCCATATGATATGTCGCGTAGAGTGCGGTCTGCATCCGAAACAGGTCGCCCGGGTAGCGCATGTGCGCGCGAATGTCGGCCGGCATCGCGGTGAGCGGCTTGAAGATCGGGCCGAAGATCGCGGCATACGTCCGGATGACGGGATCGCCTGGATCCGCGAGATACGCATCGACGGTTCCATCGTAGGCATCGATCACGACCTTCACGCTGTTGCGCAAATAATTCGTGCCGTCGGCCGCCGGCTTCGAGTACGGCCAGTTGTGGCTCGCCGTGTACGCATCGAGCATCCATTTCAGGGTGCCGGAATCCGTCACCACCAGGTACGGCTCGCTGTCGAAGTCCAGAAACGGGAGCGCAGTCTTGGCCCGCTGGACAATGTTGCGCCGGTACATGATGCGCGCGTCGTGCGAGATGTACGACGACAGCAGGATGTCTGTCGATCCGAGCTCCCAGGCGTAGAGCGCGCGTAACAGAAAGGATCCGATCGGAACGCCGCCACGACCGGTGTAGTTCGTGTAGACGTTCGTCTCGCCCGCGGGATAGTCGAACTCCTTCTGGCCCGTGCCCACGAAGACGTAGCTGTTCGTCAGCTCGCCGTAGTAGATCTGCGGTCGCGTGACCTTGACCGAGACCGTCGACACAGGCGGCAGGTCCTTGATGAACAGCACCGGCAACCCCTCGGCGGTGACCTGATTGACCGGCGCCATGGCGATGCCCATGCCATGGGTGAAGGTCAGACGTTCGTTGATGAAGTTGCGGGTCGGCAGCGACGCCGTGTTGAGCTCCCGTGCCGAAACGTGCACTTGACGGTAGCGTCCGTCGATCATGTAGCGATCGTCGCTCACCGACGCGAAGTCGTAATACGTGCGGATTTCCTGCAGCTGGCCGAACGTCTGCTTGAGGAGGTCGCGCTCCCAGAGCCGCACGTTCTCGATCGTTGGCGCGTTCGCGCGAATGTCCGCCATCGTGAGCTGCACGTCGCCACCGAGGTCGCGCGTCGCGACGCTGTCGAGCCGCCAGGCGCGCCGCGTCGCGGCAATGTGCTGTTGGATGTACGTCCGTTCACGCGCCAGCTCGTTCGGCGCGACGACGAACTTCTGCTCGGTCAGTGGGATGAGACCGCGGAATACGACGCTCACTCCCGCGTACATCGCGACGGCGATCGCCGCGAACCAGACGAGCTTCTGCCGGACGACGCCATACACCACGAGGCCGGCCGCGATCAGGGCCACGACGGCGGAAAGGCGAATGCCCGGAAGGGAGACGTGGACGTCGGCGTAGCTGGCGCCGGCGAGCGGCCCGGTGTCCGAGTAGAGCAGCGAAGCCGAATCGACGATCCAGAGTTGCGCGGCAAAGAGGACAAACAGCAACACGAGCAGCGCGCCGAGGTGGCGCGCGGCGGCTGGCTCGACCGACGCACGACGCCGCAGCACGACCGCACCCCGCAGGACGTAGAGCACAAGGACGCCGGCCAGGGAGAGCATCGTCAGGACGATGAGTGTGCCAAGCGCGGCGGAGATGGCGGGAAGTTGAAAGAGGTAGAATCCGATGTCGCGCCCGAGCACGGAGTCGACACTGCCGACCGGCGCTCCGTGGATCGCCATGAGCACGGTCATCCACTGCGCCGAGGCGATGACGGCAGCGATAAAGGCGACGATCAGAGATGCGCCGAGGAGGAGCTTCGG
>DATJIW010000085.1:0-3135 GCA_035492775.1 Vicinamibacterales bacterium
GCGGCCTCCGGGACATCACGCCGAGCCCGACCGTGCGATGGGCTTCTGCCTGTTCAACAACGTCGCTGTCGCGGCCGCTGCCGCGGTGGCACGAGGACTCGACCGCGTCGCCGTGGTCGACATCGACGTCCACCATGGCAACGGGACGCAGCGCATGTTCTACGAGGATCCTCGAGTGCTGTATGTCTCGACTCACCAGTACCCGTTCTATCCCGGTACCGGTGCGGCCGAGGAGACCGGGGCGGGCGCCGGTCTGGGATACACGATGAATCTCCCGCTGCCATCGGGATCGACCGATGACGACTACGCGCGTGCCTACGAACGCGTGGGTGAACGGCTGGAAAAGTACGATCCTCAGCTGCTGCTGGTATCGGCGGGCTACGACGCTCACGCGAATGACCCGCTCGCGTCCATGTATGTCAGCGTCGATGGATATGCCGCGATCGTGCGGAGGCTGCTTCGCTCGATGCGTGCGCCGATCGCGCTCGTTACCGAGGGAGGCTACGATCTCGACGCGCTGCGCGACTGTATCCTCGCCACGGTGGCCGAGATCGACGCGTCGCGACCATCGTGAGAGTGCCCGGCGCACCTGGGGGAGGGAAGTGCGCCGGGCGTGGGTGACCTATGCTGTTCCAAGCGCGGGGGCCATCCCGCGCTGCCACCATCCTCCTTTCTTCGAAGCTTCCGAGTCGACGGCTGGGGAGGCCGTTCGTGAAAGAGGCTCGACCTGCAATTCGTAGATCGGCCCGTGCTCCGGGTCGAGCGAAAAAATGTGCGCGCTCAGCACCGTTGCCTGAAACGTTGCGGCGCCGTTGCGGATTGACACCGCCCGGCCCGGCCCGAGTCTCAGTGGCGCGTGCAGCAGCAGGATTTCGCCGTCTACGCCTTTCAACTGCACCGGCGTTCCGAGAATCGAGTACGGTGTTTTCGTATCGGTCGTGTTCATGGTCTTACTTACCGCTGCCGTTGCCGATCGGCGTCGTCGTATCCACATGGCTGTAGATCGCATCGAGCACGAGGACCTGGCGCAGCAGGCTGCGGTCGCCGAACACCGAATCGATCGAGACGTCGCTGCAGGCCGGTCCGCATGCCGCGATCGTGCGGCGCACAAGAGGCTCCAGCTGGTCGCGGGTTCCGTTTAGTTCCTCATTCGCCTGCCGCTCGGCGTTCGCAATCGTGAGACCAGTGCCGCGATCCTGCACCACGCGCTCGACGGCGCTCGCATACGCCGCGGTGCCGCGATAGGTGCCCGGCCCGACCGGGGAAGCCAGAAGTCCCACAGCTCCGGCCAGTCCGAATGCGGCGACGAGCCGCGGATGGCCGGCGAGGATGTGCAACAGACCGGAACCGCCGAACATATTCAGATACATGGCGCTTTTCTTTCTCCTGATCCCTGAGGTTGAGGAACGATTCAGCGGACGATGGCCCGCGGATTCCAGCCGTACCAGAGTTCGACGAACGCGACGGGCGCCGTGCGCGCGGACCCGCTTATCCGATCCTGCTGACGCCGCGCCGCGACCCCGAGATCGATCACACCACCTGCAACCGCCTGCCGCACCTTCAGACCTCCATCGAGCGAAGTGCGGTTGTCCCACGCGAAGCCGCGGGTGTCGGCGCTGATCGCGAAGCGCGAGTAAGGGATGAGCGTCGTGTGGCCGTGCTGGTACACGCTGACGCCCTGATCGACGGAAAGCGTGCTCACCCAGTTGTCCGGCTCGAGGGCGCTCGAGATTCCCGTCGTGGCTGACACGCTTCCGGGCAGCGCGGATGGACTGAAGCGCCCGCCGCTCAGCGGATGGTGCCAGCCGGCCCAGTAGGACGCGTAGAGGACCGGCTTGATCACCGGCGCCGTGGCGCTGTCGGCGACGATGGACTGTCCGGCGTTGATCTGCAGGACGCTGTTCGACATCACCTGCGAGAAGCGGACGCCGAGCGTCAGCGCGTGCCGGTTGTTCCAGACATAGTCCTGGCTGTCGCGACCGGCCGACGCCAGCGCAACGCCGCTGACGAACGACTTCCGGTGCCGCCACACCGTTACGCCCTGTTCGAGCATTGTGAGCGACACGAGGTTGCCCGGCTCGGTCGGGGCAACGGTTCCGAACGTCACGTTCACCGATCCCGGGAAGCCGATTGTGGCCGGAGAGGCAGCGGTGTCCTGCGCTCCCGCGAAGGCGGGCGCAGCCAGGAAGATGACGGTCAGCATCAGGTTGCGTGTTTTCATGTCAGTAACTCTCGTCAGTTGGCGGCCGGCGACTGCGAGTAACGGGATACGCTGAACCACGTCTCCGTGCGGCGCGAGCACACGATCTCGATCCAGAACGTCCGCAGTAGCACGTAGCAGTTGATGCCGCGCATCACGAGATAAAGCGGCGCTGCGGCCAGCACATCGGCGCGGCGGAGCTGCACCGCACAGTAGACGGCGACGCCGGCCCACATCAGCTGATCGAAGAGCAGTGCGCGAAGCGTCATAGCCGGGACGAGCCAGAGGAAGAGCGGCAGCAGCGTCGCGAGGACGGCGTAAATCAGACCCTCGCCGATGAGCAGCGCAAATTCCAGGTCGAGCTTCCTGAATCGGAACGGGATCCGATGCAGGCGCATGACCTGCCAGGTGCCGCTGTACCAGCGCGTCAGCTGGCCGGCGTATTCGCGCAGCGTGCGCGGGTCCTGGGTATAGGCAACGGCGTGTTCGGTGTAGACGACCTTGCCGAGCTGCTTGCGGTGGATCTGAACGGTCACATCCATGTCTTCGACGAGCGTCTTGTTATCCCAATCGAGCTTCGCGAAGACGGACGTGCGATAGGTCGACGCGCAGCCGGGCGCGACGGTAATGACGCCGAGGTTGTCCTGACCCTTGCGGTACACCTTGAGCGTGATCGCGTACTCGAGCGCGCGATACGCCGTGATCCAGTTGTACCGCTCGCTGTACGGCGCCCCCGACACGAGCACCGCGTCGGAGACCTCGTCGAAGCGGCGCAGCACGGCCGCAAAATACCCCGGAGCGATGTGGCTGTCGGCGTCGAGGAGCGACAGGAATTCGTAACGGCCGAGCAGGTCGAACGTGTCGATCGCGTGCTGCAGGCCGCGGAGTTTTCCGTAGTTCCGCTCGTGCCGCAGGAGATTCACCCCGGCGAACGC
>DATJIW010000086.1:0-3374 GCA_035492775.1 Vicinamibacterales bacterium
AAGGCGGCGAAGATCGTTCCGAAGTACTTCGACTGGACTGACGTGCCGTAAAGCTCGCCGGCGGCGTTGCCTTCACACGGCAGGCACCTCGTCTATCTGCCGACAGCACAGTCGCAACATCAGACGGTACTCTCGAGGTGCGGCGGACCATGGCTTGCAGATTCCACGTCCGGGCGGAAGGAGCTGAGCCATGCACATCTCATCGGCCGTGATCATTGCGATTGTGATCTGCCTCGCGCTGGCGGTTCCGTACTTTGTGTGGTACCAGCGGCGCGGCAAGGCGCACGGACATACGTGGTTCACAAGGAGGAAACCCAGGGGACACTCCGACATCGGACCTGACGTCGGGTTCCGGCAGACGCGCCCGGGCGCGGATGACGCCCGAGGCGCCCGTTATTAGTGGACTGTATGGTCGCCGCGGGATCGATGGCTTTCGCAGACAGGCCCGGCGCCGGCTGGGTGTAAGCTATGCGGCGACGTGAAGGGCTACCACGACATCGCCGGTGACGGCGGGTCGAGAATTCTCGATCAGATTGCCGAGCAGCGCACGCGCGTCGCCGACGGGCTTGCAGGCGTAAGACATCTCGTCGCCGTGGGCTCCGGGAAGGGCGGGGTCGGCAAGAGCACGCTGACCATTGCTCTGGCCGAGAGGCTCCGCGCGCGGGGACACCGCGTGGCCATCCTCGACGCGGATTTCAATGGTCCTTCACAGGCGCGCATGGCGGGCGTCCAGCACGCGGTGTTCGTCCCGGGCCGCGAGAAGGCCGCGCTGCCGCGAACGCCGACCGGAATCGGCGTGTTCTCAATGGGATCGGTGATCCCCGAATCGGAAGCACTCGATTTCGAGAGCGCCGCGCGCGGAGAATCGCATACGTGGCGCGCGACGCGCGAGTTCGCGCTGCTCGGCGAGATACTGGGCGCGTTCGAATGGGGATCGCTCGACCTGCTGATCATCGATCTCCCGCCGGGAGCGGACCGCACCGTGCAATACGCTGATTTCTTCGGAGTGCGCGCGTCGTTCGTGCTCGTGACGATCCCGTCGCAGGTTGCGCGAGGCGTTGTCGCGCGATCGGTTGCGGCGCTGTCGAGCCGGCCCAATCGCCTCCTCGGGTACGTCGAAAACATGAGCGGCTATTATTGCCGCGACTGCAATGCCGTGAAGCCGCTGTTTGCCGCGGACGCCTCCGCGGGCTTCGGCATTCCCTGTCTCGGGAATGTCCCCTTCGATCCTGATCTGGCGCGCACCTGCGATTTCGGCCTCCTCGCGACGGCCTTGCGCGATTCGGCTGCGAGTGACGCGATCGATGCGATCGCGCGGCGGCTGCTCGACGAATTGAACGAGGACCAGCCATGAAATTCCTGTGTGTCCCGTGCGACAGCCCGATGAAGCTGGAAACCGTCGATCCCGACCGCGGATCGCTGTCGGTCGTCTACTCGTGCCCCGAGTGCGGCTACGAGATCGCGATGCTCACCAACGCATACGAGACGCAGATGGTCCAGTCGCTCGGCGTCAAGATCGGCCCCGCCGGAGCGCCCGCGGAATCGGCTGGCAAGTGCCCGTTCGGTGCGATGATTCCCGCCGCCGGGACGGCCGCGGCGCCGGCGAGCGCCGACCCTGCGGTCGTCCGGTGGACGATGGAGGCTGAAGCACGGCTGGCGAACATCCCCGAGTTCGTCCGCCCCATGGCACGAACCGGCATCGAACGGTTCGCTCGCGAGCGAGGCGTCGTCGAGATCGACGAGACCATCCTCGACGCCGCCCGGGAATTCTTTGGAATGTGACGCGCGGTTCCAACGCCTCCATGTTGCGGGACCCGGTGTTCGAGCGGCCCTACGTCATCTCCTGGAATCTGACGTACCGGTGCAACCTCGCCTGTGAGCACTGTTATCTCGACGCCGGCGGCACTCCGCAGGTGCAGACGGAGAACTTCGCCGACCGCAGCGAGCTCGGTACCGAGGAATGCTTCAGGGTCATCGACGACATCGCGGCGTTCGCGCCCGAATGCCTGACCATCCTCACCGGCGGTGAACCGCTGCTGCGCCGCGACATCCTCGAGATCGTCCGGCACGCCGCCGCGCGCGGACTCTGGGTGGTCGTCGGCACGAACGGGGTCCGCATCTCGGAGAATGTCGCAGCGCGCCTGGCGGAAGCCGGCGCGCGCGGATTGTCCCTTTCGCTAGACGCGCTTGACCCGGATCGTCACGACCGCTTTCGCATGGTGCGCGGCGCGTGGCGGAACACGGTGGACGGGGCGGGAATCCTGAACCGCGCAGGGCTTCCGTTCATCGTGCAGACGACCGCGGGATCGCACAACCTCGGGGAGCTCGACGCGATTGCCGAGTTCGCTCACGCCCGGCTCGGCGCGAAGGTGTGGAACCTGTACTTCCTCGTGCCCACCGGCCGCGGGCAGTTCGTTTCGGATCTGACACCGGCGCAATACGACGAGGTCCTGGCCGCGCTCTACCGGATTCAACGCGCGTTCGCCGGCCGGATGCTCGTGAACGCCAAATGCGCGCCGCACTACATCAAAACCGTTCTGGAGCGGTCGGGCGAAGCGGATCCGGCGGCGGTCGACGTGGAATCGACCGCAAGTCATCGGGAGTCCGGTTCCGTCCCGTTCAGGACCTATTCGGGTGGCGCGGGCGGATGCCCGGCCGGAACGCACTATATGGGGATCCGGCCCAACGGCGACGTCACGCCGTGCCCATATCTTCCGGTCTTTGCCGGCACGCTTCGCCGTTCGACGCTCGCGGATCTCTGGGGCGGCTCGGAGCTGTTCACGAAGATTCGACGGCGGGTCTCGCTCGGCGGCCGGTGCGGGGAATGCGAGTTGAACGCGCAGTGCGGCGGCTGCCGGGCCCGGGCTTACGGGATGACGGGCGATCTGATGGCCGCGGACCCGCTCTGCACCCACACGCCCGGCACGTTCGCCGGGTCGCCGCTGCTGGTCGCGAACAGCGGCGCATCCGATAAGCGCGCGGCACCGCCCGCGATCGTCTACGGCCACGCCTCGTCAACGGCGATTGCGTGGGACGACGACGCGACCGCGCGGATGAAGAAGATCCCGGCGTTCGTGCGCGGGATGGTCGTAAAGGCGGTAGAGGAGTCGTGCCGCAGAAACGGCATCGGCCGCGTGACCGCACAGGAGTTGGAGCGGATCCGGGCGCGGATGCCGACGCCGAAACTGTTTGGGTAGGCGCGCCGCAGGCGCTGGGGGTCCGGCGGGGCGAAGCCCCCCGGTTGAGAACGAAACGCTCCGCTAATCAACCGCCCCACACGCCCGAGCCGAGCGACTTGACCTTGGCCTCCTCGGCGTCCAGCCACTTCTGGAACTCCTCCGGGCTCAGGACCGTGACGAAGGCGCGCATGCGGT
>DATJIW010000087.1:0-72348 GCA_035492775.1 Vicinamibacterales bacterium
GGCGCACATCCTCGTGTCGACGACGGCGGCGACGAACATCATCGCGGACACCCTCGTCGCGCGGCAGGACGTGATCGACCAGGCGCCGGAGACGATCCGCGACTTCATCCACGGCTGGTTCGACGGCATCGACATGATGAAGTCGGACCCGGCGACGACCAACGCGGAGGTCGGCAAGGCGCTGAAGCTCGACGCGGATACGGTGTCGGGGATGCTGTCGGGCCTGAAGCTGACGCAGTACGCCGACAACGCGCAGTTCTATGGACTGAGCGGCGGCAAGGCGCATTTCGACACTCTGTTCGATACGGCGTTCGTAATCTGGCGCAAAAAGGGACTCGTCACGCGGGCAGTCGATGCGAAGGACTACTCGGACCCGCGCTTCCTGCAGACGCTGGCTGCTGCCTACCCGGCGCAGAAAGTCGAGGAACCAACGCTGGCCGCCAAGAATCCGTCGGCCAACGATCGCGCGATCATCAACAAGGAGATCCAGATCCACTTCACGCCCGGGTCGGATGAAATCATGCCCGGCTCATATTTCGTCCTCGACGCGCTGGGTGACACGATGACGTCGTTCGGCGGCACGTATCTTCGAGTCGAGGGGAATACCGACGCGACGGGTTCGTCGACGGTCAACATGACGCTCTCGGAAAAGCGTGCGCTGGCGATCAAGAACTACATCCTGAAGAACTTCCCGAACATCCAGGCCGCGCGGTTCCAGACGATTGGACGGGGATCCACGAACCCCGTCGCGACCAACACGACCGAAACGGGTCGTCAGTTGAACCGGCGGACAGATATCAGGGTCGTCCTCGCGGGCAAGTAGCGCCTCCGATGGCTCGTCCGCACCGCGACTGGTTCGCTTTGCGGGCGCCGCTGCCGCGCTCGACGGCCCTGGCGCTCGCCTTCGTCATGCCCGCGCTCGTGCTGGGCGCCTGGTGTCTCGTCTCCTACGGCGGATTCGCGCCGCCGGATTTTCTGCCGTCTCCCACCGAGGTGGTGCGAGGGACGCTGCAGTTGTTCATCGACTACGACCTGTGGGGCGCGATCCTCA
Organism: Vicinamibacterales bacterium; assembly: GCA_035492775.1. Classification (GTDB taxonomy): domain Bacteria; phylum Acidobacteriota; class Vicinamibacteria; order Vicinamibacterales; family 2-12-FULL-66-21; genus DATJFQ01. The sequence goes on from DATJIW010000087.1 coordinate 1,052, forward strand.
CGTCGAGCCGCCGGATCCTGTTGGCGTTCCTCCTCGCGTCGGCGCTCGCGGTACCGCTGGGCGTACTGATGGGCGCGTTCGAGCCGATCAACCGGCTGTTCGAGCCGATCATGGCGCCGCTGCGCTACATGCCGATCTCCGCGTTCATTCCGCTCCTGATCCTGTGGTTCGGGATCTACGAGAAGCAGAAGATCGCGTTTCTGTTTCTCGGCGTGTTCGTCTACCTGCTGCCGGTCGTCGTCTCCGCGATTCGCGCGGTCCCGGAGGAACTGGTGCAGACGGCGCTGACGCTCGGATCCACGAGGCTGCAGGCGATCCGGACCGTGCTGCTGCCCGCGGCCCTGCCTGAAATCTTCGACTCGTTTCGCGTGATGAACGCGATCCTCTGGACGTACGTCATCCTCGCCGAAGCGGTCAATCCCGAGCACGGGCTCGGCTACATGGTGGAACTCGCCCGCACCCATCAGAAGGCGTCGTGGTCGTTTGCCGGCCTGCTCGTCATCGGCGGCATCGGCCTGCTGACCGACTTCCTGATTCGCATGATCTCGAACGTGCTGTTCCGGTGGCGCGAGGCGGCGATATGACCGAGGGCCAGGTCAAAGTGACCGCGGACGGCGAGCCCGGGACGGTTGCGGTCACTGTTTCCGACCGCAGCCCTGGCACGACGCCCACTTACCGCGGCGAGGTTGCGCCGGGAACGCCGCGGCTGCGCGCCGATCATCTCAGCGTCACGTACGTCGATCGTCTGGGCCGCGGCACCGAGGCGGTCCGCGACGTGTCGTTCGCGATCGCGGACAAGCCAGGCTGCGGCGAGATCGTGGTCTTCCTGGGCCCGTCGGGCTGCGGGAAATCGACGATCCTGAAGGCCATCGCCGGCCTGCTCACGCCGACGACGGGGACGGTTGAAGTCGACGGGAAGCCCATCGAACGCGTCGGCGCCGACCGCGGGATGGTCTTCCAGGCTTACACGTCGTTCGCATGGCTGACGGTGCGCCAGAACGTCGAGTATGGGCTGCGGCTGCGCGGCGTTCCCAAGCGCGAGCGGCGCGAACGCAGCGACCGCTATCTCAGGGCCGTCGGGCTGTACGACTTTGCCGACCATTACCCCAAGCAGCTCTCGGGAGGCATGAAGCAGCGGGTCGCGATCGCGCGCACCTTGATCAACGAGCCGCGCATCGTCCTGATGGACGAGCCCTTCGGCGCGCTGGACCCGCAGACACGCTGGGGCATGCAGGGGCTGCTTCTCGACGTTTCTCGCAACGAGGACAACACGATCGTGTTCGTGACGCACGACATCACGGAGGCGGTCTATCTCGCCGACACCGTTTACGTCTTTTCGGCGCGTCCTGCCAGGATCCTGCACCGCGTCGAAGTGCCGTTCTTCGGCGCGCGCGACATCTCGCTCCAGTCCACGCCGGAGTTCCGAGCAGTCGAGAAGAAGCTGCTCGATCTGCTGTACACTCCGGCGGCATCTGAAGAGTGAACGTCCATCACGACACGACGACGCAGCGACCAACTATTCAGGGTTCGATTGGAGCGGCCTTGTGTCGTTTGGGGAGGTGTGAAGCTGGTCGTTGACACGGAGCGCACCCGGCGACCGCGCTCCCCTAGAATGTGACATGGCCACGCCCGACCAGCCCAAGGCCCGACCGGTGACGCCGGGCCAGTCCTCGCCGGGCCAGGCGCCCAAGTCCGCGGGACCGGCCGGCGGGTCCGCTGGCGAAGCCTCCCGACCGCTCGCCTCCGCGTTCGCCGACGCGGCCAAGCGCACCGTCGCCTCCGCAATTCTGGAGAAGCGGCCGTACCTGAAGTACGCGTTCGCCAACCCGTACAACGTGTCGCTGTTCGGGGGAGCCCTCGCTGCCGCGGGCCTCACGCTCAATCCCGTCCTGGCGGTCGCGGCCGTCGGCCTCGAGGCGCTCTGGCTGTTGTACGCGCCGGATTCGAAACGGCTGCGGCACCTGCTGTGGGACCCCAGGTTCGAGCAGCTGCGGGACGCGCTCCTCGAGGAGGAACGCGCGGGCCGCCTGCAACTGATTGGCGAGGACGATCGCGGGCGGGTTCGCGCGCTGATCGGACGTCAGCAGGAGATCCGGCGTCTCGCCGCGGCCAATCCGTCGTTCACGGGCGAACTGTTGCGGGCCGAGCTGCTGAAAGCCGACCGCCTGGTCGATGCGTTCATCGACATGGCGGTGACGTGCACCCGGTACGAGCAGTATCTGAAGTCGGTCGACCTCGACGCGCTTGCGCGCGGGCGCATGCGCTGGGAAGCCGCCGTGAAGTCGGCGCCCGACGGTGACGCGGCGATTGGAATCGCGAAGCAGAACCTCGCGATCATCCTCAAGCGTCTCGACAAGCTGAAGGACATCAACCAGTACCTCACCGTGGCGCGCGGCCAGCTCGATCTGATTGACAATTCATTCCAGCTGATCGCCGACCAGGTCGTGACCATGCAGTCGCCGCAGCAGCTGTCGGGACAGCTCGACGATCTGCTCGACGGCGTCGAATCCATCCGCCAGACGGCGGTCGATACGGACCGCATTCTTGGCTCCATCTCGAACGGAACGAGCTTTTGATGCGCGTGATGCCTGAGTGGGCCGAGGATCTGCGCCGCCGCTACCTGCGCGGCGAATCGTCGATGTTCGTGCTGCACGGCAACGTGTACGACGCGATCGTGAGCAACGGGCAGCTGATGACGCTCACGGACTTCATCACCGACGTCCTCCTGAAGGACACGCGCGAGACGATTGCCGTCTTCAATCTGGCGACCGGCGTCCGATTCACCAAACGAGCCCCGACGGTCGGGAACCTCGACGACCTGCTTCTCGCGTCCGGCAAGGACCGCGTGTTCGCCGCGCTGGAGCGGCTGCTCGTGCAGAGCACGCGTGCCGCGGTCGTCGTGGAGTACGCGGAAGCGGTCGCGCCAAGCGGCGACCCGGCGTTCCAGGCCGACGCCGATCGTGCGGCGATCATCACGCTTCACCGCTGGTCGTTCCTCTCCGAGATCGAGCGGGGGGACAACCTCGTCATCCTGATCGCGGAGAACCTGCCCGACCTCGCCCCGAAGCTCATCTCGAACCCGAAGGTCGCGATCATCGACATCCCGATGCCGGACCAGGCGGCACGGCGCGCGGTCGTTCGCCTGTCGGACGGCCGACTGAGCGATGCAGATGTCGATCGATACGCCGACCTCACCGCGGGCCTGAAGGCGCTCCAGATCGCATCGATCGTGGCGCCTCCCCCGCCGTCCGAAGAGGATGCGCTCGCGCGCGAGCGGTTCATCGCCGACCTGCTCGGATCGAGTCCGGACGTTCCCGAGCGCGCGCACAAACTCGCCGCGCTGACCGCCGGCATGGACCACGAGGCCATCAAGCGGCTGGTCGCACCGGCGGCCATCCTTCCCGCCTCCATCGATACCGGCCGCATGGACCAGGCGCGGATCGAGATCGATCGGCTGATCGCAAGCCGGAAGCGCGAGATCCTCGAGCGGGAGTGCTTCGGCCTCGTCGAATTCGTCGAGCCGTCCCACGGATTCGAAGTCGTCGGCGGCATGGAGGAGGTCAAGAAGGATCTCCTCGTTATCGCCGACAGCATCCGTGAAGGCCGTACGTTCCGAGTGCCGATGGGCCTGCTGTTCACCGGGCCGATGGGAACCGGCAAGACGTTCGTCGCGGAGGCCTTCGCGAAAGAGTGCGGACTGCCGACGATCAAGCTGAAGAACTTCCGTTCGAAGTGGGTGGGCGCGACGGAAGGCAATCTGGAACGAATCCTCACCGTCATCCGCGCCATCGGGCAGGTCGTCGTCATCATCGACGAGGGCGACCGCGCGTTCGGTTCCGCGGACGGAGAGAGCGACGGCGGCACCTCGTCGCGTGTGATCGCGCGGATCAAAGAGTTCATGTCCGACACGTCCAATCGAGGGCGCATCCTGTTTCTCGTAATGACGAACCGGCCGGACAAGCTCGATGTCGACTTGAAGCGCGCGGGACGGCTGGATCGCAAAATCCCCTTTCTCTATTCCCAGACGCCGGAAGAAGTCGAGCAGGTGGCGGCCGCGCTGATCCGGAAGAATCACATCGCCACGTCGGTGGACGTCGCCTCGATCCGTCCGGACTTCTCGGCGAAGCTCGTCGGCTACAGCAACGCCGACGTCGAAGCCGTGCTGCTGATGGCCAATGACGATGCGGCACGGGAGGCGGGCGGCGACGCGCCGGTGACCGCGCAGCATCTGGAGCGCGCCGCGAAGGACTACTTCCCCAGCCGCGACGCCGAGCTGCTCGAATACATGGAGCTGCTCGCCGTCTTCGAGGCGTCGAGCCGGCGTCTGCTGCCGCCGAAATATGCCTCGATGCAGCCCGAGGAACTCGACGAACGCCTGCGCCGGCTGCGGGTCGTCGTCGGCAATCGCCGCTAAGGTCTAACAGCTGATCTACTAAGGGGCCACGAAGGTCACGGAGATCCGGCTGTCCTGCCAGGCCGGCGTCGGACGGTCGCATGGACCGAGCGGCTGACGAACGCGCCCCCGACGAGGACTGTTGGATCTACTAAGAGGCCACGAAGGACACGGAGAAAGGCTGTCCTGCCAGGCCGGCACCGCCGGCCTGACCGGGAGACGAAAAGATCAGGAAAATGAGCCGCCCAACAGCACACGCGGTTCATTTTCCGGATCTTTTCGTCTCCCGGCCGCGCGTCCCGCGCGGCAGGACAGCCCCTCCGTGGGCTCCGTGGCCTCTTAGTTGAGCGCAGCATGCTCTACCCCCGCAATGCCTGAATGGGATCCGTCCGTGTGGCACGCCAGGCGGGTGCAACGCAGGCGCCGAGCGCCACGATGACGACGAGCACCGTTGCGCCCAGCACGGTCGCGGGATCGCGCGGGTTGACCTGATACAACAAATAGCCCATCAGCCGCGTCGTCTGGATCGCACACACGACACCGATTGCGACACCCGTCGCGGTCATGGCAAGGCCACGCAGCAGAACCAGCCGGCGGATATTCCAGGGCTCGGCGCCAAGCGCCATTCGCAGCGCAAGCTGCGGCGTGCTCTGCGCGACTGTCGCCGACATGACGGCGTAGAGGCCAACGGCAGCCAGGACGAGCGCCAGTACCCCGAACACGACGAGCATCGTCAGCGCGATCCGTTGAGATGCCGTCGTCCGTTCGACCTGCTCGCGCAGCGTGATCAGCTCTCCCGGCGAGATGTTCGGGTCGAGTGCGTGGATCTCCCGCACGAGCGCCGGGCCGATGACCGACGCCGGGACGGACGTGCGGATGTGCAGATTGACGGTCGTGGCAGGGCGCTGACGGAGCGGCACGTAGAACACAGGACGCGGCGCCTCCACGAAATCGCGTGACTTGATCGTTCGCGCCACGCCGACCACCAGCCGTGGCTGCCCGTTCATCGTCAAGCGGCTGCCGACCGGATTGCCGCCGTGCCAGAACGCGCCGGCCATCAGTTCGTCGACGATGGCCACGGGCGCGCTGCTCTCGTCGTCAGCGGTGGTGAACGCGCGTCCGGAGACGATCGGGATCGCAAGTGTCGAGAAGTACTCTGGTCCGACCGCGTTGTAGTCCGCGGTCGGCTGCTGATCCGGCGGCGGAACGAATCCATCCACGGAAACGGAGGCGGAAGGCGCGGTCGCGTAGCTGAACGGGGTCGTGGTGGAAAAAGCCGCCGATTCGACCGCAGGAATGGCGCGGACGCGATCGATCAATTCATCCTGAAACACACCCGCGCGACGGAGGTCGTATCCGGCGGAGAATGCGTCGACGAACGTGGTCAGCACACCGTCCGTCTGGAAACCCGGATTGGCGGTGCGGATCGCCACAAAACTCTTGACCAGCAATCCTGCACCGATGAGCAGCATCAGGCTCAATCCGATCTGAGTGGCGACGAGCGAAGAGCGGAGCCACGCGGCGCGCCGCGATCCGGCGAGCGTCGCCGTATGGGCCCGGAGTGCGCCCGCCAGGTCGATCCGGCTGCTGACGAGCGCCGGCACGAGCGCGAAGAAAATGGTGGCCGCACCGGCGACGCCGCCGGCTGCGATGAACACCCGCCAGTCGAGCGCACCGGCGAGGCGCAGTGGAATACCTCCGCGAGGTGGGGTGAGGAACGCGAGCGCGTTGCGCAGCCACTGCGCAACCACGAGTCCTGCGGCCGTGGCGATTGCCGACAGCAGCAGACCTTCCGTCATCATCTGGCGGATCAGCCGCGTCCGGCCGGCACCGATCGAGAGCCGGATCGTCATCTCCTGCTGCCTGGCAAACGCTCGCACCAGCAGCAGATTGGCGACATTCGCGCAGGCAATGATGAGGATTCCGAGGACCACAGCCAGCGCAACACCCAGCGTCGACACCATTGCACCGGAGTTGTTGAACGGTGTGCGCCACAACGGAAACAGCAGGATGCCGTGCCCGCGGTCGCTCTCCGGATACGCGCGCTCCAGCCGTGACGCTATCGTCGAGAGCTCCGCTTGAGCCTGTTCCATCGTGACGCCCGGCTTCAATCGGACGAAGCCCTCGATCCAGCGTGCGTCGCGATCCTCCAGCCTGTAGACACCTCCGCTGAACCGGGGCTGCATGGAAGCGGGTACCCAGAACTGAAACGCGTAGCCGACGAACGTTCCATAGAACCCTTGCGGCGCAACGCCGACGATCGTGTGCGGGAGGCCGTTCAGCAGCTGCGATTTGCCGATGATGGCGGGATCGGCGTGGTAGCGCTCCTGCCACGTCTGATAGCTGATGATCGTGACGGGATGTGCGTTTCTGCCGGTATCCTCGCCGGGCACGAATCCCCGGCCCAGCGCGGGGTGCAGGCCGAGCGCATCGAAGTAATTCGCCGATACGATGCTGCCGGGTACGCGTGCGGCATGATCGCCGACGCTCAGCGTAGTGCCTGTTATTTTTTCGGCAATGAACGCCTCGACGAGTGTGCTGCTCCGCTGCAAGTCGAGCCAGTCAGGCCACGACATGTCCGTCCTCGCTGCCGTGCCGCGTTCGATGCCTGTGACGGCATACAGGCGATCCTGATCGACAACGAGCGGATAGGGGCGCAGGAGAATGCCCTCTATCCAGCCGAACACTGCGGCCGTCGCGCCGATGCCGAGGGTGAGACAGAGAATCGCGGCGAGCGAAAACCCGGGATTTCGCGACAGCATCCGGAATCCATAACCGGCGTCGCGCCGGAGATCGTCGAGCCACCGGAACATGTCGGCATCCGCGGTGCGTTCGCGCGCTTCGAGGATGCTGCCGAAGCGCCGCTCCGCGACTCGGCGGGCGTCGTCTGGAGAGAGGCCGCGCCTGACGTACTCGTCGGTGCGTTCCTGAAGATGGAAGCGCGCTTCCTCTTCGAACGTGTCATCGGCTGGCGATATGGACCGCCAGAAGCGCCGGATCAGCCCCATCGTCCGCCTCCCTCACGCCAGGCGCAGCACTCTGGAAACTCCGGTCGTGAGCCGCAGCCATTTCTCCCGCTGCTCGGCGAGCTGCCGCTCACCGGCACGCGTCAGCCGATAGACGCGCGCGCGGCGATTCTTCGGCGTCATCTGCCATTCGGCAGCGATCCAGCCAATGTGCTCCATACGATGCAGCGCCGGATACAGCGAGCCTTCCTCGACGCGCAACAGGTCACCGGAGATCGCCTCGATGTCGGCGGCGATGCCGTACCCGTGATGCGGGCCGCGGCTCAGGATCTTGAGCACCAGCAGATCGAGCGTTCCCTGGAGCGCATCCGGTTTGCGGGCACCCACGGGCATATACCTAGAAATCTAGGGCAGTCCGGCAGAACTGTCAAATGGAAGCCGCCTGCCAAGGGGTTGATCAGTCGGTTCGGAGGGCGATCAACGGGTCCTGCTTCGTTGCCCGTCGCGCCGGGACGAAACACGCCGCCAGTGCGACGGCGATCAGGAGAACTGAGACCGCTGCGTACGTGAGTGCATCGGTCGGCGTGACAGCGAACAAGACAGAACTCATCAACTGCGCCAGGAGCGCAGCGCCGACGAGACCAGCTGCTACGCCCGCGACCGCGAGCCCCAGACCCGGACGCACGATCAACCGCAGGATGTCGCGTCGCTGTGCGCCGAGCGCCATCCGGATGCCGATCTCGCGCACGCGCCGGCTCGCCGCGACGCTCATGACGCCGTAGGTGCCGATCGCCGCCAGCAGCAGCGCGACGCCCGCGAATCCAGTCATCAGCCACAGGACCACCTTCCGCCTCACCGTCGAATCCGCCAGCAGGTCCTCCATCGTCCGCTGCCCGAACACCGGCAGCGTCGGATCGATCGAATGGATCGTGCGTTCGACGCTGGTGTTCAGCGACGCGGGATCGGTGGACGATCGATAGAACACGGTCAGCGCGTTGTTGGATCGCTGCAACAGCGGGAAATACACGCGCGGCGTCACCGGCGCGTCGAGTCCGTCGTCATGGATGTCGGCGACGACGCCGACGATGCGCGCCGACTGCCGGCCGAGGGCGAGGCTCCGGCCGACAGGATCCCGCCCGTGCGACTGCGTTCTCGCGAGCGTCTCGTTGACGATGATGACCGGCTCCGTTCCTGCGATGTCCGCGTCGGTGAAGGCGCGGCCGCTCAGGATCGGCGACCTCAATGTCGAGAAATACCCGGGGCTTGCCACCTGGAACTGGGCACGGCGGACGTCTTCAGGCGCGGACGACTCGCCGACGAACGTATACCGCTGGGTGACTCCCGATCCGCTGAAGGGAGTCTTGTTGCTGGCGCTCATCCCCACTGATTCCACGCCCGGCAGTGCGCGAACACGCCGCAGCACTTCGTTGATGTACGCGTTGCGCTGCGCCGGCGTGGCGTACGGGTTCTTCGAGGGATCGTTCGGGACCGGGATCCAGATCTGCGCGAAACCGACGTGGCCGGGATCGAGCCCGGGATTGATCTCCAGCATGCGCCAGAAGCTGCGGACCAGAAGGCCCGCGCCGACGAGGAGCACGAGCGAAATCGCGATCTCCGCGGCGACGAGCGCTCCGCGGAAACGCCGTTCGCCGCGCGCTTCGCCCATGCCGCGTCCCGCGTCCTTGAGATTCTCGCCGGGATTGACGCCCGATACCTGGAGCGCCGGAACGGTGCCGAACACGATGCCGGCGGTGATGGCCAGCGCGAGCGCGACGGTGACCATGCCCGCATCGAAATGCACTTCGGTCACGCGCGGCAGGTCGGAGGGCAGCACTGCCACTATCCAGTCTTTCATCCACGCCAGCGCGAGGAGGCCCGCGGCGCCGCCGAGCACGGCGACCACGAGGCTTTCGACGAGCAGCTGGCGTACGAGTTGCGGGCGGGTCGCGCCGATCGCGCGCCGCACGGCGATCTCGCGTGTCCGGCCCGACGCTCGCGCGAGCGTCAGGTTCGCGATGTTCACGCAGGCGATGAGGAGCAGCAGCGCGACCGCCCCCATCAGCACGCCCAGCGTGGGGCGGATCCGGTTCGTCATCTCGCTCTGCACGCCCTCGAGACGCAGTACCCACTGCACGCTCGGGGGATAGTTGGTTGGGTACGCGGACCGCAGTTCCGCGGCGAACGCATCGAGACGATCCTGCGCCTGCTTCAGCGAGAGGCCCGGTTTCAGGCGACCCATTACCCCCGGGATGAAGTTGCGTTGACGATCGGGTGTGCTCGGAAACGGCGCCGCCGCAAAGCCGCACGCGCTCCACATGTCGACGTCTCCGCGCAGGGTTTCCCCTGGATGGCGGAAGTCGGCCGGCATCACACCGACGATCGTGTAGGTGTCGGTATCCATGATGACGCGGCGTCCGATGACGTCGCGCGACCTGCCGAACGCGCGGCGCCACAGTCCGTTGCTGATGACGACGGGGTCCGAGAATCCACGCACCGCGTCCGCGGGCCCGTACACGCGTCCGATCTGCGCGGCCGCGCCCAGCAGCTGGAAGTAGTTGGCGCTCGTGACGAGCACTTCGATGCGTTCGGGCTGCGCGCCGCCGAGAAGCGACGCGCTCACCGGCCAGAGCGCCGTCACGCCCTCGAAGATGCCGGCGCGGTTTTGGAGATCGTCGAGCTCCGGCTGTGAGATGCCGATGTTCCGGCCGCCCGTGGCGTTCGCGTCCGCGGCCACGCGCACGAGGCGATCCGGATCGGGAAATGGAAGCGGGCGAAGAAGCACGGCGTGCACGACGGTGAAGATGGCGACGTTGGCGCCGATCCCCAGCGCGAGCGTGAGCGTCGCGATCGTTGTGAAACCAGGCGAGAGGAACAGCCTCCGCAGTCCGTGACGCACGTCACGCAACAGCGCATCCATGGGCGCATCTTACGGCAGCGGTCGTGTCGTCGCCAATGTCCGGCTTCGCACAGTGTGCGGGGGTGAGACGAGGCCACGGAACGTTTACTAAGAGGCCACGAAGGCCACGGAGGAATCAGCGGGGAGTGGCTGTCGTGCCAGGCCGGCGAAGCCGGCCTGACCGGCAGACAAAAAGATCCGGGAAATGAACCGCTCTCGAATGCAGGTGCGGCTCATTTCGCGGATCTTTTTGTCTGTCGGCCGCGCGCTCCGCGCGGCAGGACAGCCCTCCGCAGCAGGACAGCCCTCCGCAGCAGGACAGCCCTCCGCAACAGGACAGCCCTCCGCAGCAGGACAGCTCTCCAGCAGGACAGCCCTCCGTGGCCTCCGTGAGCTCTTAGTTAATCCAAACTCCGTGAGCTCACTTCGGATCGCCGACGACAGGCACCGTGTACGTCTTCTGGAGCGCGGCCTGATATTCGCCGAACAACGCCTTGACGCCGTCGAATTCCTTCTTCACGGCGGCGCGATACGGCGCGTCGGTCGCGAAGTCGAACAGGATCGCCGCCATCGTCTGCGCGTCGACGGTGAAACCGTGATGGCCGACCTCTTTCAGGTTGTCGGCGTTCATTTCGTACGTGTGATTCGGCGAGTTCGACGACTGCGACGATATGCCGATGCCGGGGATGTCGCGCGACACCGTGCCGGTCTCCTCGAAACCCTGCGGCTTGCCCGGCTCGGGCTGCACGTTGGTCGCGCCGTACTTCTTCATATAGGCGAACGACAATTCGCTGAGTGTCCCCTCGCTGATGCCATCGCGGTCGTGCCCGTAGTGATCGATCTTGACCTTCGTCCCGGTCGCCAGCGCCGCGGCCTTCGCGGCGTTGTTGACGAACTCGGTGACCTGCGCGAGATAGATCTCGTCGGGATAGCGGATGTAGAAGTCGGCCTGCGCGCGATCCGGCGTGACGTTCGGTGCGGCGCCGCCCTCGGTAATGACGCCCTGAATGCGGGCTTCGGGGCGGATGCTGCTGCGCACGGCGTCGATGTTGTTGAACAGGTGAATCACCGCCTCGAGCGCGTTGCGTCCGTTCCAGGACGTGAGCTGGTGCGCCGGCGCACCCGAGAATGTGTACTTCACGCCGTCGATGTTCATGCAGCACGTGCCGAAACCGGGAGCCGGCCGCGACGTCTGTGCCGACGAGTGGCTGCGGACGATGACGTCCATGCCGTCGAAAACGTGCGCCAGATGCATCTCGGACTTCGCCTCCGGCGGCATCATCTCCTCCCCCGGCGTCCCGAATACCGTGATGCTTCCCGGCGTGTGCGTTTTCGAGAGGAACTCGGAGATCGCCACGGCCGCGGCCAGGCCGACCGGTCCCTGCGCGCTGTGCTGGTCGCCGTGGAATGGTCCGCTCGTCCCGCGCAGCGCGTCGTACTCGACGATGACGCCCAGGTTCGGCGCGCCATTGTTGCCGTGATACTTCGCGACGAACGCGGTCTGGAGATTCGCGACGCCTGTCTCGACGTCGAAGCCGTGTTGCTTCAGATACGTCGTCAACTTCTCGACCGAGCGCTTCTCTTCGAACCCGATCTCGGGATGCGTGGCGATGTCGTCGCTCATCGCCATCAGCTCTGTGTCCAGGAGTTCCTTCGTCCGCGCCACGACGGCATCCCGCTTTGCGTCCGCCGCGGTCAAACGGGAGACGAGACCAGGTACGTCGAGCGAGCGCTCGAGCTCCGACATTTTCCGCAGCACGTCGCGAGCGGCTGTTTTCTCGGTGTCGGTTTCCTGGGCGGAAACGGCGAGCGGCGTAATGAGGGCAACGAGTGCAACGGCAATGACACGTTTCATAGGGCGGATTATAGGTTGGACGGATGGTCCATACTCGCGCTCAGCGCCGCCCGGACGGTCCGAACCAGTTCAGGATCACGTTGAGCTGACGCGGCGCCGATCCCTCGTCGCGGCGAATCATCAGGAGCCGTTTCCCGTCGCGCGATACGCTGTAGCTCTCGAATCGATCGTCGATGAAGAAGTCTCGTGCCTCCGTGATGGTCCTGGGAGGACCGAACGTGCCGTCCGTTTTCATCGCGACGGCCACCAGCGTGTTGTCGCCGGTCAGGAAATAGAGCTCCCGGCCGTCCGGCGCCCATATCGGACGTACGCCTCCGCCCGTCGACACGAGAACGCGACGTTCGCCGGCGGGATATGACTGCACGTAGATCTCCGGCCGTCCCGACTCGTCCGATGTATACGCAATAAAGTGCGGTCCGCCGGCCTCCGGAGAGAATTGCGCCGCGTATTCATTGAAGCGCGTAACGCGGAGCGGAGACGGCTTTCCATCAGGAGCCAGCGTCCATAGATCGCGGCCACCGGTCGCCGTGATTTCGGTGTACAACAGGGTTCCGTCAGGCGCGAACGCGTACGGAAACTGATCTGCCGGCCGCTTGAGCAGAACTTCGGCGGGGCGGGATCCATCTGCGGGCGCCGTGTAGATGTCCCAGTCGCCGCCGCGGTTCGATGCGAACACGATCCGCTGCCCGTCGCGGCTCCAGACGGGAAGGATATTGCTGTTGTCACCTGAGGTAAGCGGACTGCTGGTCCCGCGATCCAGGTCCTGCACCCACAAATCAAGGTTCTTCCGGACGACCGCTCTCGTTCCGTCGGGCGAGATGCTGACTTCCCTGTACACGTCTTCGGCGCCGAGCGGCGACGTGATCGCGCCGTCCTGTCCCATCCACACGAGGGAAGTCTTCGCGGGATTGCCCGCGGCGTACACGGCGGTTCCATTGTCCGAAACCGCGAGCCAACCTTGTCCCTCGGTCTCCAGCTGGGAATAAACGTTGTCCAACACCAGCGCGTCCGCCGTCGTCGGTGCGGGATGTGCGGGATCGAACGGCGCCGCTCTGATGCCTGCCGCATCGTCTACGACGAGCAGTCTCCCCTGGCCGGGAGACGACGCGTCGTACATCGCCGCCGCGAAGCTCGGCGTCGCCAGCACCATCTTCCACTCGCCCGTTTCCAGCGACAGCACCGCCGCGCCCTTCTGCCGGCCCCAAAAGGTGAAGAGAACGCTGCGTCTTCCGGGGAGAACTTGAGGAAAGACATGCGCGTACCCATTTGATGCGCCATCGGGTTTGGAAATCTGCTTGGGCGGGCCGCCTTCGGCAGGGATCAGCAGCAGTCCCGAATTGAGCGACGCGACATAGATGATTGAGTTGTCGGCGGTCCAGGTACCTCCGAATGGATACGTCGCTTCCTCGAGTCGAATGGGCGCTCCACCGGCGACCTCGACTTTTTGAAGCGCTCCCTGCGCGAAGAATGCGACCCATTTGCCATCCGGCGAAAAAAACGGCTGGTGGGCGCCACGCGACCCCGCGACCACGCGCGCGTCGAAAGAATCGAGGTCGCGGAGATAGAGTTGCGCGGGTTGAGATCCCTGCCGGGCCACATACGCGATCGTTTTCCCGTCGCGGGTAATGGCGGGATACGACGTGATTTCCGCGCCACCAGGAAGAGGGATCGTTAGACGCGCGGAAGGCTGCTGAACGACGGACGGACCGCTTCGAAGCGACAGCGCGGCGAGTGCGGCCAGCGATGCGGTCGCGACGATCGTGGGAACCCACACGAGCGGAGACCGCCAACCGCGACCTTCGACAGGTGGCGATGCGCCGTCGAAAGCGCCCTCCAGCGCCATCCTCATGGTGGCGATGTCCGGGACCCGCCGCCTGGGATCTTTCTCGAGACAGCGCTTGAGGAACACGATGAGTGCCGGGGATAATCCGGACGGCAGCAGCGACCAGTCCGGCTCCGCGCGGACGATCGCCGCAAGCGTATCCGTGGCTGTTTCGCCGGCGAACGCGCGGGCACCCGTCAGCATCTCGAAGAGGACGGCGCCGAAGGCCCACACGTCTGCGCGTTTGTCCACGGGCTTGCCGCGCGCCTGCTCGGGCGCCATATACGCAGCTGTGCCGAGAACCACTCCCAGCTGGGTCGCGTGCCCAGTGAGCGTGGGCGAATTCGACGGATCCGCCGCGCCGTGCGCCCCCGGGGGGTCAATGGCCTTCGCGAGGCCGAAGTCGAGCACCTTCACGGTGCCATCGGCGCGGACTTTCACGTTGGCTGGTTTCAGATCCCGATGGATGATGCCCTGGTCGTGGGCCGCTTCCAGCGCCGCCGCGATCTGCCGTGCGATCGCGAATGCGTCGGATGGAACGATGGGGCCACGCCTGATGAGAGCCGACAGATCGTCCCCCTCGACGAACTCCATCACGAGCGCCCGAAGCGCCGGTGCTTCCGCACTCGGCGGGCGCTCCTCCAGACCATGAATGTGGGCAATGTTCGGATGATTCAGTGACGCGAGCGTTCTCGCTTCGCGGTCGAACCGCGCCAGCCTGTCCACATCCTGCGCGAAGATGTCGGGGAGAATCTTGATCGCGACATCACGACCGAGCCGCGCATCGGTCGCCCGATACACCTCGCCCATGCCGCCTTCGCCAACCTTGGCCACGATCGTGTAGGCGCCGAGCAACAGTCCGATCGGGGTCGAGCCTTCGGACGCACTTACGCGAGACATGGTGTGGTGCCTCAGTATATTCCGTCGGATCGGCTTACAATGCGACGCATTCCGTGCGGACCGTCCTTCGTTGAGAGGTACGGAGGTCATGACCGATCGCACAGGCGGTGAAGGCGTTTCGGCGTTCGCCGCCGGAAGTCGGCTCGGCGGCTACGAAATCGTCGACCGCATCGGCGCCGGTGGCATGGGAGAGGTCTATCTCGCCCACGACACCCGTTTGGGACGGCGCGTCGCGCTGAAGATCGTCCCGCTGAGTCTCGCCGGCGACGGCGACCGCCGCCGTCTGGAGCGCGAAGCTCAGGCCGCCGCCCGTCTCAATCACCCGAACATCGTCACCCTGCTCTCGCTCGAAGAGGCAGATGGGGTCGCGTTCCTGACGATGGAATATGTCGAGGGAGAGCTGCTGACCTCGTGTATCCCGGATGGGGGAATGCCCATCGATCGACTCCTGCCGGTCGCGATCGCAATTGCCGACGCAGTCGCTGCGGCACACCGCGCCGGGATCGTACATCGCGACCTGAAGCCGGCGAACGTGATGCTGGCGGCTCCGGGATCGCGCGTGAAGGTGCTCGACTTCGGCCTTGCCAGACTGCACGGCGCGACGCTGAATCCGGACGCCGCGACGGGAACCGCGCCGATCACCGACGTTGGCCACATCGCCGGGACGATCGCCTACATGTCGCCGGAACAGGCCGAGGGCCGGGAAGTCGACGCGAGGTCGGACATCTTTTCGATGGGAGTCATGCTGTTCGAGATGGCGACGGGCCATCGCCCGTTCACGGGCGACAGCAGCATCTCGGTAATCACGGCGATTCTCCGCGACACGCCGCCGGTCGTGAGCGATGTCAAACCGGCGCTGCCGATCGAATTCGCCCGCATTGTCCGGCGCTGCCTCCAGAAAGAGCCGGACCGCCGGTATCAGACCGCGGTCGATCTCCGCAATGCGCTCGAGGAGGTGAAACAGGACAGCGACAGCGGGATTTTACCTTCGGGGAGCGCACTGCCGGCACGGGCGCGCACGGCGCGTCGATGGATTCCACTCGGCGCGGCTGTCGCAGTGGGTGCGCTGGGTGCATTGGGCTGGTGGGCCGCGCGAAGCCACTCGAGCGCCAACGCACCCGCGAACATCGATATTCGCGAGCGGCAGGTGACGTCGAATCCGCTCGAGGCGCCGGTGTTCTTCGCAGCGGTGTCATCTGACGGCCGCTACCTCGCCTACAGTGACATTCAAGGTCTGCATATCCGGTTCATCGAGACCGGCGAAACACGGACGGTGCCTGTTCCGCCGGAATTCTGTTTCACCTGAGCCCAGCTCTCATGGTCCCAGGATGGGACCAGGCTGTACGCGAGCGGGCCGTCGCAGGTCGGCGGCCCGGCGCTCGTCCGAAGCATTTCCGTGTTGACCGGCGCCGTCGAGTCCATTACCGACAAGGGAGGCGAGGCGGAGCCGTCGCCGGATGGCACGCAGATCCTGCTGATCGAGGATGATGGACGGCAGATTGTGTTCGCGGGCAGCCGCGGCGAATCGCCTCGGACGTTCGTTCGTGCACCCGCCGGCGAGATTTTCGCCAGCGTGCACTGGCTGCCGGGGGGCAAACGAATCGGCTACCTGCGTGGGGTCAATTTCGCGCCAAACGCGTGGATCGAAACGAGGGATATCGGAGGCGCCGACGTGCGTCCGGTCCTCCAGGCCAATATCTGGAGCGTCGCCTTCGCGCCCGACGGGAAAGTCTTTTACACGACACATGACGGCGAACCGCAGCAGAGCGTGTCGCTCTGGACTGTCTCCATCGATCCCAACACCGGCGCACGTGCCGGCGAGCCGACACGCGTCGCACGCTGGCCCGGTGCGGCCACCGCGGAGCCGCTCACGATTTCCGCGGACGGCCGGCGAATCGGACTCACGAAGCATTTCGCGCAGAGCGACGTGTATCTCTTGTCGCTCGACGTGACCGGGAAGGCCGTCACCGCGTCGCGGCAACTCACCACGGACACGCAAGTCGACTGGCCGGCCCAATGGACGCACGACGGCCGATCGTTCCTGTTCAGCTCGGGCCGCACCGGATCGTTGCGCGCTTTTCGCCAGCCGATCGACAGCGAGGCCCCGCAAGCCATCGGCACGACCGGCGCCGCCGTCCGTTCGCCGCGGATGACGGCAGACGGCAAGTGGATCGTTTATGTAGAAATGACGTACGAACCGCCAGCCGCCCGCATCATGCGCATGCCGGCCGGCGGTGGCCCTGCCGAGCAGGTGATGACGCTCTCGAGCACGGTAGCAACCGGGACCCTGCAGTTCTTCGCGGCGGAGATCGGCGCTGCCGGCACAGGTGCACTGTCCTTTCCCGACATCCGGTGCCCCTCGGCATTCGACGGTTCATGCGTGATGGCAGAGCTGCGCGAGTCAGGCGGCGATCCGCTCGCGCAACTTGCCGTGTCCGCCTTCGAGCCGCTCACGGGCCGTATCCGGCCGCTCGCGACCCTGACGCCACGCAACAGCGCTGCTCTGATGTCCTGGGATGTCTCGCCGGACGGACGCACGATCGCATTCGCTGAATTCGGGTGGAGCGGCGGCGATCGGATCACGCTCGTCTCTTCAGACAAAAACGTCAATCGCGTCGTCGAGGTCAACGGTTTCAAGAACATCGCCGACATCGCCTGGGCGCCCGACGGACGCAGTCTGTTCGCGACGACGGCCACGGTGCACGGCAGCGAGCTGCTCCATGTGCTGCTCGACGGCAGCGCCTTTCTGCTGCGCCGATTCCAGAGTCAGAGTCTCTTCGCGCCGCGCCCGTCGCCGGACGGCCGATCGCTGCTCGTGGGCCTCCAGCAGGACAACAGCAACGCATGGGCGATCGACCGCTGACCTTACTCGTGACGCAGCGCGGCGATCGGATCGGCCCGCAGGCGCGCCGCGCCGGCCAGTAGCCGGCCAAGTCTACTCACTGCATACACTGTCCCGCGGCGGGCGTAGAATCTGGGAATCCCATGCCGTTGGTCTCGCGCATCTTCGGCGATGCCCGTCGATTCTTCCGCCACAGCCCGAGAACGGCGATAGCTGCCGCGACACTGCTGGCGGTCGGCCTGGGCGCAAACATCGCGATCTTTGCCGTCGCCTATGCCGTCCTGCTGCGGCCGCTGCCGATCGCGAGACCCGATCGAGTCGTCGTCATGTGGGAACACGCGCCAAGGGCCGCCGTCGGGGTGTGGGAGGTGTCCTTCCCTGCCTTTCGCGATTGGCAGACGCAGAATTCGTCGTTCAGTGCGCTCGCAGCCACCGGCTCCATCAACTGGCCGCTTCGTCTCGTCGAGCGCGACCGGCCCGTCCCTCTGACGTTTGCCGCTGTGTCCGGAACGTTCTTCGACGTCCTCGGCGCACGACCGCAGCTCGGACGCACGCTGGCGCCGCGAGACGACGAGCGCAGCAGCACGCGTGTCGCCGTCATCAGCTACGCGACCTGGCGCAATCATTTCGGGTCGAAGCCGGCCGTCGTGGGAACAGTCATGAGCGTCGACGACGGAGCGGGCATCGCGCCCGTAACGATCGTTGGCGTCATGCCGCGGGACTTCGATTACCCGCGGGGCGCCGCCGTCTGGATGCCGATCGTGCCGACGCTCGCGCGGCAGTCCGTTGATGCCGGCTTCGACATGCTCGAGGCGCGCAATCTCGGCATTCTGTTCGTCGTGGGTCGGCTGCGGGACGGCGTCACGCTCGAGCGTGCCAGGTCCGAGATGGACGCGATCGTCAATCGACTCACCGCGGCTGGCGGGACCGCACGCGACTGCGTTCTGACTCCGCTGCCCGAGTATCTTTTCGGTCAGACGGGCACGGCGCTGCGATTCCTGATCGCTGGCGGGGTGATCGTTCTGCTGTTGACCTGCGCAAACACGGTCGCGCTGCTGCTGGCCCGCTTCGCCCAGGACCGCCGAAGCCTGTTCATCCGGTGTGCGCTGGGCGCCGATTGGCGGCACCTTTTCCCACAGGCGATCGCCGAAGCGACGGCACTCGCGGCCGCCGCGCTGGCGGGCGGCGTGTTCTGCGCCTTCTGGATCGCACGTCTTGCGCGCGCCCTTGCTCCCCAGAGTGTCCTGAGGATCGATGACGTCACGCTCGTAGCGCCGCCCGTCGTCGCCTACGCAACAATAGCGGCGCTGATCGTAGCGCTCGGGTGCGGGATCCTGCCGCTCTCGATCGTGCTGCGGCACTCGACAATGAATTCGCTGGCGACGAGCGAGGACACGCGCACGTCAACGCTGCGCGTCCGGTACGGGTTGGTCATCGGTCAGACCGCGCTCGCGGTGGCGCTGCTCGTCGTTGCAGGGCTCACGATGCGCAGCTTTGCCGCCGTCAGGCACGTGTTTCTCGGGTTCAACGCGGACGATCTGGTCACCTTCAACGTCACCGCGCCCTCGAAAACATACGCCGATACCGCGCTGAATCGGCAGTTCTATCACGAGGCGCTTGACAAGGTCCGGCAGCTTCCTGGAGTCGGTCAAGTGGCTGGTGTCTTCCTGCGCCCGTTCGAATTCGGCGCGATCGGCTCCGGCGCAGCCATCGTCCTCGAAGGCGAAGATCCGCGCGACGAGAACGCCTGGCGGAAGCATCCCGCGCTCAACTCCGAGTCGGTGACGGCGGATTACTTCGCGGTCATGGGGATTCCGCTCCTGCAGGGCCGCGGCTTCACGGACGCCGATGGACCGGACGCGCCGGCTGTTGTGATCGTGAGTCAGTCCGCGGCCGACCGCCTCTGGCCGGGGCAGAACGCGATCGGCAGGAAGGTCTATGCCAGTTACGATCGTCCGCCTGGCGACTGGCAAACCGTGGTCGGGGTCGTCGGCGACGTCCGCTATCGTGGGCTGGCCGAGAAGACCCTGGAAACACTCTATAAGCCGTACCTCCAGTCGATCGATCCCGTGCAGCACTTCATCGTGCGGCCACGGGGTCCGGCATTTGCGTTCGTCGGCGGACTGCGGTCCATCATTCGCGAGGTCCATCCACAAGCCATCGTCGATGCGGTGCGTCCGCTCGCGGCCGTGGTGGATCGCGAGATCGAACCATGGCGCTTTCAAACATATGTGTTTGCCGCGCTCTCAGGCGTCGCGCTGCTGATCGCGCTGAGCGGCGTGTTCGCCACGCTCGCTCAGCACGTCGCCGAACAGACGCGCGAGATCGGGATCAGGCTCGCGTTGGGCGCGCAGCGCGCTCAGATCGTGGCGTGGCTGGGCGGACGCACGGCCCGTCTGGTGGTGATAGCAGCGTTTCTGGGAGTTTCCGTCGCTGCCGTATCGTCACGAATTCTCACAGCACTGCTGTTTGGCATCGGTCCGGCGGATCCACTCAGCTACGGCGCCGCCGTCCTGGTCGTGAGCCTGGGTGCGACTGCGGGTGCGTGGCTGCCGCTGCGTCGGGCGACGCTGCTCGATCCGAACGTCGCGCTCCGTCGGGAGTAGCGAGGATCTACTAAGAGGTCACGAAGCTCACGGAAGAGAGGCTGTCCTGCAGGCCGGCACAGCCGGCCTGACCGGGAGACGAAAAGATCAGGAAGATGAACCGCGTGTGCTGCGGGGCGGCTCATCTTCCTGATCTTTTCGTCTTCCGGCCGCGCGTCCCGCGCGGGCAGGACAGCCCTCCGTGGGCTCCGTGGCCTCTTAGTTAAGAGCAGGGCATAAACCTGGAAATCCAGGGCAGTTGTGGGGCAGATGCTGGCCGACCTGACGCGTCGACGGACCTGGCGATTTTCGATCCCGCACGCGTGCGCGATGCGGCAACGTACACCGCACCGCATCAGTACGCGGAGGGGTTCACGCAGGTCATCGTCAATGGCCAGATCGTGTTCGAGGACGGCGGGATGACGGCGGCACGCCCAGGCAAGGTGCTCTACGGACCGGGATTTCGAAACGTAAAGTAAAGCCACCCACGCAACGACCCATCGGGCTGCTCAGGCTCTCTGCTGCGTGAGGTCGTCACTCGATGGCGACGTCGCGACAAACGCCCTGACCGCTTCCTCGATGGTGGCGAAGAACCGCTCACCGAAGCGGCTCATCAGCCCGAAGCGTTTGAGCTTTTCCTTGACGGGATCCTTCATCTCCGCAAAGCACATGCGGACTCCGGCCTCGCTGAGCGCGTCATCCAGCTCGCACAACGCGTCGGCCGCCGTCACGTCGATGCTGGTGACGGGCTCTGCCGCCACCACGAGCCAGCGGACAGGTGCCGGCGCGTGCGCGACCGCGGCAATCACGCGGTCGTGAAAGAATTCGGCGTTGGCGAAGAAGAGCGGGGCGTCCCACCGAAACAACACGAGTCCCGGAATCAGCCGTGCCGCAGGGTATCTCGTAATGTCGTGGTAACCCGGCACCTGCGCGACTGCACCGAGCACCGCCGAGTGCGGACGCCAGCCGTCCCAGAGGAACTCGATCACGGAGATCACGATCGCGACCAGAATGCCGGGAATGGCACCGAATACCGCGACGCCCGCGAAGCAGATGATCGAAACCCAGAATTCCCATCGCTGGATGCGATAAATCCGACCGAGATCCTTCACTTCGATCAGACCGATTCCTGAGGCGATGACGATGGCCGCGAGTGCGGTGTTCGGCAGGTCCTGAAGCAGCGCCGGCGCCGCGACCAGCAGCAGCGCAATGGCGACAGCTCCCACGACGCCCGTCAGCTGGGTCTTCGCTCCTGCGGCCTCCGCAACAGGCGTCCGCGACGAACTGCTGCTGATTGGGAACCCTTGAAAGAAACCGGCGGCGATGTTCGCGATGCCGAGGCCGACCATCTCCTGGTTCGGGTCGACAGGCGTTCGCAGACGCGCCGCATACGTTCGCGAGAGCACGCTCGTGTCGGCGAAGGAGACGAGCGCGACGGAAAGGCCGCCGGTCACGACCGAGGCGAGACTGTCGAGCGGCACGAGCGGGAGGCGAGGCAGCGGCAGGCCCCGCGGCAGTGGACCGAGGACCGAGATCCCCGTCCGACCGGCGAGATCGAAGACGGCAACCACAACGGTGGCAGCGGTGACAGCGACCAGCATTCCCGGAATGCGCGGTCGCCGCTTCAGCGCGAGAATCAATGCCAGTGCGCTGCCGCCGACCGCGACGGCCGTCGGATTGGTGCTGCCGGCCCCCACTTTTTCGGCAATCATCGACAATTGGCGCACCGGTCCGTCAGCACTGGCGGAGAAGCCGAGAAGCTTCGGGATCTGGCTCAGGATGATTGTCACCGCGATCCCGTTCATGTAGCCATAGCGAATCGGCTTCGAGAGAAGCTCGGTGATGAAACCGAGGCGCGACAGGCCTGCCGCAACGCAGGCGATGCCGGACACGATTGCCATCGTTCCGGCCACGTTCAGCGCCCGCTGCGGATCCCCGCCGGAGAGCGGCAGGACGACGGCGAGGATGACGGCCGCGAGCGCGGAGTCCGGGCCCAGGACGAGAATGCGACTGGGGCCGAACAACGCGTATGCGAGCAGCGGCACGATGGTCGCGTAAAGACCGACGATCCCCGGCAGTCCGGACGCTTCGGCATACGCAATGCCAACCGGCACGAGCATCGTCGTCATGACGAGACCGGCGACGATGTCATGGCGGAGCCACGACGCTTCGTAGTGCCTGAGCGTCTCCAGCCCGGGAACCCACCGCGTCCCGCCGGTCCGACCCATGAGGGTCAGTGTAGCGCGCATATCCGAGGGCACGGCGATTGGCCGCGCACGCGCGCCACCCGCGACGTAGAATCGCGAGCATGGCGGAAACCACCATTGTGGATGTCGCCGAACAGCGACGGCTGAACGAGGCGCGCGAAGCCGGGGTGCCCTGGAAGAAGTGGGGTCCCTACGTGAGCGAACGGCAGTGGGGCACCGTTCGCGAGGACTACAGTCACGACGGAAACGCGTGGGATTACTTCTCACACGACCAGTCGCGGTCGCGGGCGTACCGGTGGGGTGAAGACGGCCTCGGCGGCATCTGCGACGAGAAGCAACGCCTGTGCTTTGCGGTCGCGCTGTGGAATGAGCGCGACCCCATCCTCAAGGAGCGTCTGTTCGGGCTGACGAACAACGAAGGCAACCACGGCGAGGACGTGAAGGAGTACTACTTCTACATCGACAGCACGCCCACGCACTCGTACATGAAGTACCTCTACAAGTATCCGCAGCGGGAGTTTCCATATCACGATCTCGTGCAGACCAACGCCCGCCGGACCCGCGAGGAATTCGAGTACGAACTGCTCGACACCGGCGTCTTCGACGAAGACCGGTATTTCGACGTGTTCGTGGAATACGCGAAGAGCGAGGCCGAAGTCGTCCTCGCGCGGATCACCGTGCACAACCGCGGGCCGGAAGCCGCCCGGCTGCACGTGCTGCCGACGCTGTGGTTCCGCAACACGTGGTCGTGGGGCGTCGACGACCGGAAGCCGTCGCTGCGGCAGGCCGGCGCAGGGCGGATCGAAGCCTCACATCATGAACTTGCGCAATACACCCTGTCGTGCGACGGATCGCCGGAGCTCCTGTTTACCGAAAACGAGAGCAACGCGCAGCGGCTCTGGAATCAGCCCAATCGCTCGCCGTATGTGAAGGACGCGTTTCACCACTACATCGTCGGCCGTCAACGCGACGCCGTGAATCCGGCCAGGCAGGGCACCAAAGCTGCGGCTCATTACGTACTCGATGTGCCCGCTGGAGGCAGCCAGACCGTCCGCGTCAGGCTGGAAGCGGGTGTCGCGAAGAACGGGTTCGGCGATTTCGACCAGATCTTCAAGGACCGCATCGCGGACGCCGACGAGTTCTACGATCGGATCACGCCCCGCGCGCTCGACAAGGACGCACGCCTCGTGCATCGCCAGGCGCTCGCCGGCATGCTGTGGACCAAGCAGTACTACTATTTCGACCTCGAGGCCTGGCTCAACGAACACAAGAGCGACCCGCCGCTCCAATACGCCGAACGCCGCGTCCGGAACACGGAATGGTTTCACATGCTCAATGCCGACATCATTTCGATGCCGGACAAATGGGAATACCCGTGGTACGCCGCCTGGGATCTGGCGTTCCACACGACGTCGCTGGCGCTCGTGGATTTCGACTTCGCGAAGGATCAGCTGCTGCTGATGCTGCGCAACTTGTACTTCCACCCGAACGGTCAGATTCCTGCCTATGAGTGGAACTTCAGCGACGTGAACCCGCCGGTCCACGCCTGGGCCACACTCTTTCTTTTCAACATGGAGCGGACACTCGGCCGAGCGGACATGCGCTTCCTCGAGCGCTCGTTTCAGGGGCTGATGCTCAATTTCAACTGGTGGGTGAATCGCAAGGACCCGGCGGGCCGGAACGTCTTCGCCGGCGGGTTCCTCGGTCTCGACAACATCGGCGTGTTCGATCGGAGCGCGGAGCTGCCGACAGGCGGCTCGCTCGAGCAGGCGGACGGGACGGCGTGGATGGCCTTCTACTGCCAGTGCATGCTGGAAATCGCGCTGATCCTCTCCGACTACGACCCCATGTACGACGAAGTGGCGTTCAAGTTCGTACAGCACTTCATGTGGATTGCGTACGCCATGGACCGCATCGGCGAGAACCACGACGAGATGTGGGACGAGCAGGACGGCTTCTTCTACGACTTGCTGCGGCTTCCGAACGGTCATTCGACGCGCCTGAAGGTGCGATCGCTGGTGGGTCTCCTGCCTTTGTGCGCTTCGACCGTTTTCGAGGGAGATGTCGCGACGCGACATCCAAAGGTGATGGAGATGATCGCGCTCTTCCGGAAACGCCACCCTGAGCTCGTATCGCAGGTGGCGCCGACGGAAAAGGGATTTATCGGGTTCAAGGGGCGGCGGCTCCTGGCGATTTTGAGCGAGGCCAAACTCCGACGGGTGCTGCGATACCTGCTCGACGAGAATGAATTCCTGGGTCCGTACGGTATCCGGTCGCTCTCCCGCTATCACCTGGATCATCCATTCAGCTTCTGGGTTGGTCGCCAGGAATTCACCGTGCGTTATCTGCCTGCCGAATCGAATACAGGGATGTTCGGCGGTAATTCCAACTGGCGCGGTCCGGTGTGGATGCCCGTCAACGCGCTCATCGTCCGCGCGCTCCTCAATCTGTATGCGTTCTACGGCAACGACTTCACGGTGGAGTGTCCGACCGGATCCGGCCGTCTGATGACGCTGTTTCAAGTCGCCGAGGAGATCACGCGGCGTCTGGCTGCGACGTTCCGTCGCAATGCCGAAGGCCGTCGTCCGGTGTTCGGCGGCTCCGCAAAGTTCCAGAACGACCCGCATTGGCGCGACCTGATTCTCTTCTACGAGTATTTCCACGGGGACAATGGAGCGGGTCTGGGCGCGAGCCACCAGACGGGATGGACCGGCCTCATCGCCCTTCTCGTCGATCTCTTCGGGCGCATCGACGCAAAGAGCGTGCTCGAGTCTGAACGAGCGCTGCTGCAGAACCGCGTGGTGAGAGAACAGGTGGGCGGCGAACCCGTTTCGACCTAGCGGATCGAGCGGGGCGTATGACACAACCGCGATACCCGTCGCTCTATCAGATCAACACCCGTGTCTGGTTGACGGATCTCTCGCGGAATCTCGGCCGCAAGGCGACACTGGACGACATACCGGATGCCGATCTGGATCGCCTGGCCTCGATGGGGTTCGACTGGGTCTGGCTCCTGAGCGTATGGCAGACAGGCCTCGCCGCCCGCCAGATCTCGCGTCGGAATCACGAATGGCGTCGCGAGTTCGAGGAGACGCTGCCGGATCTCCGCGAAGATGATATTGCGGGCTCGGGCTTCGCGATCACCGCCTACACCGTGCACACGGACCTCGGCGGCGACGCGGCGCTGGCGCGTGTCCGCGAGCGTCTGCGCGATCGCGGTCTGCGGCTGATGCTCGATTTCGTGCCGAATCACACCGCACCGGATCACGTGTGGGTCGACGAGCACCCCGAGTACTACGTCGCCGGGACGCCGGCGGACCTGTCGCAGTCGCCGCAGAACTACACGGCGCTCAGTACCCGTCACGGCGAACGCGTGCTCGCTTTCGGCCGCGACCCGCACTTCGCCGGCTGGCCGGACACGCTGCAGCTCGATTACAGCAATCCATCGACACAGGAGGCAATGCGTACCGAACTGCTGAGGATTGCCGGGCAGTGCGACGGGGTCCGCTGCGACATGGCCATGCTGGTCCTACCCGACGTATTCGAACGCACGTGGCGCCGCCGTGCGCCGCTCTTCTGGCCGACGACGACGAGGGAAGTGCGCGATCGGGTGCCGGGATTCTGCTTCATGTCCGAAGTCTACTGGGACCTCGAATGGACGCTGCAGCAGCAGGGGTTCGACTACGCATACGACAAGCGCCTGTACGATCGCCTGCGCGATGGCCGTGCCGTACCCGTGCGGCAACATCTGCTCGCTGGGCTCGACTACCAGGACAAGCTCGTTCGGTTCATGGAAAATCACGACGAGGCGCGAGCGGCGGCGACGTTCACTCCGGGGATGCATGAGGCCGCGGCCATCGTGACGTATCTCTCGCCGGGTTTGAGGTTCTTTCATCAGGGCCAGTTCGAGGGGCGCCGCAAGCGGATCTCACCGCATCTCGTACGAGCACCCGCCGAACCGGTCGATGAATCTCTGAAACGCTTCTACGAATGGTTGCTGCTGCTCCTGCGCAGCACGACGGTTCGCGACGGAGACTGGCGGTTGGCCGAATGTACGCCGGCGTGGGACGGCAACTGGACCTGGGAAGGGTTCATTGCATTCGCCTGGCAGTGCCGCGATGCGCGTCTCATCGTCGTCGTGAACTACGCGGGCAACCAGGCCCAGTGTTACGTGCGGATTCCGTTCGCAGATCTGGTCGGCCGAACGATGTCCCTTCACGATCGATTCGGCGGCGGGCGTTACGAACGGGCCGGAAACGATCTGGCGTCGGAGGGTCTTTACGTCGACCTTCCGCCGTGGGGCGTCCACGTGTTCGAGGCCTGACGTCGCGTCGACGCGGCGTCTCATTTGGGCGGCTTCCGCCTGGCGCGCCGCCGGGGAACCGACGAGGGCCCGGTCTCGCGCGCAATCATCACTTCAGTGGACTTGACGATCGCGAGCGCTTCGTCGCCGCGCCGGAGTCGAAGTTCCTCCACCGCGTCGCGCGTGATGACGGCCGTCAGGCTCTGATCGCCAATCCGGAGCCGGACCTGTGCAATGAGGCCGCTGACGCGGATTTCCTCGACGATGCCTCGGAGGCGGTTGCGGCCGCTGATCGATACGATGATCGGTAAAACGGCGCGGCGCGACGGACGCCGCGGTGCCGGACGATCCTGTGACGTCAGCAGCCGATCAATCTCCGAATCCGCGATGCGATGATGGCCTCCCGCCGTCCGCGTCGTGCGGACGGCGCCGTTGTAGATCCACTGCTTCAGCGTCGAATACGCGACGCCCAGCCGTTCGGCGGCGTCGCTCACCGTGAGCCGCATGCCCGCTCCCTCAAAACATGACCTGCACTCGCGCCAGGAGTTTCGCGTGGTCCGTCGATTTCGGCGTGGTCACCCACAGGTAGTCGACCATGAGCTTCGCATTGTCGCCGCGCGCGTAATAGTTCAAGCCGCCCGTCCACGTAGATGTTTCGTTGCCGGCGATCTCGATATCCGGCCGGTACCACTCGTAGCGGCCGACGGCCTGCAAGAGACGGCGGAACACGAATGCGCTTGGTGTCACGTACCACCCCTGGCTCGTGACAACCGGCGCGCCGGCCGCATCCTGCTCGAACCGCACGCGAAGCCACTCGGCGTCGAGACCCCAGACGCCGCGCTCGAAGTGCTCGTCGAGCCCGGCACCGCTATGGCGGCCCGTGAACAGGTTGTCCGCGGCGGGCGTGAACGGTGTCGAGTCGAACCCGAACTCCGGCGCCATCGTCAGCTTCGTGTCGCGCGACCAGAAGCCATTGACACCGACATCGAGGCGCGCGCCCGCCCCGCGCCATGGCGTCGCCGTGCCGCGCACGAGGTACATGAAGTCGCTGTTGTCGTTGACCGTCGTATTCCGGCCGTTGCCGTTCACCATCGCCGCGAGGTACCCGACGCGTCCGCCGTGCGCGTCCCCGAGCGCTTCGACGCCGATCTGGCGGTTCAGTGTGAGGCGATCGGACGCGAGCGACCGTTCGATCGTGACGAGTTGCGTGCTCGACTCGAGCCATTCGCGACCGTAGGGCGACTTGAACTGGCCGAATCGAACGTGGGCTTGTGAGTATCTGGTCCACTCGACATAGCCATCGGTCAGCGACGCCGTCACTCCGCTCGTCGATCCGAGGCCGCCCGCGAACTCCGCCTGGACCCGGTACGTCAGCGTCCGCAGGACGCTGCCGCTGGCGGTGAGCCGGGCACGCCGCAGGAAGAATCGATTGCTCGATGGGAACCGCGAGTCGCCGTCGGCGCCCACGTCGAGCTGCCCCTGCAGGTAGCCGCCAATCGTCAACGTCGGTTTGAACGCCGGCGCCGCTGATGGCGCCCCCTGCGCGGGGGGCGGATCTGCCGGCGTCGGAGGCGGCGTCGCACTCTGGGCGAATGCCAGCCCCGCCGACAGGGTGAACACGCTGACCGCTATCGTACCAACCGGCACCCTCACGTCGATGATCTCCAGACCGCCATCTGTTTGATGACAAACCGGCTTGAAATGAAGTTATTAAGTATACTGATTCGGCTGAAATGGTAAATCTGAGCGTGAGGGGACGATTTCTCGTGGCATGCTTCAGCCTTCCGGTGACGGTCTTCCTGGCGCGTCCCACCGCAGCGCCCGCGACGCGGACGGCCGACCGCTCGGGTGGGATTCTGGTGTCCGCGGCCACGAGCCTCACGGATGCGCTCAACGAGATCGCGACCGCGTACGAGCAGGAAACCCGGAGGCACCTGGCGCTCAATTTCGGTGCGTCGAGCAGCCTGGCGCGGCAGATCATCGGAGGCGCCCCCGTCGATGTGTTTCTGAGCGCAGACGAGGCGCAGATGGACGCCCTGGCCAACGCGGGCGAGCTCGACACCGCAAGCCGCGTCGATCTGCTCGGCAATCAGCTCGTGATTGTCATGCCGGCTGGCGCCGCGCCCATCGCCTCGCCGAAGGACCTCAAAGCCTCATCGGTACGCCGCATTGCGCTCGCCGATCCGGCGGCGGTTCCGGCTGGTGTGTATGCCCGGCGTTATCTCGAATCGCTGGGTCTCTGGAAGGACATCGAGCCAAAGGTAGTGCCGACGCTCGACGTGCGCGCGGCGCTCGCCGCCGTCGACGCCGGCAACGCGGACGCCGCGTTCGTGTACCGGACCGACGCGGCGATCGCAAAGAACACGGTGACTGTCTTCCAGGTCCCAATCGTCGATGGCCCGCGCATCCTGTATCCGGCCGCCGTCGTGAACGGCGCGCCCCACGCGGTGGCTGCACACGAGTTCCTGACGTACCTGCGCGGAACGAAGGCGCGCATGGTGTTCGAAAGATATGGCTTCTTGGTATTGGAGCATCATTAATGCTCTTAGGCGTCAACTCCCAATTCCCAATTTCTCCACCTGACCATCAGGAATTTGAAGTGATTGGGAGTTGGGAGTTGGGAGTTGGGAATTAAGAGAGCAACCACCAAGTATGCCCGACGTCTGGAAGATTACCGGCTTCACGATCGCCGCGGCGGTCGCAGCCACGCTGGTCATGCTGCCGCCGGGGATCGCGCTTGCCTGGCTGCTCGCCCGGCGCAACTTTCCCGGCAAGAGCCTGGTCGACACCATCGCCTCGCTGCCGCTCGTGATGCCGCCGGTCGCCACCGGCCTGATCCTGCTGTATCTCTTCGGGCGACGCGGACCGATCGGCGGACTGCTCGACCGATGGGGCATCGAAATTGTCTTTACGTGGAAGGCCGTCGTCCTCGCAATGGCGGCCATGGGGTTCCCCCTGCTCGTCCGCACCGCGCGAACCGGCTTCGAGCACGTGCGGATCCGGTACGAACAGCTCGCGGCGACGCTCGGTGCCAGTCCGGCGCGCATTTTCTTCACGATCACGCTGCCGCTGGCGTCACGCGCGGTGTGTGCCGGCGCGCTGCTGGCGTTCTCGCGCGCGCTCGGCGAGTTCGGCGCCACCATCCTCGTCGCCGGCAGCATCCCCGGCCGCACGCGCACGCTCGCGGTCGCCATCTTCAGCGAAACCGAAGTCGGGCACGACGGCAGCGCCGCGATGCTCCTGGTGATCTCCGTTGCCATCGCGTTCGGCGCCGTCGCCTTTTCCAACGCGCTCCTTCGCCGGCCGGCGGACGAGGCGCGCACGTAGCCACCGCCGTGCCGCTCGACATCGCACTCGCGTTCACACTGCGGCAGGGTGAGTTCCTGCTGACGATCGATCAGCGCATCGGCAGCGATGCCATCGCGCTCGTCGGTCCCTCTGGCGCCGGCAAGACCACCTTGCTCGAGACGATCGCCGGTCTGCGAAGACCGCTCGGCGGGGAAATCGCGGTCGGCGGCCGGACACTGTTTTCGTCGGTGCGAGGGATCGATGTGCCGGCGCGGCAGCGCCACATCGGCTACGTGCCGCAGGATACGCTGCTCTTTCCGCACATGGACGTGCGCCGCAACATTCTTTATGGCGCCGGTCACGCGCCGCGGCTCGACCTCGGCGACGTCCTGGAGATGCTCGAGATCGGGCACCTGGTCACGCGCATGATCGATCGCCTCTCTGGAGGCGAGCGCCAGCGGGTCGCGCTCGCGCGAGCGCTCATGGCTTCGCCGACCTTGCTCCTTCTCGACGAGCCGTTTTCAGCGCTGGACCCGCTGCTCCGCTGGCGGGTCGTACCCTGTCTCCAGCGAATCCGCCGCGACCTGGGGTTGCCGATGCTCGTCGCCAGCCACGATCTCGACCTCGTCGCGACTATCGCGGACACGGCCGTCGAACTATCGGTTGGGCGTGTGTCGTCGGTCCGTCTCGTCCGGCCCGATACTCAGCAGCAACGACGCATGTAAGGCCTCGGTGGCACCGGACCAGCGCGTCACCAGGCCGCTGTCAGCGTGTGGTCTTCTGCTTCTCCAACTCGGCTCTGAATGCCCGTTCGCGATTTGCTACAAATGCAGCGTACCCCTGCGGATCGACGAACGCCGCGACACCAGCGGTTTTCATCCGCGAGTACTTCTTCTCGAGGTCGAAGTAGCTCCCGTGCGCGCCCAGGAAGATGTCGCACGGCAGTGACTGGAGCACTCGAAAGCCCCGTGCGTAATCCTTGGCGATATCGGGATATGCGGTATTCCCGATCAGGTTGTAGCCGGGATTCACGTACGGGCCGCCCACAATAACGACCTGATATTGCCTGCCGCCCTCCTCAATCGCCATCGTCCAGGTCGTGCAGCCTTTGGTGTGCCCGGGCGTGAGATGCGCAACGAGCGTCGTCACGCCCAGCGTGACCGCGTCGCCGTCGTGCAGGACGCGATCGACCTTCGTCGGCGGATAGAGATTCGAGGGATCGCCGCCGTACTGGAAATCCGCCTTCCCTCCGGATTCGACGACCGGAACGTCCGCGTCCATCACCATGTACTTCGCGCCGGTCGCGCGTTTGACGGCATCGCTTCCACCGTCGTGATCGAAATGCGCGTGACTGATCAGCAGGATCCTGATGTCGGTGAACGTGAATCCCAGCTTCTCGATACTGTCGCGCAGGAGCGGAACGCTCGCTTCGAGATCGCTGTTGACGAGGATGAGTCCTTCCGGCGTGGCGATCAGATAGCTCGCGAGGCCGCGGCTGCCAACGTAATACAGGTTGCCGGCGATCTTGAACGGCGGGAACGGCTCCAACGAGTTGTCGCCCTGGACGCCGCCGAACGCGAGGATGGCTGTGAGAATCGCTACGCGAAGCATCGGGCGATTGTACGAGGGATCGCCGGCTGGATTTAAAACTCGTAGTCGAGCGAAAACGGGAACTCCGTGCCGTGTGCGAGCGACGAAGCTCCGGTTCCCCGGAGGCCGCTCAACTCCCCCGTCGCCGAGTCACGGACGACCGAATAGGACTCCTTCGCCTCCCCGCTCTCGAAAATCCCGGTCCGCTGGAGGACGAACGTGCCAGTCCTGCCAGCGACACGTCCGTCAATCCTCTCGAGCCCAACGAAGGTGGCGGAGCCGTCCGCGCGATACACCATCAGATACTCGACGCGCCCTTCTCCTTCGATGTCTCCGCGATAGGTCTTGACGACGGCCGCTCGAGTCATCTTCGGGAGGTCGGGCCGCTCCTCATACGGCTTCTCGTCCCAGCTCTTGATCAGAAACGTGGCGTTGGCGGTCGTCTGCATGCGTTTTGCCTCCGGCTGTGGCGCGGACAGGCGGGATCATAACGCCGCCCGGGTGACCTCGATGCTCGATCACGCGTCGCACGTGACGTCGAGGGTGCCGTCGGTGTTCACATCATCGACGATGACCCGTCCATGCCGGTCGCGCGCAAACGTGAGCGACACGGTTGCGTCGCCGACACGGAGACGACCGTGGGCGTCGTCCATCGGTACGTCGCCGTTTCGCTCACACAGGAAGAAGAGCTCGCCCTGCTTGAGGACGACGGCGTCGGCAACGCTTGCGGTCACGGAAGCGCGCCCGCCCTCCAGGATTCGACGGCGTCCGTCGTCAGCCATCGGCAAGTCACGTTGCAGACCTCAGGCCATTTCAGCCACGTCCCGAGGTTTTGCTGCGGCTGGAAGGCACCCAAGCTCGAGCGTAGAATGTGCGCGGTTGTCGACGACGATGCGAATCGCGAGCTGGGGGCAACCGGCGTTTGCGGCGGTGATGATCGCGCTCGGCATTCAGGGCCTGATCACCGGCCGGTTCACAGCGGTGTGGCAACCAGTTCCTGCCGATGTTCCGGCGCGCCAGGCGCTGGTCTATCTGTGCGCCCTCGTCTCCCTGGGATCGGGCATCGGTTTGCTGGTCACGCGCGGCGCGGCCCTCGCGGCGCGTGTGCTGCTGGCTCTGCTCGTTCTATGGCTGCTGGTCTTTCGACTGCGGGACATCCTGCGCGGTCCCACTGGCTTCGATGCCTGGGACGGCGCTGCCGAAACGGCAGCGATGGTGTGCGCCGCTCTTGTGCTTGCCACTGGACCTCGAGGTGCGCGGATCGCCAGAGTGCTCTTCGGTCTGGCGCTGATCTCTTTCGGCGCCGCTCACTTCGTTTATTTGCAGCCGACCGCCTCGCTGGTGCCGCGGTGGGTGCCATCGCACTCTGTCGTCGCCGCGGTGACCGGTGCCGCATTCCTCGCGGCGGCCGCCGGGATCCTGACGGGCATCTGCGCGCGATGGGCCGCCACACTCGTCACGCTGCAGATCGGCCTCTTTACTCTGCTCGTGTGGGTGCCGATCGTGACGGTCCGCGGCAGCAAAACGGCTTTTCAGTGGAGCGAGTTCGCGATTTCCTGCGCGCTCACGGCCGCGGCGTGGGTGGTCGCGGATTCATACCCGCCTGCGCGGCAGCCGCGCGAGGCCGATCACGCGAGGCCCTGATTTTCCTCAGGAAGAGCCACCACGCCGGCATTGGAGCGGGCGGCATCGCTCTGCTGAGCCAGATCAGGTTGGTGTGCACGGTGACGTACTGGTCGGTGCAGATGGTCACCCGAAGCGCGTCGCGGCCGCGCGTGCTCGGCGCCTTCCAGTTGCAGAGGACCGAGCTCGTCGCCGTAGCCGCTGCCGCCGATGAACCCTGCGACGATCGTGAAAACGAGACGCTTCATTTCTCACTCCCGCGCCACCGTCCCTCGATGGGACTGTGGCTAATGCTCGATACGTAAATTGTGCGGCGCGGGACACGTGATCGGTCCGACGGCGAACGCACGAGGCCGCCAGTAGAAACGCACGGAATCGTGAGGAACCTCACGCCCGGGGCGGAACTCACAGGTCGTGCTTGTGCTCGAAGGCGAACTTCACCAGGGCATGGCTGCCCTGCAGTCCCAGTTTCTGCGAGATGGCCGCACGCTGGTTCTCGACCGTGCGGTAATGAAGGCCGAGCGTCTCGGCGATCTCCTTGCTCGTCTTCGAATCGCTGATCAGCCGCAGGATCTGGCGCTCGCGCTCGTTCAGCGGAGCGAGTGGCGAGTCGGACGGCACAGGCCGCCGGGCCGCGAACGACCGCTCGAGGAGGTATTCGGACAGCGCGGGGCTCAGATATGTCCGCCCGATCGCAATCGTGCGGACCGCCTGGACGATCTCCGACAACGCCGCGTCCTTGAGGACGTATCCCTTGACGCCGATGGCCATCGCGCGCTCGAACAGCGCCGGCTCGTCGTGCATCGTCAGGAACATCAGCCGGGTGGACAGGCCTTCGTCGGCGACCTGCTTCGCCACGTCGAATCCGCCAAGCCCGGGCATCCGTATGTCGAGCACGGCGACGTCGGGCGACAGGCGGCGAATCGTGTCCAGCGCCGATGTGCCGTCGCCGACCGCGTCGACCACCTGCATATCGGCCTGCCGTTCGACGACTTGCTGAAGTCCATGACGAAAGATTGGATGATCGTCGGCAATGAGGACGCGGATCTCCGCGGACATCGACGGCATTGTATCTCCAGACCGATCCACGGGCCGGAACAGTGTTACAACCGTTTCTGAGGTGCCTCCGTGAAAAGGATCGGGTTTCTCTCGTTCGGCCACTGGACGCCCGCGCCCTCTTCCGCGGTGCGCACGGCGTCCGACGCTCTTCTGCAGTCGATCGAATTGGCAGCAGCCGCTGAGGAGCTGGGCCTCGACGGCGCCTACTTCCGCGTCCATCACTTCGCGCGCCAGCTCGGTTCGCCGTTTCCGCTGCTCGCCGCCGTCGGCGCACGCACGAAGAAAATCGAAATCGGGACGGCCGTCATCGACATGCGATACGAGAACCCGATGTACATGGCGGAGGACGCGGGCGCCGCCGACATCATCGCGGGTGGACGTCTGCAACTCGGCATCAGCCGCGGGTCGCCGGAACAGGTCATCGACGGCTGGCGGTATTTCGGCTACGCGCCACGAGAGGACGAATCGGCCGCGGACATGGCGCGCCGACACGCCGAGGTGTTTCTCGAGCTGCTGAAGGGCGAAGGCTTCGCTCGACCGAATCCTCGACCCATGTTCCCGAATCCGCCGGGACTGCTGCGCCTCGAGCCTCATGCAGAAGGGCTGCGCGAGCGGATCTGGTGGGGATCGAGCTCGAACGCGACGTCCAAATGGGCCGCAACACTCGGCATGAACCTCCAGAGTTCGACGCTCAAGGATGATGAGACCGGCGAGCCGCTGCACGTGCAGCAACGGAAGCAGATCGACGCGTATCGTCAGGCGTGGAAGGAAGCCGGACACGCGCGTGAGCCGCGTGTGTCGGTCAGCCGCAGCATTTTCGCCCTGGTCGATGATCGCGACCGGGCGTACTTCGGAGGCGATGCGCGCGACGAGGACCAGGTCGGTTATATCGATGCCAATACGCGGGCGATCTTCGGCCGCTCGTATGCCGCGGAGCCGGACGTGCTCGTCAAGCTACTGGCGGGCGATGAGGCCATCGCGGCGGCGGATACACTCCTGCTCACGATTCCGAATCAACTGGGCGTGGACTATAACGCACACGTACTCGAAGGCATCCTCAAATACGTCGCCCCGGAACTCGGATGGCGCTGATCGGTTCGTGGCGTCCACGAATGCGCGGCTACCCCGGTATCGAGCCGTCGAAGTACTTCGCGTAGTACAGCGTCTGACACGCCGGGCACAGTCCGTGCGTGAAGGTGGCGTCCGATCGATTGCCGATGTACCCCTCCAGGCGCTCCCATTCACCCGCTTCGTTCCTGATGTTCTTGCAGTGCATGCAGATCGGCAGAAGTCCCTCGAGGGTTCGGACGTGCCGCTCGAGTTTCCGCTCGTGCTCGGCGAAGCGGTCGAACCACAGCGCGATCAGCAGGATGATCGTCGCGCGGACCGCCGTGACGACGAGCGGCGTCGTCATCTCGAAAGGCGGCGTTGCGCGGATGAAGAGCAGCGCGACATGCGCGAGCGGGAGCGCGATGGCCAGTGCGGCCGCCGGAGCCCGGCCGGAATACCAGGCGGCCAGCATCACGGGCAGCGCGTAGAACGTGGGAAACAGCGAATCGATGTGGAACGCGTAATCGAGCGCGAGCAGGACCGCCGCGACGCCGAACCACCAGATTGGATGCAGCCGGACGGGTTGAAGCAGCCACCACGGTCGCGACAACCTTTCGCGTCCTTCGGGCACGGCACAATTCTATAGCTGGCTGTGCTTCAACCGCCATGATGCGTTCGCATGTCGGACGACGGCGCGCCGAGATAGTTCAGGAACGCTCTCGTCAGTTCGCGCTTCAGGCCTGCATCCTCCGGCAGGAACTTATCCAGGGGCCCGGGCTGGATCGACACCACGATCACTTCGAACAAGGTGCCGATCACCATCATCAACGCGACGGGAACGGCTGTCTTCGGATCCGGATGTCCGATTTCGGCCTTGTGCGCGAGGAACAGGTCGACAATTCGTTCGAACGCCGCCACTTCGAGCCGCGTCGCTTTCCGCCAGAATGGCGTGTTGGCTCGTGTCTGCGAAAACTGACGCATCGCGCGCAGGAGAGGTGCGCT
The DNA here is from genome assembly GCA_035492775.1 of Vicinamibacterales bacterium. GTDB lineage: Bacteria > Acidobacteriota > Vicinamibacteria > Vicinamibacterales > 2-12-FULL-66-21 > DATJFQ01. The sequence continues at coordinate 37,433 of DATJIW010000087.1, forward strand.
GGAGCGATACGACACCACCATGCTGCCGATCAGCTGCTCGGTCAAGACTGCCAGCGGAACCCGACCGGCTGAAGCGACCGTCAGCCCGCTGACTTCGAGCCGTTCCGTCTGCCGCTCGAGAATGCGGAGAATGACGGCTTCGAGCAGCGCTTCCTTGTCTCGGAAGCGCCTATAGACCGCACCCGGCGTCATCCCGGCGTGCGCGGCAATGCGCGGGATCGTCGCGCCGTCCACGCCGTGCTGGCCGAGGACTTCGGCCGCCGCCTTGAGCAGCTTCCGGAGCGATTCGCGGCTTCGCGCCTGCTTGGGCGCAAGCGATTTGGCCCCCATTTCCAGCGATTGTACGACGCCCCTTGACATTATGTAAATGTATATTTACATTTACATTTATCTGAAAGGAGCCCATATGGCCGCACTTCCCGCACGTCGTGAGCCCCCGCCGGTCGAACCGATCGCCCCCGCCCCGGTACATCCGCTCAGGAACCGCTGGTTCAGGCGTCTCTGGATCGGCTCGGCGATTTCCCTCCTCGGGGACCAGTTCTATCTGGTTGCCCTGCCGTGGGTGGTGCTCCAGATCACGGGCTCGGCGCTCGCGATGGGCACCATCCTGATGGCCGCCTCCATCCCGCGCGCGGTCCTGATGCTGATGGGCGGTGCCGTCGCCGATCGACGTTCGCCACGGCGCATCCTGCTCGCCACGGCATTCGGCCGCACCGTTGTCGTCGGCGCCGTCGGCGCGCTGCTGTGGTTTGGGGTACTCCAAACGTGGGAGCTGTACGTGCTGGGTGTCGCCTTCGGTATCGCCGATGCGTTTTCGCTGCCTGCCTCGTCAGCCTTCACGCCATTGATCGTCGGCCGCGAGCAACTCGTTGCTGCCAACTCGGTGATGCAGACGACGGCGCAGTTGACGACGATCGCAGGACCGGCGCCTGCGGGTCTGGTCATCAAGACGCTGGGCGCCGCGTGGGCATTCCTGATCGATGCGATCAGCTTTCTCTTCATCATTGCCGCCCTGTGGACGTTGCCCGACCCGCCACGAGCCGTCTCGAAGAAGAAGGCGCCGATGTGGCAATCGGTGATCGACGGCATTCAGTACGTCCGGCAGGACGGCGCCTTGTCGTCGTTGATACTGCTGGCGGCGATGCTCAACGTGTGCATCTCGGGACCGATGAGCGTCGGTCTCGCGTACATGGCCAAGACGCGATTCGGATCGCCGGCGGCATTCGGCTTTGCGGTGTCGGCGCTGGCTGCCGGGGGGCTTTTCGGCGCGCTCGGGGCCGGACTCGTGAACGTCAAACGCCGCGGCGTACTGCTGCTGGCCGCAAGCGCCGTCATTGGCGTGTGCCTGGGGGCGTGTGGGTTCGTGTATCACCTGGCGGCGATCGCCGCCTTGCTCGCGGTGATGGGCGCGTGCGCGACCGTCACGAACATTCACCTCGCGTCGTGGATTCAGGGACGGGTGGACGTCGCCGTGCGGGGCCGCGTGGTCAGCGTGTTGATGCTCTCGGCGGTCGGGTTGCAGCCGCTCTCTCTCGTGGGCGCCGGACTGCTTGCAGCGTGGAGCCTCACCGGCATGTTCCTGGTTGCAGCAGCCGCGCTGCTGACGGTGACCGTCGCCGGGGCGATGCGATCGTCCGTGCGCGCGATTGCATGAACGCGTACGCTCGCGCCGAACGCGCGGACCTCAGCCGCGCGGGAATGCCGCCGTGAGGACGGGAGCGACGTAGATCTCTCCCGCTGCCGCGCAGCGGATCGCGGCGACGACTTCCAGCAGCGCTGTCTCTTTCGCCAGGTAACCGCTGACCGGGAGCGACGCGACGCGTTCGACGACGCTTTGGCCCCAGTGCATCGTCATGATGACCGTCCGCGTGGGGCCTCCCTGTTCGGCCACCGCGCGCGCGATTTCGATACCGTCAAGAACAGGCATGCGCACATCGAGCACCGCAACGACAGGCGCAAGCCGACGGATCGCGTCGAGCGCGGCCGCGCCGTCGCCGACAGACGCTACGACGCACATGTCGCTTTCGGCCTGAATCACGTCCGCCAGGGCTTGACGAAATCCGGAGTGATCGTCCGCAATGACTACGGAGATGCGAGCGATGCGGTCCTCATCGTTGTAAGTGTGACGCGGGGCTCGCGTCGCCGGGGCACGATCAACGCACGTTTCCCCGCCGGAAACGCACGTCCTCATGCGCATACGCACTCGCAGACGACGGCTGGCGGACGACTGCGATGACTCAGCGGCGAGAGACGGCGACAATGCCGCCGCTGCCGGAACCGGCCCGATACCGCGCCGCTTTTACGCTATTGCAGCTGAAACGCGGCAGTCCGAAGCTTATGATCTAGGCTGCATGTCCTCCATTGAGCAGAAGTTCGCAAAGCTCGGCACCGATCACGCCCCGGGCCAGGAAGTGCGGCAGGGCGACGCCCTGGACACGGCGCTCCGTGGGGAGCCGCTGCCCGGCGTGCCCGTCGATTTTTCGCATGGAGATGTCAACGAAACAGCGTTCGGCCCCGCGCCGGGCGCGCTCGAGGAGTTCGTCGAAGGCGTGCACCGCGGCGGGCCGCAGGCGTACACCGAATACCGCGGCGCCGCGGAGCTCCGGGATCGGCTGGCCGAAAGATTGGCGACGTTCACCGGACGTCCGGTCTCGTCCCAGCGCGAGCTGATCATCACGCCCGGGACACAAGGCGCGCTGTTTCTCGCCATCGGCGCCACCGTTACCGCCGGGGACCGCGTGGCGATCGTGCGGCCCGACTACTTTGCGAATCGCAAGCTCGTCGAGTTTCTCGGCGCCGAGATCGCGCCTGTGCGGCTCGACTATCTCGGCCACACTGATCGAGCGGGGATCGATCTCGATCACCTCGAAAGCGTTTTCAAGTCCGGCGTCAGGACGTTCCTCTTCTCCAACCCGAACAACCCCGTCGGCGTGATCTACTCGTCGCTCGAGATTGCGAGCATCGCGGAACTGGCTGCGAAGTACCGCGCCACGGTGATCGTCGACGAACTCTACTCGCGGCTGCTGTATTCGGGGCAGACCTACACGCATCTGCGCGCGGCGGCAGCGGCGGACGTCGACGGGATTGTGACGATCATGGGACCGTCGAAGACCGAATCGCTCAGCGGCTACCGGCTGGGCGTGGCGTTTGGCGCCGCGCATCTCATCGACCGCATGGAGAAGCTCCAGGCCATCGTCTCGCTGCGTGCGCCGGGCTATTCGCAGGCGGTGCTACGCGGCTGGTTCGAGGAACCGGAGGGCTGGATGGCCGAGCGCACGGCACAACATCAGGCCATCCGCGATGACCTCCTGCGGATCTTCCGGAGCGTACCGGGTCTCGCCATCCGTACTCCGGAGGCAGGCAGCTACCTCTTTCCGCGATTGCCACAGCTCTCGGTGTCGCTCCACGATTTCGTCCGTGCGCTGCGCGTGCAGGCCGCAGTGACCGTCACGCCGGGCACGGAGTTCAGTCCCGATGCGACCGACAGCATCCGTCTCAATTTCTCGCAGAATCACGCCGCGGCCGTCCAGGCCGTCGAGCGCCTCGCGCAGATGATCGCGCGCTACAGCACCGCATGACCCGAACGCCGTTCACCAGTGACAAGACACCGCCGCCGGCTGGCGCGTACAGCGTGGCCATGGAAGCGGGCGGCCTCGTGTTTCTCGCCGGCCAGACGCCGCGCGACCGCGACAACGTCCGTCACGGCGACAAGCCTTTCGCGGTGCAAGCCCGGATGGCGCTCGACAACCTCGAGGCCGCGGCCAACGCGGCGGGACTGTCGCTCAAGGACGCCGTCCGCGTCGGTGTTTTTCTCCGAAACCCGGCGGACGCGACGGAGTTCGACGCGATCTACCGCGAGTACCTGTCGGAGCCGTTTCCGGTCCGAACGCTGACGCAGTCGAACCTCCCCGGGTTCGACATCGAGGTCGAGGCGGTGCTGGCCCGGCGGTGACGCTGGAAACGTTTCCGCACACCATGCGCGACGGCTGCATATGAGGAGAGCTGTGATACGCTGGTGGTCCTTCCTGAGCTTCCGGCTACGGCGATCAGCCGCCAGCCTCACTAAGGCACCGGTCGCGATCACGTGAGCCGGACTGGCGCATCGCATCTGCCGACAATGATGAACACCAACGCCGCTGATGAGAGACCGATGGAAGCGATGAGTACGCGCATGGTGTCGCTGGTCCACTTGCAATCCGACCGCGAGCACTCCTGCGCGGTCTGCCGCGCGCGGTTCGTGCCGTCGGAAGACTCGGGTTCGCGCGTGTTGTCGATCGAAACGCCTGGCGACGAGCCGTTCAGCGCGCTCATGTGCGGCGGGTGCCACTCGAAATGGTCGCATGGAAAAACCGTGACACTTCATCGCACGGCGATGTGAACCAGCGAGACGAGATCACTATGTGGGAATCACGATTCGAGGAAAAAGTGCTGCGGCCGGCCAGCTGCCCCTACTGTAAGGGCCGCGGCGTCGACACGCTCGCGAAGATCGTCACCGCGCAAACACTCTGGCGCTGCCGCGTCTGCGATCGGACCTGGACGATCGAGAGTCTGAACACACCCCGCGCGCCTCGCCCGTAACTCCCCTCCGACCTGCCTGACGCTGCGGCATGGTGCCGCGATGTGGTACCCGACGGCTGAACGCCGTTGGGCAAGCGCCGTACAGCAGGGAATCCGGACGCCTTCGACCCATGGTTATATCGAGGTATTACCATGCCCACCATTACTGTGAAGCTCGAAAAACAGCGTGCCGATCGCCTCGCTCGCTGGGCCAGACGCCGCAAGGTGCCAAGTCCGATGTGATCCGCGCATTGATCGACCGGGCAGGTCTCATCGAATCCGGGGACGACCTGATTGACCCGTCGATTCCTGGCATCGCTTCGCGGCCGTTCGCTCGTCGTCTCGATCGCGGGTGTGGAGGAGGTGCTCGAGGGGCGCTCGATGAAGCGGCGGCGCTGGCGTCGCTGCAGAGGTTCACGATCCAGGGCGTACACCTCGCGCAAGCGCGACGGTGCGCGCTGATCCAGCGTCGCCCGCCGGCGGCGACCGGGTCAGAATGACGCGTGGCTCGTGGCTACCGGCGAGTCGATCAACGCCGATGTCGTGGGAGCGGACTCGCGCAGCATTCGAGCGTTTGGGTGCGCGGTATCTTCGGTTCCGCTAGAGGCGCTCATGCCAGGCGGCCGCGGCGCTCCTCGTTCGCGAGCGCCTCGCCGCCAGCAGAAGCCTGGTCGCATCGTGACGATCATGGGGCCGTCGAGGACCGGGACCGCAGGGTTGGGTGCGAGGCCGCGTCCTCTCGGCGTGATCGAGCCGCGCAGTACGGCCTGCTATTGTCTCTCGTATACCGCGACGCTCGTGAGTTGCTTTCCGGCCGCGTCGGTCATGTGAGTAGTCAGCGTGCGCATGTTGCTGTCGGCGGAGAATTTCAAAGTACCAGTCAGAACCGCCTTGCCGTCCTTCTTGTTGGTCAGCGCATAGTGACCGGGGCTGACGAGCTTGAGCGATCGGGTGTCAGCCGATGGATCGCCGGTGATCGGGTAATCCTTACCATCGAATTTGCCGGTCCACTCGTTGTGTGCGGGCTTGCCGGTGCCGTCCACGCCGTCCACCACGCATTTGTAGCCGTCGGCGACCACCGTGTACACGACGGTCAGGTTCTTGGCCGTGCCCGCGGCGAAGTTTGATTTCGCCTCATCGAGTTTCCACGAGCCCACATTCGGGTCCGCCGCGAAGGCGGCGGCCACCGCAGTCAGACCAAAGACCGCGGTAAGGGCCATCTTCTTTGCATTCATGCTTATTTCTCCCATCACAAACATCTGACTTGGCCGACGAGCGGCACCAATACATCCACCTTCTGCATCGATCCCGTGGTGTCTCGCAACTGGAACCGCGACCCAGGAGCCCACGATGGTGACAGATCCACGTCTGGAGTAAGTGTCCACTAGTGCACACACAGCAACGATCGCTACTTGGGCTGTTGACGCCATCGCGGCACTGTTGCCGGGGTTTCGTCGATTCCGAACGTCATCGACGGATTTGCTCGACCAACCAGTCGATATGACGCCAGCCGACGCGGCACGCCTCGTGCGAGCCGGCGTCGCTGTTGCTCCCATCGCTGCCACGCTCAGGTGTGGGGTTCAGCCGGTCGCATTCGTGCAGACGCGACAGCTGCGCGACCGTTCGAAACGGCTGTGAGAGTCACCTTTCCCGAACGAGGCGGTCATGATCACGAGACGAGAGTTGCTGCAGTACGGCGTCGGAGCTGGCGCGCTCCTGGTGCTGCCCGGAGGAATGCGGTCAGCGATTGCGTCGCCTGGGGGAAAGCTGACGAAGTACGTCGAACCGCTGCCCCTACCGGGAGCCGGCATGGTGGTTGCGACGCCCGACCGGGCCGACCACTATTCGTTCACCCAGACGCAGATTGCGAGGCAATTGCATCCCGAGCTGCCGCCGACGCCACTCTGGGCGTACGATGACGGCTCCGGACTCGTCGGTCAGGCGGGATCCTTCGGGATGGCGGTTGTCGCACAGAGCGGGACGCCGCTGGAAATTGATTTCACGCACGCCCTGCCGGCGACATACCCGGCGTGGCTCCCGGTCGACACACGCGAGACGCCGCTCGGCAAACAGGTTCGCCTCATGACCCATCTCCACGGCGGTTTCGTCGACGCCGCGAGCGACGGTAATCCATGGATTCGGCCAACGGGGTTCGGCCCCGGCGAGACCCAGACCGTCACCTACTCCAATCAGTTGCCGCAGATGCCGGCGTCGCTCCTCTGGTTTCACGACCATGGACTGGGGACGACGCGGCTCAATGTGGTCGCGGGCCTCGCCGCCGCCTACATCCTTCGCGACGAGTTCGACACCGGCGCGGAGCCCAACCCGATCGGCATTCCCGGCGGCGCGTATGAGATCCCGCTGGTGATTCAAGACCGCCAGTTCAATCCGGATGGGACGTTCTTGTATCCGACCAGCGACATCCCGGGGGTCGTGTGGATCGGCGAGTACTTCGGGGACGTGATGCTCGTCAACGGAAAGGTCTGGCCGTTTCTCGATGTCGAGCCGCGGTTGTATCGGTTCCGCGTGCTGAACGGCTGTAACGCCCGCATACTCAATCTCGATCTCGGCGGCGCGCCGATGTGGCAGATTGGGGCGGAGGGCGGCCTCTGGGACCGGCCCGTCCCGCTGACCCAGCTGGTGCTTGCCCCCGCCGAACGCGCCGATGTGCTCATCGACTTCAGCCGGCTTGCCGGCGCGGTGCTGCCGATGAAGAATCTCAGACCGCCCCGGCCCGTCGCGACTCCGGCGCCACCGCTGACGCAGGTGATGCAGGTTCGAGTTGCACCTACGGTCAGTCAGCCTGGTCCGACCAGCATCCCCGCGAGCCTGCCCGGCCGCGCTGCGAGGATTCCCGGCCCGCTAGCGGCGACTCGTTACATCACTCTCAACGAAATCGCGGCGGGGACGGCCAGTTGGGTGCTGCTCCTCAACGGCGATGACTTCGAGAAGCCGCCAACCGAGACGCCACAGATCGGAACGGTCGAAGATTGGGTTTACGTCAACCTGACCGCAGACACCCACCCCATGCACACACACTTGATCACTGTTCAGGTGATCGGGCGAACGCCGTTTGATGTCGACGCGTATCAGGCCATCTACGGCCGCGCGACCGGTGTTCCTGGTGGAATCGATCCGACCCCGTTTGCCACAGGGCCGATGGTGGCGGCAGAGCCGACCGAGCGCGGATTCAAGGACACGGTCAAGGTCAATCCCGGGTACTTCACCACCGTGCGCGCGAGGTACGACCTGCCAGAGGGCGTGATCACGCCCCAGACGTATGTGTACCACTGCCACATCCTGGAGCACGAAGACAACGACATGATGCGGCCATTCACGATCATGCCCTGACGCCGGCGTGCTGATGGCTCCGAATCGGCTGTCGCCTGCTGAATCGCGATCGCGCGACTTCGCAGCGGATTTTACGGCCGAGCGTCTCCAAAAGCGCGGGAATCCGTTTTGCCCTCTCTTCGAGTCCGGAGTCGGAGGAGGTTGCGAATCATATTTGAGCAACGCGGAGATGCCCTGCCCCGAGAGGATCACGGCGCGCTCGATGGCGTTCTGCAGTTCGGGAATGTTCCCCGGTCAGGGCCACCCCACTCGAACACCAATCGCTCGTGACGGAGTTCCTCGGCCCGGCCACGACGCGCGCACGCGCCACCGCGACCGGGCTCTCCTTCCTGCCTCACGACGCCTGGTGTGGCTTCGCCGCGCGGAGCGCGTGCTCGAAAACGTAGTCGGCCACTTGCCTGCCCAATCTGGCCCCCGCCACGTCGGAGCTGCGGAAATGAAACCCCGTCCACACGCGGGCGTTGATCACTTCATCGACTCCGGCACTGAACGTCGACCACGTGCGCGTGAAGCCGGGATTGGTTGGACTCGTGACGGTGAACGGCGCGCCTGGGTCATCCCCGAACAACAGGCGCAGCATGGTCGCCATGGCGCCGCTGATCGTGGTGTGCCCCGACGTGAACTCCGGGAAATTCGGCGTCGGCATCAAGGGGACCCAATCCGGATCGGGGGACGTCATCGGGTTGCCGTCGGCGTCCGCGTCGTGGATGGCGGTGATCGGGCGCCAGAAGTTGAACGCATACTTGGCGTCCCAGCACGCGATGGCCGCATCGGCGCCGGCGACGTTCACCAGTGCGAACGCATGCGCCGCCGCTGAAACATCGAGACCGCGTGCCACCGCGACGGCTCGCAGCGCACCATCCCAGACGACCGCCGCCGACGTCAGCCAGAACCGCGCGATGTTGGTTTGCTCGTCGGTCCGCGTCGCACTCGCGAGGGAGCCTATTTCCTTGATCTCGTTGAAGTCTCTGGCGAATTCCTCGCTGGTGATGCTCGGACCTTCCTCCGGACGAAACTGCGATCCCGCGCGCAGGACCCATGGCTGCACCTCTCCCCATCCCGGCAGCAGGGCGGGGAGGTTCGCAGGAGGGGTGGGCACCCAGATGCCGGGACTGCCCGCGCCGGGCGCGGTGTACGGAAACTGTGCTAGCGCGGAGCCGTCAGTCGATCGCAGCGCGACAATCCGATCAGCCACCATTTCTCCGAATGCGATGCCGGGGTCGGAGGCAGAAATCGCATGCGCCGCCAGCGACGCCGTAAACGCCGCATCCAGCGCCGCCGACTGTGACGGATACAGCGTCGTCAGTGCGCGATGGGCCGCTCCTGCCGCGGCGGCCTCGGGTGACGCGCTCCACGGCGGCAACCCCACGTCGTCGTACGTCGCGTAGCGGCCTGAGATGGCGTTGACGGCGTCGTTGACCGCGATCGCGACAATCGCCATGGATCGCGTTTGCGGCAACGGTCCCTGGCCGGCCGCGAGCGCCGTCGAAACCGCCGTCGCATTCCATTCGACAACGATGTTGGTGGCGAAACCGTTCAGCGGAGCGGCGATGGCGAAACACGCGGTCGCCACCAGAACCCGCGCTGCACTGCTTCGGAGACGCTCGAAGCGGCGAGATTCAATCTTCATGTACCCTCCAGGTCGGGCAGTATTCGGGTACTCGGGCGGCGGTGTCGTGGGATAATTCTGGGGTTTCTTTGGAAGTTCGATTGGGCCATGGAAGTTCGATTTGGGCCGTTTCGTGTGCACCCGATCGAAGGCCTCTCGCGCGGGGCACGCGAGCTCCACGTCACGCCCAAGTCACTGTCGGTTCTCCACTTCCTCGCCAGCCATCCCGGAAAAGTAGTCGCGAAGGACGATCTCGTTCGGGCCGTCTGGCGCGACGTCGCGGTGAGCGACTCGGCGCTGACCTCCTGCATCAAGGAGCTTCGCCGCGCACTCAAGGATGATGCGAAGCGTCCGCGGTTCATCGAAACGCTGAACCGCCGGGGCTACCGGTTCATCGCCGAGATCGTGCCGCCAGGCCAGACGCCGCCGCGAGCGTCGCGCACGGACCGCCGACAGACAGGTTCCCTGGTAGGGCGCGAAGACGTGCTCGCCGCAATGTCAGCGGCGCTCCACCGGGCGTCGGGCGGCGAGCGCCAGATCGTGTTCGTCGCAGGTGAGCCCGGCATCGGCAAGACGGCGGTCGTCGACGCGTTCTTGCGCGAGGTCGAACACGTGGGGCGCTGGCGTCTCACGCACGGGCAGTGCGTCGAACACTACGGCGCGTCCGAGCCCTATCAGCCGCTGCTCGACGCCCTCTCACGCCTTTGCCAGACGGCGGACTCGTTCGTGGCGATCCTCCGCCAGTACGCGCCGTCATGGCTGGCGCAGCTGCCTGCGCTGCAGACGCCGTCGGAGGTCCGCCTCCTCACGCGCCGGACTTCGGGCGTGACGTCAGAACGGATGCAGCGGGAGCTGATGAACGCCCTCGAGTGCATGGCGGCCGACGTTCCGATCGTGCTGTGTCTGGAAGACGTGCACTGGAGCGATCTGGCGACGCTCGATTGGATCGCGGCTTTCGGCGCGCGTGTTGAGAGCGCGCGTTTCCTGCTCATCGCCACGTACCGGACGGCAGACGTCCGTGCAGGCCGCCATCCCCTTCCGGCGATCGTCGACGACTTGCGGGTCAAAGCGCGGTGCGACGAGATCGCCCTCGCCCGCCTGACACAGGCGGACGTCTGCGCGTACCTGACGACCCGCTTTCCCGCCGACGCGGGTGCGCTCGATAACCTGGGTGTCCTCGTTCACCGGCACACCGAAGGCAACCCGCTCTTCGTGGTGAACGTGCTTCGCGATCTCGTCGTGCGCGGCGTCCTGAGAGAAACGGATGGCCGCTGGAACGCGGATCCGCTGATAGATGCGGCGTCGTTTGGCGTACCCGAGGACGTCCGCCGCACGATTACGCGTCAAGTGGAGCGGCTGACTCCCGCGGAACGGGCCATGCTGGAAACGATGAGTCTCCTCGGCCGTACGGCCGCGGCGGCGGCGATCGCCGCTGGTTGCGACGTGGCGACGACCGACGTCGAGGCGATGCTCGGAGAGCTCGCCCGTCAACGATGGTTCGTTCGCGAGCGCCCGGCAGCCGAGTGGCCGGACGGCACCATATCAGCGTCATTCGAATTCCTGCACGCGTTGTATCGTGAGGTACTCGAATCGCGCATTCCACCGGCGCGCCGCGTCGTGCTCCATCGTCGAATCGGCGACCGCCTGGAGCGCGGGTACGGCGGCCGTGCGGGAGAGATCGCCGCGGAGCTCGCCGTCCACTTCGAGATGGCGCGCGACACCTCTCGCGCCGTGACACACCTGCAGCGCGCCGCCGACACGAGCCGGCGCCGTAGCGCCTACCTGATCGCAGAGGACCAGCTCCGGCGAGCCCTCACACTCCTGATGGAGCTGCCCGTCTCGGCCGAGCGCGCGACGCGCGAGATCGAATTACGGATGGACCTCGGCAGCCTGCTGATGGCGGTGCGCGGCTGGGGGTTCAATGAGGTCGAAATCCATTACTCTCGCGCGCTCGATCTGTGTCGAGAGCTGAGCTCGCCGCGCCTGTTCCCCTCGCTGTGGGGACTGTGGTTGTTCCGATGGGGCCAGGGCGACGCACCGGGCACGCGCGATCTGGCCGCGACGCTTCGCGAGCACGCGGCACGATCGCGAGATCCCGTACACCTGCTGCAGGCCCACCACGCGAGCTGGCCGACCGCCTTCTCGTTCGGCCAGCTCGACGATGCGGTGCGGCATGCAACGGAGGGCTGCGCACTCTATTCGATCGAGGCGCACGCGGCGCTGGCGTCGGCCTACGGCAATCACGACGCCGGAGTCTGCGCGATGAACTTCCGGGCGCGGGCGCTCGTGCTGCTCGGCTCGGTCGACGAGGCTGTGCGGGTCGGCGACGAGGCGATCGCGCTCGCGCGCGAGTTGGCGCATCCGTTCACGCTGGCGCAGGCTCTCTTCTTTGCATCAACCGTGCATCACGCGAGGCGCGACCCGGAGGCGACGCTCGCCGGGGCCTCCACGTCTGCCTCCATGGCGCGAGAGCACGGTTTCAGGCTTTTTCTCGCGTGGTCGTCGATTCTCGAAGGCTGGTCGCTCGTCCAAATCGGCCGGCGTGATGAGGGGCTTGCGTTGGTGCGCGATTCATTGCCGACCGCTGGCGCGGGCTCACACCAGTTCATGACCCATTTCCACGCCGTATTCGCCGAAGCCTGCCTCTTCTGTGGCCGCCACGAAGAGGGATTGCACTCGACCGCAGAAGGGCTCCGATTCGCAACGCGTAACGAGGAGCGATTCTACGAGAGCGAGTTGTACCGGCTGAGAGGTGAACTGCGCCTCGCCGCTGGCGGCGCGGACGCGCCACGCGCGGCGGCAGAGGATTTTCGACGCGCGATCACGATCGCCGCCTCCCAGGGCGCACAACTGCTGGAACTCCGGGCCAACGGCAGTCTCGATCGTTTAACGCATCAGTGAACGTGGCTGCGATCCCGGCGGCGGCGCGGAGCGTCCCGCGCACTCTCGCCCGGCGGCCGAACCCCTCTCTCTCTCCGAATCGGTGGCCGACGCGGATGACGAAATAAAGGCACCCGACTTCGACCGGGCACGTCGTGCGGCGCGCCTGGATCGTGATCCCGCGACTTCGCAGCGGGTTTCGCGGCCGAGCGTCTCCCAGCCCGCCGGTACCCGTTTTGCCCTCGCTCCACTCCGGAGTCGGAGGATGCTGCGGATCATCACGGAGCAACGCGGAAACACCTGCTACCTGGAACTGCATGGGGCAGTCGCTGACGAGGGGATCTCGGTCCTCGACGAGCACTGGCGCAGCATCCGGGAGAAGGCGTCGCCCGCGATCACGGTTGATCTCGCAAACGTAGTGTTCATCGACGCGCGCGGCGAGCGATTGCTCAGGCTGATGGCGCAGTGCGGCGTCGAATTTCATGCGGCTGGTCTGTTGAACCAGTACGTGATCGAGAAGATTGCAGGAGGTCTGTGATGGCGACGACGATTGCGGGGGAGATTCGTGAGACGACGACATGGTCGATCGTGCTCAGTGTGTTGATGATGCTCAGCGGCGTGCTGGCCATCGTCGTTCCACCGGTCGCAGGAGTGACGGTGACGCTGATGTTCGGCTGGCTGATGATCTTTGCCGGAATGCTGCACCTCGGGTTCGCGTGGAGCGGAGACCGGCCATGGAGTGTCATCGGTGAAATCGTGATTTCGGTGCTGTACGGCGCGATCGGCCTGTATGTCATCGCGCGACCGGCGGCCGGTCTCGCGTCGCTGACCATCGCTGTTGCGGGGTATCTCATCGCCAAGGGAATCCTCGAAGCCGTGATGGCGGTCAAGGTCAGGCCGCTGCCGGGCAGCGGCTGGCTGCTGTTCGACGGCGTGATGATGGTCGCGATCGCCGCGATGATTGTGGCGTCGTGGCCCGCAAGTGCAGCGTGGGCGATCGGCGTGCTGGTCGGGGTGGCGCTGTTCTCGAGCGGGCTGACCCGTTTGATGCTGTTCGCCGCGGTTCGGCGCGTGCTGGCGTAACCAGCCGCGCAGGCGAGCTAAGGCTGGCGCCCGGGCGCCGGCCTGACGATATGCAGCCGGCGCATCGTCGACACGAGCGACGTTCGTTTGAGACCGAGGCGCTCGGCGGCGCCGCGCGGCCCGCCGATCACCCAGTTCGTTTCCGCAAGCGCCCGCAGGATGTGGTCGCGTTCGGCGTCTTCCAGTGTCACCGCCCCGGACGGCCCGGGCGCAGCCGCTTCGAATTCGGCACGCGATACCGTGAGCACCGAACCCCGCGAGAGGATCACGGCGCGCTCGATGACGTTCTGCAGCTCGCGAATGTTCCCCGGCCAGGGCCACCGGCACAGCAGATCCATACTTTCGCGCGAGACGGACTCGATCGATCGCTTGAGCCGTTTTGCGAACCGCTGCGCAAAATACAGCACGAGCTCAGGGATGTCCTCCCGGCGATCGCGCAGCGGCGGGATGCGGACCGGGAAGACGTTCAACCGGTAATACAGATCCGATCGGAATTCGCGTTTGCCGACCATCTCCTCGAGATGGCGGTTGGTGGCCGCGATCAAGCGGAAATCGACGCGAATCGTGCGTGTGCTCCCGAGGCGCTCGATTTCGTGCTCCTGCAGGACGCGCAGCAGCTTCGACTGCAGCTCGAGCGGGACGTCGCCGATTTCGTCCAGAAACAACGTCCCTTCATGCGCGAGCTCGAATCGGCCTATCTTCTGGGACAGCGCGCCGGTGAACGCGCCCTTTTCGTGGCCGAACCATTCACTCTCGAGCAGCCCCGCCGGTGATGTCGTGCAATTGACGGTGACCAGCGCGCGATCGCGCCGGTCGCTCGCCGCGTGTAACGCGCGCGCGAGCAGTTCTTTTCCCGTCCCCGTCTCGCCGAGCAACAGAACGGTCGTGTCGGTTGCCGCGACCGTGCTGATGTCGTCGAGCACCCGCCGCAGGGCTTTGCTCGCGCCGACGATTTCCTCGAACCGGTGCGTTCCGCGGATTTCTTCCTGCAGATACACGTTTTCGCGCGCGAGGCGTTCTTTCAACGCCGCGATCTCTTCGAACGCCATCGCGTTCTCGAGCGCGATCGCGATTTGCCGCGCCACCTGGGTGACACGGTCCAACTCCGCCGTGGTGAATGGTACCGCTGTCAGGCGGCCGAGCGAGAGCACGCCCAGCACGCGGTGAGGCGCGGCAAGCGGGGCGTTGCAGAATCGCTTCACGCCCGAACGCTTGACGTGGGCGTGCAAGGCTTCCCACCCGCGCGGATCGGCTGTCTCGACATCCACCTCGACGGTCCGGTCGAGCGGAGCGAGCCTCGATTTGAACGGTTCGGCGGCCAGGTCGATCGACGCAGAGACCTCCTCGGGCCATTGCGGCGCCGCCGGATCGATGACGAACGAGTCGAGCCGCCCGTGTTCATCGAGCAGATAGATGTTCGTGTGGTCGTGCTGGACGAGCCGCCGTACGTTCTCCGTAATGGCGGCGCGCAGGGCCGCGACGTCGCGTTTGCTCACGACCGTGTTGGTGACGTCGATCAGCGTTCGCCAGTAGTCGCGCTCCGCCAGGAGGCCGCCGTCGCCGGGTTCAGGTGAGGAGGACATGACCGGACCCGGGCATCGTGGCGCAATGTGCTGTCGCACGCAAGACCTTGTGCCTTCATGTCGTCACGGCGCTCTGACGGACGGCGGGAGGACGCGCACCGCAAGGTGATTCCCATCAGCAACATACGCCCGTCGGCGCACCAGGCACCCTACTTGCTCTTCCATGAACAGGGGCCGGCAGAACAGCGGCCCGTCACTCACAGAAGGAGCAATGTCATGACCACACAGGCAACGGTAACGGTGAACGCGGCACGCAAAGCCGTGTACGACAAGGCGGAGTCTCAAATCCACACGCTCGAGGCGCTGCTCGCGACCCTGAAGGCCAGGGCCGAGTCGACGAAGGCGGACGCCGAACTGAAGGCGATCGCGAATCTCGTCGTCGCGAAGCGGACGCTCGATCAGAAAGTCGCGGAACTCAAGAAGGCCGGCGAGGCCGCGTTCGAGAAAGCAAAGGCGGACGTCGACGCCAGGATCGCGGAGTTCAAGAAGTCGGTGGACGCGATCGAATCGAAGATGAAGTCGGCGTGAGTGCGCCGGCCCGCCAATCAGCCCAATCCGATCTGAACTCGAGGTGCGACAGCCATGCGCCGGTTCGCGTTAGTCCTTGCATTCACGCTCAGCACAGACGTTGGCGCGCGCTTGCCGTCGCTGCCGATCCTCTCGGCGCTCGGGCTGACACCAGACGAGATCGCGTCGGTTGACGCCGGTCGTCCGGTCGCAAAGGTGCTCGCGTGGGGCGGCCCCTCGGAAGTCTACGTGCTGGGCGCCGTACACATCGACGGATCACCGGAGCCATACTTGACCGCCGCTCGTGACGTTCGGCGTCTGAGCGGCGCGTCAGGCTACCTGGGCGCTGGCGAGATCCGGGAAGACTCCACGCCGGCCGATCTGAAAGGCCTCGCGTTCGATGCGGACGATGTGAAGGCGTTGAAGAACTGCCGGGAAACGGACTGCGATGTGCAGCTGCCGACCGCGTCGATCGACGCGTTCCGCGATGGCGTCGATTTCTCACG
This sequence comes from Vicinamibacterales bacterium, assembly GCA_035492775.1. GTDB lineage: Bacteria > Acidobacteriota > Vicinamibacteria > Vicinamibacterales > 2-12-FULL-66-21 > DATJFQ01. The sequence goes on from DATJIW010000087.1 coordinate 53,509, forward strand.
TCCCGATGCCGCGGAGCAGGCCAACGCACTTGGGCGCTCCATGGTGTTGCAGATGCTCCGCTCCTATCAACAAGGCGGCGACCAGGCGCTCGGCGCGTACCGCGACAAACAGCATCCCGCGCGCGTCGCCGACCAATTCCAGACGATGATGGGGCGCGCGTCGGCGCTGCCCGACGTATTTCCGGAATTGCGCCGGTACCTGCTCGAGTATCCGAATGCCCAACTCGCGAAATCCGAGAGTTTCTTCTATTGGGAAAAAGTCGAGTTCGGCCTCAAACCGACGATCCGCGTGAACCACGCAGTGCTCTATCGGGGCATCGCGGACGGACGCGCCTTTGGCGTGGTCGCGATCAAACAATTGTACGCAACGCATTACTTCCACACCGCGCTCGACGTGTCAGTGTGCGTCAACGACGCCGCCGACGGGAGCGGCGACGGCTTCTACCTGTTGACCCTCAAGGGGTCGCAGCAGGAAGGACTGACCGGTGTCAAGGGTTCGATGCTGCGCAAGGTGGTCGTCGACAAGACGAGGCACTCGCTGGAGCGCGCGCTCGGCGCGATCAAACGGACGGTGGAGACAGGACGCTGACAGCGTCCGGGCAGCACCAGCCGCCTGAGGACGGCGAGGAGGGCGTGATATATATCGGTGTCGCACGCGCTGACACACGTTAATACCGTGAGACGCGACGCGACTCGTCTGGAAAAGGCCACCTAGTGCTGCATCCCGGCGCAGAGACGCTGAACGCCGCAGCCGTGTCGTGCTGCGCGCCAACGCGGCCGCATGGAGCACGCCAGTGAGGATCGCCATCTTCAGCGACGTTCACGGGAATCTGCCCTCACTCGAAGCCGTCCTGGCAGACATCCGGGCGCAGCAGGTAGACGCCGTGTATTGCCTCGGGGACCTCGTCGGCTACGGTGCGTCGCCTGACGAATGCACTGAACGCATCCGAACGCTCGCGATTCCGACGGTGATGGGCAATTACGACGATGGCGTCGGATTCGATCGGGATGAGTGCGGTTGCGCCTACACCAATCCAGTAGATCAGGCGCTGGGCGACCGCTCGTTGATGTGGACGCGGAATCACACGACAACAGAGAACAAGGCATTTCTGAGGTCGTTGAAGAAGGAAATCCGTCTCGAGGACGAGGGACGTCGAGTGCTGCTCGTTCATGGCAGCCCGCGTCGAATGAACGAGTACCTCTTCGAAGATCGGCCGATCTCGAGCTTCCAGCGGCTGGCGGCGGCTTCCCACGCAGACATCATTGTGTTCGGCCACACCCATAAGCCGTTTGCCAAGCAGGTCGATGGCGTGCTGTTCGTCAACGACGGGTCCGTGGGAAAACCCAAGGACCTCGACCCTCGGGCCTGCTACGTCGTTCTTCAGGACGGTGCGGTGGAGTTCCGTCGCGTCGCGTATGACATCGCAGCGGCCGCCAGAATGATTCGAGACACCGATCTCCCGCACGAGTTTGCAGCCGATATCGAAACGGGCGGAGCTCCGCGACCCGGCGTCCATGGGCGCGACCCTCGAGGCGCGCAGCGCCGGGAGCAGTGACGCGGCAACCGCGTCTGTGCTCCGCTCGCACCAGCGCCCGGCAAGATAGTCTGTCGCGAGACCAGTTTCCTGACAGCCTGCCAAGGACTACGGCTGCACCGCCATCGCCTCGGTACGATACATTGCGCCGGTACCCGCACGCGTGGAGGAATATGCACGAAGAAGACGTCACTCGCGCATTCGACCGCAACCGCGATACCCCCTCGATAACAGCAAACGCAGAAGAGGCGCCGCGGGAAGTGGTCATCGGGCACTACCGGCTGATCGAAAAGCTCGGCGAAGGCGGGATGGGTCAGGTGTGGCTCGCCGAACAGACGGCTCCGGTGCGCCGCATCGTCGCCTTCAAACTGATCAAAGTCGGGATCTACGACGACGAGGTGCTGCGCCGGTTCGAATCGGAGCGGCAGTCGCTGGCGATGATGGACCATCCCGCCATCGCCAAGGTGTTCGACGCCGGGACGACGCCGGAGGGCCAGCCGTACTTCGTGATGGAGTACGTCCGCGGCATCCCGATCACCGACTACTGCAACCAGAAGAAGCTCACCATCCGCGAGCGGCTGCTCCTGTTCGTTCAAGTCTGCGAGGGCGTGCAGCACGCGCATCGCAAGACGATCATCCATCGGGATCTCAAGCCGGCGAACATACTCGTGACCGAGGTGGATGGGAAGCCTGTGCCGCGGATCATCGACTTCGGCCTTGCCAAAGCGACATCGAGCTCGCTGGCCGGCGACGCCATGGTCACGCGCGCGGGCGTGTTTCTCGGAACGCCGGGCTACATGAGTCCCGAACAGGCGGTCGACACGCAGGATGTCGATACGCGGACCGATGTGTATTCGCTGGGTGTGATCCTGTACGAGTTGCTCACGGGTTCGCTGCCGATTGATGTCAGCGCGCTGTCAGACAGGCCGGTGCTCGATGCGCTGCGGTATCTCAGTGAGGCCGAACCCCAGCGACCCAGCACGAAGGTGCGGACCGAGCGCCAGTCCTCGCAACACGCGGAGTGCTGCGGACTCGCCCAGCCCGCCCAGTTGCAGGCGGCTCTGAACGGCGATCTCGATTGGATCACGCTCAAAAGCATGGAGCGCGATCGCGGTCGGCGCTACGACAGCCCCTCGGATCTCGCCGCGGATGTACTCCGCTACTTGAATCACGAGCCGATCGCCGCGCATCCGGCCAGTACCGGGTATCGCATCGGCAAATACGTTCGGCGTCACCGAGTCGCGGCCTCAATCGCCTCCGGCCTCGTCCTCCTCCTTGCCGCGTTCGCGGCCGCACAGGTGATACAGCTGCGACGCATCACGCGCGAGCGCGATCGGGCCAACCGCATCACCTCATTCATGACGGCGATGTTCAAGGTCTCCGACCCGAGCGAGTCACGCGGCAATACGATCACCGTTCGCGAGATTCTCGACAAGGCATCAGGAGACGTTCAGACGGGGCTCGGGACGGACCCGGAGGTTCAAGCGGCGCTGCTGTCGACGATGTCCGACGTGTATCTGAATCTCGGGCTGCAGAAACGCGCGGAGCCGCTGGCGGCGAAGTCCCTCGAAATCCGGCGCAGGGTTCTGGGTCCCGAGCACCCGGACACATTGAAAGCAGAGTACGACGAGGGCTATCTGCTGAAAGATCTTGGAAGGTATGACGAAGCCGAACGCTTGCTCCGGGAGACGGTGGCAAAGTTTCGAAAGGTCAACGGACCCGACACCCGTGAAGAGGCGAATGCGCTCTCCGTGCTGTCCCTGCTACTCCAGGCCAGGACGCGGTACGCAGAGGCGGAGCAGTATGGCCGCCAGGCGGTGGCGATTTTCCAGAAGCTGAATACGCCGAACGACCGATCCGCGCTCGTCGCCAAGGCAAACCTGGCGACGCTGCTCGAGGTAGAAGCGAAATTCACGGAAGCCGAATCGTTGCAGCGGGATGTTCTCGAAAGGGAACGCCGCGTCTTCGGCGCCGACAGCCCCGACACCTTACAGGCGCTTGAGAACCTTGCGGTCACCCTGCGCGACGAAAGGCGGTTCGATGAATCCGAGAGGTTCATTCGCGAAGCCATCGCCGGGCGAACGCGGGTTCTCGGCGCGGAACATCCCGATACGTTGGAGTCCATGAGCGAGCTCGCCATTTTCTTCACGTCGCAGGGACGGGCGGCAGAGGCGACGCGGATTCTTCGCGAAGTGCTGGCCATCCAGACGCGTACCGGACGGGAACCGGACGCCGCGTATACAAAGTATCGTATGATCCTTCCGCTGTCGCAGCAGAACCGCTTGTCCGAGGCCGAACAGGTTGCCGATGAGGCGCTGAGTGAGTACCGCAAGACGGATGGTCCCGACGGACGAACGACGCTGAACGTTTTGCGTATGCAGGGCGTCATGTTCCGGTATGAGGGACGGTACGCCGACTCCGAACGTGTATTGCGGGACGCGATCGCCGGTTTCCAGCGCATCGTCGGTGCCGAACACCCGGACACGCTGACCGCAAAGGAGAGTCTGTTCAACACGTTGATAAGGCAGCCCTCTCGTCGAGCGGACGCATACGCACTCGGCCAGGAACTGCTCGAGCTGAGGCGACGCGTTTGGGGCGAGAACGATCCCGCAACGGCCGCGATGCGATACAACGTGGGCTGTCTGGCAGCGCTTTCAGGCAAACGGGACGAGGCGTTGCGCTGGTTGACCGACGCCGTCCACCACGGACTCCCGCCGTCTGTTGCGTCCGCGATGGACAAGGACACAGACCTGGTGAGCCTGCACGGCGACCCACGCTTTGAGGCGCTCGTGACGCAGGCAAAGGCCGTTGCGCCGCACTCGTCGCAATAACCTCGGCCGGGCCGAAGCTCCCTTGCCGGCGTTCGCTATAACCAGCGCGGATCTCCCCCACGAGTCGGCGGCCGATATCGAGACTGGCGCCGCGCCGCGAGCCGGCGCGGCGCACGATGTGGCAGAATCGGCGCGAACATGAACCAGCCGCTCCGATGTTCAGCCGCGATTCTGGCCGTCGGTCACGACTGCGGCGCATTGACGCGAAGACACCGAGATGAAATATCTGGCCTGGGGCGAGTTGCGGCAAGAACCGGTCTCGAGGAGAAATTATGTCTACAACGGGGCGCATGCCCTCGCCAGAGATCATTTTCGACACTCTATTCGCCTATCAGAAATCCGCGGCGCTGAAGGCCGCCATCGATCTCAATCTCTTCACGGCGATCGACGAAGGCGCGCACACCGCGCCCGCCATCGCGAGTCGGATCAGCGTGTCCGAGCGGGGTGCGCGGATCCTGTGCGACTACCTGACGGTCAACCGGCTGCTCGCCAAGACCGATGATGGCTACCAATTGGTGGCCGAGGCGTCGGCATTCCTGAGCAAACGGTCACCGGCATATCTCGGCAGCATCGCGAACTTCCTATTGCGTCCCGAGCTCAAGAACAACTTCGAGAATCTGATCGAGGCTGTCCGTCGCGGAGGCGTCGGTCCCAACGATACCGACATCGTGTCGAACGAGAATCCGGTGTGGGTCGAGTTCGCGCGTTCGATGATGCCGATGATGATCCCGGCAGCGCAGGCCATCGCGGAGCAGTTTACCGCGGTCGAGCCAATCAAGGTGCTCGATATTGCCGCGGGTCATGGCGCGTTCGGTATCGCGCTGGCCCGCCGGAATCCGAACGCGGAAATTGTGGCGGTCGACTGGAAAGCGGTCCTCGGTCTGGCGGAGGCGCACGCCAAGGATGCCGGTGTGCTCGACCGCTATCGCACGATTGCCGGGGATGCCTTCAATGTCGAATATGGCTCCGGCTACGACATCGTCCTGGTTACGAACTTCCTGCACCACTTCGACGCCGCCACGAATACTTCGATGCTGAAGAAAGTCTACGCGGCCTTGAAGCCCGGCGGCCGCGTCGCCGTGCTCGAATTCGTACCGAATCCCGATCGCGTGTCGCCGCCCATGCCCGCGGCATTCAGCTTGACCATGCTGGCCGAGACGGCCGGCGGCGATGCCTTTACGTTCGCGGAGTTGCGGGAGCAGTTGGAGAACGTGGGTTTCCGGGATGTTGAAGCCCACGGCCTGCCCACGCCGCAAACACTGCTCATCGCGCGAAAGTAGCGGAACTGGGGCTCGTGGAGCTCGGGAAACACACGGGACTGTCCCCTGTTGTCGACGATCGAGCGCGGACGCGTTATTTGCCCGCCGCGCATTCGAAGACACCGCGTTTCCTGTGCAAGAATCCGCAGGATCATGAACAAGCCGCTCGGACAGTCAGCCGCGGTTCTCGCCCTCGCCCTGTCGTTCGCATCCACCTCGGGGGCGGAAGACGCAACGCCGGCCTCGGCGCTCGTTCGCCGCGTCGTCCCGCGTCAGGCCTCGCAGTTCGTCGTCGAAACCATTCCGCAGGACGACGGTCACGACGCGTTCGAGGTCGAGAGCCGTGACGGGCGCGTCGTACTGCGCGGATCGAACGGCGTCGCCGCGGCATCGGCGCTGAACTGGTATCTCGAGAACGTCGCGCACGTCAACGTGTCCCTGCCGCTGCGTCCCCTGACGCTGCCATTACCGTTGCCCTCCGTCCCGCAGCGGGTGCACATCCGGACGCCGTTTCAACATCGCTACTTCTTCAACTACTGCACGTTCTCCTACAGCATGGCGTGGTGGGACTGGACGGAGTGGGAGCCGATGATCGACTGGCTCGCGCTCAAGGGCGTCAACATGCCGCTCGCCGCGACCGGGCAGGAAGCTGTCTGGCAGCTCGTGCTGCGCGACCTTGGTTTCAGCGCGGCCCAGATCCGCGAGTTCCTCGTCGGACCCGCCTACCTGCCGTGGTCCTGGATGGGCAACATCGACGGCCTTGGCGGTCCGCTGCCCGAGAGCTGGATCGCGAGCCACGCGGACCTGCAGCGCCGCATTCTCGCGCGGGAGCGCGCGCTCGGCATGACACCCGTCCTGCAGGGATTCACCGGACACGTGCCGCAATCCACCGTCGCCGTGTTTCCGCACGCCACGCTCCACAAGACGGGCAACTGGTCGGCGGGATTCGGCGGAACGTGGTTTCTCGACCCGCTCGATCCGTTGTTCCAGCGCTTCGGGAAGCGCTTCATAGAACGGCAGACCGAGCTGTTTGGTACGAGTCACTACTACGCTGCCGACAGCTTCAACGAAATCAACCCGCCGACCGACGATCCGTCGTTCCTCGCGTCGATGAGCAAGGCCGTCTTCGAGTCGATGCGCGCGGCGGATCCGGACGCGGTGTGGATCCTTCAGGGCTGGTTCCTGTACTACCAGGCCTCGTTCTGGAAACAGCCGCAGGCGCGAGCGTTGATTGACGCGGTGCCGGACGATCGGATGATCGTCCTCGATCTCTGGGGTGACCGCCATCCGGTGTGGCAGGCGCGCGAAGCGTTCTTCGGAAAACCGTGGGTATGGAACGTCCTCTACAACTTCGGCGGGCAGACCACTCTGAACGGCGATCTCCCGTCAATTGCGTCGAATCTCGCGGCTGCGCTGCGCAGCCCGGACAAGGGACGCCTGTCGGGTCTCGGCATGATGATGGAAGGACTGGGCACCAATCCAATCGTTCCCGACTTCGTCATGGACATGTCCTGGCGGGACGACGTGCCGTCCATCGACGCCTGGAGCCACGACTACATCGTCCGCCGTTACGGCGGCGAGAATGCCAAGGCGTGGGACGCGTGGCGGATCCTGCTCGACACGGCGTATCGATCCCCCCTGCAGACGGGAACATTCCTGGCGGAGCGACCGCAGTTTTACGATCCGAAAGTCGCGTACCGAAGTGAGCCGGTGCCGAAGTACGACGCCAGCAAGTTGTCGGGGGCGCTCGACTCGCTGCTGGCTGCGTCGCGCGATCTCGGTGGCAACGACGCCTATCGCTACGACGTGGTGAACGTCACGAGACAAGCGATTGGTCTGCTCGGGCTCCCGTTCGTGCGTGACGTCGAAGCCGCCTACCGGCAGGGAAACAAGCCCGCGCTCGCCACCGCGGAGCGGCGGGTCATCGGGCTGCTGCGCGATCTCGACGAGCTCGTGGGCACTCGTGAGGAGTTCCTGCTCGGTCGCTGGCTCGACGAGGCGAAACGGTGGGCGACGACACCCGCTGAGCGGGATCTTTACGAATGGAACGCTCGAAACATCATCACCCTGTGGGGCACCACGTGCACCGAAGGACAGGAAGACGATCTCAATCTCTACGCGCACAAACAGTGGCAGGGGATGTTCGCGAGCTACTATCTGCCGCGCTGGCACGCGTTCTTTGCAGGTTTGAACCGCGCCGTCGACGCCGGCACGTCATTCGACCGGGCGCCATTCGCCGCAGCGATGTGCACGTGGGAGCAGGAGTGGTCACGTCGTCATGAGGCGTTCGCGACGCGGCCGCGCGGTGATGCGGTGGCCGTCTCGCAGCGGCTCTATTCGAAGTACCGGCGCCAGCTCGAAGAACTCCGATAGCACAGGGATTTGACATTCGTCCGCCGCACGAACATACTCCCAACGAATTTCGATGGGAGAGCGCGATTCGCCTGAACTGCTCCGCGGCACCCTGGACCTGCTCATCCTCAAGACGCTCGTGTCCGGGCCGCGGCACGGGTACGCGATCGCTCACCACCTCAGGACGACGTCGGACGACGTTCTCCAGGTCGGCGAAAGCTCGCTCTATCCGGCGCTTCAGCGCCTGCTCCTGAGAGGCTGGGTCAAAGCTCACTGGGGCACCTCGGAGAACAACCGGCGCGCGCGCTATTACACCCTCAGTGCGTCCGGTCGCAAACAACTGGAGACCGAGCGCACGGAATTCGATCGCATCGTCGTCGCCATCCACAAAGTGCTCGCAATACCCTGAGAGGTCTCATGCGATCGCTGCTTCGCCAACTCTGGTATTTACTGCGCTGGCGCCGCGCGGAAACCGACCTCGACGAGGAACTTCGTTTTCATCGCGACATGAAAACGCGCGAGTTCCACGAGACAGGGATTGATCCGGCTGAAGCCCGCCGGCGGGCCCGCCTCGCGCTGGGCAATACCAGTCTCACCCACGATCAGGTTCGCGACGTGTGGATCCCACATGGAGTCCAGGGGATTTCGCAGGACCTCCGCTACGCCGTCCGTCAGGTGGTGAAGGCGCGCTTCGTATCGGGCGCCGCCATCGCCACGCTCGCGATCGGCATCGGCGCCATTACCGCGATCTTCTCGACGGTCGACGCGGTGCTGCTCCGTCCACTTCCCTACTCGCGCCCGAACGAGCTGCTGGACGTGCACACTCGGATGACCGACGGCCGCCTGACCACCGGGCGCCTGTCAACGCTCGAAATCGAGGCACTGACGAATCGTCAGGATCTGGTGGCCGCTGCGGCGGCATACGTTCCCCAGCCGTTCGACGCGACCCTGATCCGGTCGGACGGAACGCCGATCAACGCGAAGATCGACGGCGTCGGCGACGGCTTCTTCAATCTCCTTGGTCTGCCGATGACGCTCGGGCGGGCGTTCACGCATGACGAGCACATCTCCGTCAAAGGCCCGCAGGCACCGATCTCCATCGTGCTCTCGTACCGGATCTGGCGCGAGGAGTTCGCCGCCGATCCCTCGATCATCGGGCGGCAGATACGCCTCGCCGAAGCACCCGCGAGCACCACCATCGTCGGCGTCGCGAATCCGGCAGTGGATATCCCCCAGGGCACGGACTTCTGGTTCAACAGTCGCATGCGGCCGAGCGCGAACACGCACGACTTCAATACGCTGCTGCGCCTGCAGCCAGGCGTGACGATTCAGCAGCTGGAGGGTGCGGCGGCGGCGGCGATGGCGAATCTGGCACGCGTCGAGGCCAGCGACGTCGGCCGCGGATACGTCTTCCGGCCGCTGCTCATCTCGATCGTCGGCGATCTTCGCTCCACCCTCCTCCTCGTGCTCGGCGCCACGGCGCTCCTGCTCGTGCTCGCGTGCGTCAACGTGAGCAACCTGTTGCTGGCGCGCAGTGGGTCGCGCATGCGCGAAATCGCGGTGCGATCGGCACTCGGCGCGAGCCGCGGACGCGTCATGCGGCAACTGCTGACCGAATCCGTTGTGCTGGCCGCAGCGGGTGGCGTCCTCGGACTCGGGCTGGCGTACTCGGCGGTGCGGCTGCTGCTGGCGATTGGAGCGTCCCAGATGCCGCGTCTCCAGAGTGTGCCGCTCGACACGCGCGTCGTGCTGTTCACGGCTGCGGTACTGATCGCGACGGCGCTCGTTATCGGCCTCATCCCCGCATGGCGGCTCGCGGGCGCGGATATTCGGCCGCTGCTGAACGCTGGCGGACGCACGTCGAGCGGCGGACGGACCACAGCGCGGCTCATGTCCGGCATGGCCGTCGCTCAGATCGCACTGACGATCGCACTGGTCGCGGGAGCGGGATGGCTGTTGAAGAGCTTTGTGCGCCTGCAGACGACCGATCTCGGGTTCGTGCCGGACGGACGGCTGGTCGTGGAGGTACGGGCGCCGCGCCGTTTCGCATCGCGGGCGGAGATGATTGCCTGGTCCCGGGAGCGCCTCGAACGTGTGAAGGCTGCCGCGGGGGACGCAATCGTCGCGGAGGCGGCGACGTTTCCCTTCAGCACCGACCGCGACGGTTCGCTGAACGTCGAGGTGCTGGGGCATCCGTTCGATCCGAACCGCCAGATGACCGGCGGACGCGTGCGGACCGTATCGCCGGAGTTCTTCCGCGCAATGGGGGTCAAGCTTCTCGCGGGACGCCTGCTCAGCTCCGACGATCGGCAGGACTCACCACGCGTCGTCGTCGTCAACCAGGAGTTCGTGCGCCGTTTCCTGCCGGACGTCGATCCGCTGACGCAGTCCTTCGCGTATGGCTATCCGCGCGCGGACCCCAAGACCATGAGCCGCATCGTCGGCGTTGTGGCAGATGTCCGCTACAAATCCCCCGCGCTCCCGGCGGAGCCGACCTATTACGTCCCCGACGAGCAGTGGGGGCCGGACCTGCAGGAGACGATCATCGTCGCCCCGCGTGACGGGCGCGCGGAATCGCGTATCTCCGCGATCCGCGCCGAACTGAAGCGGTTCGATCCCGCGATGATCGTGACCTTCACGCCGGCGGACGAGATCGTCGCTAATGCCGAAACGCGGCAGCGGCTCGGCATGACGTTGATGCTGTTGTTTGGCCTGACCGCCCTCGTGCTGGCGGCCGTGGGGATTTATGGGCTGCTCGCATATGTCGCGAGCGAGCGGCGTCGCGAAATTGCAACCCGCAAGGCGCTCGGCGCGAGCGAGCGCGATGTGTTCTGGATGATGATCCGGGCCGGGGAGCGGCTCGGCGCCATTGGACTTCTGGTCGGCGTGGCGTCGGCTTACGTCGGCGGCCGCCTCGTCGCAGACAGCGTGTTCGCCATGCGGGCAGCAGATCCCGCCGTGCTGGGCGCGGCTACGGTCATTGTGGCCTGCGTCACGGCCCTTGCCATTCTCATCCCCGCGATCAGCGCCAGCCGTATCGACGCACTGCGGGCGTTGCGGTCGGAATAGCCGACCGCTGCGGCGTTCACGGCAATCTGGACCGCGCGCTACGCGAACCGGTGCAATGCAGGTATCGGGCACGAACAACGAATGCTCTAGCTTGCTCGCGTCGTGCTTCAGTACAACACTTGCATGCAATCGCACTCATGGCTAAGTACGGCAAAGCAGCAGGCAAGCGCGTCAAGTCGGCGATGCACCGGAAGAAGAAAGGGACTCTCAAGAGCGGCTCGGGCCGCAAAGTGAAGAGCCGGAAGCAGGCGATCGCGATAGGCCTCAACGAAGCCAGGAAGAAGGGCGCCAAGGTCCCGAAGCGCAAGTCTTCGCGATCGCGAAAGAAGAGATAGCGCGCGTTCACGCTTCTGGCTCTACTTGCCGGCGAGCGCGGGAACGAGCTCGTGCCAGAAGTCCACCGCGTCATAGTACGCGGCGACTGGTATACGTTCGTCCCGCCCGTGCGCGCGAACGTCGGCCGGATCGTTGAAGATGGCGGCCAGTCCGTATACCGGAACGCCGGCATTTCTGACGTAGAGCCCGTCGGTCGCGCCCGCCTCCATCTGCGGTAGCACGACCACGCCCGGAAAGTGCTTCTGCGCGAGCTGCTCCACCACGGCCATCACGTCCGCGCGCAGGGGCGACGCGGGGCTCCGCTTGGGAGCCAGGGCCACCTGCATCTCGGCATGCGCGCCGCTGAAGATCTCTTCGAGCTTCTGCCGAATCGCGACCGGGTCGTCATTCGGCAATATCCGGCAGTTGACATTGACGCTCGCCGTCTGCGGGAGAGCATTCGGCGCGTGGCCGCCCTCGATCATGGTCGCCACGCACGTCGTACGCATGAACGCGTTCAACTGCGGATCCGCCGACAGGCGCGCGATCGCGTCCGTTGACGCTGTACCTGCCGCCAGCGCTTTCATGTCCCCAGCCGTCTCCGGCGCGCGGAGCGCCGCGTCGCGCTCGAAGTACTTGCGCGTCAGATCGCTGAGCTCGACGGGGAACTGAAAGCGGGCCAGACCGTCCAGCGCCGCCGACAACCGGTAGATCGGATTGTCCGCGTTGCGGGGACGCGAGCTGTGGCCGCCGCGGTCCTTGGTCGTAAACCGGTAGTCTGCGTAGATCTTCTCGCTCGCCTGGAGGTTGAGCACGGCGCGTTTGCCGTCGATCACGTCACCGGCGCCTGCATCGGCGTTCAAGGCAAAGTCCGCCGAACGCATCGCGGGCACGTGGTCCAGCATCCAGCGAATCGTCTCGCCGCCGGTCTCCTCATCCGATGTCAGCACCGCGATCACGTCGCGCGCGGGCGTCAGGCCTTCGCGCTTCCATCGAATCATGTTGGTGACGATGTTGGCGTCCCCCTGTTTGTCGTCGCCGACGCCGCGCCCGTAGAAGTACCCGTCGCGTTCGGTCAGCGTGAACGGCGGAACCGTCCAATCCTCGGGCCTCGCCGTGACGACGTCGAGGTGGGCGATGAGCACGATCGGTTTCTCCGCCGAACGGCCCGGCAGGCGGATATAGACGTTCGAGTGTTTCGGGTCGGGTCCCATCACCTTCGCGTCTTCGGCGCTGAACCCCGCGGCCCGCAGCCGCTGTTCGATCGCGGCCGCCGCCCGCTCGGTGCCGACCACGTCCGTGGTCGTATCGATGCCGACCAGCTCCTGCAGCACGTCGTGCGCGAGCTGCCGGTCGGGTGGGAGCTGGGGCTGCCAGGCGGCAGCGGCGGTGACGAACACCAGCGGCAGAATCTTCATAGGGGCAGTATCGCATGTGCCCCGTCACTGAAGGCCCGCTCGGTGAAGCATGCGACGCTCAGTTTGCGATCCCCGGACGCACGAAGTTGCACGCACGCCTTCTCCGCCGTATGCTCTGAGGCCCCGTCCGGCTCCGGATCACTGTCGAAGGAGGAGCATCATGTCGATTGGCGATGACACCTCTCGGAGAAACGGAATCACGCGCCGCGTGTTCCTTGGAGCCGGCGCCGCCAGCGGCGCCGTCCTGCTGAGCGGCCGCATCGGCTCGCTGTTCACCGCCACGATTTCGGCGGCCGCCGATCAGCCGTGGATCGAGTCCGGCGTCCCGGAGCTGCAGGCGATGATGGCGAGCGGCGCGCTGACGAGCCGGGCGCTCACGCTCGGGTATCTCGACCGCATACGAACGTTGAACCCGCTGCTCGCGGCCGTCATCGAAACGAACTCGCAGGCCGTCGGCATCGCGGCGCAGCTGGACGCGGAGCGCCGTGCAGGTTTCATTCGCGGTCCGCTGCATGGGATTCCGATTCTCGTGAAGGACAACATCGCCACGAGCGACACGATGCAGACGACGGCCGGCTCCCTGGCGCTCGTCAACAGCACCGTGCCGGCTGACGCGCCGATTGTCGCCCGCCTGCGGGCCGCCGGTGCCGTGATACTGGGAAAAGCCAACCTGTCGGAATGGGCGAATTTCCGCGGGTTCGCGCCGTTCAATGGCTGGAGCGCGCGCGGTGGCTTCACTCGCGATCCCTACCTCCTCAGCTTCGACCCGTGCGGATCGAGTTCAGGTTCGGCGGTTGCCGCGGCAGCGAACCTGTGCGCAGCCGCGGTCGGGACCGAGACCGACGGATCGGTGGTCTGCCCCTCCGGTAACAATCTCGTCGTCGGGATCAAGCCAAGCCTCCCGCTGCTCTCGCAGGACGGCATCGTTCCGATCGGTCACAGCCAGGACACGGCCGGACCGATTGCGCGGACCGTGACCGATGCGGCCATCCTGCTCGGCGTGATGCAGACGCCGGGGATTCCCGGCGTGCCGTCGACGTATACGCCATTTCTTCAGCGCGGCGCGCTCGCCGGCAGGGTGATCGGCGTCGATTCGCGATACTTCACGGAGGATTACGGCGGCGAGCCCGATCTCGTGGCCGTCGCGCAACAGGGAATCGCGGCACTCTCCAGCCTCGGAGCAACCGTCATCGAGGTCGACACCGGCGATTCGAACGCCTACTTCGACGACGAATTCACGGTCCTGCTCTCGGAGTTCAAGGTGCAGATTGCCGAGTACCTGGCAACGCTCCGGCATACGCAGCTGCGCACGCTTCGTGATTTGATCGACTTCAACATCGCACACTGCCCGGCCGAGATGAAATACTTCGGCCAGGAACTGTTCGAGCTTGCGGACAGCACGAGCGGCGATTTGACCGACCCGGTGTATTTGGCCGCACGGGCGAACTCGGCGGGCCTGGCGCGGAGCGGCATCGACACCGTCCTGCAGAGCGTCGACGCCATCGTCGCGCCGACGTACAGCTTCGCGTCCACACCGGCGGCGGTCGCCGGCTATCCGAACATTTCGATCCCGATCGGGCTGACGCCTGAGGGAAAACCCGCCGGACTGTGGATGTACGCGGGCCTGCATCAGGAGGCGAAGCTGATCGCCTTCGCGTTCGATCTCGAGCAGGCGGTTCAGCCGAGGCGCGCCGCTCAGTTCCTGGGTTCCGTCCCGCCCGAACCGCCCGACGCCGGCATCTGCGAAGCGCTGCCATCGAAGCCGCACGTGTTCACGGGGAAAGCGCACCTTCCGCGCCACCTCGGGACAGGGAAACCGATCAAAGGTTGAATGACAAGGGCGGTGTCGCAGACGGGCGATCGCGGCGGGTGCTTTTCGCTTTGCTTCGCGCGGTGTGTCAGGTACCGCGAACGTCGAAGCCGAATGCACGCGCTGCGGCGCCGAGCGCCGCGTCATGAGTCACCATCTGGGGTAACGGTCCGATGCGGTCCCGCCAGATAAGGGCGGTGGCGAGGTGAATACCATCCAGCGTGCCCACGGGTAAAGGCATCGGTTCGCTCGCACGGCTCAATACCGGTGGACGCAGCAGCACCAGGTCGACCGCTTCGAGCCACTCGTTTACCACGGCAGTCCGATCCGCCGCCTCGTCCATCGTCAGCGCGCCTTGAGTGCGAAGCCGATCGAGCGTCCGCGCGCTTTCGACGGCAATCAGTTCGCTCGAGACCAGTCCGTCGTAGGTGCGCAGGTCCTCAAGAGCCCCCGGCTCACGCAGAACGATACGCAGGAGCGCCGACGTATCGAGATACGCGATCACCGGCGGCGACGATCTTCAAGCAGAGCGGCGGTGCTGTCAGTGCGTTTGGAAGGTCTGGGCGGGAGCTTCAGGTCGCGCAGCCGACGTTGGGCCTTGCGAATCTCGAGGGACGGCGCGCCAACGGGGACGATCCGAGCAACCGGCGTATCGCGGTCGAGGACGGTCACCGTTCCGCCGTTTCGTACGGATCGAAGGTGGTGGCTGAGGCGCGCCTTCAAATCCGCAATGCGGACCTCATTGGTCATGACCAATTATGGTCACGAGAGGTCTTGACGGTCAAGTGCGGATGCGCTGGCGGAGGTAGTGGGACTCGAACCGATCTCACCCACTGCGATCGCAATCCCACCGCCCCGCTGAGGTCCGGCAACTTGCACGCGCTCCCCGTTCCGGCACCATCGCGAGCCGGAAGGGGGTGCCTGTGCGAATGCCCGTTCTCATCTTAGGTACGGCCGCGGCACTGGCGGTGTCGATGTCCGCCATGGCGGAGCCGATAACCGCCCACCTTGTTCTCACTATCGAGGGTGGCGTGGCCGAATCGGAGGTTACACCGTTGTTCGGGCCGCTGCACGCCGGCGACACGCTTAACGCGGCGATCACTTTCGACCCGGGCCAGGCCGACCTGTCGAGCGACCCGTTCAATGGCACGTTCGAGAGCGTCAGCGGTTCGATCGGTGAGATCCAGCTGACACACGGGGAGATGGCGACTGGGACGGGGCCGTTTCCGGACTCAATCAGTTTCTTCAGCGGGAACGTGGGCGGTGAGCCTGCGGGATCGGGCCGCGTGTTTTTCAACTTCATCTGGGACCGCCCGGCCACGTTCGGCGATGCGCTGCCTCAGAGCGTGCGTGAAATCGTCGGGTACGGCCCGGGACGGTTCAGCTTTGACGTCATCGGCGAGAATGACGCGAGCGCGCTGTCCGGAACCGTCCAGGCGGTGGCGCAGACGCCGGAGCCGGCCTCATGGCTGCTGCTGGGCACCGGCGCGGCGTTTATCGCGCGACGCTGCCGGCAGCGTGTCTGACCCATTCGAAAGCGCGCGTACGCCCGGCGTTCTGCGAGTGCACTCGACTTGTATTCCTCGCGATGAGCGCCGGCGCAGAGGCCGCAGTGACTCGCAACCCGGTTGAGAGTGGGCCTTGGCGCGTTGCGCTTCGGCGAGACCACTCAGCGAAAGCATCTCGCCGAAGCCCGCCGGAAATCTCAGCGGGCGGAGGCGGATGGCGGGCTGGGTGGGACGATTTCCGCAACTGCTCATCCATCCGGCATAACCGGCTGAGATCTCACTCAAGATGGTGTTCCGATAGCCAGTACGCGACCAGACAGGAGTAATCTCACGTTCGCGCCTCTGGTAAAGTCTCGTCCCATGTCGGGAATCTGGTCCGACCTGGTATTCGCGGCGCGCGTGCTCCGCAGGAGCCGCGGCTTCACGATCATCGCTGTCTCGTCGCTGGCACTGGCGATCGGCGCGAACACGACGATCTTTTCAGTCGGCAGACAACTTCTCTTCGATCGGCTCGACGTCCCTGACGCGTCATCGTTGAGGCTGCTCGCGGCGAGCGGCCTCTCGTACCCCGTCTACGAACAGCTGCGCGCGAAGAATACGGTGCTCGGCGATCTGCTCGCGTACAACGCGACGGCGGCGAACGTGACGGTCGGCGACAACGCGGAGCGCGTGACGCTACACGAAGTCTCTGGCAACTACTACGAGGTGCTCGGCATCAGGGCGCAGATCGGGCGCGAGATTCGTCCGTCCGACGACATGCCTGGCAGCCCCGCGGTCGCGATGATCAGCGACGCCTTCTGGAATCGCGAATTCGCGCGGTCGCCAGCCGCAATCGGACGGTCGATCAAGATCAACGATGTCCCCGTGACGATCATCGGCGTCAATCCGAAGGGCTTCACCGGAGCCAGCAGCACACTGCCCTCGGAGACGCCGGCGGTCATCGTCACGCTTTCGAAGGCGACCCTCGTGACGCCCGCCTCCAACGGCCAGGACTGGCTCGCGAATCCGGCGTCCGGCGGCCTCATCGTCCTCGGCCGCGCCAAACCGGGTGTGAGCGATCGCACGGCGCAGACGACGCTCGACGCGGAGTTCGTCACGATTGTCCGCGCGCTCGTGCCGACTCGCAACGGCGATCCCGCGCCGACACTGGTACTCCGCGACGGCAGCCGCGGCCTGTTCGCGCAGGAACGGGCGTTCGCCACGCCCATCGCCGTGTTGATGCTGTTCCTTGGACTGGTCCTGCTGCTCGCGTGCGCGAACATCGCCACGCTGATGCTGGCGCGCGGCGCGCGGCGGCAGCAGGAAATGAGCGTGCGGCTGGCGCTCGGGGCGGGGCGTGGACGCATCCTCCGTCAGATGCTCGTCGAAAGCCTCCTCCTCGCGGCGATCGGCGGCCTCTCGGGGCTCGCGCTCGCGTATGCAGGACGAGGCGCCATCGCGCAATACACGCCGCACTTCGACTGGCAGGTGTTCGGGTTTACTGCGGCGATCACGATCGTCACCGGCCTGCTCTTCGGGTTCGCACCGGCGTTCGCGGCCCTGCGCACGGAGATCGCCGACAGCGTCAAGCGACGCCACGCCGTTGGGCGATCGGTCGTCGGATTCCAGATCGCGCTGGCGACGCTTCTGGTGATCGCCGCCGGGCTCTTCATTCGATCGCTCGCCGGCCTGACATCCGTCAACCCGGGGTTCCGCACGGATCATCTGCTGCTCGCGCAGATCGTCCTGCCGCAGAATCGCTACCCCGCCGGTGCGAACGTCGCGTTCCATCAGCGGATGGAACAGGCGATCGCCGCGATTCCCGGCGTCGCCTCCGTCGCAGGCGCCGAGGCTCCGTATCTCTCGGGCGAACAGCTCGAGACGACGTTCCTGCCGCAGGGCGAAGCGCCTGACCCAGGCAGAAACCAGACCACGCCCTACAATGCCGTCGGGGTCGACTTTTTCGACACGCTCGGCATCCCGATGCTGGCGGGACGGCCCTTCAACGAACACGACACCGGCGCGTCGCGCAAAGTCGCCGTCATCAATCAGCGACTGGCCGCGACGCGCTTTCCGCACGAGAATCCCATCGGCAGGCTGGTGTCGGTCGGCGTGTACTCCGGCTACGGTGACATCCTTTCCACCGGTCCACTCGAGATCGTCGGCGTGTGCGGCGACACGCTGTACGAAAATCTGCACGAACCCCCGTCGCCCCAGCTGTTCATTCCCTACGCGCAGCAGACACAGGTGCGGCGGCTGACGTACATGATCCGCACGCAGGGGGCGCCTGAGACGATCGTGCCGGCGCTGCGAACAGTCCTGCACGCCGCCGATCCCGCGCTGCCGCTGGTGGCCGTCCGCACGCAGCAGGCGCAGATCGATGAGGACCTCGCCGATGAGCGGTTGCTCGTCTCGCTCAGCTCGATCTTCGGCGTCCTCGCGCTGGTGCTCGCGTCGGTCGGGATTTACGGGGTGATGGCGCTGTCGGTCGCGCAGCGTACCAGGGAGATCGGCATCCGCATGGCCCTCGGCGCGATCCCCCGTCAGATTCTGGCGATGGTGCTTCGCGAGGCCTCGGCGCTGTCGGTGATAGCGATCACCATCGGTGTGGGCGCGTCGATCCTGTCGGCGCGATTCGTGAAGTCCGTTCTCTTCGGCATCGGGTCATCCGACCTGATCACGCTGTCGAGCGCGGCAGGTCTGCTGTTGATCGTGGCGCTGGGCGCCAGCTGGATACCTGCACGCCGCGCGGCGGACGTGCATC